>DWXF01000016.1 GCA_019119335.1 Candidatus Flavonifractor merdavium
GCATCTCAGGTACGACCTTCAACCGCCCAGGCTTTCAGCAGATGATTGCAGACATTGAGGCTGGCCTTGTCAAGAGGGTCATCATCAAGGATATGTCACGTTTCGGACGTGATTATCTGCAAGTCGGCATGTATACGGAAATCATGTTTCCCGAACATGATATTCACTTTATTGCGGTGAATGATGGTGTGGACAGCACTCAGGGTGACAACGAGTTTACGCCCTTCCGCAATATCATCAATGAATGGTACGCCAAAGACACCAGCAAAAAAATCCGTGCCGTTATGAAAGTGAAAGGCAATGCAGGAGAACATTTGACTGTTTTGCCTCCGTATGGATACATGAAATCGTCTGATGACAAAAAGCAATGGGTGAAGGATGAAGAAGCCGCCCAGGTAGTTTATGAAATTGGTCTCTATATCATGGACGGATTGGGACCCTCGCAGATTGCAAGGAAACTGACGGAAAGAAAAATTCTTACTCCGGCTGCTTACTATGCGAGCAAGGGCAGAACAACCAATGTCACAAAGAAAGGTTCTCCTTACGCTTGGGATTCTTCTACGATTGCCGACATCATGGACCGTTGGCGTGAATACCTGGGGCACACAGTTAATTTCAAAACCCGTAAAAAATCCTACAAGAGTAAAAAGACCTTGCACAATCCAGAAAGCGAATGGAAGATTTTTGAGAATACCCACGAAGCTATCTGGACGGAGGCGATTGCCGATGCAGCAAGGCTCGCAAGGCAATCGCGGCGCCGCCCTACAAAGATGGGAGAAATGGGGATGTTCTCCGGCATGATGTTCTGTGCCGACTGCGGCTCCATCATGTACCAATGCAGGGCAACCAATTTCCGGCGCGATCAGGAATATTACCTGTGTTCCGGCTATCGGAAAAGCCGTGATGTATGTGGGCAGACACATTCTATCCGAACTGTTATCCTGGAAGAATTAGTTCTGCAAAATCTGCGCGAGATTGTTTCCTTCGCATCACAGCGCAAAGACGATTTTGTGAAGATGGTCATGGATGCGGATATGCGCCAGCGTAACCGAGGTTTGGCAAAACGGCAGAAAACATTGGCCGATGCCGAAAAGCGGATTGCAGAGCTGGACACCATTTTCAAACGGCTCTACGAGGATACTATTTCGGGAAAACTTTCTGACGAACGTTTCCAAAAGCTCTCCGCTGACTACGAGAAAGAACAGCATGAGCTTCAAGAGTTAGCGGCTGTCCTCCGTGGTGAAATCGAAGCAGAGGAACGCAAAAGTGCCAATGTGGAAAGGTTTCTCTCCGTTGTAGAACGGTATACGGAAATTCCTGAATTGACCCCATGTATCTTGCATGAGTTTGTCGAGAAGATTGTTGTCCATGCTGCCAGCGATCCGAAGGGCAAGAACCGCACTCAGGAAATTGACATCTACTATAAGGGCATTGGAGCTCTGGAAGTATCCAAAGTCATTTCATCAAGGCAAGAATGAGAAAAACGGCATAGCCGAAGCTATACCGTTTCTCTCTTGCCCCACGATGTTTTCTTATCGGGAGGCACCTTTTCCCGCTCCTTTTTTATGCCTGGGGAAGAATCCGAATAATTTGTAAAAACTTTGGCCTAACTACTAGGCAAATGTGGAAAACTATATTAAAATGAGGTGGACTGAAATACCATATGAAGGGGTTGGAAGTATGAGTCAGGCGCAGTACAAACGGGTGCTGCTGAAGCTCAGCGGCGAGGCGCTGGCAGGCGCGGCCAGCCGCGGGCTGGACTTTGACGTAATCGGAAGCGTCTGCGACGTGATCAAGAAATGCGTGGAGCAAGGCGTGCAGGTAGGCATCGTGGTGGGCGGCGGCAATTTCTGGCGCGGCCTGAAGGACGGCGGCGACCGGATGGAGCGCACCCGGGCCGACCATATGGGGATGCTGGCCACCACCATCAACGCCCTGGCCGTGGCCGACGTGCTGGAGCAGAAGGGTGTGGACGTGCGGGTGCAGACCGCCATTGAGATGCGCTCCGTGGCGGAGCCCTATATCCGCTCCAAGGCCATCCGGCACATGGAGAAGGGCCGGGTGGTGATCTTCGGCTGCGGTACCGGCAATCCCTTCTTTTCCACCGATACCGCGGCGGTCCTCCGGGCGGCGGAGATCGACGCCGACGCCATTCTGCTGGCCAAGAATATCGACGGAGTGTACTCCGCCGATCCCAGGAAGGACCCCAACGCGGTGAAGTTCGACACCATCACCTACGACGATATCCTGGCCCGGCACCTGGAGGTGATGGACTCCACTGCCACGTCCCTGTCCATGGACAACAAAATTCCTGTGATCCTGTTCGCCCTCAAGGACCCGGAGAATATCCTGCGGGTGGTCATGGGCGAAAAAATAGGAACCATCGTCAAGGAGGAACCGTGAAATGAAAGAAGTCAACAAGGAATTCGATGCAAAGATGCAGAAAACCATTGATGTGGTCATGAGCGATTTCGCCAGCGTCCGGGCCGGACGTGCCAACGCCGCGGTGCTGGATAAGATTACGGTGGATTACTACGGCGCCCCCACCCCCCTGAATCAGGTGGCCGCCATCTCCTCTCCCGACCCCCGCTCCCTGATGATCCAGCCCTGGGACAGCACCCTGCTCAAGGCCATTGAGAAGGCCATCCAGACCTCTGATCTGGGCATCAACCCCCAGAATGACGGTAAGGTGATCCGCCTGTCTTTCCCCCAGCTCACCGAGGAGCGCCGTAAGGAGCTCACCAAGCAGGTGCGCAAATACGGGGAGAACGGCAAGGTGGCCATCCGCAACATCCGCCGGGACGCCATGGAGAAGTTCAAGGCCATGGAGAAGAAGTCGGAGATCACCGAGGACGACCGGAAGGACTACGAAAAGGAGCTTCAGGACCTCACCGAGAAGCGCTGCAAGCAGATCGACGAGCTCACCGCCAAGAAGGAAAGCGAACTGATGGCGGTGTAAGCCGTAAGGCAACCACCTGTTACGGTGCGGGGCGCCTCCTGGTGTCCCGCACCGGCATCTTAATTGGAACAAGGATCGGATAGGATACAAGCTATGGCTTTTTTGAAACCAAAGGAGGACACGGCGGCCCAGGTGGATTTTGACCGCCTGCCCCGCCATGTGGCCATCATTATGGACGGCAACGGCCGGTGGGCCAAGCGGCGGGGGCTGCCCCGGACGGCGGGCCACGCCGCCGGCGCGGAAAATTTCCGTACCATCGCCACCTACTGCAAGAACATCGGGCTGGACTATTTGACGGTGTACGCCTTCTCCACGGAGAACTGGAAACGGCCTCTGGAGGAGGTCTCCGCCATTATGGGCCTGCTGAAGAAGTACCTGCTGGAGTCCATTGAGAAGATGGAGCGGGACCGGATCAGGCTCCATTTCTTCGGGGACCTGTCCCCTCTGCCTGCCGAGCTGCGGGAGATGTGCGGCCGCACAGACGCCATCTCCCAGCGGTACGACGGCATGCAGGTCAACGTGTGCCTCAACTACGGGGGCCGGGACGAGCTCGTCCGGGCGGCCCGGGCCTTCGCCGCCGACTGTGCGGCGGGGAAGAGCACGCCGGAGCAGCTGACGGAGGAGGGCCTTTCCCAGTACCTCTACTCCGCCGGGGTGCCCGACCCGGATCTGGTGATCCGGCCCAGCGGGGAACTCAGAATTTCCAACTTCCTGCTGTGGCAGTCGGCCTATGCCGAGTTCTATTACACCGACGTGCTGTGGCCCGATTTTTCCAAGGAAGAACTGCACAAGGCGCTGGCGGCCTATCAGAGCCGTTCCCGCCGCTTTGGAGGTGTGTGAGTGGTCAAGCGAGTTATGGTGGCGGTGATCTTCATTCCGCTGCTGCTTCTGGCGATCTACTGGGTATCTCCGCTTTACCCCATGATCCTGCCGGTGATCATCTCCGGCCTGTCCATGATCGCGGTGCATGAGGCCCTGTGGTCCACCAGCTTTCTCAAGCACCCCCGCATTTCCGGCTATTCCATCATTACGGCGGGCCTGCTCCCCTTCTGGGTGTATTACAGCGGAGAGGCCCTGCCCGTCCTGTGCGGGCTGTTTGTCTACGTGGTGCTGCTGTTCTGCGAGGCCATCGCCAGCCACAAGCGCATCGGCCTGGAGAAAATGGGAGGGGCCTTTTTCCTCACCGTGGTCATCCCCTTTTTCCTCTCCTCCTTCCTGCGCATCCGGCTGATGGACCAGTGGCAGGCGCTGGTGATCCTGCCCCTGGTCATCGCCTTTGTCAGCGACGCCTTCGCCCTGTTTGCCGGCATGGCCTTCGGCAAGCACAAGCTGGCTCCCGAGCTCTCCCCCAAAAAGACGGTGGAGGGGGCGGTAGGCGGCTTTCTGGGAGCGGTGGTGTGTACGGTGCTCTACGGCGCCATTCTCCAGTTTGGATTTGACCTGAAGGTGAATTACCTCCTGCTGGCCCTGTACGGGGCTCTGGGCAGCGTGGTGTCCCAGCTGGGGGACCTGTCCTTTTCCTATATCAAGCGGGAGTACGGGATTAAGGATTTCGGCAACATCTTTCCCGGCCACGGCGGGGTGCTGGACCGCTTTGACAGCGTGATCTTCTGCGCCCCCCTGGTGGAGCTGCTGCTCCACATCCTGCCCGCTGTGGGAGGCTGACTATGAGCAAATGTATTTCTCTGTTGGGTTCCACAGGGTCCATCGGGCGGCAGTCACTGGAGGTGATTGCCGCCTGTGGCATGACTGTGGCCGCCCTCACCGCCAACCGGGACGTGGAGCGGCTGGAGGAGCAGTGCCGCAAGTTCCGGCCGGAGCTGGCGGTGATGATGGACCCCGCCGCCGCGGCCGACCTGCGGACACGGCTGGCCGATACCCCTATCCGGGTGGCGGCGGGGATGGAGGGCCTCATGGAAGCGGCCACCCTGGAAAGGGCGGACACGGTGCTCACCGCCGTGGTGGGTATGGTGGGTCTGCGGCCCACCCTGGCCGCCATCCGCCAGGGCAAGCGGATCGCCCTGGCCAACAAGGAGACCCTGGTGTGCGCCGGGGAGCTGGTAATGGAGGCCGCCGACGCCCACGGCGCGGAGATCGTGCCGGTGGATTCCGAGCATTCCGCCATTTTCCAGTGTCTCCAGGGAAGCCGGGACCGAGGCGAGGTGAAGCGCCTGATCCTCACCGCCTCCGGCGGCCCCTTCTGGGGCTGGGAGAAGGAAAAAATCGCCTCCGCCACGGTGGAGCAGGCCCTGAAGCACCCCAACTGGTCCATGGGGGCCAAGATCACCGTGGACTCGGCCAGCCTGATGAACAAGGGCCTGGAGTTTATCGAGGCCATGCGGCTCTACCGCCTGCCCCCGGAGAAGATTTCCATTGTGGTCCATCGGGAGAGTATAGTACACTCTCTGGTGGAATACTGTGACAACGCCATCCTGGCTCAGCTGGGGGTGCCGGACATGCGCCTGCCCATCCAGTACGCCCTCACCTGGCCCGCCCGGACCACGGCGGTGGCAAAGCCCCTGGACCTGCTGACCTGTCCGCCCCTTACCTTCCACGCTCCGGACTACGACTCTTTCCCCTGCCTGTCCCTGGCGCTGGAGGCCGCCCGTACCGGCGGCACCGCCACCGCGGCCCTCAACGGGGCAAACGAGGCGGCGGTGGCTCTGTTCCTGGCGGGTAAGATCTCCTTCGGTGAGATCGCCCAACGGGTGGAGCACGCCCTGGCTACGGTACCGGTGGCCCAAAGGCCGGAGCTGGAGGACGTGCTGGCCGCTGATCAGGCCGCCCGTCGGGCGGCGGAAACCTTTTGACGCATTGAGGTGCCTATGACCATCTTTTCCATTGTACTCATCATCCTGTTTTTCGGCCTGCTCATTGCCATCCATGAGTTTGGACACTTTGTGGCCGCCAAGAGCCTGGGGGTGCGGGTGAACGAGTTTTCCATCGGCATGGGGCCCGCCCTCCTGTCCCGGCAGAAGGGGGAGACCACCTACTCCCTCCGTCTGTTCCCCATCGGCGGCTTCTGCGCCATGGAGGGGGAGGAGGAGTCCTCCGACGATCCCCGCTCCTTCCACAACAAGCCCTTTTGGAAAAAGTTCATCATCCTGGTGGCCGGGGCCTTTATGAACTTTGTGGCGGGGCTTGTCATCATTCTGGTGCTCTTCTTTCTGGTGGGCAGCCCCGCCGCTCCGGTGTTCACCGGCGTGATGGAGGGGGCGGAGGAGGTGCTGGATACCGGCCTGCAGCCCGGCGACCGGTTCTACACCATCGACGGCCACCGCATCTACTTCCAGAGCGACGCGCTGATCTATCTCCAGCGGGCGGGGGGGGACGTGGACGTCACGGTGGTCCGGGACGGGGAGAAGGTGGACCTGGGCGTGATTTCCCTGCCCTACCGTCTGCTTACCGACGAGAACGGCCAGCAGGTGGAAAAGCGGGGCATCTACGTGGGAGAGTTTTTGGAGGATACGGTGTTTACCCGTCTGCAAAACAGCTGGTATCAGGCTATTGACTACGTGCGCATGGTGTGGATGGGCCTGGGAGATATCTTTACCGGCGCGGTGGGCCTCAAGGATATGTCCGGGGTCATCGGCATTACCGCCATGGCCGGCGAGGTGGGCCAGGCGGGGGCCGAGGCCGCCGGACTGTTCGGCGCGGTGGTCAATCTGCTGGACTTCACCGCCCTTATCGCCATCAACCTGGCGGTGATGAACCTGCTGCCCATCCCCGCCCTGGACGGCGGGCAGATCTTCCTGCTCCTCGTCAACGGGGTCTACCACCTGTTCAGCAAGAAGTATATCGACCAGAAATATCTGGGCTACGTCAATGCGGCGGGCTTTATCTGCCTCATCGCCCTGATGATTCTGGTGGCCATCAACGATGTAAACAGGTTCATTTTGTAGGAGGCAGTTTCGTGACCAGACAGATTCTTGTAGGAGGCGTCCCCGTCGGCGGGGGCGCCCCTGTTACCATACAGTCCATGACCAATACCCCTACCGACGATGTGACCGCCACCGTGGCGCAGATCCGGCGGCTGGAGACCGCCGGCTGCCAGATCATCCGGGTGGCGGTGCCCGATATGGCGGCCGCCAAGGCGGTGGGGGCTATCAAGGCGCAAATCCATATCCCTCTGGTGGTGGATATCCACTTCGACTACAAGCTGGCCCTGGCCTGCGTGGAGGCCGGGTGCGACGCGGTGCGCATCAATCCGGGCAACATCGGCGGGGCCGACCGGGTGAAGGCGGTGGCGGAGGCCTGCAAGGCGAAAAAAATCCCCATCCGCATCGGGGTCAACGGCGGCTCTCTGGAAAAGCCCCTGCTGGCCAAGTACGGCGGGGTTACCCCGGAGGCCCTGGTGGAGTCGGCCTTCGGGCATATCGCCCTGCTGGAGCAGTACGACTTCCACGATATCTGCGTGTCCCTCAAGTCCTCCAGCGTGCCGGTGACCATGGCGGCCTATAAGCTGATGAGCGAACAGAGCGACTACCCCTTACATCTGGGCGTCACCGAGACGGGCACCATCCGCATGGGCACCCTGAAGTCGGCCATCGGCATCGGGGGCCTGCTGGCCCTGGGCATCGGGGACACCATGCGGGTGTCCCTGTCTGCCGAACCGGTGGAGGAGGTGCTGGCGGCCCGGGATATCCTGAAGGCCGCCGGACTGCGGCGGGAGGGGGCCGACCTGATCTCCTGCCCCACCTGCGGCCGTACCCGCATCGACCTCATCGCCTTGGCCAATGAGGTGGAGGAGCGGCTGAAAACCGTGGATAAGCCCATTACCGTGGCGGTGATGGGGTGCGTGGTCAACGGCCCCGGCGAGGCCGCCGCCGCCGACGTGGGTATCGCCGGGGGCAACGGCGAGGGACTGCTGTTCCGCAAGGGGGAGATCGTGAAAAAGGTACCCCAGGACCAACTGGTGGATGAGCTGTTTGCTCTCGTGGACCAACTGTAAGCAGGAGCGTGTCACATGCCAGAAGCACAAAAGATCCCATTTCTAAAGCTGTTTTCCGCCTGGAAGCCGGGGGAGGAGCTGACCGGCCTGGTGTCGGGCTACCTGGTGACCCGGGCGGTGATCGACAAGCACACCCGGTCCATCCGGGCCAGCGTGGAGTGTCCCACCCCGCCGGGGGAGGAGCTGCGCCGCACCATTGAGCGCAGCCTGTCCCTCACCTACCGGGTGGAGCGGGTGGAGCTGGAGGTGGCGGGCCAGTCTGCCGCCTCCGCCCCGGCTGCCGAGCCCATTCCCGTGCCGGAGCCCACCCCCGCCCCGCCTCCGGTGGAGGACCAGGCGGCCGCCGCCTTCCGCCGCACCGAGGAGATCCGCAGAAAGGCCCTGGCGGGGCTCAAATCCCCCAAGCCCTCGGAGAAAAAGGGGGGGAAGGGGAGCCCCAAGAGCCGCGGCAAGCTGCTCTTCGGCAAGCACGAGATCAAGCGCATGCCCACCCCCATGCGCCAGCTGGAGCTGGACATGGGCACGGTGATCGTGGAGGGGGACGTGTTCGCCATCGACCACCGGGAGCTGAAAAAGCGGGGAGCCTGGGTGGTGTCCTTCGACGTCACCGACTATACCGGGTCGGTGCGCATCAACAAGTTCTTTCCCGGGGACGAGGGCAAGGGCATCGTGGACGGGGTGAAGAAGGGCCAGCGGCTGCTCATCCAGGGTAAGCTGAATATCGACCGCTTCACCGGGGACATGGTGCTGGAGCCCTACGCCATCATGGAGAGCGAGCGGGAGCAGCGGGTGGACGGCGCGCCGGAAAAGCGGGTGGAGCTTCATTTACATACCAATATGTCCGCCATGGACGCCCTCACCGCCGTGGGGTCCAAGATGGACTCCCCCATCGGCAGCGACAAGAACGTGGTGAAGCGGGCGGAGCGGTGGGGCCACCGGGCCATCGCCATCACCGACCACGGGGTGGCCCACTCCTTCCCCAACGCCTGGCATTCTGCGAAAAAGATCAAGATTCTCTACGGGGTGGAGGCCTACTTCATCAACGACGTGGACGACCGGGTGGCCGTCCACGGGGAGCAGGACCAGCCCCTGGAGGGGGAGATTGTCTGCTTCGACCTGGAGACCACCGGCCTGGATAACCGCCGGGAGGTCATCATCGAGATCGGGGCGGTGGTGCTGCGGGACGGGGAGGTGGCCCAGCAGTTCTCCACCTTCGTGGACCCGGGCAAGCCCCTGACCCGGGAGATCACCGAGCTCACCGGCATTACCGACCAGATGCTGGAGGGGGCTCCCTCCCAGGAAGAGGCCATCCGCGCCTTTCTGGACTTCGTGGGGGACCGGCCCCTGGCCGCCCATAACGCCGAGTTTGATATGGGCTTTCTGGCCGCCGGGTGCCGCCGGCTGGGTATCCCCTTTGACAAGACCTCCATTGACAGCCTGATCCTGGCCCAGAACCTGCTGCCCGACCTGGGCAAGTATAAGCTGAACATCGTGGCGGAGCACCTGAATCTGCCCGCCTTCAACCACCACCGGGCCTATGACGATGCGGCCACGGTGGGCTATATGCTAATCCCCTTTTTCGACATGCTGCGGGATAAGGGAGTACATACCCTCCAGCAGATCAACCCCGCCATGGCCAGACTCCGCTCCGGGGGCAAGGCCAAGCGGCACCCCAAGCACCTCATTGTGCTGGCCAAGAACCAGCTGGGCCTGCGCAACCTGTACAAGCTGATCTCCGCCTCCTACCTGGACCATTTCAAGCGGTATCCCATCATGCCCAAGAGCCTCATCAACCAGCACCGGGAGGGCTTGATCATCGGCTCGGCCTGCGAGGCGGGAGAGCTGTTCCAGGCCGTCGTCAAGCGCAAGGACTTTCAGGAGCTCAAGCGTATCGCCTCCTGGTACGACTTTCTGGAGATCCAGCCCCTGTGCAACAACGCCTTCATGCTCCGCAAGGGGATGGTGCGCAGCGAGGAGGAGCTGCGGGACTTCAACCGCACGGTGGTGGCCCTGGGGGAGGCCCTGGACAAGCCGGTGTGCGCCACCGGGGACGTCCACTTCCTGGACCCGGAGGACGAGATCTACCGCCATATCCTGCTGGCCTCCAAGGGCTTTGAGGACGCCGATTCCCCCCTGCCCCTCTACTTCAAGACCACCCAGGAGATGCTGGACGAGTTTGCCTACCTGGGGGAGGAGAAGGCCTACGAGGTGGTGGTGCGCAACACCAACCTGGTGGCCGACTGGTGCGAGGAGGTGGTGCCTCTGCCCCAGGGCCTGTTCGCCCCCAAGATTGAGAACTCCGCCGAGGAGCTGACCCGGCTGGTGTGGGACAAGGCCCACGCCCTCTACGGCGAGGAGCCCCCCCAGATCGTGGTGGACCGGATCAACGCCGAACTGGGGGACATCATCAAATGTAAATACGACGTCATCTACATGTCGGCCCAGAAGCTGGTGCAGGACTCTCTGGACCACGGCTACCTGGTGGGCTCCCGTGGCTCGGTGGGCTCCTCCCTGGTGGCTTTCATGTCGGGTATTACGGAGGTAAACTCCCTGCCCCCCCACTACCACTGCCCCAAGTGCAAGCACTCCGATTTTGAGACGGCCAAGGAGCTGGGCATCGGCTGCGGCGCCGACATGCCCGACGGGGTGTGCCCTGTCTGCGGTACCCCCTACGAAAAGGACGGCTTCAACATCCCCTTCGAGACCTTCCTGGGCTTCGGCGGCGACAAGGTGCCCGATATTGACCTGAATTTTTCCGGCGAGTACCAGTCCAACGCCCACCGGTACACCTTTGAGCTGTTCGGCCAGACCCACGTGTTCCGGGCGGGCACCATCGGCACCGTGAAGGACAAGATTGCCTTCGGCTACGTCAAGCACTACCTGGACGACCACGGCATCAACGGCACCCGGGCGGAGGAGAACCGCTTGTCCCTGGGGTGCAGCGGAGTGAAGCGCACCACCGGCCAGCACCCCGGCGGCATGGTGGTTATCCCCCAGAACCGGGAGATTTATGACTTCTGCCCGGTGCAGCACCCCGCCGACGATCCCAACAGCGACATCATCACCACCCATTTTGAATACCACTCCATGGAGTCCAACCTGCTGAAGCTGGACATGCTGGGCCACGACGACCCCACCATGATCCGCATGCTCCAGGACCTGACGGGGGTGGACCCCCAAAAGATCCCCCTGGACGACAAGGACACCATGAGCATCTTCACCTCCTCCAAGGTGCTGGGCTTTGAGAACGACCCCATTCTGGGTCCCACCGGGGCGGTGGCCATCCCCGAGTTCAACACCAAGTTCACCCGGGGCATGCTGATGGACACCCAGCCCCATGAATTTGACATTCTGCTGCGGCTGTCCGGCTTCTCCCACGGCACCGACGTGTGGCTGGGCAACGCCCGGGACCTGGTGGTGGAGCAGGGCATCCCCGTCGGCCAGGCCATCGGCTGCCGGGACGACATCATGATTTTCCTCATCTCCTGCGGCATGCCGGAAAAGCGCTCCTTCAAGATCATGGAGGCGGTGCGAAAGGGCAAGGGTCTGCCCGAGGGGGCGGAGGAGGAGATGAAGGCCGCCGGCGTGCCCGACTGGTACATCGGTTCCTGCAAGAAGATCAAGTACCTCTTCCCCAAGGCCCACGCCGTGGCCTACGTCATGATGGCCTTCCGCATCGCCTGGTTCAAGGTCCACCGGCCCCTGGCCTTCTACGCCGCCTTTTTCTCCATCCGGGCCAAGGCCTTCGACGCCACCTGCATGTGTATGGGCATGGATGTGTGCAAGGCCAAGATGCAGGAGATCGAGAGCAAGGAGAAGCCCACCCCGGTGGAGGAGGATATGCTGGTCACTCTGGAAGTAGTGTACGAGTTCTACCTGCGAGGCTTCACCTTTGAGGCCATGGATCTGTACCGCTCCCACGCAGTGAACTTCCTGCCCGACATGGAGAAGGGAACCCTGCTGCCCCCCTTTACCTCCATTCCCGGCCTGGGGGAGACCGCCGCCTGGTCCATCATGGAGCAGCGGGGAGGCAAGCAGTTTATCTCCATTGAGGAGTTCTCCGCCGCCTGCCCCAAGGTGTCCAAGACCCACATCGAGCAGCTCAAGGCGGTGGGGGCTCTGGACGGTATGCCCGATACCAGCCAGATGACCTTGTTTGACGGTTTTTAAGACTTGAGGGGCGGCCTGCTTCGGCCGCCCCTTTTCCTCTTGACAAGAGGAAGATGTTATAGTATAGTAGCGTGGTAAAGTGTGAAAGTAGAAGGGGGAACTCCCGTGAGCGTCATGATTAACACCCCGGAGGGCACCCGGGACCGGCTGTTTGCCGAGTGCCAGGAGCGCCGCCAGGTGCAGGCCCGTCTGACCCGCCTGTTCCGGCAGAGGGGTTTTTTGGAGGTGTCCACCCCGGACACCGAATTTTATGACCTGTTTGCCCTGTCGGGCAGCGCCATCCCGCAGGAGCGGATGATCAAGGTGTGGGATCCCAGCGGCAAGATCTGCGTCATGCGGCCTGACTCCACCACACCCATCGCCCGGGTGGCGGCCACCAAGCTGAAGGCGGTAGCGCTGCCCCAGCGGCTGTACTACGACCAGACGGTGTACCGCTCCAACCCCGCCCACAACGGCGGCAGCCGGGAGCTCCCCCAGTGCGGGGTGGAGCTGATCGGGGCCGGCGGGAAGAAGGCGGACGTGGAGATCATCGTCACCGCCATCGACGCCCTGCGCTCCTGCGGGGCCGCCAGGTTCCATGTGGAGCTGGGCCACGCCGGGTATTTCCGGGAGCTGGCCGGCCGGCTGGAGCTGGGGGAGGCGGCGGTGGAGGAGATGCGGGCCCTCATCGAGGGGAAGAACTTCGCCGCCCTCAACGCCTTTCTGGAGCCCCACCGGGGCAACCCGGCCTGTGCCGCCCTGGAGCGGCTCAGCCGCCTGTTCGGCGGGGTGGAGGTACTGGCCCAGGCGGAGAAGCTGGCGGGCAAGACCCCGGCGGTGGACTATCTCTCCGAGGTGTACGATGAGCTGTCCGCCGCAGGCTACGGGGCCTATGTCCGCTTTGACCTGGGCATGGTCCATCAGATCGACTACTACACCGGCGTGGTGTTCCGGGGCTACGTGGAGGGGGCGGGAGACGCCGTCCTCTCCGGCGGCCGGTACGACAACCTGGTGGGGGTATTCGGCCGGGAGGCCCAGGCCACCGGCTTCGCCGTGGACGTGGACGCGGTGGCCCGCACCCTGCCGGAGATCGCCCCGCCGGTGCTGCGGGTGGTGGTCCACTACGAGCCGGGCTATCTGGCCCAGGCCCTGGAGGCGGTGGACGGCCGCCCCGCCGGCACCAGCGAGCTCTCCCCCTGCCGCACTCTGGAGTCCAGCCTGAACCTGGCCCGGGACAAGGGGGCGGAGGCCGTGCTGGTCTTTGACAAGGACGGAGAAAGGATGGTGCGGGTATGAGCGAGCGTCTGAAAATCGCCATTACCAAGGGCCGCCTGCTGGACAAGAGCGTGGAACTCTTCGAGGGGGCGGGGCTGGACTGCGCCCCCATCAAGGACCCGGGCCGCCGGCTGGTCCACAGCCTGCCCAACTACCCCCTGGACGCGGTGCTGGCCAAGGCCCCCGACGTGATCACCTACGTGGAGCACGGGGTATGCGACCTGGGCATCGTGGGCAAGGACACCATTCTGGAGAAGGGCGGGTCCTTCTATGAGGTGCTGGACCTGGGCTTCGGCAGGTGCCGTTTCGCCCTGGCCGTCAAGCAGGGCAGCGACTTTTTCGGTACCTACAAGACCCGGCGGGTGGCCTCCAAGTACCCGGAGGTGACCCGGGCCTTCTTTGCCCAGAAGGGCATGGATGTGGACATCATCAAGATCGAGGGCAGCGTGGAGCTGGCCCCCATTCTGAACCTCACCGACGCCATTGTGGACATTGTGGAGACGGGGGCCACCCTGAAGGCCAACGGCCTGGTGCCCATAGAGGACGTGGCCCCGGTGTCCGCCCGGCTCATCGTCAATACCGCCAGCATGAAGCTGTATAAGGATCAGATCGCAGATTTTATTGCCCGCTGCGAGGGAGAATTGGAGAAGCGGAAATGATACAGATTGTGAAAGCCGACGGCTGTGCCGAGACGGCGGTACTGGCCGCCATGAGGGCCCGGGCCGCCCAGGCCAACCAGGCTATCGACGCGGCAGCGGCGGAGATCATGGAGACCGTCAGGGAAAAGGGGTTCGGGGCCGTGCGGGAGTACTCCCTCCGCTTTGACAAGGCCGAGCCCCGGGAGCTCACCGCCGCCGAGCTGGACGCGGCCTATGACCGCTGCCCCAAGGAATTGATCGCCGCCCTGGAGCGGGCGGCGGCCAACATCAGGGACTATAACGAAAAGCTGCTGACCCGCACCATGGAGTGGACCTCCCCCGACGGGGGGATCGTGGGCCGGGTGGTCCGGGGGCTGACCCGGGTGGGTATCTACGTCCCCGGCGGCACCGCCGCCTACCCCAGCAGCGTGCTGATGAACGCGGTGCCTGCCAAGGTGGCGGGGGTGGAGGAGATCGTCATGGTGACGCCCCCCACCGAAAACCTGAACGATGCGGTGCTGGCCGCCGCCAAGATCGCCGGGGTGGACCGGGTCATCGCTGTGGGCGGGGCTCAGGCGGTGGCCGCCCTCACCTACGGGGCGGGCTTCATCCCCCGGGTGGATAAGCTGGTGGGCCCCGGCAACGCCTACGTGGCCGCCGCCAAGCGGCAGGCCTACGGCAAGCTGGACATCGACATGGTGGCGGGGCCCTCCGAGGTGCTGGTGATCGCCGACGGGAAGGCCAACCCCAAGTTTGTGGCCGCCGACCTGCTGAGCCAGGCCGAGCACGACAAGCTGGCCTCCGCCGTGCTGCTCACCGACTCCATGGAGCTGGCCCAGGCGGTGGACGCTGAGATTATCCGCCAGACCGGCTATCTCAGCCGCTCGGAGATCATGGAGTGCTCCCTGCGGGACTTCGGCTGCGCCATCGTGTGCCAGACCTTGGCCGACTGCGCCGCTCTGGCCAACGAGGTGGCGCCGGAGCACCTGGAAATCGTCACCGAGGACCCCCGGGCCCTGCTGCCCGCCATCCAAAACGCCGGGGCGGTGTTTTTGGGGGCCTGGTCCCCGGAGCCTCTGGGGGACTACCTGGCCGGGCCGGACCACGTGCTGCCCACCAGCGGTACCGCCCGGTTCTTCTCCCCCCTCAGCGTGGACAGCTTCCTCAAGACCATGAGCATCATCCAGTATGACCAGGCCAGCCTGGCCCCCATCAAGGATCAGATCATCACCCTGGCCCAGAGCGAAAAGCTCACCGCCCACGCCAATTCCATCCAGGTGCGGTTTGAACCGGATGGGCCGGTCAAGGAGGAAATTTGATGGACATTCCCGTGTATCAATCGGATGCCCCGGTGCGGGCCTATTCCATAGAGCGCAAGACAAAGGAGACCCAAATCAGTGTGAACCTCTGCCTGAAGGGCGGCCCGGTGGAGATCCATACCGGCATCGGTTTTTTCGACCACATGCTCACCGCCTTCGCCTTTTACGGCGGTCTGGGGCTGGAGCTGACCGTCAAAGGCGACCTGGAGGTGGACGGTCACCACACGGTGGAGGATACGGGCATTGTGCTGGGTCAGGCTATGAGCCGGGCTTTGGGGGACCGGAAGGGCATCCGCCGGTTTGCCTCCGCCTACATCCCCATGGACGAGGCCCTGTGCTTTGCCGCCCTGGACTTCTCCAACCGGCCCTTCCTGGTGTTTGACGCCGACATGCCCCAGCCTATGATCGGGGGGTACGATTCCTGCCTCACCGAGGAGTTCATGCGGGCCTTCGCGGTGAACAGCGGCCTGACCTTACATATGAAGTGCCTGTACGGCAAAAACGCCCACCACATCACCGAGGCCCTGTTCAAGGCTCTGGGGGTGGCGGTACGGGAGGCCGTCCAGGTCAGCGGCGCCGGGGTCACATCCACCAAGGGGGTGCTGTGATGGCAGGGGAGCTGCGGGTGCGCCCCTATGAGGCGGAGGACCTACCCGCTCTGGCGGAGATCTGGAACCAGATCGTGGGGGACGGTGTGGCGTATCCCCAGGAGGAGACCTTGGACGGGGCGGAGGCGGCGGCCTTTTTTGCCGGCCAGAGCCGCACCGCCGTGGCTGAGCTGGACGGGAGGATAGTGGGTCTGTATATTTTGCACCCCAACAATGTGGGCCGCTGCGGCCACATTGCCAACGCCAGCTACGGCGTGAGCCGGGATTGCCGGGGCCGGGGCGTGGGCCGGGCTCTGGTGGAGGACAGTCTGGCGGCCTGCGGAGCGCTGGGTTTCCGGCTGCTCCAGTTCAACGCCGTGGTGGCCAGCAATCTGGTGGCCATCGCCCTGTACCAGTCCCTGGGCTTCCAGCGGGTGGGGACCATCCCGGGCGGATTTCGTTTGAAGGACGGCAGATATGAGGATATTATCGTCTTTTATCACAGGGTATAAGGCGGAAGGAGAGAGAGCATGGGCTATACCGCCATTGTGGATTACGGCGTGGGCAACCTGAAAAGCGTCACCAACGCCATGGACTACCTGGGTCTGAGCACCCGGATCACCAGCGATCCCAGGGAACTGGAGCTGGCCGACGCCATCATCCTGCCCGGCGTGGGGGCCTTCCCCGACGCGGCGGATAAGCTGCGCCTGACCGATCTGGATAGGGTGCTGACCGCCCAGGCGGAGCAGAAACCCATCCTGGGCATCTGCCTGGGGATGCAGCTGCTGCTGGACCGGGGGGAGGAAGTGCGGGAGTGCGCCGGTCTGGGGCTGGTGCCCGGCTCCGTGCGGAAAATTGAGACCAATCTGAAACTGCCCCACATCGGCTGGAACAGCCTGAGTTTCCCCAATCCCTCTCCGCTGTTGGCCGGGGTGGAGGAGGGCAGCTACGTCTACTTCGTCCACTCCTTCTGCGCCGTGGCGGACGACCCGGCCACCGTCATCGCCCAGACGGATTACGGTGTGCCGGTGACGGCGGCGGTGCAGCGGGGCAACGTGTACGGCTGTCAGTTCCACCCGGAGAAGAGCGGCGAGGTGGGCCTGCAGATTTTACGGAATTTCGGAGGGCTGAACACATGATCCTGTTTCCGGCCATAGATTTGAAGAACGGTCAGGCGGTGCGTCTGTACAAGGGGGACTTTGCCACCGCCCATCAGGTGGCCGCCGATCCCCTGGCGGTGGCCAGGGACTTTTCTCATGCCGGGGCCCGGTATATCCATATGGTGGACCTGGACGGGGCCCGCAGCGGCGCCCGGCAGAACGGCTCCATTGTAAAAGCGGTGGCGGAGCAGTCCGGCCTGAAGGTGGAGCTGGGAGGCGGCATCCGCGACCTGGCCGACCTGGAGGAGGTCTTTGCTCTGGGGGTGTGGCGGTGCGTCATCGGCTCGGCCGCCGTCAGCCACCCGGAGTTCGTGAAAGAGGCGGTGGAAAAATACGGCGAGCGGGTGGCCGTGGGCATTGACGCCATGGACGGCATCGTGAAAACCGCCGGTTGGGAACAGTCCTCGGGGCTCAACTACCTGGACTTTGCCAGATCTATGGAGCAGCTGGGGGTCCGCACCATCATCTTCACCGACATCGCCACCGACGGCATGCTGTCCGGCCCCTCCTTTGAGCGGCTGGCTCAGCTCCAGAGGGCGGTAAGTTGTCAGATTACCGCCTCCGGCGGGGTGTCCTCCAACGAGGATCTGTCCAAACTGAACGCCATGGGCCTGTACGGAGCCATCATCGGCAAGGCATACTATGCCGGGACGGTGGATCTGCCGGCGGCGGTAAAGGAGGCGGGCGAGCAGTGTTAGCCAAACGGATCATCCCCTGCCTGGACGTGCGGGACGGCCGGGTGGTGAAGGGGGTCAACTTTGTCAACATCCGGGACGCCGGAGACCCGGTGGAGCTGGCCAAATATTATTCCGACCAGGGGGCCGACGAGATCGTGTTCCTGGATATCACCGCCACCAGCGACGCCCGGGACACCGTGGCCGACGTGGTGGAGCGCACCGCCGCCCAAGTGTTCGTCCCTCTGACGGTGGGGGGCGGCATCCGCACCGTGGAGGACTTTCAGCGTTTGCTGCGGGCGGGGGCGGATAAAATTTCGGTGAACTCTGCCGCCGTGGCCCGGCCGGAGCTGATCGCCCAGGCGGCGGAGCGGTTCGGCTCCCAGTGTGTGGTGCTGGCCGCCGACGCCCGGGCCAGAGGTGACGGCACCTGGGAGGTTGTCGTGGCGGGCGGAAGAAAACCCACCGGTATGGACCTCATCCAGTGGGTCAAACAGGCGGAAGCCCTGGGGGCGGGGGAGATTCTGCTCACCTCCATGGACGCCGACGGCACCAAGGCGGGCTTTGATTTGGCCATGACAAAGGCGGTCACCGAGGCGGTGTCTATCCCTGTTATCGCCTCCGGGGGCTGCGGGTCCCTGGCCCATTTCGCGGAGGTATTTGAAAAGACCGGCTGCGACGCCGCCCTGGCCGCCTCTCTGTTCCACTTCGGGGAGCTGACGGTGCCCGAGGTGAAGGATTACCTCCGTACCCAAAACATCCCCGTGAGGTGAACCATGGACTTTGATTTGAATTTGCTCTTTCAGAAATCCGACCTGATCCCGGTGATCATCCAGGACGCGGAGACAAAGGATATTCTGATGCTGGGCTTTACCAACCGGGAGGCGGTGGAGCTGACTCTGAAAACCAGGACCGCCTGGTTCTGGTCCCGCAGCCGTCAGAAGCTGTGGAACAAGGGGGAGAGCTCGGGTCACTTCCTCCACGTGAAGAAGGTGGTCACCGACTGCGACACCGACACCCTGCTCTATCTCTGCGTTCCCCAGGGCCCCACCTGCCACACCGGGGCCAGAAGCTGCTTTTTCAACGACATTTGGGAGGAAACCACATGAACGATACCGTACTGCGCGACCTGTACCAGGTGGTGCTGAACCGCAAGAGCGACCCTCAGGAGGGGTCCTACACCTGCTACCTGTTTGACAAGGGCCTGGACAAGATCCTGAAGAAGGTGGGGGAGGAGTGCTCCGAGACCATCATCGCCGCCAAGAACGGCAAGCAGGAGGAGACGGTGGGGGAGATCTCCGACCTTATCTACCACCTGATGGTGATGATGGCCCAGCAGAATATCCCCCTGGACGCGGTGCTGGCCGAACTGGAGCGCCGCAGCCACAAGATCGGCAATCTCAAGCAGATGAAAACCGTGGACCACGAGACCTGAAAAGGAGGCGCTGCCCAGGCAGCGCCTCCTTTTTTATGCCTGACCGTAGGTGACGAACAGGGTATACAGCCGGCTGATGGTGTTCCAGCTGTCCTGATCCAGGATGCCGGTCTCCGGCCGGCCGTCCAGCCGCTGGATCCAGCGGATGTTGCGCTGGGTGGCGGCGTCGTTCTGGCCGGTGACGGGGGCAGACTCCACCCCGTCCAGCAGCCGGGCCAGGGCCCGGAACATGGATTGCACCAGATAGAGGTGGACGCTGTTCTGGTCCGGCTGGACGGTGAAATCGCCCTTGGGGTAGGTCCGGCCGGGGAGAGGGCCCGCCAGCCGGGCCCTGGCCTGGAGATAGAGGGCGGCGATGGCGTCCCAGGTGGCCTGGTTCACCTGCCCGGTGACCGGGGGGAAAAACTCCCGCTGGAACAGCATGACGGCCTCCAGGGTGCGCTCCCCAAAGATGCCGTCAGGGGTGAGGCGGGGGAGAAAATCATAGAGGAAGGACAGCTCCCGCAGCATGGTCTGGAGGCTGCGGACGGGCTGGCCGATAAGGCGGATCTCCTGGGGTACAATCATGAGGCGGCTCCTCTCTGGTCGGCGGAGCCCAGGGTCATGGGCTGGCCGGGATACTGGGTCAGGCCGGTGGCCTGGCTCTCAGGCAGGTCGGGACGGAATTGCTCGGGGATCACGTTGGTGTAGGTGCTCACCGCGTCCACGATACCGGCATACAGCCGGTACAGGGCGGCCCAGGTCTGGGGGCCCATGATGCCGTCCTGGGGCAGGCCGGTCATCTGCTGGACGGCAATGACGGCGTTTTTGGTGGCCGGGCCGTAGATGCCGTCGATGGCCACCGAGGGAATGTTGCTGTAAAACTCGGCCACCACCGACAGCACATACTGGATCACCTTCACCGATTCCCCGCGGTCCCCCTCCCGCAGCACGTTGGGGAAGGGCTGACTGCCGGTTTCGGGGTAATAGGTCTGGCCCTGGCTGATGAGCTCCGCCAGGTCCAGCACCCCCACGTAGAGAAACACCATTTTATACCAGGTGGAGTTGCCCACGATGCCGTCGGGGGTCAGGTCGAAGATCTCCTGGAACTTTTTCACCGCCGCCTCGGTGGCCGGGCCGAAGACGCCGTCCACCGGGTAGACCTTGGGTATGGCGGGGTAGTCCCGGGAGATCCGGTTGAGCATCACCTGGATGCGCTGCACCGCCTCGCCGCTGTCGTACCGGCGGATGGGGTAGCCGGGGTAGGAGTAGCGGATGCCCTGCACCGGGGCGTTGGTCACCAGTTCGATGTTGTCGCCGTAGTAGTAGCGCAGGATGGACATATAATCGGCTCCCTCTTCCGCCATGGCCTGGCTGCCCCACTGGGAAAGCCCGTCGCAGGTGACGGTGGTGCCGTTGCAGAATTTGGCGGCCAGGGGCTCCACAAAGCCGATGCGCCGTATGTAGGAGTTGAACATCTCATCCACCAGCTGACTGATGTTCTCAAAGATGTTGCGGCCCTTGATGAACTTCTGGTCGTAGGCGGTGGAGGAGGTGATGTTGAAGGGGTAGCCCCGGCTGGGGTAGAACTCGGTGTATACCCGGTTGAGGGCAAAGGAGATGATGGCCAGAATGTTGGCCTGGAGGGCGGCGGTCTCCCAGGTGGGGTAGATTTCGCTGGAGGCCACGTTTTTCACGTAATCGGGAAAGGAGACCGTGACGTTCTCCGCGTTGGACCCCGGAGGGCCCAGGTGGACCGTGATGTACTGGGGCACATAGGGGGTAATGGGCAGGGTTTCAGGCATGCTATCCCTCCTTTACAGGCTCTGGGGCGGGATGTTCACCGGGTGCTCGGGCAGCAGGGCGTCCGTCTGCTCCGGCAGGGGGATGAGCTCCAGCTCCTGCAGGGTCTGGGTGCCGGGGAAAATCTGCACGTTTTCCACCACCAGCAGCTCATAGCCCGGAGATTCCGCCCAGATGTCGCACACCGCGAAGGGCTCCACCGTGCCGGGAGACTCGCTGGCGGCGGCGTCCGGGGTGCTCACCTGTACCGGGGCGGTGCGGCCGTTTCCGTCGGTGACCCGCACCGCCAGCAGCTTGTGCCGCCCCTCCGCTCCCCGCTGGGTAAAGGCCACCGTGGCGCCCGATACGGGAATCTGGGCCCTTGAGGTGTAAACCCGGGTCAAAATGGTTCCAAATGCGTCCAACTGACATTCCTCCTTTTGCGGCATCCTATGCCGCCGGCCCCTCCGGGGTTCCCCGGTGAATTGGGCGGGAGAAGTTGACAAGGGCACCTGTTTCGAGTAAACTAAACAGGAACGATTGGCAGTTATGCTCTGGAAAGAGTGTGATTTATGATGAAAAAGCAAAAGGTGTCCAGTGCGGTGATCCGCCGCCTGCCCCGATATTACCGGCACCTGAACGACCTGCATCAGGCGGGGGTGGAGCGTATCTCCTCCAACGCCCTGGGGGCGTCTCTGGGCCTTACTGCCTCCCAGATCCGGCAGGACCTGTCCTGCTTCGGCGAATTCGGCCAGCAGGGCTACGGCTATAATGTGAGCAGCCTGCGGGACGAGGTGGCCGACATCCTGGGAGTCAACCGGGGGCACAGCGCTGTGATTTTGGGCGTGGGCAATCTGGGCCGGGCGCTGATGGAGAACTTCCACTTTGACCGCTTCGGCGTGACCCTGGCCGCCGCCTTTGACGTGGTGCCGGAGATCGTGGGGCGCTCCTGCTCCGGGGTGCCGGTGTACCATACCGATCAGCTGGAGGAGTATCTGACTCAGCATCCGGCCAATATCGGCGTGCTGACGGTGCCCGGCCGGGTGGCCAACCGGGTGGCCGAGCGGCTGGTTGCCGCCGGTGTCAAGGGGATCTGGAACTTCACCAATATCGAGCTGACGGTGGACGCCCCCGACATCGTGGTGGAGGACGTCCACTTTGCCGACAGCCTGCTGGCCCTGAACTATATGATCTCGGAGGCGCCATGAAAAAAACCATCGTACTGCTGCTGACGGCCGCCGTTTTGGTGAGCGGCGCGGCGGCTTACGCCACCGGCGCACTGACCGGGGAGTCGCTGATTTCCAAAAGCTATCTCACCGGAACCTATGTGCCCGACGTGGAAAAGCAGGTCTCCCAGCGTGTGCAGGAGCGGACGGAGCAGGTTTACCAGTCCGCCCTTACCGCCCTGAACCAGGCCCACAGCGCCTATCTGGCCCAAGCGGGCAGCGGCGGAACGGCCGGAACGGGAACCTACGCTTCCGCCTTGGCCGACCTGCGCTTCAAGAAGGGAGACGTGATCACCCTTTCCACCGGCTCCGGCGGGATGCTGCTGGCGGGGAGCGGGTCGGTTTCCTATGCCGGCGGCGCGGTGGTGGACGTGACGGCGGGGGAGACGATCCCCTCCGGCAGCGCCCTGGCCCTGCGGCACCGCTACCTGGCGGGGGAGAATACCACCGCCAGCCTGACCATCACCTCGGATACCGCGGTGCTCAGCGTGGAGGGGTATTATTCCCTTGCACCCAGCGGCAGCGTGGATTATAACGCCCTGGCCGACGCCCTGTTCGAGATGGGCCTGTTTCAGGGCAGCGGCACCACGTACGGCAGCGGCTACGATCTGGAGAACCCCACCACCCGGATCATGGGGGTTGTGATGTTCCTCCGCCTTATCGGGGAGGAGCAGGCCGCCCTGTCCAGCACGGCGGTCAACCCCTTTGTGGACACCCCCGCCTGGTGTGACCGCTATGTGGCCTATGCCTTTGAGAAGGGCTATACCAACGGCGTGGGGGAGAGTCCCTCCGGGGCGCTGTACTTCGCCCCCGACCGCCAGATCTCCGCGGAGGAGTATGTGACCCTGATCCTCCGGGCCCTGGGCTATACCGACAGCGGGGCTGCCCCCGACTTTACCTGGGATACCGCCGTGTCCAGGGCTGTGTCCTGGGGGCTCCTCAGCAGCGGGGAGCAGGCCATGCTGTCCCAGAGCCAGTTTTTGCGGGCCCAGGTGGTCTATCTCTCCTATTTTGCCCTGAACGCCCCCATGAAGGGGGGCGGCGTGCTGCTGGACCGCACCGTGTCCAGCGGCGGACTGAACCGCAGCCAGCTGGAGCAGGTTATGGCGGCGGTGACGGTGCCAAGACTGTAAGATGGGAACGCGCGGCCCCTTTGGGGGCCGCGCGTTTTGTCTGTCAGAATGGACAGGGTGGAAGGGGAGGAGTTTTGGTGATGTTGCGCATTGACAACTGTTAGCAATGAAACTAAACTGATGGTAGCGCAAAAAAGGAGATGAGCGGATGCGTCAGGAGCACCACGTGGGATATGAGATCAAGGCGCTGGCCAACCTCTTGCGGCGCAAGGTGCTGGAGACCGCAGGGACGCCTGAAGGGGACGATTTTACCGAGATGCAGGCCAAGATCCTGGGCTTTTTGTGCCACAATCAGGATCAGGAGGTGTACCAGAAGGATATTGAGGAGGCCTTTTACATCCGGCGGTCCACCGCCTCCCGCCTGCTCAAGCGGCTGGAGGCCGACGGCTTTATCCTGCGGCAGCCGGTGTCCTGGGACGCCCGGCTCAAGCGGGTGACCACCACGCCCAAAGCGGAGGCCCTGCATCAGGAGATCATGGAGCGTATTTCCAGCGTGGAGCGGACGCTGACCCGGGACATCTCCCGGCAGGAGCTGGACCAGTTTCTGGCCACTGTGGAAAAGCTCAAGCGGAACCTGATGTAAGGGCGCGACAACTGAGATCCTAAGGAGGAAACCTATGAAGAAGAAACGAGGGCTTACAAGCTGTATTCAGGAATTTACGCGGGATACCATTCTCACCCCCATCTTTGTCATCGGTGAGGTGGCCTTTGACGTGCTGATCCCCATGATGACCGGCAAGCTGCTGGACGAGGGCGTGAAGGCGGGCAGCATGTCCCATATTCTGCGGTACGGAGTTCTGGTGGTGGCCATGGCCCTGATGGCCCTGCTGCTGGGCGCCCTGTCCGGCCGGTTTGCCGCCCGGGCCTCCACCGGTTTCTCCCGCAATCTGCGCCGGGAGATGTATCAGCAGGTGCAGAAGTTTTCCTTTTCCAACATTGACAAATTTTCCACCGGCGGCATCATTACCCGCCTGACCACCGATGTGACCAACGTGCAGATGGCCTTTATGATGATTATTCGCATCGCGGTGCGCTGCCCCATCATGCTCATCTGCGCCTGGGTGCTCACCTTCACCATCAATCCCAAGCTGGCCCTCATTTTCCTGGTGGTCATCCCCGTCCTGGCGGTGGGCCTGCTGGCGATCATGAAGTCGGCCCATCCCCTGTTTGAGCGGGTGTTCAAGAAGTACGACTGGCTGAACAACGTGGTGCAGGAGAACCTGTTGGGCATCCGGGTGGTGAAGTCCTTTGTCCGGGAGGACCACGAGAAGGAGAAGTTCGGCAAGGTGTCCAATGAGATCTACATGGACTTCTCCAAGGCGGAAAAGATCATCGCCTTCAATATGCCCCTGATGCAGATCTGCGTCTACGCCTGTATGCTCACCGTGTCCTGGATTGGCGCCAACCTGGTGGTGGGCGGCGAGCTGACCACCGGCCAGCTCACCAGCATGTTCAGCTATATCATGATGATCCTCATGAGCCTGATGATGCTGTCCATGGTGCTGGTGATGATCATTCTGGCCCGTGCCTCCGCCGAGCGGATTGTGGAGCTGCTCAACGAGGAGAGCGACCTGAAGAACGGGCCCAACCCCGTTTACGAGGTGAAGGACGGCTCCGTGGTCTTTGAGAACGTCAGCTTCAGCTATGCCAAGGACCCCACCAAGGAGTGCCTGAAGGATGTAAACCTCACCATCAACTCCGGCGAGACGGTGGGCATCCTGGGCGGTACCGGCACCTCCAAGACCACTCTGGTCCAGCTGATCCCCCGCCTGTATGACGCCACCGAGGGCCGTGTGCTGGTGGGCGGCGTGGACGTGCGGGACTACGACATGGACGCCCTGCGGGAGCAGGTGGCCATGGTGCTCCAGAAGAACGTGCTGTTCTCCGGCACCATCAAGGACAATCTGCGCTGGGGCAACAAGGAGGCCACCGACGAGGAGATGGTCCGGGTGTGCAAGCTGGCCCAGGCCGATCCCTTCATCCAGGAGTTCCCAGACAAGTACGACACCCACATCGAGCAGGGCGGCTCCAACGTGTCCGGCGGCCAGAAGCAGCGGCTGTGTATCGCCCGGGCCCTGCTGAAAAAGCCCAAAATCCTCATTTTGGACGATTCCACCTCCGCCGTGGACACCAAGACCGACGCCCTGATCCGCAAGGCATTCCGGGAGGAGATCCCCGAGACCACCAAGTTCATCATCGCCCAGCGCATCTCCTCCATCGAGGACGCAGACAAGATTCTGGTGATGGACGGCGGCAGGATCGCCGCCATGGGCACCCACGACCAGCTCCTCAAGAGCTGCGAGATCTACCGCGAGATTTACCAGTCCCAGACGAAGGGAGGCAGCGATGATGAATAAGTATCCGGTCAAGAAGTCCCACACCGTCCGCCGGCTGATGGGTTATGTGGGCAAGGGTTACGGCGTCCAGTTTGTGCTGGTGCTGCTGTGTATCCTGGTCAGCGCCATCGCCTCGGTGTCCGGCTCCCTGTTCCTGGGCTCCCTCATCGACGACTATATCACCCCCCTGCTGGCCATGGATAACCCGGTGTTTGACGGGCTGCTCCATGCCCTGATCATGATGGGCTGCCTGTACCTCACCGGCGCGCTGTGCGCCCTGATCTATAACCGGCTGATGGTCACCATCTCCCAGGGTGTGCAGAAGAAGATCCGGGACGACCTGTTCGGCCACATGCAGGACCTGCCCATCAAATACTTTGACACCCACGCCCACGGCGACGTGATGAGCGTCTACACCAATGACGTGGACACCCTCCGCCAGATGTTCTCCCAGAGCATCCCCCAGGTCATCAACTCCCTGATGATGATTGTGGTGGCCTTCATCGGTATGCTGTTTACCGACCTGCTGCTCACCGGCGTGGTCATCCTGTGCATCATCGGCATGCTGACCGTCACCCGGTTCCTGGCGGGCCGCAGCGGCCGCTATTTTGTCCGCCAGCAGGTAAAGCTGGGCGATCTGAACGGCTATATCGAGGAGATGATCAACGGCCAGAAGGTGGTCAAGGTCTTCTGCCATGAAGCCGAGGCCCAGGAGGGCTTCGACCAGGTGAACAACGCCCTGTTTGAGAGCGCCGACAAGGCCAACAAGTACGCAAACATCCTCATGCCCATCCTCATCAACATCGGCAACATCCAGTACGTGATCATTGCCATGGCCGGCGGCGCCCTGGCCCTCAGCGGCATCGGCCCCGGCATTACCCTGGGCGTCATCGCCACCTTCCTCCAGCTGTCCAAGAGCCTGTCCAACCCCATCAGCCAGATCTCCCAGCAGCTCAACTCGGTGGTCATGGCTCTGGCCGGCGCCCAGCGGATCTTTGATCTGATGGATGAGCCGGTGGAGGAGGACCACGGCAGAGTGACCCTGGTGAATGTGAACTTTGACCAGGAGGGCAACCTCCATGAGACCGACCAGCGCACCAATATCTGGGCCTGGAAGGTGCCCCAGGAGGACGGCAGCTATTCCTACGTGCGCCTCACCGGCGACGTGCGCTTTGACGATGTGGACTTTGCCTATGAGGAGGGCAAGACCATCCTCCACGATATCACCCTGTTTGCCAAGCCCGGCCAGAAGCTGGCCTTCGTGGGGGCCACCGGCGCAGGCAAGACCACCATTACCAACCTGATCAACCGCTTCTACGATATCGCCGACGGCAAGATCCGCTACGACGGCATCTCCATCAACGATATCCACAAGCCCGACCTGCGCCGTTCCCTGGGCATCGTGCTCCAGGACACCAACCTGTTCACCGGTACCGTCCGGGAGAACATCCGCTACGGCAACCTGGAGGCCACCGACGAGGAGGTGGAGGCCGCCGCCCAGCTGGCCAACGCCGACGACTTCATCCGCCGCCTGCCCCAGGGGTATGACACCATGCTCACCGGCAACGGCGCCAACCTGTCCCAGGGCCAGCGGCAGCTGATCGCCATTGCCCGGGCCGCCGTGGCCGATCCCCCGGTGATGATCCTGGACGAGGCCACCTCCTCCATCGACACCCGCACTGAGGCCATTGTCCAGCGGGGCATGGATGCGCTGATGAGCGGCCGCACCGTGTTTGTCATCGCCCACCGGCTCTCCACCGTCCGCAACTCCGACGCCATCATGGTGCTGGACCACGGCCGGATCGTGGAGCGGGGCAATCACGAGGACCTGATCGCCCAGCACGGCATCTACTACCAGCTGTACACCGGCGCATTTGAATTGGAGTAAAAAAGCAGCCCTTTCCCCGCACCTCTCCGCCGCCCTGGCATAGTATGGAATGAGACCGGGCCGGACAGCGGGAAGCCCCCGCCGCCAGCTCCAGGTTTCCATTTTAAACCAGGAGGTACTTCATTATGGGGTGCAACAATGGCTGTGGCTTTGGCGGCGGTAGCTGCCTGTGGATCATCCTGATCATCATTCTGCTCTGCTGCTGCTGCGGGAACGGCAACGCGGGCGGTAACAGCTGCGGCTGCGGCAACAGCTGCTGCTGAGACGGCCGTACGATAGCCGGAAATCGGCATAACAAGGAACGCCGCGGGGCAATGCCCCGCGGCGTTCTTTGTTTCTTCCATATTATAGAAAACAGACAGGGGATGTTGTTATGAATCAGCACGCAAAGGTGACCGCCCTCTTTTTCAGCCCCACCGGAGGTACCAGGGCCTATGTGGAGGAGATTGCGGGCGCCATGTCCGACCATGTGGAGACATGGGATCTGACCCGGCCGGAGGTGCGGCGGCAGAGCCGGTCCTTTGGCCCCGACGAGGTGGTGGTGCTGGGCGTGCCGGTGTACTACGGCCGGATACCCGAGGTGGACGGCCTGCTGGACGGCCTGACAGGGGAGGGCACCCCGGCGGTGCTGGCGGCGGTGTACGGCAACCGGGCCATTGACGACGCTCTGGCGGAGCTGGCCGACCTGTGTGCCGCCCGGGGCTTCCGGCCGGTGGCGGCAGGGGAGTTCATCGCCCCACATACCTTCTCCGCCAAGGTGGGGGCCGGCCGGCCGGATGAGGCGGACCGGGAGGCGGCTCGGGAGCTGGGCAAAAAAGCGGCGGACAAGCTGGACAAGCCTGACTGGGCCCAGCCTCAGCTGCCGGGGAATCGGCCCTACCGGGACTTCCAGGTGGCGCCCTTCTATCCGGAGGGGGACAGCCGCTGTGTCCAGTGCGGCGCCTGCGTCCGTACCTGCCCTGTGGAGGCCATCTCCAGCCAGGACCCCAGGCAGACCGACTCGGAGCGGTGCCTGCGCTGCCTGGCCTGTGTCCGGGCCTGCCCCACCGGCAGCCGGGCGGTGCGGAGCATGGCCTACGACGCCACGGTGGACAAGCTGGAGCACGCCCTGGTCCAGCCCCGTCAGCCCCAGCTGTACCTCTGAGGACTCAGACCGCCTGGGGCTTGTCCTGAACGGGCATCCGCCGCATCTCCCGCCAGGTGAGCAGACCGGCAACCACCAAGGCGGCGGTGTCGGCGATGGGCCCGGCATACATCACCCCGTCGATCCCCCACAGCAGGGGGAAGAGCAGGATCAGGGGGATGAGGAAGAGCACCTGCCGGGTGAGGGAGATGAGAATGCCCTTTTTGGCCTTGCCGATGGAGGTAAAGAAGTTGGAGGTAATGGGCTGCACCGCATTGACGAAGGTCATCAGCATAAAAATGCGGAAATAGCGCTCAGAGAACTGGAAGTACAGCTGGGAGCCGGAGGAGTCGAAAATACCGGCGATCTGCCGGGGGAAGAGCTGGAAGCACAAAAAGGCCACGCAGCAGATCAGGGTGGCCACGATGATGGCTTTCCGGTAGGCCTCCCGCACCCGGCTGTACTTGCCGGCCCCGTAGTTGAAGCTGAAAATGGGCTGGCACCCCTGGGAGATGCCGATGGTGAAGCCCAGCACCAGGATATTCACCTTGGAGATTACCCCCACGCAGGCCAGGGGGATGTCGGAACCGTACTGGGACTGGGCGCCGTAGTAGGTCAGGGTATTGTTGAGCACCACCTGCACCAGCAGCATGGCGATCTGGTTGAAGAAGGGGGCCATGCCCAGGGAGAAGATGTCCTTCAGCAGCCTGGGCTTTGGCCGCAGGTCCGCCCGGGTGAGGGGGACGGTGCGGATTTTGGTGCGCAGCAGGTAGCCCAGCGCCAGGGCCAGGGAGAGGGCCTGACCCAGCACTGTGGCCAGGGCGCCGCCGGCTACCCCCATGTCCAGAGGGAAGATGAAGATGGGGTCCAGAATGGTGTTGAGCACCGCCCCCGACAGGGTGCAGAACATGGAGTAGGCCGGGCTGCCGTCGGCCCGGATCATGTTGCTGGCCCCGGTGGTGAAGGTGACCATGGGCAGGCCGAAGGCGATGATGCCGGTGTAGGTCATGGCGTAGGGAAACACGTCGGGGGTGGCGGCAAAGAAGGTGAGCAGGGGGGCCCGGAGGAAGTAGGCCGCCAGACCCAGGCAGACGCCCAGCACAGCCAGCACCGTCAGTCCGGTGCCCGCCACCTGCCGGGCGGTGTCCCGCCGTCCCGCCCCCAGGTTCAGGTTGAAGTTGGCCGCCGTGCCGATGCCCATGAGCAGGGCGATGGCGGTGGAGGCGGTGACAAAGGGAAAGGCCACCGTGGTGGCCGCGTTGCCCAGATAGCCCACTCCCTGGCCAATGAAGATCTGGTCCACAATGTTGTACAGAGAGGTGACCAGAAAGGCGATCACCGACGGGATGGCGAATTTGGGCAGCAGCCTGCCGATGGGCGCGGTGCCCAGGGGGTTGCTCCGGGTAGGTTCCATTTGCCTCACCTCACGTTTGGACGTTGCGGATTCATTTTAATACAGGGATATTGATATGTCAATATTCCGCAAAAGGAACGGGGCCGTCCCCCATGGGGACGGCCCCGCTCTTTTTGCCCTTATGCCGCCGGAGGTTCCTCCGCCGGACGCCGATCGGTGAGGGGGAAGGATACCCGGACGGTAAACAGGTCCGCCTCGGTCTGTACCGCGAAGCTGCCGCCGCAGGCCTCGGTGAAGGTGCGGGCGATGGACAGCCCCAGACCGCTGCCTCCGTCGGTGCGGCTGGCGTCTCCCCGGACGAACCGCTCGGTGAGATCCACCCCCTGGGGCAGCTCGTCCCGGGAAATATTCCGCACCATGGCGGTGGCCGTGCCGCTCTCCACCGTCAGGTCCAGGTAGATCCGGGAGCCATCCAGGGCGTATTTCAGGGCGTTGCCGATCAGGTTCTGAAACACCCGGTACAGCCGGTCCCCGTCGGCCTCGATCCACACCGGCTCCTCCGGCAGCCGGGGCCGCAGGGAGGCGGGGGAGGCCTCAATGGCCTCGCTCATGTCCGCCAGAGTCTGCCGCAGCAGTTTGGCATAGTCCAGGGGCGCCATTGTCACCGGCAGATTCCCGGCGGCTGCCTTGCTTACCTCGAACACGTCCCGTACCATGGTCTGGAGCCGCTGGGACTTTTCCGACAAAATCCGCACGTAATCCCGGGCGTGCTCGGGCAGACCCTCCTCCTGTCCCAGCAGTTCCACATAGCTGACAATGGAGGTGAGGGGGGTTTTCAGGTCGTGGGACACGTTGGCGATGAGCTCGATTTTGGTGCGCTCACTTTTCATCTGCTCCTCCAGAGCGGCCCGCAGCCCGTCCTCCATGTGGCCCAGACTGGCAGCAGCTTCCCGCAGGTCGGAGTCCTCCGGCAAAGCCAGTTCCCCGGTGGGGCGGCCAGCTCCGGCGGACTCTATATGGGTGAGCAGACGGTCCATGTCCGCCGAGGTTTTCCGGTTGGCGGTCATCAGCCTGAGCTGGGCGGCGATCAGGCCCGCGCCCACCAGAAAGAAGCCCGCCAGCGCCAGAGGCCACAGACTGTAATAGTACCGCTGGTAGAGGCTGGGGAACCGGGCTAGCCACATCAGGAAAAAGGGGACGCACAGGATAAACTGGAGCACCGCCCGCCGGTCCATCCGCCGCTGGACCGACCAGCCCAGCTCCTGCCGCCGGAACAGCCGGACGCAGGCGGCGCAGAAGCTGTGAGTGTGCAGCTGGTCGAAATTGTACCGCAGGTCGTTGAGGTAGAGGTAAGACAGCCAGAGGGGGAGCAGCGTGGCCAGACACCAGAGCAGCTCGTTGTAGTTGCTGCCCACAAACAGGTTGATACAGGCCACTATGGAGCCTGCCCACAGCCAGACCAGAGGGAGCAGCAGGAGCAGCTTGATTTCCAGCCAGATGTGGCTGCTGAACCAGGCGATGGCCTGGTCGGCTCGCTGCTTGTATTTGCGCCAGAGGATATACCACACCAACAGTCCGGCCCCCGCTGCCGAAGGTACCAGCAGTAGCCAGATCAGGAGCGTACGCACCGCGGCCATGTCCCGCACCACGCCGTAGGGGCCGTAGCCCGTGCCGTAGTCCACTGGATTTTCCGCAGCCGCCAGGTACACCACCGTGTCCAGATAGTACGCGGATACCGGAATGTCTGCCACCTCATAGCCCGGTAAATCCCAGTCCCATTCCGTGCCGCGGTAGACGCCGTCGCCATACACGTCCAGCTCCTGACCATCCTTCCAGATGGAGGCGGTGCTTCCGTTGAAGGTGAGCAGGAAATTGTAGCCTTCGGGCAGCGTGTCTGGGGAGGAGAGGTCGGCGTATGTGTTGGAGGCCAGCGGGAGGTTGTTTTTTTCCACATAGTACAGCAGGTTCAAATCCCCCTCCGCCATGGGGACACTGGAAAAGGCCTGTGCGTTGGCGGCATAGTTGAGCAGGGTATAGAGATCGCTGCTGATCATGCTGCGGAAGGTGGCCGTCTGCTGGTAGTCTGAGCGGAAAGTGTCGGCCAGATTGCTCCGGATACTGGAACTGGTGCCGGTAAACAGGTACAGCCAGGCCGCCCCGCTGTACAGCAGCAGACTCACCCCCAGCACAAAGCTCAAAAAGGCCAGAGCAGGCTTAATGCTTTTCAATTTTGTATCCAATGCCCCACACCACCTTTAGATATTCCGGCTCCTTTGGATTGAGCTCAATTTTTTCCCGGATGCGCCGTATGTGGACCATCACCGTGTTCTCGGTGGCGAAGGGCTCCTCCCCCCACACCCGACGGTAGATCTCTTCCGCGGGAAAAACCCGGCCCGCACTGCGCATCAACAGCTCCACGATTTTCAGCTCGGTGGCGGTGAGCCGCACCGGCTCCCCGTCCACCAGCAGGGTCCGCTCCTCCACCTGGTACCGCAGCCGCCCGTTGATGATCTCCCGCTCCCTGCCTGAGGCGTTCACATCCCCCAGCTGGGTGTACCGCCGCAGGTGGCTGCGCACCCGGGCCACCAGCTCCTGGGGGTGAAAGGGCTTGGCAATGTAGTCGTCCGCCCCCATGGAGAGACCCAGCACCTTGTCGGTGTCCTCGCTCTTAGCGCTGAGGATCAGGATGGGCAGGTTGCGCTTCTCCCGGATCCTCAGCACCGCCGAGAGCCCGTCCAGCTTGGGCATCATCACATCAATGAGGATGAGCCGCAGGCTGGGTTCCAGAGCAAGGTCCAGTGCCTCCATGCCGTTGTAGGCCTTCAGAACCCGGTAGCCCTCTTTTTCCAGTAAAATGGCGATGGCCTTGACGATTTCGGCGTCGTCATCCACCACCAGTACGCACTCATTCATCCAATCCCTCCTGTGAACATAGAATAGCCCAGATTTCTTTCAAACTCAACGGCTGAAATCTTTCAGAATTCTTAAAAAAAGAGCCTTGACAGCAAAGTTAAAAGGTGCTAAATTATTAGTAACAATTACTATTAGCAAATAATGGGGGTCAATACCATGGAACTGAAAGGAACCCGTACCGAACAGAATCTGCTTGCCGCCTTCAGCGGCGAGTCTATGGCCCGGAATAAATATCTCTTCTTTGCCGAGAAGGCCAAGCAGGAGGGGCACAACGAGGTGGCTGAGCTCTTTGAGAAGATGGCCCAGAACGAAGGGGTCCACGGCAAGCTGCTGTACCAGCGGCTCAAGGGCGTGGGCAGCAGCGCCGCCAACCTTCAGGAGGCCGTCATGGGGGAATACGGCGAGTGGAGCAGTATGTATCCCTCCTTTGCCAAGATTGCCCGGGAGGAGGGCTTTGAGGGCATTGGGGAGCTCTTTGACCAGATCAGCCAGATTGAGCGGGACCATGAGCACCGTTTCCTGGCCGCGCTGGCCAAGTTGAATGGGGCTGCGCCCGCTGCCAAGACGGCTGCGCCCGCCGCCTCCGCCTCTGCCGCCAAGACCACCAAGACGGTGGAGGTGGCCGGCTACCGCTGCATGTTCTGCGGCGCTACCTATGAGGAGCGGCCCGACGTGTGCGGCGTGTGCGAGGCCATTGGCTCCTTTGAGCCCACCACCATCCAGAAGACGGTGGAGGTCTGAGCAAAGTGAAACCGGGGGACGTCCTCAGGGACGTCCCCCGGTTTTTTGCGCCGTATCAGATCTCCCGCAGCTTCAGCTGCCCCTTCTGACTCTTTTTGATCTCGTAGAGCACTTGGTCGGCCAGCTGGTACAGTTCCGCGAAGGTGCGGGGCGTGTGGCCGTATACGCCGCCCACTGACAGGGTGGACTGGGCGGCGGGGCATTGGCTCCAGGTCATCTCGCCATAGGACTGGATGAGGGCCGTGACCTTGCGCTCAATGGCTCCCACATCCTGACAATCCGCCACAAAAACCGCGAACTCGTCGCCGCCCAGACGGCAGACGGTATCCGATTTGCGGAAGGATTCCATCATCTGCTCGGCAATATAGCACAGAACCCGGTCTCCCTGCTCATGGCCGTAGATGTCGTTGACCTGCTTGAAATTGTCCAGATCCACCATGAAAAATACATAGTCCGAGGTGGTTTGTATGGCCTGGGTAATGCGGTCCTTGCCGCCCTTGCGGTTGTATACGCCGGTCAGGGGATCGTTGGAAGCCTCCTGCAGCAGGTGGGTCTGGGTGTGGACCTGCTGGGAGATGTCAACGAGTACGCTGATGATGGCATCCCGGCCGTCGCTGGAGACCGTCCGGCGGCCGATATCGTGAACCCAGAGATAGGTGCCGTCCTGCTTGCGCATCCGGTACTCAATCTCATATTGGTCGCCCGGGGCGGGAAGATGCTGGAGCTCCTTGCTGATGAACTCCCGGTCCTCCGGGTGAATACAGTTGATGATATGCCCTTGAATGTCTGACTCAAAGGCCTGATAGCTCTCATAGCCCACCATCTGCAGCAGGCGGTCATTGGCCACGTAAAGGGGGAAGTCTTTCTCCACGTATCCGCCGATGATGCCGCCGGGCATGATCTGGCTGATGATCTCCATCAGCTCGTGCTGGGTCTCCCAATTGATGACTTTGGGCCCCTCCGAAATAAACTTCATGGGCAGATATTCGCCCTCTTCCTGGTAGCCGCTGGACTCTGAGGCATGGAGGGTGTCAATGATAATGTCGCCGTTCTCTCGGTGAAGGCCGGCGGTGACGCGCAGGAAGTACAAAGCCTCTACCCCGTTGGGGGTCTTGACTTGCATTTCCAGATTGCAGAAGCAATCCCAGCAGTTCTCCATCCGGCGCTTCTCGTTGTAGTTGGTGATGGTATAGTGCAGCGGTCCGGGAAGCAGAGCGATCTCATCATAAAGGAGTTCGCGGAAAGCCGCCTTTCCAAGCGCGATCTCCCCTTCTCCGGTTCCAATGCTGTAAAGTTGGTCGGAAAGCATGGAAAGGGTTTTTTCCGCGTCACGCTCTACAAAGTAGTGATGAAAAAACTCGTCCAGTACGGAATAGATCTCGCGGTTTTCACACATCATATCCCGCCTTTCCACCGGCGACTCCCTCCTTATGCTATTCTATGCTCTGCTGGCTTTCGCTGACCAACTGATACACATCATGGACCTCCATGGGGCGGTAGTAATAATAGCCCTGGATCATGTCGCAGCCGGTGTCCAGAATGATGGAATTCTGGTCGGCGTCCTCCACGCCCTCCATACACACCGCCTTGCCGAACTGGTGGCAGGCATAGACAATGCTTCGGATGAAATTCATCTTCTCATCGGATTCGGTTACCTCCTGAACCAGGGATCGGTCCAGTTTGATGATGCTGGAGGGATATTGCAGAAGCATCCGCAGGGAGGAATAGCCGCTGCCAAAGTCGTCCAGGGCAATAAAGAGACCCATTTTCTGACATTCCACCACGAACTCTTCCAACTTCTTGGGCTGCTCGTCCAGGCAGCTCTCGGTCAGCTCGGCCACCAGGCTGGACCCGGACAGCTGGTATTTTTCCAGTACTTTGCGCATAAAAGGCAAAAATCCGCTGTCAGAGAGTTGAAGCAGGCTGACGTTAAAGGTGAGATAGAAGCCCGGGTCGTAGGCGTGGAGCCGGGCGCAGGTGCAGGCCGCCTGCTCAAAGACCCACCGGCCCGCCAGATGGATCATATTCTCCTTCTCCAAAATGGGGATGAAGATTCCGGGCGAGACGTCCCGCCCCTCAAAGGTCCAGCGCAGCAGAACCTCGCCGCCGATGGCCGTCCCGTCCCCAGCGGCCACCACCGGCTGGATGACGATGCGGAAATGCTGCATACCCTGGGTTACGTCCTGGCAGAGAGCCAGGGCCATATTGGACATCTGCCTGATCTGCTGGATGCTCTGGGCGGAGTATTCCACATAATTTTCCTTGACCTCCTGCCTGGCCACACGGATGAGGGAGATCAGGTTGTCCACCAGGTCCTCCGGCGTGAAGTCATAGCAGGGGTATTCCATCAGACCGAAGGAGCAGGTGTTCTGGATGGAAATGCCCATGGATTCATAACAGTCCTTGATGATGGACCGGAGCTGCTGCACAAGGTTTTCCTTCCCTTCGCTCTGAAAGACGATGGGGTGGACGATGGCCATGCACCGCATGCCCTCCAGACGGTAGAAGTACATTTTCCAGGACATGTTCTCCATCAAACTGTCTGCCACTTTTTTCAGCAGGCGGTCGCCGTAGGACCGGCCTTTGGTGCTGTTGACTTCCGTAATGCCGTTGAGGCTGAAGCCGATCACCAGGGATTTCTCCCCGTTGGTGGTCAGCTCGGCCAGATGCCGGTAGGCGGTGTGCTCCCGGGGCAGGTTGCTGATGGGGTCGATGACGAAGCTGACGTCCTGATGGGTGACCCGGCCGGAGAAGAACAGGGGAGTGGTCTTATCCTGGTCCCATTTCAACATGCCGTAGCAGCGGATCCACTGGTTGTTGCCGTGGATGTCCCGCACCCGGTAGCTCAAATCGTGGAGGGTGCGCTTTTCCCGCAGCATCCCTGAAATGTCCTGCCAGAACAGGTCCTGGAATTCCGGCGTGCTGATGCGTTTGGCCCACAGCTTCAGCAGCCCGGGGACCACGTTGTCCTGGAAACCGAAGTCGTCCCGCATGTTGTCAGAGATGTAGAAGATGTCCCGCTGCATGTCGCCGAAATAGAAGTAGCTGGAGGCGTTGTCCTGGGCGATGGACTGGAACAGGGCCTCCGTATCACAGTAGGCGATGTTCAGGAAATCCTGGAAAGGACCGTCGGACCGGAGGAGCGGGGCCGCCGGGGCGGGGAATTGCTCTCTGCGCTCCACGCCGGGCAGGGAGCGGTTTTTCTCATAATAGGCCCGCTTGTTCTGACACATGGCCTGACCGGCCTGGATAATCAGTTTTTCCAGGATCAGCGGCTGCTGGTCAGACCAGACGTACCCTACGGAGAGACTGAGCTGGTGATCCCGCAGCTGGTTATGCAGCGCGGAGACATGGTCCTGGAAGACCTCCTCCGTGCAGTTAATGCACAGCGCGGTAAACTCATCTCCGCCGCTGCGGTAGATCATGCAGTCGCGCAGCGTGTCCCGGATCAGATTGTAGCAGCGGCAGATCAGCCGGTCGCCCGCCTCATGGCCCTGGGCGTCGTTGATCCGCTTCAGACCGGTGATGTCGCAGTTGAGCACGCCGATAGACTGCGCGTCCAGGGTGCCATAGCGCTCAACCAGGGCGTTGCGGTTGAGGGCCCCCGTCATCTGGTCGTAATAGCTCAGCTCGTGGAGGCGGCACAGCAGGTCCCGCCGCTTCAGCAGGGTGGAGGTAAAATACCCGATCACATTGAGCAGAGGAGTTACCAGACTCATCATCTGCTCATCGGGGTTGTCCATCCCCCAAAAGCCCACCACACGGCCGTCCACCTTGATGGGGCCGGCGGCCAGGGAGGTGATGTCCTGGGGCTTCAGGATGGCGTAGGCCTCGGGATGCTTGGCGCGGATCTCCTCCAGCTGGTCGATGACGATGACCTCGTTTTTTTCAAAGGGAGGCATCCACCAGTCAATGGCGGACAGGGGGACGCTTTGGAGCACCGCGCTTTGGGGGGAGACGTTTTCCGCGCACCACTCGTAGGTGTTTTTTACCACAAACTCGTCCTGCTGTTCAAAAATATAGGCCCGGTCACAGGAGAAGGTGGTGCCCAGATAGGAGAGCATGTTGTGAATGGAGCCCTCCGGCGTGGCACAGGAGAAGATCTGCTGCAGGCACTCGTTCAAAATGGTCTCGCTGCGGGCGTAGTAATAGGGTGTTCTGCACACCACGTCGGCGTCCACATCAATGGCGATCTCCATCCGATACTGCCGGCCGTTGTGGAAAAAGGAGCCGTCCTTCACCAGAAAGCGTTTGCCCAACACCGGGTTTTTGTGGGTCCAGGAGAGGAATTTTCCCACCTCCAGGTTCCGGTTGGTGCAGAAATCACAGGGCGAGTTCCGCCCCTGCAAAACCGCATAGCAGGGACGCCCCACATAGTCGCTGTGGGACGTGTAGCCCAGCGCGTTGCGCAGATGCCGGTTCATGAACACAAGCTCATAGGTCTGCACATCTGACACGTATACCATTTCGTCCAGATCTTCAAAGAACTCCCATATGTTGTCCATAGACAGGCACCTCATCTTTTCTATGCGGACATGCATTGATTTTCCCGTACCTAAAGAGTACCACGGGACGGAACATTTTTCAATTCCCGGAAACAATATCATGTAAGAATTTTGGAAAATAAAAAAAGACCGTGAGAACTGAATAACAGATCTCACGGTCTTGGCGCAGAAGGAGGGATTTGAACCCTCGCACGGTTTAACCCGCCTACTCCCTTAGCAGGGGAGCCCCTTCGGCCACTTGGGTACTTCTGCATACAGAATACGCTGCCGAATCAAAGCACAATATAAAAATGGCGGAGAGAGTGGGATTCGAACCCACGGATGCTTGCACATCGCCGGTTTTCAAGACCGGTTCCTTCAACCACTCGGACATCTCTCCAAGTCCGGGCTCCGGCCAAATGCAAAAGAAATTATACAACACTTCCCCGGGCTTGTCAACGAAAAATGAAAATATTTTCTTTGGCGGCGGGCCCTCAGTTGAGGGCCCACACGCCGAAGTTGAGATAGGCGGCGAAGCTGACCCACAGAAGATAGGGCAGCTGCAGCCAGGCGGCCGGCTTGTCGCAGGCCCGGAAGAGCAGGAGCATGGCCAGCACCAGCCCCCACAGGGCGGCCAGCCACACCAGAGCGAAGCCGTAGGCCTGGGCGTTGAAGAAGATGAGGCTCCAGCAGAAGTTGAAGGCCAGCTGCACGCCGAAAACCGTCAGGGCCCGGGTCCGGGCGGGGGAAGGGGGCGTCAGCCATATCCGGGCCGCCCCCACCCCCATCAGTGCGAACAGGGCGCTCCACACCACGGGGAATACCACGCTGGGCGGGGAGAGGGGCGGCTTTGCGGTGGTCTTGGCGTAGAGGTCCGCCCCCTGCCGGGTCAGCCAGCCGGACAGCCCTCCCACGGCCTCAACGGCCAGAATACTCAGAGCATAAACCTTCCATGTCTTTGTTTTCACGCTGCATCACCCGGGGCTAGCTTATGCATCCCGCGGGCCGGTCATGCGTGGCAGATCCAGGGGACAAAACTTGCGGCGGGTTATGCCTCCGGGGCAAAGGACAGGGTGCAGCGTTTTTGACCGCCCGCTCCGTCGCCGAAGGAGACGGTCACGCTGTCGGCATGCCAGGTCACAGCGTAATCGCCCGCCTCAATGGGCTTATAGCCGTCGTCCGTGGTTTCGCTGGCCCGCAGGTGTACCACCAGCGGATGGACCCGCTCATACACGCTTACCGAGCCGGCCAGAAGAACGCTGCGCTCATGTACGACAATGGTGTGGGCGCCATCCGGGGACGTAAAGCTGTGGTTGCAGTCCCCGTTATCCCAAAACAGGCAGAACACATTGGACAGGAGCAGCAATACCGCTTGACAGATGTTTCATTCGCCTGCCGGCCTGATGCCGCCAGGTCTGCCAGGATGCCGGCGCACAGAGCGATAAAAAGCACGCAGGCAAATGCCGCCAGAGAGTACATAGGGATGCCCTCTTTTTTAAAAGACACCCCATTGCTATTCAGGCCATCGCGCTGTCTAACAAATGGGGTGTCGATTTTTATGTATTCAGGATTTGTTGGTTTCCTGGCTGCTGTGGAGCAGTCGCTCGTGGTCCTCCAACAACGCCTGGGAGGCCATACCGAAGGCCTCGGCGTCCTCGTAGCGGTTGACCAGCTCGCTCTCCTGCAGATCGCTGTAATCCTTCTCCTTGCCACGGTAGACCAGCTTCAGCAGGATGGGGGTGAGAATGGTGGTGGCAATGACCATCAGCACCACCGGCCCGAAAAATTCCTCCTTCATCAGGCCCACGGCAATGCCGTTGTTGGCCACGATCAGGGCCACCTCGCCGCGGGAGATCATCCCCACGCCGATGCGCAGGGAATCCTGCCCGGAGTAGCCGCACAGCCTGGCGCCCAGTCCGCAGCCGATTACCTTGGAGACCACCGCCCACAGCACCAGCAGAACGGAAAAGAGGATGATGCTCATGCTCATCTGGGGCAGCACCACCTTCAGGCCCAGACTGGCGAAAAAGACCGGGGAGAGCAGGGTGTAGGAGAGGGTGTCGAACCGGTCCTGCAGGTAGGTGACCCGGGGAGTCTTGGCAAAGATCAGTCCGGCGATGTAGGCTCCGGTGATATCGGCCACACCGAAGACCGCCTCCGCCACGTAGGCGTACAGCAGGCAGAAGGCGAAGGAGATGACCACAAAGCGGCGTTTGTCCCGGTTATACCGCTTGAACCACCACTCCGCCGCCCGGTGGAGCAGCATCCAGGCCACCACGCTGACGGCGAAAAAGGCGGCGATCTTTACCAGCACCAGCACCAGGCTGGTTCCGGTGCCCGACAGGCTGGTGATGATGGTGAGGGCCACGATGCCCAGTACGTCGTCGATGATGGCGGCCCCCAGAATGGCGTTGCCCGAGCGGGTGGACAGCTTGCCAATCTCCTTCAGGGTCTCCACCGTGATGCTCACCGAGGTGGCGGTGAGAATGACGCCGATGAAGCAGTTCTGCAGCATGGTATCCGGCCCCTGGTTAAAGAAGCCGGCCAGAATGAAGCCGCCGGCCAGGGGCACCAGCACGCCGATGACGGCGATGATAAAGGCGGATTTTCCGGCCTTTTTCAGCTCTCCCAGGTCGGTCTCCAGACCGGCGTTGAACATCAGCACGATGACCCCCAGCTCGGCCAGCTGGTCCATCAGGGAGGTCTCCTGCAGAATGTTAAGCATGGCGGGGCCCATGATCAGGCCGGCCAGCAGCGCGCCTACCACCTGGGGCAGGGCAAAACGCTTGGTGATGATGCCCAGCACCTTGGTGCTCAGCAAAATCAAAGCCAGCTCAAACAGAAAATGATAGCTCACAACAAACACTCCTTTTGCGGGCAGGGTAAAAACGCACTGTAAATAGTATTTCGATTTCAACCGAAAGTCAACGGTTAACCTGGATAGAAATTCAACCCCGGACAGCTGAAATTATGGCGAAACAAAGGGGGGCGGCGGGAGGGACACCCAAAAATTCCAGAATCAGGACATCCTAGGGGGCCCTTGACTGTTGTCCTTTAAAGCAATAAAATAGACAACACAAAAAAGTCGCGCCTGCCTCCGGCGGTGAGCCGGAGGGAAAGGGGAGAGGGATATGGTAATAACGGAATTTCTGGAGCGCAACGCCCGGCTGTACCGGGACGAGACGGCGCTGGTGGAGATTAACCCCTCGGAGGAGCGGGACCGGGCCGTCACCTGGCGGGAGTTCAGCCTCATTGAGCGCAGCCGCCCCGACGAGCCCTACCGCCGGGAGATGAGCTGGGGGCAGTTTGATAAAAAGGCCAACCGCTTTGCCAACCTCCTGCTGAGCCGGGGAGTGAAGCGGGGAACCAAGGTGGGGATCCTGCTGATGAACTGTTTGGAGTGGCTGCCTATCTACTTTGGCATCCTCAAGGCGGGCTGCCTGGCGGTACCGCTGAACTTCCGCTACTCCTCCGACGAGATTGCCTACTGCCTGGATCTGGCGGACGTGGAGGCGCTGGTGTTCGGCCCGGAGTTTATCGACCGGCTGGAGCCCATCCTCTTCGACCTGGACCGGGTGCGCCTGTGGTTTTATGTGGGCAACAGGACGCCCGACTTTGCCGAGAGCTACCGGGAGCTGGTGATGTACTGTTCCTTTGAGAATCCGCCGGTCCATCTGGAGCTCAGCGATCTGGCGGCCATCTATTTTTCCTCCGGCACCACCGGCTTCCCCAAGGCCATCTTACATAACCACAAGGCTCTGTTGTCTGCCTGCCTCACCGAGCAGCGCCACCACGGACAGACCCACGAGGACGTGTTTCTGTGCATCCCGCCCCTGTACCACACCGGGGCCAAGATGCACTGGTTCGGCTCCCTGGTCACCGGCGGCAAGGCGGTGCTGCTGCGGGGGGTGTCTCCCCAGTGGATCCTGCGGGCGGTGACGGAGGAGAAGTGTACCATTGTCTGGCTGCTGGTGCCCTGGGCCCAGGACATTCTGGACGCCATTGACAGCGGGGCGGTAAAGCTGGACGACTATCTGCTGGATCAGTGGCGGCTGATGCACATTGGCGCCCAGCCGGTGCCCCCCAGCCTGATCCGGCGGTGGAAAAAAATCTTCCCCCACCACCTGTACGACACCAATTACGGCCTGTCCGAGTCCATTGGGCCGGGCTGCGTCCACCTGGGTGTGGAAAACATCCGCAAGGTGGGGGCCATTGGCAAGCCGGGCTACCTGTGGCAGGCCAAGGTGGTGGACGAGCAGGGCAACGAGGTGCCCCAGGGCCAGGTGGGAGAGCTGGCGGTCAGCGGCCCCGGCGTGATGCAGTGCTACTACAAAAACCCGGAGGCCACCGGGCAGGTGCTCAAGGGAGAGTGGCTGTACACCGGCGACATGGCGGAGGTGGACCCGGAGGGCTTCATTTACCTGGTGGACCGGAAGAAGGACGTGATTATCTCCGGGGGCGAGAACCTGTACCCGGTGCAGATTGAGGACTTTTTGCGCAAGTTTGACAAGGTGAAGGACGTGGCGGTAATCGGTCTGCCCGACCACCGGCTGGGCGAGATCGCCGCCGCCATTGTGGAAATCAAGGAGGGGGTCTCCTGCACGGAGGAGGAGGTGCGGGCCTTCTGCCAGGAGCTGCCCCGGTACAAGCGGCCCCGCCGGATCATTTTCGACCAGGTGCCCCGCAACCCCACCGGCAAAATCGAGAAGCCGGTGCTGCGGGAGCGCTACTGCCGGGGCCGGCTGGTGGAGGCCCAGATTACGCAGTAAATGTGAAGAACTGGATGAAATACATTGACTTTATTGTAAGAAAGTGATAAAGTAAAACCGTTCAAAGTTTTGCGAGTACGGAACCAGGTAGAGGCCGTTTCGCCGGAATTTTTCGTCCTCTGCATGTGCGCAGAGGACGTTTTTTTATCTTCCGGGCCTCTGATAAAGGAGAGATGCACCATGAAAACCCTGATGCTCGGCAACGAAGCCGTGGCCCGGGGCCTCTATGAGGCGGGCTGCTCCGTCGTTTCCAGCTACCCCGGCACCCCCAGCACCGAGATCACCGAGGCCGCGGCCAAATACCGGGAGATCTACGCCGAGTGGGCCCCCAACGAGAAGGTGGCCATGGAGACCGCCTTCGGCGCCAGCCTGGCGGGGAAACGGTCCTTCTGCGGCATGAAGCACGTGGGCCTCAACGTGGCCGCCGACCCCCTGTTTACCATTGCCTACACCGGGGTGAACGCCGGCATGATCATCGGCGTGGCCGACGACGCGGGGATGCACTCCTCTCAGAACGAGCAGGATTCCCGCCACTATGCCCGGGCCGCCAAGCTGCCCATGCTGGAGCCTGCCGACTCCGCCGAGGCCCTGGCTTTTACCAAGCTGGCCTACGAGCTGTCCGAGCGGTTTGACACCCCGGTGCTGCTGAAGATGTGTACCCGGGTGTCCCACTCCCAGAGCGTGGTGGAGACCGGGGAGCGGGTGGAGCCCGCTCCGGTGCCCTATGAGAAGAAACCCGCCAAGTACATCATGATGCCCGGCTACGCCAAGCTGCGCCATCCGGTAGTGGAGCAGCGGCTGGCGGAGCTGGCGGAATATGCCGAGACCTCCCCCCTGAACCGGGTGGAGGAGGGCGCCGACCACAAAATCGGCATCATTACCTCCTCCACCAGCTACCAGTACGTAAAAGAGGTGTGCGGCGACAAATACCCGGTGCTCAAGCTGGGCATGATCTGGCCCATGCCCGACCGGAAGATCAAGGACTTCGCCGCCTCGGTGGATCTGCTGACGGTGGTGGAGGAGCTGGACGGCTTCATTGAGGACCACTGCCGCTCCCTGGGCCTGGCCCTGGCGGGGAAGGACTACTTCTCTCCTATTGGGGAGCTGAGCCAGAACCTGGTGGCCGAAAAGCTGGGCGTGGCTCCCGACGCCGGCAAGGCCCTGGAGGAGAATATCCCGGCCCGGCCGCCGGTGATGTGTGCCGGCTGTCCGCACCGGGGCCTGTTCTATACCTTAAATAAATTGAAGCTCACCGTGCTGGGAGATATCGGCTGCTATACCCTGGGGGCGGTGCCCCCGCTGGCGGCCATTGATTCCACCATCTGCATGGGAGCCTCTGTGTCCGGCATCCACGGCTTTTTGAAGGCCAGTGGAGGGGAGATGGACGGGAAAACCGTGGCGGTGATCGGCGATTCCACCTTCATGCACTCGGGGGTCACCGGCCTCATCAACATCGCCTACAACGAGTCCAACGCCACCGTCATCATTCTGGATAACTCCATCACCGGCATGACCGGCCACCAGCAGAACCCCACCACCGGCTATAATCTGAAGGGAGATCCCTGCACCAAGATCGACCTGGAGAGCCTGTGCAAGGCGGTGGGTATCCGCCGGGTGCGGGTGGTGGACCCCTACGACCTGAGCCAGTGTGAGAGCGTGATCAGGGAGGAGCTGGCCGCGCCCGAGGCGTCGGTGGTGATCTCCCGCCGGCCCTGTGCCCTGCTGAAGTATGTCAAGCACAAGGCCCCCCTGACGGTGGATACCGCCAAGTGCGTTGGCTGCAAGGCCTGCATGAAGATCGGCTGCCCCGCCATCTCGGTGCGGGACGGCAAGGCCGGGGTGGACGCCACCCTGTGCGTGGGCTGCGGCGTGTGCCAGCAGCTGTGCAAATTCGACGCCCTCCAGGCGCCGGAGGAGGTGTGAGGGATGCAGACGAAAAACATCATGATTGTGGGCGTGGGCGGCCAGGGCACCCTGCTGGCCAGCAAGCTGCTGGGCCGTCTGCTGCTGGACCAGGGCTATGACGTGAAGGTCTCCGAGGTCCACGGTATGAGCCAGCGGGGCGGCAGCGTGGTTACCTACGTCCGCTACGGCGACAAGGTGTACTCCCCCGTGATCGACAAGGGGGAGGCCGACTTCATTGTGTCCTTCGAACTGCTGGAGGCCGCCCGGTGGCTGGAGTTTCTCCGCCCCGACGGACGGCTCATCACCAACACCCAGCAGACCAACCCCATGCCGGTGATCACCGGTGCGGCGGAGTATCCCCGGAACCTGGTGGAGAAGATGACCGCCGCCGGAGCAAAGGTGGACGCCATGGACGCCCTGGCCCTGGCCGAGGAGGCGGGGAGTAGCCGGGCGGTGAACCTGGTGCTGATGGGACGGCTCTCCCGCTACTTCGAGCTGCCGGAGGAGGTGTGGCAGAACGCCATCACCAACAGCGTGCCGGAGAAGTTCCTGGAACTGAACCGGAAGGCATTCCACCTGGGCAGAAATTCCTGAGGGGACGAGGAGCGACAACATGGAACGGTATTATCAGAAAGAGATTGAGTGCGCCAGCCGGGAGCAGATCCGCGCCTGGCAGGACGAGCGGCTGGTGAAGCAGGTACATAATGTGTGGGACAACGTGCCCTACTACCGCAAGAAGATGGAGGAGAAGGGCCTGACCCCTGAGGACATCAGGGGTGTGGACGACCTGCACAAGCTGCCTTTCGTCACCAAGGACGACCTGCGGCAGGCCTACCCCTACGGCCTGCTGGCCCGGCCCCTGAAGGACTGCGTGCGTATCCAGTCCACCTCAGGCACCACCGGCAAGCGGGTGGTGGCCTTCTACACCCAGCACGACATCGACCTGTGGGAGGACTGCTGCGCCCGGGCCATCATGGCCGCCGGCGGCACCGACGAGGACGTGTGCCAGGTGAGCTACGGCTACGGCCTGTTTACCGGCGGCCCCGGCCTCAACGGCGGCTCCCACAAGGTGGGCTGCCTTACCATCCCTACCTCCTCCGGCAACACCGAACGGCAGATCATGTTTATCCGGGATCTGAACGCCACCATTCTGTGCTGCACTCCCTCCTATGCCGCCTATCTGGCCGAGAGCATGAAGGAGATGGGCCTCACCCCCGACCAGATCCCCCTGAAGGCGGGCATCTTCGGCGCCGAGGCCTGGAGCCAGGAAATGCGGCAGAATATTGAGGAGACGCTGGGCATCAAGGCCTACGATATCTACGGCCTTACCGAGCTGTCCGGGCCCGGCGTGTCCTTCGAGTGCTCCGCCCAGAGCGGCATGCACATCAACGAGGACCACTTCATTGCCGAGATCATCGACCCCAACACCGGGGAGGTGCTCCCCGAGGGGAGCAAGGGAGAACTGGTGTTCACCTCCATCACCAAGGAGGCCTTCCCCCTGCTGCGCTACCGTACCCGGGATATCTGCGTGCTCCATCATGAGGACTGCCCCTGCGGCCGCACCCATGTGAAGATGAGCAAGCCCATGGGCCGCAGCGACGACATGCTCATCATCAAGGGCGTCAATGTGTTCCCGTCCCAGATCGAGACTGTGCTGCTGGGCCAGAGCTTTGCCCCCAACTATCAGATCATCGTGGATCGGGTGAACAACACCGACACCATGGAGGTGCTGGTGGAGATGACCCCGGAGATGTTCTCCGACCAGCTCAGCCAGGTGGCCGAGAAGGAGAAGCAGGTGGTGGCCGCCCTGAAGGCCATGCTGGGCATCTACGCCAAGGTGCGTCTGGTGGCTCCCAAGTCCATCACCCGCTCCGAGGGCAAGGCGGTCCGGGTTATCGACAAGCGGAAGATATAAGGGAGGAAAGAGAGAAATGACCATCCAACAGATTTCCGTCTTTCTGGAGAACCGGGCGGGGCAGCTGGCGGAGATTACCACCATCCTGGCCGACAGCCAGATCAACATGCGGGCCCTCCACATTGCAGAGACCAGCGATTACGGTGTGCTGCGCATGATCGTGGACAAGCCCCAGAAGGCGGCGTCCCTGCTGCTGGAGCACGGCTTTATCCTGTCCATGACCGCCGTACTGGCGGTGACGGTGCCCGATGAGCCGGGCGCGCTGGGGAAGATCCTCACTCTGCTGGCCAGGGAGAATATGGACGTGGAGTATGTTTATTCCGTATTCGGCCAGGTGAAGGACCGGGCCTGCATGATCTTCCGGGTGGCCGACTTTAAGCGGCTGGCCGCTCTGCTGGAAGAGAACGGGATGCCCCCCGCGCGCCGGGAAGAGCTGGGTATCCAGGATGAACAGAAAGGGGAAGACTGATATGCAGCCCATGAGCGGCAAGACCCAATATTTTACCGACTCGGTCATCCGCCGGATGACCCGTATCGCCATCGCCAACAACGCCATCAACCTGGCCCAGGGCTTTCCCGACTTTGATCCCCCCAAGGCGCTGATGGACCGTCTGGCCCAGGTGAGCTATGAGGGCCCCCACCAGTACCCTATTACCATGGGTGCGCCCAACTTCCGCCGGGCTCTGTCCAAAAAGTGCAAGCGTTTTATGGGCCGGGACATTGATCCGGACACTGAGATGGTGGTAACCATCGGCTCCACCGAGGCCATGGTGGACTCCATCTTTGCCCTCACCAACCCCGGGGACAAGGTGGTGCTGTTCTCCCCCTATTTTGAGAACTACCACGCCCAGATCCTCTTCGCCGACTGCGAGCCCATCTATGTGCCTCTGGTGCCGCCTCAGTTCCACTTCGACCCCAACGTGCTGGAGGATGCCTTCAAACAGCACCCCAAGGCCATCCTCATCTGCAACCCCTCCAACCCCAGCGGCAAGGTGTTTACCGAGGAGGAGCTGAAGCTGATTGCCGGCCTGTGTGTCAAGTACGACGTGTACGCCATTATGGACGAGGTGTACGAGCACATCGTCTACGCCCCTCACAAGCACCGCTATATGTGCAACATGCCCGGCATGTGGGAGCGGACCATCTCCTGCTCCTCCCTGTCCAAGACCTATTCCATCACCGGCTGGCGCATTGGCTACGCCATTGCGCCCCAGCCCATTATGGACAAGATCAAGCAGTACCACGATTTCAACACCGTGGGCGCTCCCTCCCCGCTGATGGAGGCCGCCGTGGCCGGTCTGGAGATGCCGGACAGCTATTATGAGGAGTTTGGGGCCCACTACACCCACATGAAGCAGCTCTTTACCGACGGGCTGCGCAATATCGGCATCCCCTTCACCGATCCCCAGGGCACCTACTTCGTCCTGGCGGATATTGGCCCCTACCTGAAAAAGGGCCAGACCGACGTGGAGTTCTGCGAGGAGATGACCCGGAAGGTGGGGGTCTCCGCCGTACCCGGCACATCCTTCTTCAAGGAGGATGTGCAGAACATCGTCCGGCTCCACTTCGCCAAAAAAGACGAGACCCTGCTGGAGGCCCTGGACCGGCTGAGCCACATCAAAGAGAAAATGGCATGAGAAAACCCGCGCCGTCCGCTTTTACGGACGGCGCGGGTTTTTGCAGGTTCACAGATCCTTCAGGTCATAGGGCGTGGTCTGATAGACGTAGTAATTCAGCCAGTTGGTATAGAGCAGCTGCCCGGCGCTGCGCCACCGAACCACCGGTACCTTGGTGGGGTCGTCGCCGGGGAAATAGTTGGCGGGCACCGCGATGTCCAGCCCCTTGTCCACATCCCGCCAGTATTCCCGGGCCAGGGTGTCCGGGTCATATTCCGGGTGGCCCATGACAAAGAACTGCCGGCTGTCCTCGGTCTTGACCGCGTACACCCCGGCGTCGGCGGATACGGCAACCAGTTCCAGGCCGGGCGTTTTGCGGATGTCCTCCTCCCATACCTCGGTGTACCGGGAGTGGGGTGCGTAGAAAACGTCGTCAAAGCCCCGGAAAAGCGGTGAATTGGGCTTGAGCACCCGGTGCTCATAGACGCCGAACAGCTTTTGAGGCAGAGAGCGCTTCTCAATGCCATGGTGGAAATACAGGCCGGCCTGGGCGCCCCAGCAGATGTGCAGGGTGGAGTGGACGTGGGTGCGGCTCCAGGCCATGATCTCACATAGCTCCGGCCAGTATTCCACCTGATCGAACTCCAGATTCTCCACCGGCGCGCCGGTGATGATCATGCCGTCAAAGTTCTTTTCCTTGATCTGATCAAAGGTCGTATAAAAAGAGGCCAGGTGATCCTCGTCGGTGTGCTGGGACTGGTAGCTGGCCGTGCGGAGCAGCTCCACCTCAATCTGCACCGGCGTGTTGGACAGCTTGCGCAGGATCTGGGTCTCCGTAACAATCTTGGTGGGCATGAGATTGAGAATCAGTACATTCAGCGGGCGGATATCCTGGTGCATAGCCCGATACTCAGTCATGACAAAGATGTTCTCGCTCTCCAGAATGGCGGTAGCCGGCAGCAAATCCGGTATTTTAATTGGCATAGCGGCACTTCCTTCTATGGGTTCTTGATATAGTTAAGAGTAGCATATTTTGCCGTCTGCCGCAACCGAGGAATAAAAAGTGAAAAAACTGAAAAAAGGTGTTGACAAATGGGGAAATGGGTGGTATTCTATCTGAGCGCCTTGCGA
>DWXF01000017.1 GCA_019119335.1 Candidatus Flavonifractor merdavium
TTGTTGCAAAAAGATTCAACAGTATCTCCAATATAGCACCCGCAATCCACAAACACCTCATTTTCATCACAAGATAGGATGTCGGTATCAAAATACTGAGGGTGCTTGGAATCATAGGCAGCGTTTAAAAAGCCTGCAATGGGTAAGATGCGATAGGCCAAAAGATTCAGGAACGTTAATTTAGAAGCCTGATCCTCCAGTTTGTGATAGAGCCATTCATATTGCTCCCGATGAGAAAGCACGTCATGAAGTGTAAAATAATAGCAACCGTTTGTCTTTCCTTTGGAATAGCCACCCATTGGATGCTGTTCCAATGCGGCGGGATCAACGCTGAGAATGCGGGCGGCCTCATCGCGTAACTCTTCATAGGAATAGTCACGCAAAAGCTTAAAAATCCCCTCAGGGCTTTTGATATAAGATACGAATACTTGAGCGATTGGTTGGACGTTTGTCATATCTTTATTACCCTCATTTTGTCGGTAGATTATTTTTATTATATATTAAGGGGTGCTGGTTGACAAGGTGATTTCCGCTTGATTGGGAAGCGTCCGGACATTGCTGATCTACCATTGAAAAAGAGGGTTGGACATTATATAATGGGGCCAGCACAGGCCTCCGGGCCTGAATCAGGACGGAGGGATACACTTTGCAACCCCTTGCGCAACTGCCGGTGCCGCTGCTCCGGTGGTATCAGGAAAATGCCAGAGTACTCCCCTGGCGCAGCGACCCCACTCCCTACCATGTGTGGCTCAGCGAGATCATGCTCCAGCAGACGCGGGTGGCGGCGGTACTGGACTACTACCGCCGGTTTCTGGCCGAACTGCCCACGGTGGAGGAGCTGGCCGGAGCGGAGGAGGACAGGCTCCTCAAGCTGTGGCAGGGGCTGGGCTACTACAACCGGGCCCGCAACCTGCAAAAGGCCGCCCGGCAGATCATGGAGGAGCACGGGGGCGTCTTTCCAGACACCTATGAAAAAATTCGGGCCCTCTGCGGCGTGGGGGACTACACCGCCGGGGCCATCGCCTCCATTGCCTTCGGCATTCCCGTCCCGGCGGTTGACGGCAACGTGCTGCGGGTGGTGAGCCGGCTCACCGGGGACGAGCGGGACATCACAAAGCCCCAGACCAAAACCGCCGTGGGGGAGGCCCTGCGGCAGATCATGCCTGTCCGGGCGCCGGGGGACTTCAACCAGGCCATGATGGAGCTGGGGGCCACCGTCTGCCTGCCCAACGGGGCGCCGCTGTGCGCCCAGTGCCCCGCCCGGGACTTCTGCGTGGCCCGTTTGAGCGAGCGCACCGGCGAGCTGCCCGTCAAGGCCGCCAAGAAGGAGCGGCGGGTGGAGGAGCGGACGGTGTTTCTGATTTTCCACCGGCAGAAGGTGGCCCTGCGGCGGCGGGAGAAAAAGGGCCTGCTGGCGGGGCTGTGGGAGTATCCCAACGAGCTCTCCCCCGCCCCCTGTCCGGTGGAGGCGGAGGGGCTGGAAGACGGCCCGGTGGGTAAGCATATTTTTACCCACATAGAGTGGCGGATGAAGTCAGTGATCGTATACGCCGGAGGAGAGGAACTGCCCGAGGGCTGGATATGGGCCGGACGGGAGGAGCTGGAGGGGACCTATGCCGTCCCCAACGCCTTCCGGGCCTTCCAGAGCGCGGTGGAACGGCGGTTAGGAGGAGAGGAAGTATGGCAAAGCTCTATTTTCGATATGGGGTGATGGGCTCCAGCAAGACGGCCAACGCCCTGATGGTGCGCTACAACTACGAGGAGCGGGGACAGGACGCCCTGCTGGTGAAGCCCGCCATCGACCAGCGGGACGGGGCCCGGTTCGTGGCCTCCCGGGCGGGGCTGAGCCACCCCTGCATCTATTTTTCCGAGCTGATGGAGATGACCCCCAGACAGCTCAAGCCCTACGCCTGCATCATTGTGGACGAGGCCCAGTTCCTCAGCCGGGAAGAGGTGCGCTACCTCACCGACCTGGTGGACGACTGGAACATCCCCGTGATCTGCTATGGCCTGCGGGCTGATTTCAAGGGGGATCTGTTCCCCGGCTCGGCGGAGCTGCTGGCCTCCGCCGACGTGATCGAGGAGGTCAAGACCATTTGCTGGTGCGGCAAAAAGGCCCTGTGCAACGCCCGGTTCGACGAGAACGGACATGTACTCAAAGAGGGGGAGCAGGTGGTGCTGGGGGCCAACGATAAGTACATCGGCCTGTGCCGCAAGCACTGGAAAGAGGGCAACCTAGGGCCCCAGTAAGTCGGGGCCCAGGGACTCTACCGCCAGGAGCAGGCCCAGACGGAAACCCTGCTCAAAGGCGTACATGCCGTGACCGGCGGCGGGATTGCTTTGCAGCTCCTCCGGCCAGCGGTCCGGCTGCGGCGGGCCGACAAAATAGTGATAGAGCAGTTCCATGGTGAGAGACATGAGAACACCTCCATAATACGCAGTTAACTGTGTATTATCATGGTAACACACAGTTCATTGCGTGTCGAGGGGGAAACTATGTTTGCTGACAGAATTCGGATCTTGCGCAGCGAGCGCAATTTGACCCAGGCCGAAGTGGCGCGGGAAGTGGAACTCTCCCCCCGGGGATATCAGGACCTGGAACTGGGCAGAAAGCCAAAATATGATACGCTGCTGCGGCTCGCCGACTTCTTCGACGTGTCCGTGGACTGGCTTATGGGCCGTACCCAGCGAAGGGAAGTCTGGAAATAGGCTTGCCTGCTTCAGAGGCAGCGTGCCTCCGGCGGCACCGCTTTCTTTCCAAAGAAAGCGGTGGGAAAGAAAGGGTCGGGGCGGGGGATTTCGATTTCCCCCGCCCCAACACCCCACCCCTTGAAACGACCAATCAGGGGGGCCTGCGGGCCCCCCTATTGGATGTACCCCCCGGAGGGGCACTTGCGCCGCCTGACCCGCCGGAGGCACCGCCTCTTTTGAAAACAGGAAAGGAGCAATCAATATGATCTGCAATCTCTGCCCCAGACAGTGCGGGGCGGTCCGCACCGAAACCGAGGGGCGGGGCCTGTGCCGGATGCCGGAGGCTCCGGTGGTGGCCAGAGCCGCCCTCCACAAATGGGAAGAGCCGCCTGTCTCTGGGACAAACGGCTCCGGTACAGTCTTTTTTTCCGGCTGCTCCCTGGGGTGCGTGTTCTGCCAGAACGAGCAGATCAGCCACCGGGATTTTGGCAAGCCCATCACGGTCTCCCGTCTGCGGGAGATCTTTTTTGATCTCATCGGCCAGGGCGCCCACAACATCAACCTGGTCAACCCCACCCACTACGCCCATGTGGTGCTCCAGGCCCTGCGGGAGCCCCTGCCGGTGCCGGTGGTGTGGAACTCCGGCGGGTACGACCGGGTGGAGACCCTGCGGGCCCTGGAGGGAAAGGTGCAGATCTACCTGCCGGACTGCAAGTACCACACCCCGGAATACGCCGGGCGGTACTCCGGCGCGGCCGACTATCCGGAGACAGCCCGGGCCGCCATTGTGGAAATGGTGCGGCAGACCGGGCCGTATTGTTATGAAAATGGGCTTTTAAAACGGGGAGTTATCATCCGCCACCTGCTGCTGCCGGGAAAGCTGGCGGAGGCCAAGCGGGTGATGGACTGGGTGAGGGAACAGTTTGAGCCTGGGACGGTGCTCTTCTCCCTGATGAGCCAGTACATCCCCTGGGGGCAGGCGGCGGAGGTTCCCGAGCTCAACCGGCGGGTGCGCCCCTCCGAGGCCAGGGCGGCGGAGCAGTACATGGCCGACCTGGGGCTGGAGGGCTTCGCCCAGGGGGTGGAGGCCGCCCGGTCGGAGTACATTCCCCCCTTCGATCTGACAGGGGTATGACCTTTACCGGCTCAGCAGGGCCGCCATATCCGGCGGCAGGGGGAGCTGGAAGTGCAGCCCCTCCCCGGTGACCGGGTGGGCCAGAAAGAGCTGGGCGGAGTGGAGGGCGGGCCGGGTGATCAGGCTTTGATCCTCCGTGCCGTAGAGAAAGTCCCCGGTGAGGGGACAGCCCAGGTGAGCCATATGAACCCGGATCTGGTGGGTGCGGCCGCTGTCCAGCTCCAGCTCCACCAGGCTGCGGCCCCGGGCGGTCTCCAGCACTTGATACCGGGTACGGGCCCACTGGCCCGCTGGGTCCACCCGCCGGGCAATAAGGGAGTCGGGGACCCGGCCAATGGGGGCGTCCACCACCCTTTGGGGCGGCTCCGGCGTGCCGTCGCACACCGCCAGATAGATCCGGCGGAAGGCGGGGGTGTGAAGCTGGAGCTTCAGCCGCTCCTGGGCATGGGGGTGCTTGGCTACCACCATCAGCCCGGAGGTCCCCTTATCCAGCCGGTGGACCAGGTGAATGTCCCCGGACATGCCGGACATTTTGTAATAATAGGCGATGTAATTACAGAGAGTATCGGAATAATGGCCGGGGCCGGGGTGGACCGGCAGGCCGGGCGCCTTGTTGACCACCAGCAGGTCCCCGTCCTCATACACCACGTCCAGCGGGCCGGGCGTAGGCACCATGTCCCCCGTGGGGTGGGGGTCGGACACCAGCACCGACAGCTCCTGCCCCTCCGCCACCCGCTGGCCGGTGATGGCCCGCACCCCGTCCAGCAGGATGCCGTCCTCCAGCCACTTGACCCGGCGGATCACCGTGCCCGACAGGTGAAGATCCCGCCGGAGAAGGGTGTCGATCTTTTCCCCGGCCTGGGCCTGCGTCACCCAAAGCGACAGCCGCCGGGGCTCTTGTATGGCCATAGCTACCCCTTCTTTCCTTTTTTCCAGTATAGCATGGCCCGGAACGCTTTTCAAACGGCGGTTTTTGTAGTATAATATCCCTTACACATGGGGGTATTAGACCCCGTCCCTTCAAAAGCGAGGTGCTCCAATGGCGGAAAAACTGGGTATTTACGTCCACATCCCCTTTTGCCGCAGCAAGTGCGATTACTGCGACTTCTACTCCCTGGCGGGACAGGAGAGCCGGATGGACGACTACCAAAAGGCCCTGATTGCCCATATCAAGGAGACCGGGCCGCTGGCCAGGGGCTGCCAGGTGGATACGGTGTATTTCGGGGGAGGCACCCCCAGCTATTTCGGAGAAAAACGGCTCCGGGAGCTGCTGCGCACCATCGCCAAGCGGTTCGACCTGTCCAAGGACGCGGAGGTCACCGTGGAGTGCAACCCGGACAGCGTGGATCTGAAAATGCTCCAGAATTTGCGGCGGGCGGGCGTCAACCGGATTTCCCTGGGCGTACAGTCTGCCAACCCCTGCGAGCTGAGCAGCCTCCACCGGCCCCACGACTTTGAGCAGGTGAAGGCGGCGGTGCAGGCCGCCCGGAAGGCCAAGTTCAAAAACCTGAGCCTGGACCTGATCTACGGCCTGCCCGGCCAGGATCTGGCCGGCTGGAAGGATACCGTGGAGCAGGTTCTGGCCCTGGAGCCGGAGCATCTGAGCTGCTATGGCCTGAAGGTGGAGTCGGGCACCCCCCTGGACTACCGGGTGAGCCGGGGGGAGAAACTGCCCGACGACGACGCCCAGGCCGACATGTACCTGTGGATGGTGGAGCGGCTGGGAGAGGCCGGATACCGGCAATATGAGATCTCCAATTTCGCCCGGGCCGGGTTCCAGTCCAGGCACAACCTGAAATACTGGATGGGTCGGCCCTACGTGGGCTTCGGCCCAGGCGCCCACTCCGATTTCGGCGGGCGGCGGTACTCCTTTGTCCGGGATCTGGAAAAATATATCTCCGGCGTGCTGGGCGGCGGCGTGGTCATTGACGAGTCCGAGCTCATCCCCCAGCGGGAGCGGGGCAGCGAATACCTGATGCTCCGGCTGCGCACCACCCGGGGCATTGAGGAGTGGGAGTACCGGCGGGAGTTCTTTATGAATTTCGATCCCCTGGAGCAGAAGCTGGAGGAGTACGAGCGCCAGGGCTGGGCCGAGCGCCACGACCGGCGGTGGAATCTGACCCCCAGAGGCTTTCTGGTATCCAACCAGCTCATCGGCGAGCTGCTGAGTATCCAGGAGGAGGCCACCCTGGAAAAGACCCTGCGCCTCAAGCAGGGCAGGCCGGAGCAAAATGGGGAAAATTGACCCCTTTTGTGCGAAATTCCGTATTTCTGACGATTGTGTAAAGCTGGCCCCCGCTTGTTTACAAGCGGGGGCTTTTGTGTTAACATAATGCCCATAGCGACTTTGGATCACGGCATAGGAGGAACATCATGATCAAAACGATTCGGCGTGGCGTGGCGCTGGGGCTGGCTCTGGCAGTCACGGTGACGGCGGCTTCCGCCTCCAACGCCCTGGGCTGGGACCTACATAAGAGCAGCGTGCCCATCTCCCAGGGTACCGCTCTGGGAACAAACATCTTCTGGAGCGACACCTATTCCGACCTGCGTACGGAGTATTTCGTCAGCTACACCCCCAACACCAATGTGGTGCCCACGGTGGCCTACGGCGACAAGGTACTCTCCAAGGCCACCCTGTCCGGCATGGCCAAGTCCCTGGAGAGCCAGGGAAAGCGGGTGGTGTCCGGCCTCAACGGCGACTGGTACGTGATGGCCACCGGCGCCACCACCGGCCTGGTGGTGACCACCGGAGGGGTGCGGGCCACCTCGTACTATAAGGACTCCTGGGCCATCGGCTTCAACGCCGACGGCACCGCCTTCATCGGTCAGCCCGGGCTGACCACCACGGTGTCCTTCGGGGGACAGAGCTACCCCCTCACCGGCTCCATCAACAAGATCCGGCAGACCTATAAAAACGGGGTGGGTGGGCTTACCCTCCTGACCTCCGACTTCTCCGCCACCACCCAGAACACCAAGCCGGGGGTGGACGTGGTACTCACTCCCGTGAATGACGGCACCGGGACCAGCCCCCTGCAGCCCGCCATCGGCCAGACGGTGCGCTACACCGTGGACCAGGTGCTGGAGTCCACCGGCGCCATCGCCATCCCCGAGGGAAAGGCGGTGCTCACCCTGAACGGGGAGGACGACGCCAATCTGCTGGCCGCCCTGCGGACCCTCCAGCCCGGCAGCGAGGTCACCCTCTCCATCACCGCCGCCGACGCCCGGTGGAACACCGTCACCGAGGCCCTGGGCGGCGTGAGTAAAATTGTCACCAACGGCCAGGTGGCCTCCGGACTGGACGCCTCCCGCACCGCCTGCTCCGCCGTGGGCATCAAGGCCGACGGAACCGTGGTCTTTTACGCCATGGACGGCAAACAGTCCGGCCACAGCGTGGGTGCCACCATCACCCAGGTGGCCCAGCGGCTGGTGGAGCTGGGCTGCGTGGACGCCCTCAGTATGGATGGCGGCGGCTCCACCACCATCGGGGTCACCTACCCGGATCAGAACGGCATGCAGGTGGTGAACAAGCCCTCCGACGGGGCCCAGCGGTCCAACAGCACCGCCATCTTCCTCACCACCACCCTCCAGCCTACCGGTCAGCTGGCCGGATATTACATCACCCCCAGCGACAAGATGCTGTTGGCGGGAGCGCAGGTTCAGCTGTCCGCCGCCGGGCTGGACAGCTCCTATTACCTCACCCAGGGCAATCCGGTGGGCTGGTCGGTGACCAGTGGCGGCGGCGCCGTCAGCGAGACCGGGCTGTACACCGCCGGAACGGAGAGCGGCTTCTCCCAGGTCACCGCCAGCGACGGCCTGTATACCGGCACCGCCTACCTCACCACCGTAAAGACCCCCGATTCCATCAGCCTCTCCAATGAGTCCACCGGCGCGGCGGTGACCAGCCTCAATCTGGACCCCGGCCAGCAGGTGGACCTGAAGGCCTCCGCCGTCTACCGCAAGCTGGCCCTCACCGCCCAGGACACCTGCTTTACCTGGTCGGTCAGCGGCGGCGTGGGTACGGTGGATCAGAACGGCCTGTTCACCGCCGGGGAGAAGAGCGGCACCGGCACCCTCACCGTCTCGGCCGGAGGAAAAACCACCACCATCCAGGTGAGCGTGGCGGGACATGTCAAGACCCTGGAGAACTGTGAGGGAGCTTTGAGCGCCTTTATCTCCACGCCCTCCCTTACCGCCGCGCCGGAGACCGGGCTGGACTACGTCCACAACGGCAAGCAGAGTGTGAAGCTGACCTATCAGGCCGGGGCGACCGGCGTGGCCAGCCTGAGCACCAACCTGAGCATCCCCGCCGGGGAGAGCTGGCTGGGTATGTGGGTCTACGGCGACGGCTCGGGCAATACGTTGATGGCCACCGCCAACGGACAGGGCGGCCAGCAGTTCCTCCTCACCGCCCTGGACTTTACCGGCTGGCGGTACGTAATGACGGAGCTGCCCCAGGGCACCGCCTCCATCACCGAGCTGTCGGTGGTCTACGGCGGCGGCCAGGGCAAGCAGAGCGGCGCCATCTGGCTGGATCAGCTGGTGACCGCCAATGAACGGCTTACCGACACCACCGCCCCCACTGTCACCGTCAAGGCCAGCGGCACCCAGCTTACCGCCACCGTCACTGACAACATGGACAAGACCATTCCCCAGGGGAACCTGACCCTGACCTATGACGGCGCGCCCCTGCAGTTTACCTGGAATGAGAGCGCCGGAACCCTGTCCGCCACCCTGCCCGCCGCCGACAACGGCTACCACCGGGTTACCCTGGTGGCCGGGGATGCCAGCGGCAATCTGGCCCGGGCCTCGGCGGACATCTCCCCCGCCACCCAGCGTATCTCCCCCTTCGGGGATATGGCGGGACACTGGGCCGAGCCCTACGCCACCTTCCTCTACGACCAGGGGATCTCTCAAGGCACCGGCGGCGACGTGCCCCAGTACCAGCCCAACCGGAATATCACCCGGGCGGAATTCTTCGCCATGGTGGCCCACTGGATGGATCTGGACCCCGCCCTGTACAGCGGGGTGGAGCTCCCCTTCGCCGACAAGGACAAGATCCCGGACTGGGCCATCAATGAGGTGAAGGCTATGTACAGCCTGGGTCTCCTCCAGGGGACGGAGACCGCCGGCGGCGTGATGTGCAACCCCACCGCCACCATTACCCGGGCCGAGGCCATCACTCTGCTGGGCCGCATTCAGGCCAAGGGCTATACCCAGGCTGACCTGAGCGCCTTCACCGACGCCGCGCAGGTGCCGGCCTGGGCCGCGGAGTACACCGGAATCCTGGTGGCCCAGGGCGTGGTGGCCGGCACCAACGACCAGATCCGCCCCAACGGTCTGCTGACCCGGGGCGAGGTGGCCAAGCTGCTCTATGCCATGCTGTAACCAAAAGAAAGAGGAGGTTTCTACCCATGCTCTTTGTCTGTTATCCCAAGTGCACCACCTGCCAGAAGGCCCTGAAGTGGCTGGAGGCCAGAGGCGTGCAGGTTGAAGTGCGGAACATCAAGACCCAGCGGCCCAATGAGCAGGAGCTGCGGACCTGGTTTCAGGCCAGCGGCCTGCCCCTGAAGAAGTTTTTCAATACCAGCGGCCTGCAGTACAAGGCCCTGGGTCTGAAAGACAAGCTCCCCGGCATGAGCGAGGAGGAGCAGATCGCCCTGCTGGCCACCGACGGGATGCTGGTCAAGCGGCCCATCCTGGTGGGGGATGGCTTCGTCCTGGTGGGCTTCAAAGAGGCCCAGTGGGCGGAACAGCTGGGGTAGACCGCCGTGCGCTATCTGGAGAGCGGCAGCACTGATCCCTATTACAACCTGGCCCTGGAACAGGTGGTTTTTGACGGACCGGGGCAGGATACGGCCTGCTGTATGCTGTGGCAGAACGACAATACCATCGTGGTGGGCAAGCACCAGAACACCCTCCAGGAGGTCAACATGGCCTACGTGCGGGAGCACAACGTCCGGGTGGCCCGGCGGCTCTCCGGCGGCGGGGCGGTGTACCACGACCTGGGCAATGTGAACTTTACCTTCATCGCCCCCCATGAGGGCGGGGGAATGGACTTTTCCACCTTCTGCCGGCCGGTGGCCGCCGCCCTGGCGGAGCTGGGGGTACAGGCCGAGCTCAGCGGCCGCAACGACATGACCATCGACGGGAAAAAATTCTCCGGCAACTCCCAGTATGTCAAGCGGGGCCGGGTGATGCACCACGGCACCATCCTCTACGACTCCGACCTGAGCGTGGTGGGTCAGGCCCTGCGGGTGCCGGAGGACAAGTTTACCTCCAAGGGCCTGTCCTCGGTGCGCAGCCGGGTGACCAACGTGCGGCCCTATGTGAAGGCAGATCTGTCCACCGGGCAGTTTCTGGTCCGGCTGCGGCAGGCCCTGATGAGCTTTTACGACATGGAGCCGCTGGTCCTCACGGAGGAGCAGCTGAATGAGGCGGTGCGGCTGCGGGATACGCTGTACAGCACCTGGGAGTGGAATTTCGGCGCCTCGCCCCCCTGCCAGATTGTGAAAAAGCGGCGGGTGGAGGGCTGCGGCCAGCTGGAGCTGCACATGGATGTGGAACAGGGGAGACTGAACGCCCTCCACATTTGCGGCGACTTTTTCAGCCTGGACGAGCCGGAGGAGCTGGCCCGGCTGCTGCTGGGCTGCCCCCTGGAGGAGGACGCCCTGCGGGAGCGGCTCTCCGGCGTGGAGCCCGGCCGGTATTGCAGAGGCATGGATCTGGACGCCCTCTGCCGCACCCTGCTGCAATAGACCGGACAAACACAAACGGAAGGAGCGCGGAGCTCTGCCGGCAGGCGGAGCTCCGCGCTCTGCGGCTATGTATAAAACAGACAGAAAACGGAAAAGCTGTGGTCAAACGGAAACGGGAAAAGGAGCGTGAAATTTTCTTTGATTTTGGCGAGATCTATGCTATAATGTACGCGTGAAGGAGCGCACTGAGTGTTCAGATGCCGCCTGTTTTTGTGTTTACCGGGCCGCGGATACGCCGGCCCTTGGATACCCCGGAAGGCGCAAAGCCCTTCCGGCGGAAGGAATAGAGGGTTGTTGCTTTGACAAAATATGTGATTCACGGCGGAAAACCGCTGTTTGGTGAAATTGACATCAGCGGCGCGAAGAACGCCGCTGTCGCTATCATTCCCGCCGCCCTGCTGGTGGACGGCAGCTGCCGCATTGAAAATATTCCCCAGATCAGCGATGTGACCTTGATTCTGAATATCCTCCAGGAGCTGGGCGCCGACGTGCGCACCGTCAACCGCACCACGGTGGACGTGGACTGCTCCCATATCCGAAACGCCCGGGTGCCCGAGGAACTGGCCCGGAAGATCCGGGCCTCCTATTACCTCATCGGCGCCCTGCTGGGCCGGTTCGGTTCCGCCGAGGTGCCCCCGCCGGGGGGCTGCGACTTCGGCGGGCGGCCCATCGACCAGCACATCAAGGGCTTTGTGGCCATGGGCGCCGAGGTGGACGTGCGGGGCGGCTTTATCCACGCCCGGGCCGAAAAAGGCCGGATGCAGGGCACCCACGTCTATCTGGACATCGTATCCGTGGGGGCCACCATGAACATCATGCTGGCCGCCGTGCTGGCCCAGGGTATGACGGTGATTGAAAACGCCGCCAAGGAGCCCCACATCGTGGACCTGGCCAACTTCCTCAACTCCATGGGCGCCGACATCATGGGCGCCGGTACCGACGTCATCAAGATCCGGGGGGTGGACCGCCTCTCCGGCGGCACCTACTCCATCATCCCCGACCAGATCGAGGCGGGCACCTATATGACCGCCGTGGCCGCCACCGGCGGCGAGGTGCTCATCAAGAACGTCATCCCCAAGCACCTGGAGTGCATCACCGCCAAGCTGCTGGAGATGGGGGTGGAGGTGGAGGAGCGGGACGACGCGGTGCTGGTCCGCCGCACCGGCAAGCTCACCCGCACCAACGTCAAGACCCTGCCCTATCCCGGCTTCCCCACCGATATGCAGCCCCAGATCGCCGCCGTCCTCTGCCTGGCGGAGGGCACCAGCGTGCTCACCGAGGGCGTGTGGGACAACCGCTACCGCTACGTGGACGAGTTCCGCCGTATGGGAGCCCAGATCCAGGTGGACGGCAAGATCGCCGTCATTGAGGGCGTGGACAAGCTCACCGGCGCCCGCATCCAGGCATGCGACCTGCGGGCCGGGGCCGCCATGGTCATCGCCGGACTGGCCGCCCAGGGCACCACCGAGATCGGCTGCATCCACCACATCGAGCGGGGCTATGAGGACATCGTCCGCAAGCTCTCCGGCGTGGGAGCCGACATCCGGGTGGTGGTTACCCCCGACGAGGACAAGCAGAGCCAGGTGGGCTGACAACTCATATTCCGTCACGCAGGCGGGGGAGATTCCCCGCCTGTTTTTTGCGAGAAGGAGCGATTTTGTGCTGGAACTTTGTACCCTGGCCAGCGGCTCCAGCGGCAACTGCCTGCTGGTGAGCAGCGGAAACACCCATATTCTGGTGGACGCAGGCATCTCCTGCCGCCGGATCACCACCGCCCTCAAAGCCATGGGGGTGGACCCCAAGGCCCTGTCCGCCGTGCTGGTCACCCATGAGCACTCCGACCACATCGCCGGGCTGGCCACCATGACCAAGCAGCTGGCGGTGCCGGTATATGCCAGCCGGGGCACCGGGATGCAGCTGTGCTACCGCATTCCCTTCCTGGAGGAGGTGCTCCACACCTTTACCCCGGGTGAGCGGTTTTCCCTGGGCGGGGTGGACGTGGAGACCTTCGCCACCCCCCACGACGCCGCTCAGAGCACCGGCTACGCCCTGTCTGCCGGAGGGAAAAAGGCGGCGGTGGTCACCGACCTGGGCCATGTCACCGACGAGGTGGCGGAGGGCATCCGGGGCGCCCAACTCCTGGTAGCCGAGGCCAACCACGATGTGGAGTGGCTCCAGTCCGGGCCCTACCCCTATTTCCTCAAAAGCCGGATCCTGGGGGACCGGGGCCACCTGTCCAACGAGGCGGGGGCCCAGCTGGTGTGCCGGGCGGTGGAGGAGGGCGCCCGCACGGTGGTGCTGGCCCATCTGTCCAGGGAAAACAACACCCCCCAGCGGGCCTACGACGTGGTGCGCTCCGCCCTGGAACACAGAGGGGTCCGGGTGGGCCAGGATGTGCGGCTGGAGGTGGCCCCCAGAGACCAGACCGGTGAGAGGTACCGGATATGAAGGGCGTCAGCGTTTCTGTCATCTGCGTGGGCAAGCTGAAAGAGAAGTTTTACATAGAGGGGGCGGCGGAGTACGCCAAGCGGCTGGGAGCCTACTGCAAATTCCAGCTCACCGAGCTGCCCGAGGAACGGCTGCCCGCCAATCCCTCCCGGGCCCAGATCGACGCCGCCCTGGAAAAAGAGGCCCAGACGGTGAAGAGCAGACTGCCCAAGGGAGCGGCGGTGGTGGCCCTGTGCGTGGAGGGAGAGCTTCTCTCCAGCGAAAAGCTGGCCACCCGGCTGGAGCAGTGGCCGGCGGCGGGCAAGAGCACCCTGGTGTTCCTCATCGGCTCCTCCTACGGGATACACCCCTCCCTGAAGGCGCTGGCCCAGCTGAGGCTGTCCATGTCCCCCATGACCTTCCCCCACCACCTGGCCCGGGTCATGCTGCTGGAACAGCTCTACCGCTGCTTCAAAATCCAGGAGGGCTCCGGCTATCACAAATAGGGACAGGAAAAAATTTGCATTTTATCCTGCGAAATGCCGGAATTCAGGGTAGCGATACCAGAGCGTTTGTGCTATAATAACAAAAGCACAGAGGTGCTGCCATGGAATTTAAAGGTATAGGAGGTCATTCCCATGTCCTATCGTGAGGTATATGAAAAGTGGCTCAACAGCCCCGCCCTCAGCGATGCCGAGAAGGCGGAGCTGCAGTCCATCGCCGGCGACGACAAGGAGATCGAGAGCCGGTTCTTCGCCCCCCTGGAGTTCGGCACCGCCGGCCTGCGGGGCACTATGTGCGTGGGCCTGCACCAGATGAACATTCACGTGATCCGTCACGCCACCCAGGCCTTTGCCGAGGTCATCAAGGCCGAGGGGAACGAGGCCATGGAGCGGGGCGTGGCGGTATGCTACGACTGCCGCAACAACTCCGACGCCTTTGCCAGAGAGACCGCCTGCGTCATGGCGGGCAACGGCATCCGGGTACGGCTCTTTGACGCCATGCGGCCCACTCCCGAGGTGTCCTTCGCCGTGCGGGAGTACCACTGCATTGCCGGTGTCAACGTTACCGCCAGCCACAACCCCAAGGAGTACAACGGCTACAAGGTCTACTGGCAGGACGGAGCCCAGCTGCCCCCCCACCATGCCGCCGCCATCGCCAAGAAGATGGAAGAGCTGGACCTGTTCGACTCCATCAAGCGGATGGACTATGACCAGGCCCTGAAGAGCGGCATGATCACCCTCATGGGGAAGGAGACCGACGAAAAGTTCCTGGAAAACGTCATGGGGCAGGTCAACGACAAGGCCGCGGTGGAACAGGTGGCCGACACCTTCAAGATGGTGTACACCCCCTTCCACGGCACCGGCTATCAGCTCATCCCCGAGGCCCTGCGCCGGCTGGGTATGAAGCACGTCATCTGCGTGCCTGAGCAGATGGTCATTGACGGCAACTTCCCCACCGTGGTCTCCCCCAATCCGGAGAACCCCGAAGGCTTCTACCTGGCGGTGGACCTGGCCAAGAAGGAGGGCGCCGACTTTATTCTGGGCTCTGATCCCGACGCCGACCGGGTGGGCATTATGGTGCGCGACAACCAGGGCGAATACATTACCATCTCCGGCAACCAGACCGGCGTGCTGCTGCTGGACTACCTCATCGGCGCCAAAAAGCGCACCGGCAAGATGCCGGACAAGCCGGTGGCCCTCAAGACCATCGTTACCACCGAAATGGCCCGGAAGGTGGCTGAGACCAACGGCCTGGCCTGCTACGACACCTTTACCGGTTTCAAGTTCCTGGCCGAAAAGAAGGACAAGCTGGAAAACGCCGGGGAAGGCAAGGTGATCTTTGCCTACGAGGAGAGTTACGGCTACATGCTGGGCGACTACGTCCGGGATAAGGACGCCGTCACCGCCGCCCTGTCTCTCACCGAGATGGCCGCCTGGTACGCCGGGCAGGGCATGACCCTGTACGACGCCCTGCAGAAGTGCTATGAGAAGTACGGCTTCTATGGAGAAAAGACCCTGAACCTGGTGATGCCCGGCCTGGACGGGCTGAAGAAGATGGCCGACCTGATGGCCGGACTGCGCTCCAAGCCCCCGGTGGAGATCGCCGGGGTGGGCGTGCTCCAGCAGAAGGACTACAAGGACGGCTCCGTGGTCACCGTGGCCGACGGCTCCAAGTCCGCCATGGAGCTCTCCGGCTCCAACGTGCTGCGCTACGAGATGGCCGACGGCACCAGCCTCATCGTCCGGCCCTCCGGCACCGAGCCCAAGGTCAAGGTCTATATCCTGGCCAACGGTCAGACCAAGGCCCAGTGTGAGGAAAAGGTGTCCAAGTACACCGCCTGGGCGGAGTCCCTCAAGGGCTGACAAAGGAATACAACCGCAGCGTTCAGCACCCTGCCCCCGCCGCATCGGCCCGGGGGCGGGGTGCTGTCTGATTTTGGAGAAAATTTTCCATAAAAGGTTGGAAACCTTTTACTTCCGGCGTCGTCTAATGAATGGGACGGAAAATTTAAGGTTTCCTTAAGAACTTGTCATTGCTTTGTAATTCTCATCCAGTCCCGCTGTGGTAGAATTTGTGTGGAACCAATTGCAAACAAGGAGGATGTCAACATGACGGATCAACAGACGCCCGTGATGGAGCAGACCGTCCAGCCCGGCAGCCCGGCTCCGGCTGCACCCAAAGGGCCGAAAAAGAAAAAACGGCGGGGTAAAGGCAAACTCATCGCCGGTATTCTGGTTACCGCCGCGGTGGTGATTGCTGTGGCCGTGGTGCTGTGGTATTTCGTCTTTCGGGAAACCGAGGACCTGGGCGCGATCATGACCGACTTTGTACAGAGAGGGTCCATCCAGTCCATGGTCGAGGGTTCCGGCATGACCAAGGCCCGCAATTCCGCCAGCGTCACCCCGGGAACGGGCAAGATCCTGGAGCTCTATGTCCAGGAGGGCGACCAGGTGGAGGCGGGTCAACCCCTCTACAAAATGGACGATACTGCCGCCCGGGAGGCGGTCACCGCCGCCCAGGAGAGCGTGGACAACGCCCAGAAGGATTTGCAGGCGGTGTACGACAAGATCGCTGAGCTCACCGTCAAGGCGCCCCACAGCGGCAACCTGCGGGAGGTGGCCAGCCTGAAGGTGGGAGACACCGTCACTGAGGGCGACACCATCGCCACCATTGTCAACGACACCAAGCTGCGGCTGTCCCTCTATTACAGCTACGCCTACGAGGACCAGATCAAGGTGGGGCAGACCGCTCAGATCTCCATTCCCGCCATCATGGACTCCCGCACCGGAACGGTGGAGAAGATCAACAAGGTCCGCTTTGTCTCCCCTGAGGGTGCCACCCACTTCGAGGTGGTGTTTGTGCTGGACAATCCCGGCACCCTCACCGAGGGAATGGAGGCCTCCGCCGGACTTACCGCCAGCGACGGTACCCCCATCTACCCCTATCAGAACGGGAAGCTGGAGTTTTATGAGACCACCGTGGTGAAGGCCAAGGCCTCCGGCCCGGTGGAGCAGTTCAACGTGATGAATTACGGCGATGTGAAGGCCGGTCAGGTGATGGTCCAGCTGGGCGCCAAAAACACCGACGAGGAGATCTCCACCAAGGAGGAGGCCCTGAAGGCCGCCCAGGAAAAGCTGAAAACCGCCAACGACGAGCTGGCCAAGTACAATGCCACCGCCCCCATCTCCGGCACCGTCCTGTCCTGTAGCCTGCAGGAGGGCGCGGAGGTCCAGAGCGGTCAGGGCATCAGCATCGCCGACACCACCCAGATGGTGGTGGAAATCAACGTGGATGAGCGCAATGCCCGCTATGTCAAGGCCGGTATGATGGTCAACATCGACCAGTACGGCACCCCCTATATGGGCATTGTGGAGAGCGTGTCCATGACCGCCTCCGGCGAGAACGGCGTGGCCTCCGTACCCGCGGTGGTGACGGTGGATAACTTCGACGGCTCCATGATCCCCGGTACTTACGTCAGCTACTCCTTTGTGGCCAGTCAGTCCGACGACTGCCTGACTATACCCATTGCCGCCGTGATGTACGTCAGCTTTGCCAACGTCACCCTGCCTGATACGCTGGATGCGGCCCCTGTGGAAGGCGGCGGCATGGATGGCATGACCGATGGCGAGATGCTGCCTGAGGACGGCATGACCGACAGCGAGATGCTGCCCGAGGATGGCATGATCGACGGTGAGATGCTGCCTGAGGACGGCATGATCGACGGCGACATGACGGTGAGCGGCGGCAGTGTGGCGGTGCCGCAGCGCGCCTCCGGCAAGGGCGCCTTTGCCAAGCCTCTGATGTCGGTGTCAGTCGGCGGCGGCGTGATCGTGAGCGGCGGCGGGTCCATGGGTGGCTCTATGGGTGATTCCATGGGCGGAGCAGGCGATGAAAGCACGGGTACAATCGTGTTCGTAAAGGCCGATCAGCCTCCCGTCAATGCCATTCTGGAGCCCGATCCCGCCTGGGAGTGCCCCGAGGGCTTCTGGGCGGTACCGGTGGAGGTCGGCCTGTCCGACACCACCCGTGTGGAGATCAAGCGGGGCCTGAACGAGGGCGACGAGGTCTTCATCGGACGGGAGACCCAGAGCGCCGACAGTTGGGGTTGATGCTATGCTCATTGATGTAAAAAACCTCTTTAAGATCTACCATGAGGGGGAGGAGAGCGAGGTGCGGGCCCTGGACGGGGTATCCCTGTCCATTGACCGAAGAGAGTTCGTGGCTATCATCGGCCAGTCCGGCTCCGGCAAGTCCACGCTGATGAACATTCTGGGCTGCCTGGATATCCCCACCTATGGGGACTACCACCTGGACGGGGTGGATGTCACCGAGCTCACGGACCGGCAGCTGGCCCACATCCGCAACAAGCAGATCGGCTTTATCTTCCAGGGCTTTAACCTGATCCCAGCCCTCAACGCCTGGGAGAATGTAGAGCTTCCCCTCATCTACCAGGGCGTGCCCGCCTCCAAGCGGGCCGACCGGGTGGAGGCCGCCCTGGAGCGGGTGGGCCTGGCCGACCGGGCGGGGCACAAGCCCACTGAGATGTCCGGCGGCCAGCAGCAGCGGGTGGCCATCGCCCGGGCCATCGCCACCCAGCCCCCCATCATCATGGCCGACGAGCCCACCGGCGCTCTGGACTCCAAGACCGGCAAGCACGTGCTGGAGATCCTTCACGGACTCCACGAGGAGGGCACTACCATTATCCTCATCACCCACGACAACGGCATCGCCGCCACCGCCGAGCGGGTCGTCCGTATTTCCGACGGACACATCCTCTACGACGGGGACAGAGAGGGGGCCTTTTCGTGAATCTGACGCAGGCCTTCAAAATCGCCATCAAATCCATCGCGGCCAAAAAGGCCCGCTCCGCCCTCACCATGCTGGGCGTGATCATCGGCCTGGCGGCGGTTATCATCCTGGTGTCCTACGCCGAAGGCCAGAACCAGCAGATGCGGGCCTACTACGAGAGCCTGGGCAACAACGTCATCAACATCCGGGCCAGCAGCTGGGACAGCAAGGGAATCTCCGACAAGCTGTACGACTACTGCCTGGAGCTGGACGAGTACATGCTGGGCGTGACCCCGGTGGTCCAGATGTACAATCAGACCGTCATCAAGTATGGGGCCAAAACCCTGGATAACTACAACACATCCTGGGAGGAGAGCCCCCAGGTGGTGATGGGCAACCAGGCCTTTTCCCTATGCAACAACTTTACCCTGGCCAAGGGCAGAGACATCTCCTACCTGGATGTGGAAAACTACAATCAGGTGTGCGTGCTGGGCTCCAAGATGGCCCAGTCGCTGTTCAACTATGTGGACCCGGTGGGGAAGAGCATCACCATCAACGGCGTGCCCTTCGAGGTCATCGGCGTCTATCAGGAGAAGGACCCCAACAACATGACCGGCATGGACCGCTACATCGTGCTGCCCTACACCATGAACCGGGTGCTCAACAGCTCCACCCAGATGGACACCTTTGTGGGCAAGGCCAAGGATGCCAGCTCCACCACCAAGGCCATCACCATGCTCAAGGGATTCCTCCAGGGGGCCATCCCGGAGGGAACGGGCTACTATGACGTGCGTACCCCCAACCAGTGGCAGGAAGAGGGCAACGAGCAGATCAAGATGCAGCAGCGGTTTTTGGGCGGCATCGCCGCCATCTCCCTGGCGGTAGGCGGCATCGGCATCATGAACATTATGCTGGTTACCGTTACTGAGCGCACCCGGGAGATCGGTATCCGCAAGGCCATCGGCGCCGAGCGCAAGAGCATCATCGCCCAGTTCCTCATTGAGGCCTGCATGATCTGCGGCATCGGCGGCCTCTTCGGCATCGCCGTGGGGTACATCGGCACACTGATTGTGGGAAAGGCCTCCTTCGACCTGATCCTGCTGCCAAGCCCGGGCATCACCGTGGGGGCCTTCCTCATCTCGGTGGCCCTGGGCATCGGCTTCGGCCTGTACCCCGCCATCAAAGCATCCGGCCTCCAGCCGGTGGACGCCCTGCGGGCGGAATAAAGGAGAGAGACTATGAGCGTGAAACGATTGATTTCCGGGCTGCTGGCCGCCGCCTTGCTGGCGGGGCTGGTTACCCTTGCCCCCGCCTCCGCCGCGGGGAACGCCGCCTTTACCGACATCCCCGACTCCACCACCGCCAACGCCGCGGAAACCCTGCGGGCGCTGGGTGTGGTGGACGGTACCGGCGGGACCGCCTACAACCCCAACGGCAAGCTGACCCGGGCGGAATTCTGCAAAATGGCAGTGGAGATCCTGGGCCGGGGCAGCGAGGAGCCAGCCCAGCGCAATCGCACCATCTTTACCGACGTGGGCCCGGACCACTGGGCCAGAGGCTATGTGAACCTGGCCTCCTCCATCCCAGCCAGCGGCAGTTCCGGCGGCAGCACCGGCGGAACGGACGGTGAGGGCGCCACCGCCGGCACCCGACTCATTATGGGTGTGGGCGACGGCACCTTCCAGCCCGACCGGCCCATCACCTACGGCGAGGCTGTAACCATGCTCATGCGGATGCTGGGCTATGGCGACCAGGATGTGGCCACCGGCATCAACTGGTACGACGGCTATGTGGGTCTGGCCATCTCCTCCGGCCTGGCCGACGGGCTGAACATCTCCGGTTCCTCCACCCTCACCAGAGGGCAGGCGGCCATCCTGTTCTATAACCTGCTCTTTACCAACCCCAAGAACAGCACGGATATCTACCTCTCCAATCTGGGCGGCAGCCTGGAGGAGAACGTGATCGTCCTGTCCACCGACGCTACCGCCGAGGATGGCACCGGCGGGTCCGTGCTCACTACCTCCGGCACCTACAAGACGGACCGGGCCGCCTTCGGCAGCGAGCTGTGCGGCACCAGAGGCCAGATCGTGCTGGACAAGAACAAAAAGCTGCTGGCCATCCTGCCTGAGGAGGGCGCCACCTTCCGGGCGGTTACCGTGATGGGCAGCCCCGAAGCCAACGCCATCCCCATCGTGGGTGACGAGAAGATCAAGGTGACACTGAATACCAAGGTCTATCAAAGCGACAGCCAGGAACCCACCACCTATGAGAAGATCTGGACCAGCCTGCGCACCGGTACCTCCCTGAAGCTCTGCTTCAACGGCTCCGGCAAGCTGGAGTACATCTATCGGACCTCTGCCTCCACCGCGGCGGGAGAGGGCAACGTGATGGTGGCCAAAAACAAGCCCACCGGCAGCAGCAATCCTTTCACCATGCTCACCGGCGGCAAGACCCCCCAGATCTACAAGAACGGCGTGCCCGCCCAGGTCAGCGACATCCGGCAGTACGACGTGGGCACCTATGATAAGGACTCCAATACCCTGTTTGTCTCCGACCTGCGGCTGTGCGGCCTGTATGAGGACGCATACCCCAACGCCGCCGCGCCCTCTACCATAAAGGTCATGGGGGCCACCCTGGAGGTGCTTCCCAGCGCGGTCGCGGACCTGTCCGCCTTTAAGGTGGGCGATAAGGTCACCTTCCTGCTGAGCTCCAGCGGACAGGTGGCGGGAGCGGTTTCCCCCAGCGCGGCTCAGTCCAACGCCATCGGCGTGGCCAAGATAGATGGGACCAGCGCCACCGTCCAGCTGCTGGACGGGCAGCTCACCCTCACCGGCAAGACCAGCATGAACGCGGATACTGCCCGGCAGTTCAGCGGCTGGCTGGTGAATGTCTCCTCCTACTCCAGAGGCTATCTGTCCCTGAGCAAAATCAACGGCAGCGGCGCCACCAGAGAGCTGGACCTGTTGGCTGGTAAGCTGGGCGACAAGACCCTCTCCCCCGGCGTGCGCTTCTTCGAGCAGGCAGGCAACGGCGCCTTGGCCGAGATCCAGAGGGATGATATCACCATCGACAAGGTGCCCGCAAACAAGATCACCTATGTGGGCTACGACTGGGCCGGACGGGTGGATAAGCTGGTGCTCAACGACGTTACCGGCGACCGCTACATTTACGGCATGGTTTACTACATCCCCAGTGACCAGGAGGATGACAACGCCACGGTCTACGACAATGTAACGGTGGAGAACGGCGGCGGTACCCAGAGCTTTACGGTGTTCTATCTGGACGGCGTCAAGGGCGGCCGGATGGGCGGCATTGCTCCCGGTCTGAGCAAGCTGGGCGACGGCACGGAGGCGGTGGGCTATATGCCCCTGCAGACCGTCAGCGGCGTGCAGCGCAATCAGTTCGACACGGAGAACATGATGCTCACCACCAACGAGATGGTCATTCCCGTCTCCGACCAGGTGGAGTGCTACAACAAGGCTACCGGCCAGTGGTCCAAGGCCGAGGGAGAGGATGGACACCAGGCGGCTCTGGAGCAGCTCCTGGCCTTCTCCAACAGCCTGACAGTGTACTATGACCGCGCTCCCGAGCAGGGCGGCAAGGTACGTATTGTGGTGGCCGAGTAAAACGGTCAGGATCGGCAGCGGCCCCCGGCACTATGTGCCGGGGGCCGCTGCTTGTCATAAAAGTTTTACCTGACTTTTTGAAAAAATAGTTGTATAATAAATGGGATAAAATTTCTTTTTACCACCGCATTTTTTGCGTTTGCCAGTTCCAGATTTTATGGAATTCTGATAAAGAAGAGGGGCCATTATGCTGCGTTATCTTTCTGACTATCATACGCATACCTATCTCTCGGGAGACAGCCAATCCACCTTGCTTCAGAATATCAGGGCGGCACACCGGATGGGTTTGCACGAACTATGTGCCACGGAGCATTGGAATCTCCTGGACCAGCAGGGCAACCGGCTGCCTGCTACCTATGATTTTGCTCCGCTGCTGCAGCAATGGCGGCGCCTGCGTAACCGGTGGGCCGGTAAAGTCGAGGTGCGCATCGGCATTGAGTTGGGCAACAGTACCGTAGATACCCTTGCAGTGGAACAGGGACTTCAGATTCCTCAGTTGGATTTTGTGATCGGTTCCCTCCACTCTACCAGCCTGGAACGGGGCGGGATCGGCATTTACACCGCGGCAAAAAATTGCCGCTGCCGCCAGGATGCTGTGGAGCTGCTGGAGGATTATGTGCTCCAGATGGAGGAACTGGTGAAGACGGGTACCTTTGACGTGCTGGGGCATATTATCTATCCGCTTCGCTATCTGCCTCAGGCCTATGAGCTGACCCTGGGACCATGGGAGGAGCGATTAACCGCCCTGATGCGCCAAATTGTCCAGTCGGGCAAGGGGATCGAACTGAATACCACCCAGGGTACCACCCTGACCCAGTGGACATGGGTGCTGGAACGTTACCGCCAGGTGGGTGGAGAAATTATTACACTGGGTTCCGACGCCCACCAACCGGGTTATATCGGAGCCGGGTTTCAGCAAGCACTGGAACTGCTGGAATACAATGGATTTCGTTGGCTGTCCACCTATCGCTGTCGAATTCCTTGCTTCCATCGGCTTTGAATGGAAGCAAAAAAATACAACAGAGTATCAAATTTCTTTCTTTCCTTTTTCCGCGGTCTCCGTTACACTATAAGATATCAGACTGAATGCGGGCCGCTTTTAAAGGGGGCAGGGCAATGCTGATTTTGACCAAACATAATTTGCTGTCCTATCTGAAAGACAAATACCCCCAATTTGATCAGCGCTTGCCGGTAGAGATTCGTGCCATTGGGGAGCAGGAAGAGGACCCTGCCGGGCTGATCAATTTTATTTTTCAGGTACGCAGCGCCAACGCCTCCATTATTGTCAAGCAGGGCCAGGAAAATATTCGAAGCGCACAGGGGTTTCAGTATCTGCTGCCGCCCTCCCGCAACCATCTGGAGGCCATTTCCCTCCGCCTGCGCAAAGCCATTGTACCTCAGTATGTGCCGGAGCTCTATTTGCTGGACCTGGAAAACAACGTCTTTATTATGGAGGACGTGTCCTATCTTCGCCCATGCCGCCAGGCCCTGGTGCAGGGGGAACAGTTCCCCGGGCTTGGGAGCCGGTGCGGAGAATTTATGGCCGCCACCGCCTTCTACACGTCGGAATTCTACCTGCCCCGTACTACGTTCCGCTCTCTGGCCCAGTGCTTTACCAACAGCGGCATGCGGCGGGTGATGGAGGAGTGGGTCTTTCTCCACCGTTCCCCCTTCCCCCCGTTCCCCGAGACCATGCCTCTGCGAGCGGGATTGGAGGACCCGGAGGTTTTAGCCCAAACCTATCAGCTGCGCCATCGTTATATGAGTTCTCAGGAAGCCCTGATCCACTCTGATCTTCACACGGGAAACATCTTTATCAAAGGACAGCAGATGAAGGTCATTGATATGGAGTATACCTTTGCCGGGCCCTGTGCTTACGATTTGGGATATTTCCTGGGCAGCATACTCAGTCTCTATTGCGCCTCGCTGTTCCGCACCATGCCAGGCGGCGGCACATCGTACCGGCGGTATCTGTTGGAAGTTTTGGCGGAGCTGTTCATCCAGTACCGGCGCACCTTTACGGATCTGTGGAGCAGAGACGCCAAACCGGATTACCGCAGTTGCATGTCCTACTGCAACGCGTTTCTGGATGACCTCCTCCCGGATGCGGTCGGCTATGGTGCGCTGGCAGCCCTGACCCTCAGCCTCTCGGGACCAGATGTACTGGATTTCCAGGCCATTGAGGATAAGGAAAAGCGTCTGCAAGCCATCCAGCTGTACTATGCCATGGCAAGAAGCCTCCTTCTGCTCCGAACCTCCATGAAGTCGGTTTCTGATTTTTTAAACGTGGTCGTGACTTGTTCCGATCGCTATATAAAGCGGAAACAGCCAGAATAAAGCAGAGGCCCCCGGCACATGGTGCCGGGGGCCTCTGCCGTTTCAGAGAGGAAAGACGCTGCCCGCCGCCAGCAGGCCCTCCGCCAGGTCGGGGCGGTAGTCCGGCGCGGCGGGGTCCAGGCTGTTGCACACCACCCCGTCGCTGCCCGCTTTGGCGGTGGAGTGGATATATCGGCCCTCTCCCAGGTAGAGGGCGATATGGCCGGGGAAATAAAGCAGATCGGCGGGAGCCAGCCGCTCCACGGGAATGGGATGGGCGGGATAGCCGGAAACCAGCCTGGCGTCCCGGTAGAGGCACACTCCGCTGAAAAACCAGGACATGAAGGTGAGGCCCGAACAGTCGATGCCCTGGGGGGACTTGCCCCCCCAGCGGTAGGGTACCCCCAGGTAGGAGCGGGCCGCGGCGGTGACCCGGGAGCGCAGCTCCTCCTCCGGCAGAGGAGGCGGGTTCTGAAGCCAGGGAGTGAGCAGGCCGGCCTTGCTCCAGCCCCGGAGACCGTCGGGCAGCTCCACCCGCTGCCACCCGTCCCGGGGAGAGTCCAGAGGAGCGGTCAGAGCCCCACGGGGCAGGGTGGCCAGTACCGGCGCCTCCACCTGGGGAGATGCGGTCACATCAGCGAAGAAGCCCCGGACCACCTGGAGGGAGCGGGAACGCCAATCGCCCCCGGCGGTCAGCTGGGAGCGGAGGGCAAAGCCCTCATAGCCGTAGTGGGTACGCATCCGGCACCAGAGGCCGGGGCCGTCCTCCAACAGAGTGAGCGGCCAGCCGCAGAACACCTCGTCCACCCGCTGGGCATCAGGCCGGGGCTCCTCGTACAGGGGGCAGAGCGGAGCGGAGACAATCAGCGTTTCACCGTCCATAGAAAAACCTCGCATTTCCAACAAATTTATGCTATGCTAAAGAAAAGTCCTGTTTATGGTACATTGGAAAGATTATCCTAGCCGTAGGAAAGGGGGAATGAGCCGTGCCCAGAAGTACCAATCAGAAGCTCAAGCTGCTCTGCCTGTGCAGGCTGCTGTGGGAGCGCACAGACGAGGACCACCCCATGACGGTGCCCGAACTGATCCAGGGGTTGGAGGAGTGGGACATCAAAGCTGAGCGCAAGAGCATCTATGACGACATGGAGGCCCTGCGGGTATTCGGCCTGGACGTGCAGAACCGCAAGGGAAAGGACCCGGGGTGGTTTCTGGGAGAGCGGCCCTTCCAGCTGGCCGAGCTCAAGCTGCTGGTGGACGCGGTGCAGTCCTCCCGGTTTATCTCCCAGCGGAAAAGCGGCGACCTGATCGGAAAGCTGGAGTCCCTGGCCAGCCGCCACCAGGCCCGCCAGCTCCAGCGGCAGGTCTACGTGGATCGCCGGGCCAAGACCATGAACGAGAGCGTCTATTACACCATTGACAAGCTCCACTCCGCCATTGCCAACCACAGAAGCGTCAGCTTCAAGTATTTTGAGTACAACGTGCAGAAGGAGCGGGTGTTCCGCCGGGAGGGAAAGCGGTACGACGTGTCCCCGGCGGGGCTCATCTGGGACAACGAAAACTATTATCTGGCGGGATACGACCACCGCCACCAAGAGATGCGCCACTACCGGGTGGACAAGATGGCCGAGCTGGCGGTGACCTGCCTGCCCCTGGAGGGGGTGGCTGGTGACTTCGACATCGCATCCTATGCCCAGAAGCACTTTGGTATGTTCTCCGGAAAGGAAGGGCTGGTGAGCCTGCGGTGTGACAACCGCCTGGTGGGGGTGGTGCTGGACCGGTTCGGCCGGGAGGTGATCCTGGTCCCCGACGGGGAGGCGCACTTCACCGTCACCGTCCAGGCGGTGGTCAGTCCCCAGTTTCTGGGGTGGGTGTTCGGCCTGGGGGCGGGGGTGGAAATCAAAGCCCCCCACTGGGCCAGAGAGATGCTCCGCCGCCAATTGGAGGCGGTGGCGGCCCACTACAAGGAGGAGACCTAGACCAAAGAGGCGGAGCCGTCCGGCGGCTCCGCCTCTTTGCCGTCCGGTCAGTTCCAGCCGGCCCACACCTCAGGAGCGTAGCCCACGGTGGCCTGCTTGCCGTTGCGGACAATGGGCGTCTTGAGCAGCTTGGGATTGTCCAGCAGCTTCTCCACCTTATCGGCGTCATAGGCCAGGTAGTTCAGCAGCGCCGCGTCGGGATGCTTCGGATCAACAAGGGCCTCCAGCCCCACGGCGTTCAGCACGCTCTTCAGCTCCCCCGGACTGATGCCGTATTTCACCAGGTCGATGGACTGAAACTTGATCCGGCGCTCCTTGAACCAGCGCTCGGCCTTCTTGGTATCAAAGCATTTGCTCTTGCCAAAAATCTGGATATTCATGGGCAATCCTCCTGAAAGGAACGTTTTTCCCATTATACCATCGGCGGCAAAGCAGCGCAATCGGGGAAGCCCCTTAGAAAATTAAGGTATACTTTTCCCCCCGGTTGTGGTATACTAATACCATTGATTTGGCTTTATGCGCCCACGTGCGCTTGAATAAGGCAGGACATAGAGAGTATAGCAGGGTACCGGGCGATGGATGGCCGCCCCCTTTTTCCGGCGAGGCAGGGCCGGAAAGAGCGGAGGCCCACCGCCTTTCTTTTGCGTGCCCACAGAGTGCTCATGTCCGTATATAAACCGACATGTTTCAATAAAAAAGGAGTGTAGCAGTACTTTTATGGCTGAAAAATTGAAAATTATCTCTCTGGGCGGACTCAACGAGATCGGGAAAAACCTGACGGTGTATGAGTATGGCGGCGACATGATCCTGGTGGATGTGGGTATGGGCTTCCCCGATGACGATATGTACGGCATCGACGTGGTGATCCCCGACTTTACCTACCTCATCAAGAACAAGGACCGCATCCGGGGCATCTTCCTCACCCACGGGCACGAGGACCACATCGGGTCCCTTCCTTACCTTCTGCGGGATGTGAACGCCCCCATCTACGCCACCCGCATGACCGCCGGACTGGTGAAGCTCAAGCTGGAGGAGCACCGGCTGGTGAGCAAGACCAAGCTCATCACCTGCGAGGCGGGGGAGACCGTGAAGGCGGGCAAGTTCTCCGTGGAGTTCATCCACGTGAACCACTCCATTGCCGACGCCTGCGGCTTCGCCATCAAGTGCGCCGTGGGCACCGTGGTCCACACCGGCGACTTCAAGATCGACCCCACCCCCATCCAGGGCGGGATGATCGACCTGGGCCGGCTGGGACAGCTGGGCAAGGAGGGCGTGCTGGCCCTGCTGGCCGACTCCACCAACGTGGAGCGCCCCGGCTTTACCAAGAGCGAGCGCAGCGTGGGTGACTCCTTCGACGCCCTCTTCCGGGGCTGCGAGCAGCGCATCATCGTCACCACCTTCGCCTCCAACGTGGACCGCATCCAGCAGATCATCGACGTGGCCGCCCGGTATGGCCGCAAAGTGGCTGTCACCGGCCGGTCCATGGAGAATGCCATGAAGGTGTCCACCGAGCTGGGGTATATGAACATCCCTGACGGCGTGCTGGTGGACCTGGCCCACATCAAGAGTCTCCCCAAAAACAAGGTGTGCATCATTACCACCGGCAGCCAGGGGGAGACTATGTCTGCCCTCACCCGGATGGCCTTCAACACCCACCGGCAGGTGGACATCCAGGCCGGAGACCGGGTGATCATCTCCGCCTCCGCCATCCCCGGCAACGAGAACTCCATCGGCAACGTCATCAACGAGCTCTACCGCAAGGACGCCGAGGTGGTCAATGAGCGGCTGGGCGCCCTCCATGTGTCGGGCCACGCCTGCCAGGAGGAGCTGAAGATCATCCACGCCCTGGTGAAGCCCAAGTTCTTTATCCCCGTCCACGGCGAGCAGCGGATGCTGAAAACCCACGCCAAGCTGGCCCAGCACATGGGGATGAATCCCAAGAACATCATCATCAGCGACATCGGCAAGGTCATCGAGCTCACCCCCAACTCCGCCAAGATCAACGGCACCGTGCCCGCCGGCCGGGTGTTCGTGGACGGCTACGGCGTAGGCGACGTGGGCAGCGTGGTGCTCCGGGACCGCAAGCACCTGGCCGAGGACGGCATGATCGTGGTGGTGGTGTCCATGTCCGGCGAGGACGGCGCGGTGGTGTCCGGCCCCGACATCATCACCCGGGGCTTCGTATATGTCAAGGAGTCCGAGGGCCTGATGGAGGAGCTGCGGAAGGTGGCGGTGAACGCCCTGGAAAACTGCCAGCGGGATACCATGAACGATTGGGCCGCCATCAAGTCCGAAATCAAAAACGCCATTTCCGGTTTCCTCTACAAAAAGACAAAACGCAATCCCATGATCCTGCCTGTTATCATGGAAGTGTAAAACAGTATAAAAAAACGGCGCAGTCATTCGACTGCGCCGTTTTTTTATGCCTGTACGAGGGGATGTGGGTCTAGGACAGCCAGATTTCTGGCATCCAGAATTCAGCAAAGTTGCCGCCTTGGGCAATATCGGCCCGTTCAAAGGAGAAACCGATGGCGGTGGTCCCGCTGCAGTCCAGCACATAGGAGTGGGTTTCACCGGCCCTGACAAGGATCTCCCCCATTTGGTGCATGGGATCGGTGTAACCGTCCTCCGGGTAGGACACCCCATAGATGACCCTGGTGTCCTTGTCCCCCGCCTTGATGGTAAAGGAGACAGTCTGGAATCCCTTGGAGGGGAGGCCGAAGGAGGCGTTGCCATGGGCCACCAGGTCCGGGTTGCCGTGCAGCCCACTCTGCCACGCCTCCATGCCGTCCTTGGTGAGCAGCTGGGAGGTCTGCGTTACATGGACCGCCCCTTCCGGGGCGGGCGGAAGGGCTGCCAGTGGGCGGGCAAAGGTTTTGCCCTCCAGCCCGATCAGGCGGGACATGGCTGCGGCGGCTTGGGCCCGGGTCATCAGTCCCTCGGCATAAAAGGTGCCCGCGCTGTCTACCCCGCCCAGGATTCCCTGCTCATAGCAGACCCGGATGGCGTCCTCCATATGTGCGTCATGGCCGTAGATGCTGTCCCAGTCGGCAATGATGGAGGGGTCGTACAGTTCCTTGACCGGCATCTCCTGATTCCGCATGACATTGTGGAGGATAATGGCCATCTCGCCCCGGTTGAGAGGCTTGGCGGGAAGATCAGGGTCCTGCTCCCGGTAGTATTCCAGGTTATAGGACTCCAGATCGGTATTGAAGAGCACGCGGTGCTCCAGAGCGGAGGTCAGATATGGCTCCCACCAGGTGCTTCCCGTGCCGGAGGGCGCGCCGTAATAGCGGCGGACCAGCATGGTGAAGAACTCGGCATAGGAAATGGGCTGCTCCGGGGCGAATTTGCCGCCTCCCACGCCGGTCATAATCCCGGCTTCGGTCATCTCCGCGATATAGGATGAGGCCCAATGGCTGGCAGGTACGTCGGAAAAGGTCTGTCCGGTGGCCCGGGCGGGAACGCACAGTCCCGCTGTCAGCGCCAGGGAGAGGGTGAGTGCGGCTAGCTGCTTTTTCAAATGAAACGCCTCCTTGCGTTGCGGCAGACTCTCCCGGGGACAGCCGCCCCTGGAGAGAACCGTAAGTAGGATGGTGGAATAGGACGTATGGTTATTTTATAGGAACGAAATAAGATTGGCAAGAGCGGCGGAGATTTTTTATTTGGTGTACGGGAACGGTCAACCTTTTGGGCCGGGACGCCGGGGGTGAGGAGTGAGGGAATTGAAAAATGAACGGGCACGGCTGCTCAGGCAGATGGAAAAGCTGGCCCAGTGCAAGGTGAACGATGCGGTAAAGCTGGCCTTTCTGGAGAGCGGACATCTGGAGCAGCTGGATGGGCTGGACCTGACCCCCCTGACCGAGTTCAAGCGGGGCGACAAGGGGGGCTGCGAGGTCAAGCTGGTGGACCGGGTGGCGGTACTCAAGCTGCTGGTGGAGCTCTCCGCCGGTCAGGAGGAGCAGCGGGCGGCGGAGTTCTTCCGGGCCTGGGAGGGAAAAGCGGAGGAGCGTGAGCAGGAGGGGACATGAGATTTCGCAGGTTTTCCCCCAGGCAAAAGCAGGTCCTCACCTGGTGGTGCGCCCCCAGGACCAGAGGGCGGGAGGCCGTCATCTGCGACGGAGCGGTGCGCAGCGGCAAGACCCTGTGCATGGGCCTGTCCTTCTTCTGCTGGGCCATGCGGAGCTACCAGGGGCAGTCCTTCGGTCTGTGCGGCAAGACCGTCACCGCCCTGCGGCGTAATCTGATGGCCTCCCTGCTGCCGGTCTTGAAGGAGCTGGGATTCCAGTGGGAGGAGAAGGTCTCCCAGAACCGGCTCACCGTCCGCTTCGGCGGGTGGGAGAACACCTTCTACCTCTTCGGCGGCAAGGACGAGGGGAGCGCCGCCCTGATCCAGGGCATCACTCTGGCGGGGGTGCTGCTGGACGAGGTGGCCCTCATGCCACGCTCCTTCGTGGAGCAGGCCTGCGCCCGGTGCTCCGTGGAGGGGAGCCGGCTGTGGTTCTCCTGCAACCCCGAGGGGCCGGAGCACTGGTTCTACAAGGAATGGATCCAGAAGCAGGAGGAGCGCAACGCCCTCTACCTCCACTTCACCATGGAGGACAACCCCGCCCTCTCCCCCAGAGTCATCCGGCGGTACGCCCGCAGCTTCAGCGGCACCTTCTACCGGCGGTTTGTGCTGGGAGAGTGGGTGGCCGCCGAGGGGCGGGTATACGACTTCTTCGACGAGAGCTACCTCCGCCCCCCGCCGGAGGGAGAGATGGAGCTGTGGCGCATCTCCTGCGATTACGGCACCGTCAATCCCGCCTCCTTCGGACTGTGGGGGAAACGGGATGGCATATGGTATCGGGTGAAGGAGTACTACTACGATTCCAAGGCGCAGCAGCGGCAGAAAACCGACGGCGAGTACGCCGACGACCTGGAACGGCTGGCGGGCGGACGGGACATCCAGAAGATCCTGGTGGACCCCTCCGCCGCCAGCTTTATTGAACTGCTCCGCCGGAGAGGGTGGACGGTGGAGAAGGCGGACAACGATGTGCTGGCCGGTATCCGCACTACCGCCGAGCTGCTGCGGAAGGGGGAGCTGGTGATCTGCACCCCCTGCGCCGACGCCATCCGGGAGTTCTCCCTCTACTGCTGGGACGAAAAGGCGGTGGGGGACCGGGTGAAAAAGGTACACGACCATGCCATGGACGACATCCGCTACTTCGCCGCTTCGGTGGCGGCGGAGGGGGAGAGTGGCTTCTTCGGCGGGCTGTGGGTGGAGCGGGGCAGATTCTAACATACCAAAAGGAGCGTGGATATGGGACTGTTTCAGAAAAAAGAGCCGGGAGGCGGCGGACTGGCCGTTCAGCTCCGGGAGGGGGGCAGGCACCCCTTCGGAGCGCTGGACGGGTACGTCCCCCTGCGGCACGGGGAAATTGCCATTTACCGGGCCATCCGGGAGGCGGTGCCCATTGTGGACGCCGCCATCTGGAAGCTGATCCGGCTGACCGGCGGGGTGACGGTGACCTGCCGGGAGAAAAAGGCCCAGGAGGGGCTGGACTGGTTCCTCCAGCATGTGAACACCGGCCGGGGACAGCGGGGGATCCAGTCCTTCCTGGACTGCTATCTGGACTCCATGCTCACCTGCGGCCGGGCGGTGGGGGAGATCGTCCCCGACCGGCGGCGCACCGACATCGCCGCCCTGCTGTGCGGCAATGTGGCCGACATCGAGATCAAAGAGGGGGAGTCCCCCCTGGAGTTTGCCATCTGGGGAAGAGATCCGTCAGGGATGATGCGGCGGCTGCCCCGGCAGGAGCTGCTCCTCTTCACCCCCTTCCAGCCGGAGACCGACAGCCCATATGGGGTGAGCATGCTGCGGTCCATGCCCTTTCTCACCGAGATCCTGCTGAAAATCTACCAGGCCACCGGCATGAACTGGGAGCGGATGGGAAACCTCCGGTTCGCTGTGGTGTACAAGCCGGGGGACACTCCTATGGACCAGGCCCTGGTTCAGGAGCGCAGCCGTCAGATCGCCCGGGAGTGGTCCGCCGCCATGCAGGCGGGTAAGGACGGCTCGGTGCGGGACTTTGTGGCGGTGGGGGATGTGGAGATCAAGGTCATCGGGGCGGACAACCAGGTGCTGGACAGTGAAGTGCCCGTGCGGCAGATCCTGGAGCAGCTGGTGGCCCGCACCGGCATTCCGCCCTTCCTGCTGGGCCTGTCCTGGTCCTCCACCGAGCGGATGAGCACCCAGCAGGCCGACATGATGACCAGCGAGATTACCGCCATCCGCCGCTCCCTGGAGCCGGTGGTGGAGAGAGTCTGCGAGCTGTGGCTTAGGCTCCACGGATACGACAGCCGGGTGGAGGTGGACTGGCAGGACATCAACCTCCAGGACCTGGTGGAGGAGGCCAGGGCGGAGCTCTATTGGGAGCAGGCCAGAGGCCTGGAGATGGACAACGACGCGCGGGAGAAGGGGGAATCCGTATGAACGTAAACAAGCAGGCGGGGGTGGACCAGGGAATGGTCCTGGACGAGACGGAGATGGCGGCCATCAACGCCATGAGCCGGAAAACGCTGGAGCCGGAGGAGGTGTATGCCTTCGCGGTGCGGCTGTGTGACAACCAGGTGGACCGGGACGGGGAGCGGTTCCCCCCCGACACCCTGGAGGAGCTGGCCCCCCTCTTCGTGGGCAAGAGCGGCGTTTTTGACCACCAGTGGAGCGCCATGGGACAGACTGCCCGGATCTACCGCACCGAGGTGGTGCGGGACCAGAGCGTGCTGACGGCGGCGGGGGACCCCCTGTGCTATCTGAAGGGGTACGCCTACATGGTGCGCACCGGGCGCAATCAGGACCTGATCGCCGAGATCGAGGGGGGGATCAAGAAGGAGGTCAGCGTGGGCTGCGCCGTGGCGGAGGCCCGGTGCTCCATCTGCGGGGAGAACATCCGGGACCGGAGCCGCTGCCCCCACGAGAAGGGCAGGGAGTACGACGGCAAGTTATGCTGGGCCGACCTGGTGGGGGCTACCGACGCCTACGAGTGGTCCTTTGTGGCGGTGCCGGCCCAGAGAGAGGCGGGGGTGATGAAGAGCATGAGACAGGACATGGAGCAGCTGGAGCGGGAGGCCGCCATGGGGCGGAAGTATCTCCAGCGGCTGCAGGACGAGGTGGTGCGCCTGGGGGGTCTGGCCGAGCTGGGTGTGGAGCGGGAGACCCTGGAGGCCATCGCCAAGCGGCTGGACGAACCCCAGCTGGAGGAGCTGCGGCTGGCCTTCCAGCGGCAGGCAGACAAGACCTGGGGCCTGGAGCCCCAGCTGAAAGGTCTGGAGGAGCGGGACTTCGGCCAGCGGGACGGGGCCTTTTTGATCTGAGTACAGTTGCGGGAAAAAGAAAGGAGCGGGAATATGAGCAAGATTTCGTTTGAGGGGATTGGCGAGACTGTGGCTACCTTCGCCTGCGGCGAGGATGTGGCGGCCGGCCAGGTGGTCAAGGTATCCGCCGGTGGGACGGTGGACGTCTGCTCCGCCGGGGAGCGGCCCTGCGGCGTGGCCCTGTCCGCGGAGGACGGGTACGCCGCCGTGCAGCTGGGTGGGCTGGCAAGGGTGCCCATCAGCGGCGAGGGCGTGACCGCCGGCTGGTGCAAGCTCTCCGCCGACGGCACCGGCGGCATGAAGCAGGACGCCTCCGCCGGCACCGATTACCTGGTGGTGCAGGCGGAGACCAGCAGCGCCGTGATTTGCCTGTAAGAAAGGGAGGATGGTCAGATGAGCTATCGGTTCGACAATCTCAAGCTGGAAAAGGGTATGTACAACGAGGCGGGCCGCACCTTTACCCAGGTGCTGGAGCGGGAGGATCCCTCGGAGCAGTACAAGGGTACCGCCCTGGAGGGGCTGGACGCCTATCAGCGGCAGCTCAAGCGGTTTGACATCAAGGTGAAGGGCGCGGGCAGCGATGTGGTGGAAAAGTTCTTCTCCACCAGCCAGTCCGCCGTCCTCTTCCCTGAATACATCGCCCGGTCGGTGCGCCAGGGCATGGAGGAGGCTGACCTGCTGCCCCACATCACCGCCGCCGTCACCCGGTTCGACGGCATGGACTACCGCTCCATTGCCTCCGTGCCCACCGACGACCAGAAGGCCCTGCGCCGGGTGGAGGAGGGCGCCGAGATCCCTCAGACTCAGGTGAAAACCCAGGACAACCTGGTGAAGCTCCACAAGCGGGGCCGGATGCTGGTGGCCTCCTACGAGGCCATCCGCTACCAGAAGCTGGACCTGTTTTCCGTCACCCTGCGGCAGATCGGCGCACACATCAACCGGATGCATCTGGAGGACGCCATCGACGTGCTCCTCAACGGAGACGGCAACGGCAACCCCGCCCAGGAGTTTACCGTGGGCGACGGCACCATCGACGGCTCCGCCGGTACCCTGACCTACGACGAGCTGGTGGACTTCTGGGCCCAGTTCGAGCCCTACGAGATGAACACCCTGCTGGTGTCCGGCGACATGATGCGCCAGATGCTCAAGATGGATGAGTTCCAGAATCCCCTCACCGGCCTCAACTTCCAGGGCACCGGCAAGCTGTCCACCCCCCTGGGGGCCACCCTGCTGCGTACCTCCGCCCTGGAGAGCGGCAAGCTCATCGGTCTGGACAAGCGGTACGCCCTGGAGATGGTGCAGGGCTCCGACGTGCTGGTGGAGTACGACAAGCTCATTGACCGGCAGCTGGAGCGGGCCGCCATCACCAGCATCTCCGGTTTTGCCAAGCTCTTTACGGAGGCGGCCAAGGTGCTGAAGCTGCAGTGACGGAGGAAATTTTAGCCATGGCCCAAAAGCTGGGCCGGGTGGGCGAGGAGGAGCTGGAGACGCTGGAGGCCCTGTGCCAGGCGGCGGAGCTGGAGGTGGCCGGGCGGCTGCGGGAAGGCCTTGTGCCGGAGGAGTGCGGCCCGGCCTACGTGCTGGGCTGCGCCTGGCTGGCCCTGGCGGGCACTGACGCGGGCCGCACCCCCCTGCGCTTTACCGCCGGGGAGGTTTCCATCCAGGAGGAGGGTGGAGACGCCCCCCAGCGGGCCCAGGCTCTGAGGATGCAGGCGGAGACCGTGCTGGCCCCCTATCTGAAAGACCGGGGCTTTGTCTTTCAGGGGGTGGAGGGATGACCGGCGCCTGGAGCAGGATTTTGGACAAGTACGGACAGCGGGTGACGGTGTGCAAGGAGGGTCAGGAGGAGGGGACCCCTTGTCGGGCCTTCCTCCAGCCCGCCCTGGAGCGGCGGGGGGAGGGTTACCAAACCCTCCCTACCCCTCTGGGCCTGGTGCGCCGGGACCAGTGGATCTATCTGGGCGGGCCGGAGGTCTCCCTGGACGGACTGGGGGACGGGTACGTGGCCTGGGGCGGACACAGGTTTTCCATCCGGGCCGCCCAGCCCATCTACCTGGGGGAGGAGCTGGCCTACTGGTGGGCCTTGCTGAGCGTCCGGGACCCGGAGGAATGAGAGAAACGGAGAGAGCGCATGGATTTTGAGCGGATCCGGGAGCGGATGGCGGAGTATCTGATCGGGCAGGGGATCGACGCAGTGTGCGCCTACCCAGACCGGAGGAGGCTTCACAAGGTGGGGGCGGTGGCCGCCGTCTCCCTCCGCGCCTGCCAGGGCGGGCCGGGGGGCTTCCAGGACTATCTGGGAGAGCGGTACGATCCGGAGAGCGGCCGGTGGCAGGAGCTGTACGGCAGAAAAATGATGCTGACCTTCGGCCTGGACCTCTACGCCCCCCAGACGGGGGGCGGGGCGGAGATTCAGACCGCCTTTGACCGGATGGCCCAGGCCCTGCGGCAGAACGGGCCCCCCGGCCTGCGGCTGGTGGAGCTCTCCTGCGGGGAGACGGAATTTGACCAGGAGGCCGGTCTGTACCGGCGGAGCGTGGAGGCCGTCTGCCAGGGCTACCTCTACGCCGTGACCGAGGGGGACGGGGCCTTCCTGGACTTTATTGTGAGAGGAGAGAGGCAGATTTGAGTATTACCACCCATGAGAGACCGGGCGTTTATTCCGATTATGACGCCTCCACGGTGATCAGCACCAGCGGCGGCGGGCAGACGGCAGGCCTTGTGGCGGTCTGCGCCGGTGGAGAGGCGGGTACGTTGTATGTGATCAACCGCTATGAGGAGGCGGTGACAGCCTTCGGTCAGGAGGAAAACCTCACCGAGCTGGTACGGCTGCTGCTGCTCAACGGAGCAGCCCAGGTGCGGGCGGTGCCGGTCACCGAGGAGTCGGGCTATGATGCCGCCTTCAACCTGCTGGCAGCGGAGGAAAATGTGGCGTTGGTGGTGTGCGACAGCACCGACGTGGCGGTACAGCAGAAGCTGCGGGACAGCGTGTGCAGCGCCTCCGAGGCCCGGCGGGAGCGCATCGCCGTGGTATGCGGTGGCACGGAGGAGGGCGTGGAAAATCTGGTTCAGCGGGCCGGACAGCTCAACAGCGAGCGGGTGGTGCTGGTTGCCCCCGGTGACGACGGCTGCCTGCTGGCTGCCGCCGTGGCCGGCGCTATCGCCGGAGAGAGCGACGCCGCCCTGCCCCTGAGCGGGGCGGAGCTGAAGGGAGTCAGCCAGACCCAGGCTCAGTACAGCGACAGCGAGATCGACACCCTGGTGCGGGGCGGCGTCACTCCCCTGGAGCGGGTGGGCGGTGTGGTCAGCGTGGTGCGGGGGATCACCACCCGCACCAAGACCGGCGAGGCACCCGACGCCACCTGGCGGGAGCTGACCACCATCCGCATTGTGGACGACGTGATCCCCGCCATCCGCAATGCCCTGCGGGCCAAGTTCCAGCGGAGCAAAAACACCGAGCAGACCCGGGGCGCTATCCGGTCCCAGGTGATTCTGGAGCTGGAGAACAAGCTTAAGCGGGAGATCATTGCCGGCTACGAAAACGTCACCGTCCAGGCGGACGCGGAAAATCCCACCGTGTGCCTGGTAGATTTCTCCTTCACGGTGGCCCACGGCCTGAACCAGATCTGGCTCAGCGCCCACATCACGGTGTAAAGGAGGATGGGTATGAAGGTAGCGGGATTTCCCACCAGCAGCGACATCTATCTGGAGATCGACGGAAAAAAGGTGGCGGTGGTGCAGAGCTACTCCGCCAAGTCTACCCGGAGCAGCCAGAACGTGGAGGCCTTCGGCGAGGACGAGCCGGTGGCTACCATTCCCGGCCCCCGCAGCTATGTGCTGGAGCTGACCCGGCTGTACGCCACCGACGAGGCCATCCGGGACGGCATCAACTTCCACGAGCTGGAGGACTTCAATCTGGTCATCTGCAAGCCTGACCGGAAGGTGATCTACTCCGGCTGCCAGTGGAGCGCCATCGGGGAGACCGGCGCGCTGGGCGCTATGGTGGTGGAAAAGATCACTGTGGTGGCGGCCAAGCGGCTGGAAACCGCGGTGTAGTCGGGAGGGTGGCCATGGAGTCGATACTCAGCCGGAGAGACCGGCTGGAACTGGGGGACGGGAGGCAGCTGCGGCTGCTCTCCGCCCAGGAGGTGCTGGAGGCGGGCCGGGAGGCCGGTGAGCTGGCCCGGAGCCAGGGAGAGCGTGCCCTGTGCGCCAACGCCTGTCTGCTGGCCCGGGCCCTGGAGCGGCGGGGGAAACCCCTGTTTTCCTCCGGGCGGGCGGTGCTGGAGGGGATGAGCGCCCGGGAGATTGGAGAGCTGGCCCGGCGGTGGAACCAGTTGGACCGGGCGGAAAATCCCTCTCCCGAGGATGGAGAGGAGGCCGCCCGGTCCCTAAAAAAAGCCTGGAGCACGCGCCTTATGAGCGCCTTCGCTGGCGCGTGCTCCGCACGTTTCAGGCCCTGCCCACCGAGGAGCGGGTCCGGAACATGAAGGCGCGGGATTACCTGTGGTGCGCCCTTAACCTGATGCTGGACCGGGAGGAGCTGCTGGAGCAGCTGTGCCCCGCCTGCCGCCAGAAGGCGGAGGAGGAGCGCTGCCCGGTGTGCGGCGCCCCCGCCGGAACGGTGAGCGGAGGGCACAACGCCTCCTTTGATCAGGACCGCTATGAGCGGCTGAAGAAAGGAGAGAGGGTATGACGGACTATATCCGGCTGCTGCTGGAGGAGCAGGAGGACGGAGAGAGCGGACAGCGTGAGGAAGGGTCCTGGCGTCCGAAGGAGGAAGGGCTTGCCCTTCCTCTTTCAGACGTTGGAGAGAAAGATGCTCCGCACCCGGCCTGGAGAGAGGAGTGCGAGCCCTCGGAAAACCAGAAAGGGCCGGGAGAAATGGCGGAAGATACTCGGCGGCTTGGGGAGACGCTCTTTGCTGCGGCCGGTGAGGCCCCCCCCATCGGGAGAGGGAGTTTTACAGAGGACGGTCCGTTTTGGCAGAGAGAGGCTGAGACCCGGACGGAAAAGCAGGGGGATCGTGGGGAAGTGCCGGATCCCCTGTGGCAGCTCTGGACGGCCCGGTGGCTGGAGGTGGGCTCCGGAGAGGGGGATTCCAGGGCTGAGCCGGATGGACTGGAGGAAACGGCCCGAAGCGTATCCGGTGGGCCAGAGGAGTATGGGACAGAAGCGGACAGGAGAGAGGCGGAGTGGAGAGGACTGGGGGAGCGGCACCTCTCTTTCGGAGCTGCGGAGGCTGGCGGCGGACAGGCCGGGGAGACGGCGGCGGAATGGACCTACCAGGCCCTGCGGGCCAGCCTGGCCCAGCTGCCCGCTCCGCCCCGGGAGACCAGGGTAGTGACCTTGCAAAAGCCCGCCGGGACCATGGATTCCGGCGGGCTGGACCCGGAGGGGCTGGACCGGCTGCTCCGCCGGGACGCCAGAAGATTTGACGGGGGGTTTCAGCTGCTGTGAGACTGGCATCCATGCGATATAAGGACTATGTGTGGCCCCACAACCCCAGAATCTACTCCATCGGATTCCAGCGGGTCATGGGGGCGGCCAAGGTGCCCTTTGGACGGTACCTGCTCCAGGATCTGGGGCCGGGCCAGCGGGTGATGGAGGGCGAGGGGGAGTTTGTAGGGGAGGACGCCTACGCCCAGTTCAAAAAGCTGGCCACGGTGTTTTACTCCGATGGGCCGGGATTGCTGGTCCACCCCATATGGCAGACCTCCAACGCCTACTTTGTGGAGCTCTCCCTTACCCAGCAGCCCCGCTCCGACTATGTGAAGTACAGCTTTACCTTCTGGGAAGGGTATGACGGGCACAGCACCGGGCTGATCGTCTCCGGCGGTACGGAGAGCGGGCAGACCGGCGCTTCCGCCTCCACCGTGGTTCAGGAACAGTGGTATACGGTGGTGCGGGGGGATACCCTGTGGGCCATCGCACGGCGGTACGGCATGAGCCTTTCCGCCCTTGTGGCTCTCAACCCCCAGATCAAAAATCCCAACCTGATCCTGGTGGGACAGAAAGTGCGGGTGGCCTGAGATGGAGGGACGGCTGACCTGCTGGGACGGACGGGAGATTGCCCTGCCCGATGTGACGGAATGGGAATTCCGCTACGGACGGGGTACCCCCTGCGACAGCTTTCTGCTCACCTGCCTGTGGGAGCCCCAGGGAGAGGACACGCTGGCGGAGGCGGTGACCTTTACTGCGGTGGAGAACGGCGAGACTGTGTTTACCGGCGTGGTGGACGAGTGCGAGCGGGGATGGAACGCACAGGGCTGCTTTCTGACGGTGTCCGGCCGGAGCATGGCCGCCCGGCTGCTGGACAACGAGGCTCTGGGCATGGAATACCAGGTGGCCACCTGGGCGGATATCCTGCAAGACCATGTGACACCCTACGGCATCCAGGCTCTGCCGGGGGCCAGCCTGCCGGCGGTGCCCGGCTTCGTGGTGGAGACCGGCAGCAGCGAATGGCAGGTGGTCTATGAATTCTGCCGGTATTACGGCGGGGTCACCCCCCGCTTTGACCGGCTGGGCCGGCTGACAGCCGCCCCCTGGCCGGAGGAAACAAGGCTCAGACTGAGGGAAAACGCCGCCATCACCGCCCTCACCCTCCGGGATCAGCGGTACGGAGTGCTGTCGCAGGTGCTGGTGCGGGACAGAACTACCCAGGCTGTGCAGAAAGTGGAAAACACCGGGTTTCTCCAGCGGGGCGGCCGGTGCCGCAGGGTGCTTACCATGCCGGGAAAGAGCAGCTATCAGGCTATGCGCTACTCCGGGGAATATCAGCTGGCCAGGTCCACTGAGGAGCTGCGGCAGCTGGAGCTGGAATTACCGGGCTCCTTTCTGGCCTGGCCGGGAGAACTGGTGGAGCTGGCCGCCCCAAAGGGGACGGCAAACGGCCTCTGGCGGGTGGCGGAGGCGGTGTGCGGCCTGAACGGAAAAGGGCGTTATACCAGGCTGCTCCTGGGTGAGCCGGACGCGTTGAAATAGGGGGTACGGGAGAAATGTGGATTTCACAGCAAGGACAGAAAGCGCAGAGCCATACCGGCGGCAGGGCGGAGGTGGGCCGGGTAACCCTGGCGGGCAACCCTGTGGGGGTTTACCTGGACGGGGAGCGGCGGGAGCTGCCCCTGTTCGGGCCGGGTGGGTACGCCTGGCGGCCCGAACAGGGGCAGCAGGTGCTGGTCATCAAAACCGGCGGTCAGGAGGAGGCACCCTGTGTGGTGGGAGGGCTGTGCAGTACGGAGTTGGGGCTGAGAGAGGGTGAAGTGCTGCTTTATAGCCCCAAAGCGTCCATCCGCGTGGGCGCGGATGGTGTGGTCAGTGTAACCGGGGTGCTGAAGGTCAACGGAAAGAAAGTATTGACAGAGGAGTAGGCATATGGAACTGATGGTACGAGATGGGGACTATGTGCCTGACGAGCAGGGCGGTTTCCAACGGGTGGAGGGCAGCCGGGAACTGCTGCAGCGGGTATTGTGGAAGCTGTCCATCCCCCGGGGGAGCTTTCCGCCCTTGCCGGAGCTGGGCAGCGAGCTGTACAGGCTGGGCCGGTGGAGGCCGTCCCAGCGGGAGAGTATGGCCAAGCAATATGCCGTCCAGGCCCTGACAGACGAGCCGGAGCTGACCGTGACGGAAGCCTGGCTGGCCCAGGACGGTACGCTCCAGGTTCAGCTGGAGTGGCGGGGGGAGAAGCTGACGCTGACCATGGAGCTGGGAGGGTAGAGGACGGATGACGGTAGACGAGATTTATGAGCAGATGACGCAGGCCTTTCAGCGGGAGACCGGGATTGCCCTCAGGGGAGACGGAGACCTGGCGGTGCGACTGTACGCTGTGGCCAGTCAGATCTATGGCCTGTATGTACAGGCCGACTGGGTGAACCGCCAGTGTTTTCCCCAGACCGCCGGGGGGGATTATCTGGAGCTCCACGCCCAGCTGCGGGGGATCCAGCGGCGGGCGGCCACAGCGGCCCAGGGCGTCCTTCGCTTTGAGAGCGACGGCCCCGCCGGGACAGACCTGGTGATCGCCAAGGGAACGGTGTGTATGACGGCGGGGGGCGTACGCTTTGAGACCACCCAGGAGGGGGTGCTCTCCGCCGGAGCGGAATCTGCGGAGGTGCCCGCCCAGGCGGTGGAGCCGGGAGTGTCTGGCAACGCGGCAGCGGGCGCCATCCGGGCCATGGCGGTGGCCCCGGTGGGGGTAAGCCGCTGCACCAATCCCCAGGCGTTTTCCGGCGGCACCGACGCGGAAAGCGACGAGGAGCTGCGTGAGCGGGTGCTGGATACCTACCAGCGGATGCCCAACGGGGCCAACGCCGCCTTTTATCAGCAGGGCGCCATGTCCTTTCCACAGGTGGCGGCGGCTACGGTGATTCCCCGGCCCAGGGGCATCGGTACGGTGGACATTGTGGTGGCCACCCCCACGGGGGTGCCAGACGAGGAGCTGCTGGAGCAGCTGCAGGCCTATTTTGAGGAGCGGCGGGAGATCGCCGTGGATTTGCAGGTGAGGGCCCCGGAGAAAAAGCAGGTTTCGGTGACCATCCGGGTGCAGGCGGAGGAGAACCGGGACGCCGCCGCGGTCCGTCAGGAGGTGGAGCAGGCCATCCGCAGCTGGTTTGACGGGCGGCGGTTGGGTCAGGATGTGCTGCGGGCCAAGCTGGGGGAGCTCACCTTTGGCGTGCCGGGGGTCAAAAATTATGTGATTGACGCCCCCGCCGCCGATATTGCCGTGTCCAGCGATGTGCTGCCCTGGCTGGAGAGCCTTACCATTTCAGAATGGGGGGCGGGAGCATGAGTGTCCATGGCGATTCCCTGCGGCAGCTTCTCCGGCCGCTGCGGGTCTACGAGCTGGAGGGCAGCGTCAATGGCGCCGAGCTGGACGCCCAGGGGGAGACACTGGACCTGGTGGAAGGTGTGCTGGAGGAGATCCAGCGGGAGATGCTGGTGTGTACTGCGGAAGGCCGGGGGCTGGAGGCCATCGAAAGCCTGCTGGCCCGCCGTCCGGTGACCGACCGGTTGGAGGAGCGACGGGCTGCGCTGGCCGCCCTGCTGCGCATTGGCGGGGACAGCTTTACCCTGAAGGCCATTAACGACAACCTGAAAGGCTGCGGCATCAACGCCGTGGCGGGTGAGACCGATACGCCGGGCAAGGTGACGGTCCGTTTCCCCAACGTGCCCGGAATCCCCGACGGCGTGGAAGAGATGAAGGCCATCATCGAGAGCATCCTGCCCGCCCATGTACTGATTGAGTACGTCTATTGGTACGTGACCTGGGCCCTGATGGAGGAGAGATTTGAGACCTGGGGCGATATTGAGGCCATAGGACCCACCTGGGAGGAACTGGAGAAGATGGTCATATAAAAAGGCGGCTCGCCTCAGCGAGCCGCCTTTTTGCGGTGTTATTGGGAAAAGCGGGTCAGAATAGTGTCCAGCTGGGTCTGAGTCAGGGTGCCTTGTGGGTCCAGCCGGCCGCCCTCCGACCAGTCTATCAGGCCGGTGCCGGTGGCCCAGTAGAGGGAGTCGTCCGCCCAGGGTGAGATGTCCTCATAGTCGTTGCAGCGGGCAATCTCCGGGAAGGACACGTCCCGGCCCAGCCGGGCGGCATACCGCCGCAGCAGGATGGCCGCCTCCTCCCGGGTAATGGGGCGGTCGGGGGTGAAGAGCAGGCCTCCGGTGCCACGGACCAGCTCTTCCCCGGCGGCCCAGCACAGGGCGGAGAGCCAGGGGGCGGTTTGGGGAACGTCAGAGAAGGGCTGCCCTCCGGCGCAGGGGGGTGACCCCGCCCAGCTCCACAGGGCGGAGACAAACTGGGCCCGGGTCACCGGCACCTCCACCGCAGCGGCGGCAGGCACCAGCAGGGTGAGCAGCAGCAGGGCGGGAATCAACTGTCGCATGGCATATCCTCCTTTGAGGAGAGCATACCATAAACTGGGAAACTATGCTGTCGAAGAAGGGCTACGCCGTGGGATCATAGGAACAGACCAGATTGCCGCCGGCGTCGTAGCCCCGGAGCCAGATGGAGCGGACGCCGCTGCCGCTGCCGTCTGGCTCGGTGGGCAGGGAGGTGAGCACAGGCTCCCCCACCCATACACCGTTCCCGGTGGACGACCAGGAGATGGGTATCCCCCGCTGGGCCAGGGCTTCCTGAGGGTCCTCCCAGCCGCCCAGCCACAGAACCTCCCCCTCCAGCCGCACCACTGAGGGATTGGTACAAATGGCCAGAGGAATGATTTCCCAGTCAATTTCCGGCTTGAAATATGGGCCTCCCCAGTTGTCCGTCCCTTCGAGGTAGGAATAATAGGGGAAAGAGCCGGTGGGAGAGGGAAAGAGCTGCTGACCATCCTCCGGGGAAAAGACAAACATACTGAACTGTGGGACTGTCCACAGCACACCGGCGGTGCGCTTTACATTTGTCATGGCATATTTATCTCCGGAGCGGAGTACCACCCAGGCGTGGGCGTCCGGCTCGGCGTAATTGAGGCGGATGGGGCCGGACGCGATTACCTCCCCACCGGTAAAACAGTTGGCGGGGCCGGCCTGGCGGCAGGCCAGGGCAATGGAGGGCAGGGGCCGTTCCAGGGAGAGCCACAGCAGAAACAGAGCCTCCAGCAGAGCCAGGGTGCTGAGGGCCAGCAGCAGCCGGGGGAGGATGACATAACGGAATCGGCTCACAGCGGGGGCACCTCCTCCTGTAAGGTAATGTAGATGGTGACCGTCTCCTCGGTGGAGCTGAGGGTGACGGTGAACTGCCGGGCGCCGGGAGTGGGGTTCACGATGCGTACCCAGGCGGTGGAGCCCAGAAGAGCGTCCTCATCGTAGGAGGAGAAAAAGGCATGTCCCGAGCCGCCGGTATTGTCTGTCCAGGCGGCGTTAGCCTGATCACCTATCATAGGTAGGCGCCAGGGCTGGTTGTGAATAGTCACCGGGCATTGGAGCTGATACTCCCACTCCTGTACCCCTTCCGGGTATTCCCAGGACACCAGCACCAGCCCGGCCTCTCCGGAGGGGGTGAGGGTATACCCAGCCAGCTTTCCACCGCCGGTGGCAGCGCCGGAGATCTCCAGGGTGCCGTCGCCGTCATAGGGCAGGTCGGCAGCCTGAGGAAACAGGCCGGTCAGGGCAAAGATACCGGTGTCGTTTCGGAATCCGATGATGAGGCTGAGGAGCAGAGCGGCCAGAGCCAGCAGGGCAAAGATCCGGGAGAGCGTGGGAACCAGGGGGCTGTGACAGCGATCCAGTTGGTGGCCGATCTCGTAGGGGTCGCCCATAGCTTCCACTGCCTGTTGGGCGGCTTCCTCAGGCGGAACGCCCTGTTCCTCCAGGGCGGCGGCGTGGTCCTCCAGGTGGTCGGACAGCTCCCGCCAGGCCGCCTCCCGGGCGGGTTTCCAGCGGATCACCGAGCACACCTGGCCGCAGAACCGGCCTATGGCGGGCCGGGTGGGACTGCCGGGGGCATCCATCAGGCCAGGGCCGGGGCGGACCCGGCCAGAACCGCGTTCACCGCCTGGGAGAAGGCGGTCCACTCCTCCTTTTTCTCCCCCAGCAGCCGCAGGCCCTTTTTGGTGATGTGGTAATACTTTCGCTTGCGGCCGGTGGGCGCCTCCTTCTCGTAGGACTCTACCGCCCCGGAGTTCTCCAGTGTGTGGAGAATGGGGTAGAGGGTGCCCTCCTTCATGGAAAAGGTGTGGTCGCTCCGCTCCTCCAGCTCGGTAATCATCTGATAGCCGTACTTGTCGCCGGCGGAGAGCAGGGAGAGCACCAGCAGGGTGGCGCTGCCGTTGAGCAGGGATTTGTCCGCTTTCATGGAAGGACCTCCTTTCAAAAATATACCTCGGATCTCTAGGTATAGTATACCTAGAGATCCGAGGTATGTCAAGGGAGGTTATTTCATCCGGCTGCGGAGGGGTTGGCCCGTCCGCCAGCGGTTCAGGTTGTCCAGAAACAGACTGGCCAGGTTATCCAGGGTGAGGGCCATGTGATCATAGCCCCCGGCGGTGTGGGGGGTGATCAGCGCCCGGGGAGCGTCCCACAGGGGATGCTCCGGGGGCAGGGGCTCCGGGGCGGTGACGTCCATTCCGGCTCCCAGCAGATGGCCGCCGGAGAGTACCTCTGCCAGGGCGGCGCAGTCCACGGCGGAGCCCCGGCCGGCGTTGAGGAGGACGGCGTCATGCCTCATCAGCAGCAGACGGCGGCGGTCCAGCAGGCCGGCGGTTTCTGTGTTGTGGGGGAACACCAGGGCCACCACGTCGGCCTGGGGGAGCAGCTGGTCGATGGCGGACAGGGGATAGGCCTGATCAAAGCCTTCCACCGGCGCGTCCGAGCGGTGGAGTCCCAGAACTCTGGCGGCGCCCAGGGCCCGGCACAGGGCGGCGAAGTGGCGGCCGATATCCCCGGTGCCACCCACCAGCACGGTCTTGCCGTGGAGGGACTGGACCGGCCCCAGGTCCCTCCATCGGTGTTCCTTCTGCCCGTCCCGGTAATCGGGCAGGCGTTTATAGATGGCCAGCAGGGTGGCCAGCATGTGCTCGGACACGGCGGGGCCGTAGGCACCGGCGGCACAGGTCAGCACAACCCCCTCCGGCAGCACGCCGGGGACCAGGTAGGGGTCCACCCCTGCGTTCCAGCTCTGGACCCATTTCAGGTTTGGAAAGGTCCTGAGATCCGAGGGCGGCACGAAGCCCAGCAGAATGGTAATCCGCTGCCGCCAGTCCGGGGGGATGTGGTTGGCGCCCCGCCGGTCGTGGGTGGGAAGAAAGAGGTGCTCCGCCTCCGGCGCGGCGGAGCGGAAGGCCCTCTGCTGCTCCGCTGTCAGGGGGAGGAGATGAAGAATGGTTTCCATAGGCGTACCTCCTGAAAAGCGGGGGCCGGTCTCGGACCGGCCCCCGCTTTCTTATTTGATGGTGATGAGCAACTCGCCGGCCTTCACCGCGCCGCCCTCTTTGATGAGCACCTGGTCCACGGTGCCCTTCATTCGGGCCACCACGGAGGTCTCCATCTTCATGGCCTCGATCACGGCCAGAACCTGGTTTTCCTCCACGGTATCGCCGGGCTTTACGTTCACCTTGGACACCATGCCGGGGATGGAGGCGCCCACCTGGCTCTTGTCGGAGGGGTCGGCCAGGTTGACCTTCCGCACCTGGGCGGTGGCGCTCTTGTCGGGCACCGCCACCTCACGGCGCATACCGTTGAGCTCGAACTGCACGTTGCGGGTGCCGTCCTCGTTCAGGTCACCCAGGCCCAGGTACTTGATGACCAGGGTCTTGCCGTCCTCAATGTTGATCTTGTTGGTCTCGCCCAGGGCCATGCCGTTGAAGAACACATGGCTGCCCATGCGCATGATATAGCCGTACTCCTGCCGGTGGCGGTAGAAGTCCTCCACCACCTTGGGATAGAGGCACCAGGACAGCACATTGTGGTCGGAGGCGTCGTCGTAGAACTTGCGGACCTCCTCCCGGGCCTTCTCGAAGTCCACCGGAGGCAGCAGCTCGCCGGGGCGGCAGGTGATGGGCTCCTCGCCCTTGAGGACCACCCGCTGGAGATCCTCGGGGAAGCCCCAGGCGGGCTGGCCCATCATGCCCTTGAAGTAGCTCACCACCGAGTCGGGGAAGGTGAGGGCCTCGCCCCGCTCCACAATGTTCTCGGGGGTCAGGTCGTTCTGCACCATGAAGATGGCCAGGTCGCCCACCATCTTGGAGGAGGGGGTCACCTTCACAATATCCCCCAGCATGTGGTTGACGGTGGTGTACATCTCCTTCACCGCCTCAAACTGGTGGCCCAGGCCGATGCTTTCCACCTGGCTCTTCAGGTTGGTATACTGGCCGCCAGGCATCTCGTAGCGGTAGATGTCGGTGGAGGGATTCTTGATGCCCGCCTCAAACTTGGCGTAGCGCAGCCGCACGTCGGCCCAGTAGTCGGACAGGGCCTGCAGCTTGTCGGGATTCAGGCCGGTGTCCCGCTCCTGCCCCTGCAGGGCGGTGACCACCGCGTTCATGGAGGGCTGGCTGGTCATGGAGGACATGGAGTCGATGGCGCAGTCCACAATGTCCACCCCGGCCTCGGCGGCCATCAGGTAGGCGGCCACCTGGTTGCCCGAGGTGTCGTGGGTGTGCAGGTGGACGGGAATCCCGATCTCCTGTTTCAGGGTGGATACCAGCTTCTTGGCGGCGTAGGGCTTCAGCAGGCCGGACATGTCCTTGATGCACAGCAGATGGGCCCCACGCTTCTCCAGCTCCTTGGCCATATCGACATAGTACCGGAGTGTATATTTATCCCGGCGCTGGTCCAGGATATCGCCGGTGTAGCAGATGGTGGCCTCGCACAGCTTGCCCTGGTTGAGCACTTCGTCCATGGCGATCTCCATGCCGGGGATCCAGTTCAGGGAGTCGAAAATGCGGAACACGTCGATGCCCGACTTGGCAGCCTCCTTGACGAAGGCCCGGATCAGGTTATCGGGGTAGTTGGTGTAGCCCACGGCGTTGGCGCCACGGAAGAGCATCTGGAAGGGGATGTTGGGGATCTTCTCCCGCAGCAGCCGCAGCCGCTCCCAGGGGGATTCGTGGAGGAAGCGGTAGGCCACGTCGAAGGTGGCGCCGCCCCACATCTCCAGGGAGAAGCAGTCGTTCAGAATTTCCGCGGTGCCCTCGGCGCACTTGAGCATATCCCGGGTGCGGACGCGGGTGGACAGCAGGGACTGGTGGGCGTCCCGCATGGTGGTGTCGGTGATGAGCAGCTTTTTCTGGTTCAGCACCCAGTCCCGCACCGCCTCGGGGCCCTTCTCATCCAGCAGCTGCTTCAGGCCGGTACACTTGGGGGGCGTGTTCTCGTAGGGGGGGAACCGGGGAATGTCCAGCTGCAGCCGCTCGGCGGAGGGGGAGTCCACCTGAATCTGGGCGATATACTTGAGCACCTTGGTGGCCCGGTCCCGTCCGGTGTCGATGTCGAAGAGCTCGGGGGTCTCGTCGATAAACTTGGTGTGGCACTTGCCCGCCTGGAAGGTGGGGTGAGCCAGAATGTTGGTGACGAAGGGGATATTGGTCTTGACGCCTCGGACGTGCTCCTCGCTGATGGCCCGCATGGCCTTGCGGCACACCCCCTCAAAGGTGTTGTCCCAGGAGGTGACCTTTACCAGCAGGGAGTCGTAGTAGGGGGAGATCTCCGCGCCGGTGTAGGCGTTGCCGCCGTCCAGACGGACGCCGAAGCCGCCGCCGGAGCGGTAGGCGGTGATCTTGCCGGTGTCGGGGGCGAAGTTGTTGGCCGGGTCCTCGGTGGTCACCCGGCACTGGAGGGCGTAGCCGTTCATGTGGACGGATTCCTGGGAGGGGATGCCGATGGCGGGGGTGGACAGGGGGTGGCCCTCGGCGATGAGGATCTGGGCCCGCACCAGGTCGATGCCGGTGACCATCTCGGTGACGGTGTGCTCCACCTGGATGCGGGGGTTCATCTCAATGAAGTAGTGGCTGCCGTCCTTGTCCACCAGGAACTCCACCGTACCGGCGGACACGTAGCCCACGTGCTTGGCCACCTTCACCGCGTCCTCGTACAGCTTCTGGCGGGTGGCCTCGGGTACGCTGAAGGCGGGGGCGAACTCCACCACCTTCTGGTACCGCCGCTGGAGGGAGCAGTCACGCTCAAACAGGTGGACCACGTTGCCGTACTTGTCGCCCAGGATCTGCACCTCAATGTGCTTGGGCTCCACCAGGTACTTTTCAATAAAGATGTCCTCGTTGCCAAAGGCCTTCTTGGCTTCGCTCTTCACCAGGTTGAAGGCGGGGATGACCTCCTCCGGGGTGTCGCAGCGGCGCATGCCCCGGCCGCCGCCGCCGCCGGCCGCCTTCAGGATGATGGGGAAGCCGTAGCTCTTGGCCTTCTCCAGGGCCTCCTCCCCGTCCTTCAAAGGCTCGGTGGAGCCGGGAATGGTGGGCACGTTGCAGGCCTTGGCGATGGCCTTGGCGGTGAGCTTGTCTCCCATCTGGCCCAGGATCTTGGAGGAGGGGCCGATGAAGGTGATCCCCGCCTCCTCGCAGGCCCGGGCGAAGTCGGCGTTCTCGCTCAGAAAGCCGTAGCCGGGGTGGATGGCGTCCACATTCCGGCGCTTGGCCAGGTCGATGATGGAGGGAATGTCCAGGTAGGCCCCCAGGGGGGACTTGTTCTCGCCGATGAGGTAGGCCTCGTCCGCCTTGGTGCGGAACAGGGCGAAGGTGTCCTCGTTGGAGTACATGGCCACCGTATGCAGCCCCAGGTCGTAGCAGGCCCGGAATACCCGGATGGCGATTTCGCCCCGGTTGGCAACCAGAACCTTGTTAAACTTGCACTCTGCCAATGCTGTCCTTCCTTTCTGAATAAATTTTGTCATAACCTGTCAGAAAAATCACAAAGATGACGGCGGTCACATTCCACCGTCTGTGCCGTGCAACCCCTATGCCGCACGGAAAATACCAGTTATATTCCGATTAAAAATATTATATCTGTACGGTGCAGTTTTTGCAATCCTTTTTCGTGGAAATTGCAAAACTTGGCGGGAAGCACAGGAAAGCGCCGGATGGTCAGGGGCCTTTGTTGCGCTTTCACGGGGGACGGCCTTCATTGACTTTTCCCGGCGGACGTGTTATATATAGGGAACATATAGGGTAGCCCGCCGGGGCTTTTATTGTGCAGTAGGCCTGTGTTGTACAACACAGGCCTATGTTTTTGCAGGTGATTTTGTGAGAGATAAGGGCTGTTTTCATAACTTTATCAAGTATTCGTCCCTGAACGTGCTGGGGATGCTGGGGCTGTCCTGCTACATTCTGGCCGATACCTTTTTCATTGCCAACGCGCTGGGCAGCAGGGGACTGACCGCCCTCAATCTGGCCATCCCCATATACAGCTTTGTCCATGGCTGCGGTCTGATGATCGGCATGGGCGGCGGGATCCGGTTTGCCATCCGGAAGTGCCAGGGGGAGCGGAGAGAGTCCGACGTGATTTTCAGCCACGCAGTTGGCCTGGCTGTGGGGTTGGCGGTGTGCTTTCTGCTGGCGGGCCTGCTGCTGTCCGGCCGGATCGTGGCCCTGCTGGGGGCGGACCGGAGCATCTTTGACATGACCCGGATCTATGTCCGCATGGTGCTGCTGTTTTCCCCCCTGTTTCTGCTCAACAACGTGCTGCTGGCCTTTGTCCGCAACGACGGGGCGCCCCAGCGGTCCATGGCCGCCATGGTGGGGGGCAGCCTGTCCAATGTGGTGCTGGACTATGTGTTCCTCTTTCCGTGCCGCATGGGGATGTTTGGCGCGGTACTGGCCACGGGGCTGGCGCCGGTGGTCAGTATGCTGATCCTGTCCCCCCATATGCTCCGGAGGCGGAATAGCTTCCATCTGGTGCGGTGCCGGTGGAGCCGGACGGTGACCGCCGGGATCCTCTCCGGCGGCGTGCCCTCCCTGATCACGGAGGTGTCCGCCGGGGTGGTGATCCTGGTGTTCAACGGGATTCTGCTGGCCATGCAGGGGAACGTGGGGGTGGCGGCCTATGGGGTGATAGCCAACCTCTCCCTGGTGGTGACGGCCATCTACACCGGAATCGGACAGGGGATCCAGCCCATCCTCAGCAGCAGCTTCGGCGCGGGCAACCGGGAGGATGTGCGCAGGCTGCTGCGGTACGCCCTGACCGCCATGCTGCTGCTGTCGGCGGTGCTGTACGGGGTAGTGTGGTGCGGGGCCTCCCCCATCGCCGCCGCCTTCAACAGCGAGGGCGACCGCCTGCTGCAGGCCTTTGCCGAGGAGGGGCTGAAGCTCTATTTTATCGCTTGCCCCTTTGCGGGCTTCAATATCATCCTGGCGGTCTATTTCGCCGCCACGGAATACGCCCATCCCGCCCGGGTCATCTCCCTGCTGCGGGGCTTTGTCCTGATCCTTCCCATAGCCTTTGCTCTGTCCGCCGGATTTGGCATGACCGGGGTGTGGTGCGCCGTCCCCGTTACCGAGGCCCTTGTGGCCGGGGTGGGGGCGCTATATTGGCGCAGAGGAGACCGGCAGACGCTTGTCCGGGCATAGGAAATATGCTACACTGGGCGAAAAGGGGGGAGAGACATGCCGCTGCGCCTGACTGACAGCCTGCGGACCCTGCCGGGGGTGGGCCCGGCCCGGGCCGGGAGCCTGGAGAAGCTGGGTTTGAAGACGGTGGAGGACCTGCTGGGCTACTATCCCCGCGGCTATGAGGACCGGCGGCTGGCGGCCACCATTGCCTCCGCCCCGGCGGACGTGCCGGTGTGCCTCACCCTGATGGTGGCGGAGGAGCCCCGGCTCTCCCGCATCCGCCGCGGGCTGGAGCTGGTGAAGGTGCGCCTGGTGGACGACACCGGCAGCCTCACTGCCACCTTTTTCAACCAGAGCTATCTGAAAAACGCCCTGCGGGAGGGAGAGACCTACGTCTGCTTCGGCCGGGTGGAGGGGACCTCCAACCGCAAGCAGATGACCAACCCGGTGTGCGAGCGGGCGGACCGGGTGAAGTACAACGGGCGGATCCTGCCGGTGTACCACCTGACTCACGGCATTTCCAACAACTTTCTGGCGGGGCTGGCCCTGCAGTGTGTGGAGGACTGTGCCGGCCAGGTGGAGGAGGCCCTGCCCCACCACCTGCGGCAGGCCCACGCCCTGGCCACGGCGGAATTTGCCTGCCGGAACATCCATTTTCCCAAGGATGAGACCGCTCTGGAGCTGGCCCGCCGCCGGCTGATCTTTGAGGAGCTGTTCTCCCTCACCTGCGGCATGGCCCTGCTCCGCCACCGGCGGGACCGGGCGGCGGGGCGCACCTTCCGCATTCCGGCTGTGGAAGATTTTCTGGCCCTGCTGCCCTTCGACCTTACCGGGGCCCAGCGGCGGGTGATGGAGGAGATGGCCGCCGACCTGTCTTCCGGTGTGCCCATGAACCGGCTGGTCCAGGGGGATGTGGGCTCGGGCAAGACCATGCTGGCGGCCTACGGCGCCTGGGTGACGGCGAAAAACGGCTGCCAGTGTGCCCTGATGGCCCCCACCGAGCTGCTGGCCGAGCAGCATTACCGCTCTCTGGCCCCCCTGCTGGGGCAGGCGGGGCTGCGGGTGGGCCTGCTCACCGGGGCGGTGAAGGGAAAGGCCCGGAAGGAGCTGTACGCCGCCCTGGAGGAGGGGACCATGGACCTGGTGATCGGCACCCACGCCCTTATCAGCGAGGGGGTGGCCTTTGCCAACCTGGGGCTGGTGGTCACCGACGAGCAGCACCGCTTCGGCGTGGCCCAGCGGGCGGCTCTGGCCGCCAAGGCGGCGGTACCCCCCCATGTGCTGGTCATGTCGGCCACCCCCATTCCCCGCACCCTGTCCCTGGTGATCTACGGAGACCTGGAGGTATCGGTGGTGGACGAGCTGCCCCCCGGCCGCAGTCCGGTGGCTACCTACGTGGTGGGGGAGGACAAGCGGCAGCGGATGTACAACTTCGTCCGCAAGCTGGTGGGAGAGGGCCGGCAGGCCTATATGGTCTGCCCCGCCGTGGAGGAAGGGGAGGATGGTGAGGTCGGCCAGAGCCTGGACCTGAAGGCCGCCGTATCTTATGCCAACACCCTCCAGACCCAGGTGTTTCCCGACCTGCGGGTGGGTCTGGTCCACGGGAAGATGAAGAGCAGGGAGAAGGAGGCGGTGATGACCGCCTTTGCCGCCGGGGAGCTGGACGTGCTGGTGTCCACCACCGTCATCGAGGTGGGGGTGGATGTGCCCAACGCCGCTCTGATGGTGGTGGAGAACGCCGACCGGTTCGGTCTCAGCCAGCTCCACCAGCTCCGGGGCCGGGTGGGCCGGGGGAGGCACCAGTCCTACTGCGTGCTGGTCACCGCCACCCGCAACCCCGACAGCCGGGAGCGGCTGCGGGTCTTGTCAAAAACCAATGACGGGTTTAAAATAGCCGAGGAAGATCTGCGCCTCCGGGGTCCCGGCGACTTTTTCGGGGAGCGGCAGCACGGCCTGCCCCAGCTGTCCATCGCCGATCTGACGGGGGACATGCGGGTGCTGAAGCAGGCCCAGGGGGCGGCGGAGGAGCTGCTGCGCTCCGACCCGGACCTGAGCCGGCCGGAGCATGCCGGACTGCTGGAGCGGGTACGCAGGCTCTTTGCCGACCACGGCGATATGTTTAACTGACAAAGGAATGAGACAAGACCATGGACAGAATGGAAGAGACCAGGGCCCTGCGGGCCAGGATGGATGTGCATTACAACTGCTGCCAGTCGGTGCTGGTGCCCTTTTGCAGGGAATGCGGCCTGAGCCATGAGCAGGCCTATCAGCTGGGGGCCCATTTCGGCTCCGGCATGCGGCACGGCTCCACCTGCGGGGCGGTAACCGGGGCCCTGATGGTGCTGGGCCTGACCGGCCAGGGGCAGGAGGCATCCAACCTCCTGCTGCGGAAGTTCCGGGAAAAGAATCAGGTGCTGGACTGCGCCGGGCTGCTGGCTCTGGCCAAGGAGCGGGGCGAGGTACGCAAGCCCCACTGTGACCGGATGGTATATGACGCGGTGGAGCTGCTGGAGGAGCTGCTGCCCGACCGGATGTGAGCAATAAAGACGCCCCCCGCGCCAACGGCGCGGGGGGCGTCTGTTGTATGGGTTATCTGTGGCGGCGGGAGCCGGTATACCGGGAACGGCGGCCGCCTCCGCTGTGGGAGCCGTAGCGGCCCCGCCGGCTTCCGAAGAGCAGCCGGCGCAGCACCAGAAAGACCACCAGTATCAGGATTGCTACCAGCAGCACCTTCACCCACAGCTGGCCAAAGAACTTTTCCAGCCGGTCAAGCCGGTAGAGCCAGGGATCCCGCTCCACCGAGATGCTGGCCACCAGGGGCAGGGTGCCGTAGGTCTGGCCGTTGAAGGAGACCGAGATGGCGCCCAGCTGCTGGCCCTGCTCTACCGGGGCCTCCACGCTTTTGGCGTTGAGGGTGTAGTCGTATTTCAGATCCTCCGTGGAGACGTCGTTGGGCAGCAGGGCGGAAATCTCTCCCTGAGGGGCCAGGGTGACGTAGTTGGTGTCCTTGCCCAGGGTGACCTCCACCTCCGGGATGTCCCGCTTGGTGCCGTCCAGCATGACTTGGCGGGAGAAGTTGTTGAACCCCCACTCCAGCAGGCGGCTGGATTCGCTGAAGTAGGTATATCCGGCGCTGCCGGTGGCCCCTTCCTCCCGCTCACAGCCCATGACCACCGAGATCAGGTTCCGGTCCTCCTTGGTGGCGGAGGCTGCCAGGCAATAGCCCGCCTCCGGGGTGGAGCCGGTCTTGATGCCGGTGGCGTAGCGGTACAGGTAGCCCGTGATCCGGAAGTTGGAGATCAGGGCGTTGGTGGAGCGGATGATGCGCTCCTCCGGGTGCAGGTTGGTGGCGGGCATGGTGTAATTGAGGGAGGAGACGATGGTGCGGAAGGTCTCGTGCTTCATGGCCTCCTTGCTCATCAGGTACACGTCGTAGGCGGTGGTGTAGTGGTTGTCGTCGTGGTAGCCGTGGGTGTTGGCAAAGTGGGTGCCCGTCATCCCCAGCTCGGCCGCCCGCTGGTTCATCAGCTCCACAAAGCTGGCCACATCCCCGCTCACCGCCTCCGCCATTACGTTGCAGGCCTCATTGGCCGAGGGCAGCAGGGCGGCGTACAGCAGGTCGATGATCCGGATCTCCTCCCCCGCCTTGATGTCGGCGGTGGAGGCGTTGTCCCCGATGCCGGTGTGGATGGCCTGGCTGGCGGTGACGGTCTGCTCCAGGGTCAGCTGCCCGGCGTCCACCGCCTCCAGAGTGAGCAGGCAGGTCATCACCTTGGTGATGGAGGCGGGGTACATCTTCTCATGGGCGTTGAGCTCGTAGAGAATTTCGTCGGTGTCCGGGTCCACCAGGACGGCGGCCTTGGCGTCCACCACCATGCTGTCCAGGATGGCGCTGCCGCTGCTCTCCCCGGCGGCCAGGGCAAAGGGTGAGGCCAGGGAGAGGGCCAGGAGAAGGGTCAGAAAGAGAGAGAGCAGTCTGGATTTTTTCATAGGAAACTCCATTTAAGTATGATATAATAACGTTGTATATTTGATTATACCAGACCCCACACTGGGACGCAACGGGGGAGAAGGTTACAAAATCATGAAGATTTCGAAAGTGGAATTTGCCGCGGTTCTCCTGGCGGCGGTCTTTCTGGCCTTTACCGGCGGCTGGTTTCTCCGCGGGACCACCCAGGCCCGGCCGGTGTGGGTGGAGACCGAGCGTACGCTGGCCCAGGAGACGCCCATCGTGCTTACCCCGCCGCCCACAGAGACGGCGGCGCCGTCAGCCGCCCCGACTGCCGCCAGCGCCGGGACGGGGAAGGTGGATCTGAATACCGCCACGGCGGAGGAGCTGATGACCCTGCCGGGCATCGGAGAGAAGCGGGCGGCGGATATCATTGCTTACCGGGAGGCAAACGGCCCCTTCCGCATCCCGGAGGATCTGACCCGGGTCAGCGGCATCGGGGAGGGGATCCTGGCCGGGCTGATCGACCAGGTTAAGGTTTCACAAGAGGAGGAAACGCCTTGAAAATATTGGTAGTAGATGACGAGCGGGTGCTGGTCAAGGGCATCAAATTCAACCTGGAGAGCGAGGGCTACCAGGTGGAGGCGGGGTACGACGGGGAGCAGGCGGTGGAGCTGGCCCGGAGCGGCGGCTTTGACCTGATCATCCTGGACCTGATGATGCCCAAAATCGACGGGCTTCAGGCCTGTATGCGTATCCGGGAGTTTTCCAATGTGCCCATCATCATGCTCACCGCCCGCAGCGAGGACGCCGACAAGATCATCGGCTTTGAGTGCGGGGCGGACGACTATATCACCAAGCCCTTCAACATCCTGGAGCTGAAGGCCCGGGTGCGGGCCCTGCTCCGCCGGGCGGGGATGGCGGCCCAGCAGAGCGGCGCGGGGAGCAAGCTGACCATGGGCCACATCGTGCTGGACCCGGACGCCCGGGCCGCCTGGAAGGACGGCAAGAGCGTGGACCTGACCGCCAAGGAATTTGACCTGATGGAACTGCTCATGCGCAATCCCGGCCGGGTGTACAGCCGGGAGAACCTGCTCAACGTGGTGTGGGGCTACGAATATGCCGGGGATTACCGGACGGTGGACGTCCATGTCCGCCGCCTGCGGGAGAAGCTGGAGCTGGACCCCGCCAATCCCGAGTATATCCTCACCAAGTGGGGCGTGGGCTACTATCTGAAAAATGGATAAGCGGGAAACCCAGGGCCGTCGTGTGCCCTTCTGGCGCTCTCTGCAGACCAAGTACGCCCTGACCTATGTGGTGATCGTGGCGGCGGTGGTGGTGCTGCTGAACACCTATCCGGTGGTGGTATCCCAGAATCTGGCCTACCGCTCCAAGCGGACCTCCATGCAGAATCAGGCCTCGGTGCTGGCCTCCGCCCTGGCCACCGGGCCGGAGGCCCTGACCGCCGACAGCGCCACCCGGACGGTCAACCTGCTTCTGGGCAGCCTGGGGGTAAACCGGGTGGTGGTGACCGATCCCGCCGGCCGGGTGCTGTGCGACGTGCGGGACGGGGTCCAGCAGACCGACACCGTGGGGCAGTACGCCCTGTTCTGGGAGGCGGTCACCGCCCTCAAGGGCAACAACGTGTTCCGGGGGGATTGCGCCGACGGGGTCTTTTACAGCTGGGCGGCGGTGCCCGTCACCTACCGCTCCATGACCCAGGGGGCGGTCTATCTCTACGAATATGATGCCGAGCAAGGGGCCATGCTCCAGGGCATCCAGAACAACCTGCGCACCATTTCCATTGTCATCGCCCTGGTGACTCTGGTGATGGGTGTGGTGTTCTCCAAGGCTCTCACCCGGCGGATCGCCCAGCTGCTCAGCGCCATCCATACCGTGCGGGAAGGGGAGTACAGCCACCGGGTGGACATGCGGGGGGGCGACGAACTCAGCCGCCTGGCCGACGAGTTCAACGAGCTCACCGGCCGGCTCCAGACCACCGAGGAGGTGCGCCGCCGGTTTGTGTCCGACGCCTCCCATGAGCTCAAGACCCCGCTGGCCTCCATCCGCCTGCTCACCGACTCCATCCTCCAGGCCGACCATATGGACAGCGAAACCGCCCGGGAGTTTTTGATCGACATCGGGGAGGAGGCCGAGCGGCTCACCCGCATCACCGAAAAGCTGCTCACCCTCACCCGGCTGGACACCGCCCATGAGGTCCAGACTGTGCCGGTGGACGTAGGGACGGTGGTGCGCCGGGTGGAGCACATGCTCACCCCCCTGGCCCAGGCGGCGGAGGTGAAGCTGGAGCTCTCCCTCCAGAGCGGCTGTGTGATCCGGGCCACCGAGGACGATCTGTACCAGGTGGCCTTCAACCTGATGGAAAACGCGGTGAAGTACAACCTGCCCGGCGGGACGGTCATCGTCACCCTGTTTACGGAGGGGAATACGGTATGCCTGCGGGTGGAGGACACCGGCGTGGGCATACCGGAGGCCGATCTGCCCAAGATCTTTGACCGGTTCTACCGGGTGGACAAGGCCCGCTCCCGGGCGGCGGGGGGCACCGGACTGGGGCTGTCCATCGTCCGGGATACCGTGCGGCAGCACGGCGGCACCATCACCGCCCGCCGTCGGGAACCGGAGGGCACCTGCTTTGAGGCGCGCTTTGCCCGCTGGCGGGAGGAGGGAGAGAAGGAATGAGAAAACGGGTGCTGTCCTCTCTTGCTCTCTGCCTGCTGATGGTGGGCCTGTGGGGCTGCTCCCAGCGGAGCGGCGGAGGCAAGGCGGGAGATTATCAGATTTATTATTCAGCCCTGTCCAACCAGAACGCTCCCCTAGCGGTGGAGTGTGAGACCTGGACTCCGGAGGCGGGGGAGCAGATTATCCCCGGCCTGCTGGAGGCTCTGCTGGCCGGTCCCACAGACCCGGAGCTGGCCTCCCCCTTTCCCGACGGTACCCGCCTGCTGGGCTGGACGCTGGAGGAGGGGTGTCTCCGGCTGGACCTGTCGGAGCAGTACGGTGATCTGACGGGGATTGACCTGACAGTGGCAGACTGCTGTCTGTCCCTCACCCTCTGTCAGGCGGAGGGAGTAGAGTCGGTGTATGTGACGGTGGAGGGGAGCGAGATCCCCTACCGCCCCATCCAGCAGCTGACCGAGACCGACATTCTGACAGCTGCCCATGAGGCGGGGGCCTAGGCTCCTCCCTTGACAAGGCAGGCTGCCGGGTGTAACATACATCATTATTGCATAGATATCCAGACAGAAAGGAAGTTCAGACCCATGAGCCAGCACCGCGTCAGTACCCAGTGCCTCCACGCCGGCTACACCCCGGGCAACGGAGAGCCCCGCAACATCCCCATCATCCAGTCCACCACCTTCCGCTATACCACCGGGGAGGCCATGGGGGCCCTCTTTGACCTGGAGGCCAGCGGTTATTTCTATACCCGCCTGCAGAACCCCACCAACGACCATGTGGCGGCCAAGATCTGCGCTCTGGAGGGGGGCTCCGCCGCCATGCTCACCTCCTCCGGCCAGGCGGCCTCCTTCTATGCCATCTTCAACATTGTCTCCTGCGGGGAGCATGTGGTGTGCTCCTCCTCCATCTACGGCGGCACCTACAACCTGTTTGCCGTCACCATGAAGCGGATGGGCATTTCCTTCACCTTCGTGGACCCCGACTGCTCCGAAGCCGAGCTGGAGGCTGCTTTCCGGCCCGAGACCCGGGCGGTGTTCGGGGAGACCATCGCCAACCCCGCCCTGACGGTGCTGGATATCGAGAAGTTTGCCAAGGCCGCCCACGCCCACGGCGTGCCCCTGATCGTGGACAACACCTTCGCCACTCCGGTAAACTGCAAGCCCTTCCAGTGGGGGGCAGATATCGTCACCCACTCCACCACCAAGTACATGGACGGCCACGCCAACGCGGTGGGAGGCGCCATTGTGGACTCCGGCAAATTTGACTGGACCGCCCACGCCGATAAGTTCCCCGGCCTGACCACTCCCGACGAGAGCTATCACGGCATCACCTACACCGAGCGCTTCGGCCTGGAGGGGGCCTACATCACCAAGGCCACCGCCCAGCTCATGCGGGATCTGGGGGCCATTCCCTCTCCCCAGAATTGCTACTATCTGAACATCGGCCTGGAGACCCTGCCTCTGCGGGTGGCCCGCCACTGTGAGAACGGTCTGGCGGTAGCCAAATTCCTGAAGGACCACCCCAAGGTGGCCTGGGTGCGCTATCCCGGTTTGGAGGGGGACCCCTATTACGAGCGGGCGCAGAAGTACCTGCCCAACGGTACCTGCGGCGTGGTGTCCTTCGGCGTGAAGGGCGGCCGGGAAGCGGCCTCCAAGTTCATGGCCGGGCTGCAGCTGGCATCCATCGCCACCCACGTGGCCGACGCCAAGACCTGCACCCTCCATCCCGCCTCCACCACCCACCGGCAGATGACCGATGAGGAGCTGGCCGCTGCCGGGGTGTCCCCGGATCTGGTGCGCCTCAGCGTGGGCATTGAGGATATTCATGACATCCTGGAGGATGTGGACCAGGCGCTGGCCGGGGTGTGAGCCATGTATGTGAATCCTGAAGTTTATTCCGGCCCTCCGGCAGAGAGCCGGGACCCCAACGAGATGGCGGTGTACGCTTTTCTGGACCGGCTGGGAATTTCCTATCTCCGGTGTGACCACGATTACGCCAACACCATGGAGGACTGCAAGGCGGTGGAGGCAGTTTTAGGGGTGCCTATCTGCAAAAATCTGCTGCTGACCAACCGGCAGCAGACCGACTTCTACCTGCTGCTGATGCCGGGAGACAAGCCCTTCAAGACCAAGGATCTGACCAAGCAGCTGGGCTGCGCCCGCCTGTCCTTTGCCAGCCCCGAACAGATGAAACAACTGTTGGGCGCAGCCCCCGGCTCGGCCAGCGCCTTTGAGCTGATGCACGACAAAGAAGGCAGGGTCCGTTTGGTGATGGACCGGGAGCTGCTGGCAGGGGAATGGCTCAGCGGTCACCCCTGCTTTTCCACCTCCACCATCCGGCTGAAGCTGACGGATTTTCTGGAGCGGTTTCTGCCTGCCGTGGACCATACCCCCACCGTGGTGGATCTGCCCTGGCCGGGGCCAGAGGCGGAATACACGCGGTAGATGGAAGCCCCGCAATCCAAAATCGAGAAAAAGCGGCGTAGTTTTTACCTACACCGCTTTTTTTCTTGCATTTTCTTGTAAGATGTACTAAAATTGGAACGGCAAAATGCGATATCTGAAATAAAATTTCAGAAGCCAAAGATTTATGACAATAAAGTTGTATTTTAATACAAATTTTATGCCTATTAACGTTAATTAATTGGTAAAATAGACGATATATATATTGAGGGAAATAATCTTACTTTGGGCGGCCTGGTTTTTGCAGTTTTCCCGGTGAGGGACGGCCGCTGAAAAAGAAGTGCAAACGGGCCGTTTCCGGAGGAGCATAGCCCATGAGGCTGTACAGAGCGGACACGGTGCGTATTCAAGTAAACAGGTAGAACGGTACCATCGACATGGCGGATGGTTTTCCTGCCCGTTTGAATCGTTAGAAAGGAGGATGTGCTTTGAACTCGCTTAGCCAGAAGGAAATACAGGACATTTTAAACTGCGCCATGCAGGATATAACCAACCGCATGACCAGCATTTCCCCCTGCGAGCATGATGCCGCGTTCTCCGGCGACGTCTGTACGGTCCACACGACCTTTGAAGGGGGACACCATGCCACCTTGACGTTGTATATGGACATGGCGCTGCTGCAGCGCCTGACCCAGAGAGTTATGCAGCAGAATCAGGTAGAGCCACAGGACGTCGAGGACTTTACCAAGGAATATTTTAATGTGATCTGCGGGCAGGTGGCGTCCAGATTGTTTCAGACGGCGCATATCAGGTCCCGCTTCTGCATACCAAGATTTTGCCGGGGCCGCTATGTACCGGCAGACGGCGGAGCACGTCGGTGTGTGCTCAATTACGTCAGTAATTGTAAAGAAGGCGTACAGCTGATACATCAAATCTTGCCTATTTCCTCATGATAAGATATAATAAAGGGTAAGCTGGATCGTTGAGAAGGAGCGATACAATATGGGGAAGAAAATTATGGTAGTGGACGATTCTCGGATCGTTCAGCTACAACTGCAAAAGATCCTGTCAGGGACGGACTATGAAGTGGTGGCCTGCTGCCAGAGCGGTGAGGAAGCGCTGAGCCTGTATGAGCAGGTGAAGCCGGACCTGGTGACAATGGATATTCTGATGCCCGGTATGGATGGGCTGGAGACGGCCCGTACGATCCTGCAGAAGCATCCTGAGGCCAGGATTCTGATGGTATCCTCTCTGGCCTATGATGACACCATCAATGAGGCCAAGGACATCGGCGCCAAGGGCTTTGTCTATAAACCCTTTGACCCGGAGCAGATTGTCCTGTCCGTGCAGAAGGCCTTCACAGAATAAATGCGCAGAGGGAATATGTATATCCGAACCGTAAAAAAATACCCGTCATCTGGAAGCAAAGGCTGCTTCAGGATGACGGGTATTTTTTTCAGGAAGAGGCGGGGCCGTTTCCCCGGTGGAGAAGGGCCGATTTCAGCTCGTTGACCAGGGCCGGCGGCGCTGCGCCGGCGGCGTCCTGGTTGGTGCTGACGGCCTTCTGCAGCTCGCTGCGGAGTACCAGAACCTCCTTGGGGGCGCAGATACCGATATTTACCTGTCCGCCGGGCTCAATGGACAGAACAGTGACGCTGATGTGGTCGTCAATCACCAGGGATTCGCCCACTTTGCGGCTCAGGACCAGCATCAGCCCACCCCCCCGTTGGAGAATTCATCCAGCCGATGACGCATGTGGTAGGCATCGGTGTCCAGAATGACCTGCATACCCCGGTGCAGATCGGGATTGATCACCAGCGGGCAGCGCAGATTGAGGGTACTGGCCCCTACCGGCTCCCGCACTACGCACATGACGTAGTAGCACAGCTCCTCGCTGCGGGAGACCTCCATCATGCGCAGCTCCTCATGGGAGAGAATGGGGGCATAGTCCGGCTTGAGAGAAAAGGGGTTCATGGCGATAAACGCCGGGGAGGGCGCAGCCAAGCTCTGCAGGCAGAGCATATTTCCGTCACTCCCCTCAAAGGGGAGCAGCAGGAAAGATTTCTCCGCCTCAAACCCAAACAGTCCGTTGGGGAAGGTCAACACGTCCTCCGGGGCGTAGTCGATCCGCCCAAAATATTTGGTGTCCAGCTGCAAGGGGGTTCCTCCTTTTAGGCGTTGACGTCGATGGGCTCGTAATTGGGATCAGCGGAGGGAGGCACGTACAGGGGCCCGCCCACGTACTTGATAATCACGTCCGGACGCTGGGTCATGGTGAACTCGATATCGCCGGGTACAAAGGTAAAGCTCATCTGCTCCATGCGCCAGTCAAAGTTCAGCTTGTCCATCTCATAACGGATACTCATTTCGCCGCCGTCCCAGCCGATATCGGGGCCCACGGTGGGCAAAAACTCGATATTCACATTGGTGGGATCGCCGATGTTCTGCTGTTTGGCCAGCTGAGGGATCACGTCCTGGTCGATGCGTGCCTCCATCATCATGCGGCCCTCCCTGGCCATTACAGCGGTGGCCTGATAGGCGCTCTGCATGCCTGCCTGCGCCTGTTGTTGAATCAGGGTAGCGGTGGTGGGGGTTACAGAATTGCGGGATTCAAAGCTGTCAATGTTCACCTTGATGGGCTGGCTGCGAATGCTCAATCCATTTTTGTCCCGGGAGATCTCCATCTGGGCCGTGCCGCGGGCATATTCCAGATGGGCCTTGGTGACTTTCATCTGGATTTCGATGGGGACTGTTTTGATCTCGATCAGCGGATACATGACCTGAAAGACTCCTTTCCTGCACCTCGCACGGCGCAAACTGAATAGCCCTTAACGGGCAGATTAGCTCAGATAATCCATCAGAGACTGGGGAATGACGTTAGCGCCCACCTGGATAGCGGCGTTGTAGCTGGTCTGGGCCCAGGAGAGGGTCAGAATCGCCTCCACCTCGTCAATATTTTCGATGCTCTGCCGCTCGTTGTTGAGGGCGTCAAAGGTGCTTTCCAGCTGCGTCTTGTTGGTTTCCAGGTATTTGGCCTTGGTGTCCAGGGCGGTATGCTGCTTGCTGACCGCATCCTGGGCGTCGCGGAACTTGTCAACCAGCCGCTTGGCATCCTCATAATCGCCGGCAGGCCCCCAGGTCTTGGTATCCTCATTATAGCCCTTGAAAATTTCGGCCGTCCGCAGCATGATGGAAATAATGTTCTTGGGATCGCCGTCCTCGTCAAAATCGGTGCCGCCGATAAAATCGGTGCCACGGATCGCTGCGTCAAAGGCGGTGGAATCAATGACGTTTCCGGCCTTATCCACCTCAAAACCCTTGCCGATATCCACATACAGGTGCTCCGCGTTCCACTTGTCCAGCACCTCTTGATTGGTCATGGGATTTCCGTCGCTGTCCAGCATCGGATTGCCGTCGGCGTCCTTGTACTCTGCCTCATAGTAGGTGGAATCCGGGTCGTCCAGCCGGATGCCACGGTAGGTCAGGTAGTGCATATCGCCCTCCGTCTCAATGGCGAAGGGGGGGTTCTGAGTATCGGCGCCGCCGAAGATGTAGTCGGTGCCGTATTTGCTGTTCAGGCTCTGCACCATGGACTCGGCGCCGGAGAGGATCACATCGCCGAAGGTGTTGCGGACGGTGGCGTTGGGGTCGTTCAGACCGGAGATCAGGGGCGTCTCGGCCAGATCCTGAGAAAGCTTGTCGAGGAAGTCGTCGGCAATGTCCCAGGCGGAGGAAAACTTGTTGTACACCATGGTGTTATTGGCGGCCTGGGCGTTGGTGGCGTTCAGGGAGCTGTGAATCTTGAACGCGCGGGTAGCCGCGGCGGGATCCGCGGCGTAGGTGTCGAAATTCCGCTTGGTCATCAGCTTATTCATGGCGGAATACAGCTGATTGGAAGACTTCATCAGATTGTTTTGGTATGTATAGAGCGTGCTGTTGGTAGTAATGCGCATCATAATCCATTCACCTCAAGTCCGAAAGCGGGTTTACATGGCCAGCAGAGAGTCCAGTGCGGTATTCAACGTGGTCATCAGCCGGCAGGCGGCGGCATAGGCTTTCTGGTAGGTCATGAGACTGGTGGCCTCATCGTTCAAATCCACGCCCATTACGCTGTCACGGTCTACATAGATATCGTTGGCGGTAACGAGATGATTGTTGAGCACCGCGTCGGTGGTCATCTGATCCTCTGCCAGTGTGGACTGGATCCGCAGCAGCATATTCTCGAAGGAGCCGGTATAGGCATCGCCCGCGGCGCCCGGATTAATGTTACCGGGGACAAAATCAATATCTTCCCGGTTAAACAGATTCAGGAACTCAGCCAGCCGGGAGGTATCGCCGCTGGGAGCGTTTGGGTCATCCGTGGCCTGGATGGAAACCTTATCATTGCTCCAGTCAAAAGAAACGGAGATATTGGCGGCGGTAATATTGCTTGTATCGTTGCCGGAGCTGCTGTTGCTGAACAGAGCGCCGCTGCCGGCAAGGCCGGTGTTATTCAGCTCGTTCATCCGCTCGGCAAAGGTCCGGGCCAGATTGTCCAGGGTCATCCGATAATAAGGAATGCCCCGCTTAGAGGAGGCGTCCGGATCCAAGGTGGTGTCAGCGGGGGAATTTGCGGCAGCCAGTGCGGAGCCCAGCGTGCCGTTAAGGTCACCGGCGTCCACCGAAGCGCCGGCGTTGCCCACAGTGACGGAATATTCGCCAGTTGCGGGGTCCTTTACCTTCTGCAGCTCGGTAACGGTCTGATTGGACAGGAGCGTCTCTTTGTTGCCGCCTGCCAACTGAATGGTAAACGCGGGCGTATCGGAGGTCGTAACGTCTACATAGCCTTTCAGTTCTGTGAGGAGCTGATCACGCTTTGCAGTGGCCTCAACAATTGCAGCCTGATCGCCGCCGCCATAGATCGTGCCGTTCAAAGATGCAATCTGATTCAGAATACTGTTGACCTCATCCACGTTGCTCTGCAGCGCCTTATCAAGGGATTCGGGGGTAGTGGAATACTCGCCCTTCTCGGTGAGCAGCTCCCGAAGGGACTGGAGGGAGCCGTACAGGTCGTTGTCCAGCAACGGAACCGGGTCGGTGTCATTGGGGTCTTTCTTAGCGCCGGAAGAATCCCGCAGCGCGTACAGGTTGATGCCGTAGTTGTTTGCCTTGTCCACACCCATCTTGGCTGCATATTCGCCGTCCACCAGGGTGTGGTTATGGGGCGGATCGTTGGCCAGAGTGATGGTCAGCCTTTCAACATAGGTATCTGCGCCAATGTTCTCCATGCTGTATTTTACGTCCACCTTGACGTACTCATTCAGCTTATCCAGCAGCAGATTCCGCTGGTCCCGCAGCTCCAGGCCCTCGTCGCCCCGGATATCGGCATTGCGGATGGCCACATTCAGCTCCTGAATGTTTTTCAGGATATTGTTGACCTCGGTAACCTCCTGGTCCAGCTTATCCTGATAGGTCTTATCCAGCTTTTCCAGCTTATCCGCATAGGTGTTGAAGAGGCTGGCCAGGGACTTGGAGGACTCCCGGATGAGGCTGTTGTAGGTGCCCACGCCGTTGGTGATGGCCTCGTTGATCAGGTCCCGCAGGTCGTTGAGCTGGCTGAGGATCACGCCGTCGTCCTGGTCCAGATCGCCCTTGCCTACCTCGTCCAGAATTGTGGCCAGATCGTTCAGGCCGCCCAGTTTGGCGTTGGCGCTGCCCACATCGGCCACTGCCTTGCGGTAGGAGATGTCAAGGCCGGGGTCCCGCAGCTGATCCACTCCAGCCACCACGGCGCCCTGGCCGATACGGGTCTTATAGCTGGAGAAATAGCGGTCGGAGGCGCCGGGGATCAGGCTGACCTGATTCAGCCGCTGGCGGGTGTAGCCTTCCGTGTTGATGTTGGTAATGTTATTGCCCGTTACGTCCAGGCCCTTTTGGGCGGCGTAGATACCCAGCCGCACGGTACCGAAGGATCCAAATGTACCCATGCTGTCGTCCTCCTCAAGCTCTAAAATCTGTTGTATGCGCCGGACCCTTCTCCGACGATTTCCGGGCAGCTGGCCCGCCCCGCTCCAATTGCCGCTCAATTTTGCGCAGATCGCTTTCCATCAGGGTGCGGGCGGCGCCCTGTGCGCTGGCGAGAACCTGATAGGCCCGCATGAGCTGTTCCACTGTCTGCTGGGTTTCGCTCCGCAGAGCGTCGGGGGCATGACGGGACAGCTCCCGCAAAGGAACCTGTTCCAGGCCCAGCTGCTTGAGCAGCTGGTTTCTGCGCTGCTCCTGCCCCCGCAGGGACATTGTGGCCGCCTGTTCCTGTTTCATGCAGACGTCCAGCGTGTCCAGATCACCGGCCTGAACCGCCGCGATCTTCTTCTGTTCCACCGCGTTCAGCTCTGTCAGTTCCTGGTGAAGTTTTTGCAAGAAAGTGAGATAATCCTTAAATTCCATACTGATTCAGCGGCCCTCCAACAGCAGCATGCGCGCCGCGATCTCCCCGGGATTCGCCTGATAGGTCCCGTCAGCTACCTGCTGGCGCAGCGTTTCAATCTCCTGATGGGTGGGGCGGATGCGAACTTGCCGGGAAATCTGCCCCACCGTTTCTTTCACACGTTTTTCCATCTCATCCAAGTGGGAGGAAAACTGGACCTGATCATACCGCTGCTCCGACGTCTTGACGGACGACGCGCCATTTTTCCTGGCGTAAGACGAAATACTCCCGGCGGAATAGATGCCGGTGGGATAAATCGGAGCCACCACAGCAAGCCCTCCCTTTCCTAAAAATTTTGGTTTTCTGGGGCCAGAGTACAGGCCGCCATACCTTTCAATATATATATCGTCCGTTCCCCCTTATAAAATAAGGGCAAACGGAAAAAAACCATGCTTTTGCGATGGGAATAAATTTTGTAAACCTCTTATTTTTTTCCTCTATTGGTCGATATGTTTAATGGGGATTATATCCGGCAGAGGCATAATCCATACAAAATTTGGAAAGGAGCATACCAAGAGATGAAATACGAATTAACAGACGATCTGCTGACTGGCAACGCTCTGATTGACTCTGAGCACCGGGAGCTGTTCGCGGCGGTCAACAATTTGATGGATGCCTGCGCCCAGGGCAAGGGCCGGGACCAGATCCAGAAGACGGTTCAGTTTTTGGGCGACTATGTAGCCAAGCACTTCCAGGATGAGGAGGGGCTGCAGACCAAGAGCAATTATCCCGGATATCCGGCCCACAAGCAGTTCCATGACGGGTATCGCCGCAAGCTGGCGGAGACCACCCAGGTGCTGACGCGGGAGGGTCCCTCTGTGAAGGCGCTGGGTGACCTCAATGGTGTGGTGGCCATCCTGGTTTCCCACATCCGCACGGAGGATAAGCGCCTGGCCCGCCATATCAAGGGCTGATGCTCCTGCTGTTCATAGAAGAAAACACATCCCCAGAAACCCTTGGGTTTCCGGGGATGTGTTTTGTTTTGCGTTATTCGCCCAGGCCAAAATCGCTCTGGTCGCGGAGAGTAAACTTGGCAACCAGCTCTTTCAGCAGATGGGACTGGCCGGACAGCTCCTCGCTGGCGGCGGCGCTCTCCTCCGCAGTGGCGGAGTTGGTCTGCACCACGCTGGAGATCTGGTCGGTGCCCTCGGTGACCTGGTGGATGGCCTCGGTCTCGGAGACAATGTTCTCGGCCACCTGGTTCATGTAGCTGACCGCCTTTTCCGCCAGCTCCATGGTGGAATTCAGAGCCGCGCTGACATCCTCGGTCAGCTGGCTGCCCCGCTCCACGTTGGCGGTGGAGCGCTCGATAAGCTCCTTGGTCTGCTTGGCGGCCTGGTCGGACTTGGAGGCCAGGCTGCGTACCTCGTCGGCCACCACGGCGAAGCCCTTGCCGGCGCTGCCGGCCCGGGCGGCCTCCACGGCGGCGTTCAAAGCCAGAATGTTGGTCTGGAAGGCGATGTTCTCAATGGTCTCAATGATCTGGCTGATCTCCTGATGGCCCTTGAGAATGTCAGCCATGGCGGAGCGCAGGGCGCCCATCTTTTCGTTGCTGGCCACCACCTGGCCGCCGGCCACATGGGAGCTGTCCTGAGCCAGCTTGGCGGCTTCGGCGTTCTTCTGGGAGGTGTCGTCAATGTCGTTGATGGTGGCGGACAGCTCCTGCACAGCGCTGGCCTGCTCCGTGGCGCCCTGAGCCAGAGCCTGAGCGCCGGAAGAGACCTGCTCGGCACCGGCGGAGACCTGCTCGGCGGCGGTGTGGATCTGGGACATGGTTTCGCTCAGCCGGGTCTCCAGATCCTGTACGGTTGTCAGCACCGCCTCCATATCGCCCACGTACAGTTCGCGGTGCTGGGAGCGGACGTTCAGGTTGCCGCGGGACATTTCGCCCAGCAGATAGCCGATATCCTGAATAATACCCTGGAGGACATGGACAATCTGCCCCGTGGCCTCGCTCAGCTGGCCAATTTCGTCTCTCCGGCTGAAGGTGGGAACAGGGGAGGTCAGGTCACCCTGCTCCAGACGCCGGATGCGCTGGACACACTGGCAGATAGGCTTGCCCAGACCGTTGGCCACCCGGATGGAGAGAAGGATGGCGACCACCACCACGGCGGCTATCAGGACAGCGATAATGACGATATTGCGGTAGGTGGTGCCCATAAAGTCGGAGACATAGGCGTTTACGCCCAGGCTCCAGCCATCAGTGCCGGGCACAGGGCTGTAAGCCAGATATTTGGTCACGCCGTTGTAGCTGTATTCACCGAAGCCGGTCTCGCCCGCCACCATTTTGCTCTCAAGGACGGCCAATTCCGCCAGAGAGGAGTCGGTTTTGGCATCTTCCACGGTGTTTTCCTGATTCATGACGTTGTCTATATTGATGTGGGCAATGGTGTTGCCGTTCTTGTCCAGCATGTAGGCGCTGCTGTTCTCGCTCACTTCAATGGTGGCCATAATATCGTTCAGGAAGGTCTCCTTGGGCACGAAGTAGACCACACCGGCAACCCGGCTGTTGGGAATACCGTCCTGCCAGAGGGGAGCGGCCACCATCAGGGACAGCTCGCCGGTGATCTTGCTGACCGTGGGGACGGAGATGTAAACCTTACCCTGAATGGCCTGCTGGAAGTACTCCCGGTCAGAGTAGTTGTTGCCGTCAAACAGGCTGTTGCCGGAGGTGTCCAGAACATTGCCGCGCATCATGCCATATTCCGCCACCCACTGATCCAGAATGGCCTTCTTTTGTTCCACCGTGGTGGTGGCGCTGCTGAGCTCGGGAACCATGCCCAGAGCTTCCGCGGTATACTCATAGGACTGGATCTCATAGGATACCCGGTCAGCGGACAGGGAAGCTATGGCGAGCATGCTGCTCTTCAAGGTGGACTGGCCGCTGGAGTAGCTCATGAAGATGCCGACGCCGCCGCAGAGAACGGCCGCCGCTGTGGCGATGCACAGGATACAGAGCAGGATCTTTTGACGGATACTTTTCATACATTGACTCCCTCCATGTTTTCAGCATTGTCTGCCGTACAATCACACACACAAAATAATTTTATGTGAGGGCATTAGAAACAAGGGCGCTTTAAGAGAGCAGCAGAGTGGCTTCGCCGGTCTCTCTGTCCAGTTGATAAATCTGTCTGCCCGGCTCTCCGATCAGATAGGTGGATACATACTGATGGGTGTCCGCCGTATAGACGTTGAGACTCAGACAGGTTTTCCCGTCCAGAACGGCCAGCCCCTCCTCCGGGAAAATAATGTAGTTGGACATGTCCGCTCCCTCCAGTCCAAGAGCGGACGGGGATTGAGACTGGAGGTAGTTGGTCGCCTCCTCCAGCGTCATGGAGTCCTCCTGCTTCTGGGGCAGCTTGGCCCCCTCCTCCAGCTTGGGAGAAATGGTGCAGGAGGTTTCGTCCCAGGAGATGGACAGCTGGAACAGTCCGTCGCCGGAGGAGCTTTCCTTTGCCGCCACCACCGTGCCGGTGTCGGCAAACTCCTGATCCTCCGGGAGCAGCTGGCTGTCCTCATCCAGCAGCACGCATTGCTGGTTTTCTACCAGGTCCTTGGCATAGCTTTGCGCCACTTCCTTGCCGGAGGTAAGGGCCTCGTAGTGAAAGCTGATCAGGCCGTCGTCATCCTCTGTGGTTTCGTACTGGAAATTCTCCTCCAGCGTGACCAGCTGATCCAGTGAGGGGAGGGTGTCCTCTCCCGCGGCATAGGATTCTACCGGCTGTGGGGTATCGCCGCCGCCGCATCCGGTCAGGAGCAGAAAGGTCAGCGCCCATAAAAATGGCAGATACTTGTGTCGTTTCATGTTGTACTTCCACCGCCTCATTGTTCAAAACCAATATCGACCCGGTCCCCGTTTTGCAGTACCTGTTGAAAAATGCAGTCCGTGCCGTTGACCCGCAGGAAAATGGGCGACTGGGCGTTCTTAAAGTCGATCCCCGTGCGTTCCAACAGGTCCATCACATAAAACGGCGCGCCATCTGATTTGGGCGGCAGGGTGATCTCCGCTCCGTTTAAAATGACGGAGCAGGCGGGAACAGGCGGCGGGACCGGAGGGACGGGGGCCTGCTCCTTCTGCCGATCCGGCTCGGGTACAGGCTGCGGCTCCGGTTCTGGTTCTGGTTCGGGTTCTGGTTCGGGTTCTGGTTCGGGCTCTGGCTCTGGTGTAGGCTCCGGTTCTGGCTGCGGCTCCGGTTTGGGTGCCGGCTTTGGGGAGAGGGCCGCCCCCACCTGGGTGACAAACGCGCCGGAGTTCAAAAGCTGCTCCGGCTGGGGAACCTGCCCGTCCACAATGACAGCAGTGCAGCCCAGACGCCGGCACAGTTCTTCCGCCGTCAGCCGGCAGTCGGCTCCCGCCGCCGCCGGGGTGAACTCCACCTGATCGCCGGCATGGACCACGAAAGAGGGCTGGGCGTCCGCCCCGTTGATCCGGAGACGGGCGGGTATGGGAGGTTCTCCGTGAAAGACGGTACGCCGCCCGTCTACTTGGAGCACCAGCGGCTTTCCGCTCCTGCCCAGCAGGTCCGCGTAAGTATACCCGTTCATCATCAAAAGCTCCATGGCTGTCAGGCTTCCGCTGCGGAAGAGCTTGGCGGGCGTGCCGTTGAGCAGAACCTGGCAGCTGTCGCTGATCAGGCCCAGGCCCGCGGATACCGCGATGCCCAAGGGGGTGGTGTACTCCGGGTCCTCCAGGGTCAGCGTGTCCGAGCAGACGGTGTTTTTGAAATGGCCGCCTGCAATGGCCACCCGCCTCAGGTCCATATCCAGCGCGTCAGCCACCTTTTCCTGCAGCGTGGGCAGCTTGCTGCCGCCGCCCGCCAGGAATACGGCGGAGGGCGCCGACCCGTTAAGGGCGAGCACCCGCTGGGCGATTTCCCTGGCCAGCAGTTCAACCGTGGGGGTAAGGGCGGTTTCCACCTCGTCCACAGTGCAGCTCTGCTCCAGCCCCAGAATATTGGTAAACTGAAGGGAGCCGCCTCCTGAAAGTCCCTCTTTCATTTGCTCGGCGGTCTGGTAGTCCACCAGATACTCCCGCATCAGGGCCTCGGTGATCTCGTCGCCTGCCACGGTAGCCATGGTATAGCCTACCACGCTGCCGTCCCGGCAGATGGCGATGTCGGAGGTGCCGGCGCCGATATCCACCAGGCACAGGTTCAGCAGCCGCAGGTCGGGAGGGATGGCCGCGTTTAGGGCGGCAATGGGCTCCAGCGTCAGACTGGCCACCTCCAGACCGGCCTGACGCATAACGGCGTACAGGCTGTCAATGACTCCGCCGGGCAGAAAGGTGGCCACCACATCTGCCTCCAGCACCCGGCCGGTATGGCCCAGCAGGGAGGTGAGGGGATAGCCGTCCAGAGAATACCGGGTAACGGTATAACCCACCAGCAGCATCCGCTGCCCGCTGTCCTCCATGTCGTGGAGGGCATTTTCCGCCTCGGATACCGCGGCGGCCTCCAGCTGGGCGACCAGCTGCTGGTCCACCGGCTGGGGGGCGGGAAGGGAGCGCTCTGTGTGACCCCGCTCCGTGCGCAGGGCCCGGCCGGCGGCGGAGACGCAGGCTCTGGCGAGTTTACAGCCGGAGGTCTCCTCCAGCCGGTCGGTAACGGTCCGTACAATCTGGGCCACCTGAGCGATATCCTCAATCTGGCCGTCCATCATGGCCCGCTTGGGGTGGAGCTGCTTTTCAATGGCCCGGATCTGTACCCGGCCGTCTACCACGGTGCCCAGCATCCCGATGACGCTGCGGGTGCCGATGTCCAGCGCGTAGATAAGCTCCTGCCCCTGTATGGGTCGGGCCTCTGTTCCAGCCATATGTCAACCAACTCCTTTGTTCCGGGACGCCCTGTGGAAAACAGGGCGTCCCTCTTGGATTTTTGCCGGGGAAATCAATACTTGCTGAAGCGGCTCTCGGAGGCGCCGAAAGAGGAGTCTCCGGCGCCAAAGGCGGCGTCGTCGGATTCAGACTCGTATGCGGGAGCAGAGGTGGGAATGGCAGTACCCTTCAGGCGGAAATGCTGTACCATCTGCTTCATCATCACGGCCTGGGAGGACAGTTCCTGGCTGGCGGCGGCGGACTGCTCGCTGGTGGCGGAGTTGGTCTGCACCACGGCGGAAATCTGGTCCACACCGGTGGTCAGCTGGGCAATGGCCTCCGCCTCGGCGATGGTGCGCTCAGCCAGCCGCTCCATGTACTCAATGGCCACGGAGGCATATTCCACCGTCTTCTGCATGTTGACGTCCACATCCTCGGCCAGCTCGCCGCCCCGCTCCACCGCGCTCATGGAGGACTCGATCAGCTTCTTGGTCTGCTTGGCGGCGCTGTCGGACTTGGAGGCCAGGTTGCGCACCTCGTCGGCCACCACAGCGAAGCCCTTGCCGGCGCTGCCGGCACGGGCGGCCTCCACCGCGGCGTTCAGAGCCAGAATGTTGGTCTGGAAGGCAATATTCTCAATGGTCTCAATAATCTTGCCGATGTCCTTCTGGCCGGTGAGGATCTCGCCCATGGCCTTGCGCATCTCCTGCATGCGCTCGTTGCTGACGCGCACCTGATCGGCGGCCTGGTCGGCCTTCTCCTTGGCGGTTTTGGCGGTATGGGTGTTCTCCTGGGCGGAGTGATCCAGATCGTTGATGGTGGCGGAAAGCTCCTCCACGGCGCTGGCCTGCTGGGTGGAGCCCTGAGCCAGAGCCTGGGAGCCGTTGGATACCTGGTCGGCGCCGGCGGCCACCTGGTCGGCGGCCTGGAGCATGCTGCTCATGGTGTCGTTCAGCTGGCTCAGAAGGTACTCGATGTTCTCCTTGATGGGGGCCAGCTCGCCGGGGTAGTCCTGGGTAGTGCTGGCGGACAGGTTGCCGTCGGCCAGGTTCTTGGTGATGGTAACGATATCCTCGATGGTGTTGTGCAGGATATCCTGAGAGGTACGCACGGCGTCGCAGATGCCGCCGATCTCGTCGCCGGACTCATACTCCAGCGCATGGGACAGGTCGCCCTGGCTGAAAGCCACCACGGCCTCCTCGGCCTTCCGCAGGGGACGCACGATGGAGTTCACCACATACAGGTTCAGAGAAATGCCCACGGCGGCGGTAATCACAACCAGAATAACCAGAATGATGATATCACGGGTGCTGGAGGACATGGCCAGATCGGAAACCCGGGTAACCTCGCTGGTTACCTGGTTCATCAGGGAGTGTCCCGCTTCTACAGCGGCCTCCAGCTTGGGCGTACATTCGGTCTGGATAAGCTGTTGAGCCAGGGTGATGTTGCCGGACTGGAGTGCGTTGTCAATATCGGTAAAGGCGGATTGCCAATCCTGAACTTTCTGAATGTAGGAATCGTCCAGTCCGTCCGTTCCGGTATAGAGCTTCTGGATCGTCTGGAGGGATTCATCGATAGCGGTGATGGAGTCCTCAATTTTGCTGGCAGTAGTGGGATTGTATCCAAACAATGCCATATCACGCAGCTGGCGGGCAATGGCATTGACTTCGCTTTCGCTTTCCTGAACGGCGTCCGTAATAGCGACCTGCGTGGACAGAAGGTTGGTGTAATCGCTGCGGATGTTGAGGATAGTCCGGATTGCGATACACATCATGACCAGGGACAGAACCAGTGTGATGATGAAAGAGAACAGGATTTTGCTTCCGACTTTTCTGTTTTTCATGCTATATCCTCCTGAAAGTTAAAGGTGCTATCTATATTATGCGACCTGTTGGAAAAAACAGGCCGGAATTTCCAGCGCAAGCGGCTCAGACCACGTCGCCGTAGCGGCCCCTCTGCACATCGCCCAGAATGCGCCCGTCCACCAGGGTGATCACCCGGCGGCGCATCAGGTTGACAAAGTTTTTGGCGTGACTGGCCATAATGATGGTGGTACCCAGGTGGTTGACCTCTGAGAGAAACAGAAACAGGTCCCAGGCAGTGTCCTCATCCAGGTTGGCCGTCAACTCGTCCAGCACCAACACCTCGGGGTTGTTGATAATGGCCCGGGCCAATTCCACCCGGCGGCACTCTCCCTGGGAAAGTTCCACAGGATAACGCTGCAGCACGTCTCCCAGACCAACCAGACGCAGAGCCTTCTGGATCCGGGCGGTAAGGCTCTGGCTGCGGTCCGGACGGAGAGCGGCCACAGCGGACAGATTCTGCTCAATGGTGCGCTTGCGGACCAGCGTGGAAAGCTGGGGCACATAGCCGAAGCACATCCGCCGCCGCTCCCGCTGCCGGCGGGACATGGCAGTGACATTGATATTATTCAGATAGACCGCGCCATGTGTGGGCTGCATTTCGCAGGAGAGCAGCTGGAGCAGGGTACTCTTTCCGGCGCCGCTGCTGCCGGTAACGAAAACAAAGTCTCCCTGCTCAATGGTAAGATCAATTTCCCGGACGGCGTGGAGAATTCGCCTGTCCGGTTCCTGGAGGTAATCTTTTCCCACACCCTCCAAACGAATCTGCGGCATAAAAAGCTCCTTTTTGTATACAAGGGGAGAATAATTTGCTATAATCACCCTATACTACCTGATAAAGGAGATGAGGCGATTGCGAAAGGCAAAGAAACGGCACAAGGCTCCCTGGATCATTGGACTGATCCTGCTGGCGTTGATTTGCGTTCTGGGGACGGAGCTGCTGGTATGCCGTTTCGCGGCGCCCGAGCTCTACGACCAGATTACGGAACCGGTACAGGCCATGGCGCAGGAAGCGATGGACCGGGGCAAGGAGTGGGTCCAGGCGGCTGCGGCCGCGGTCCGTCCCTCCGAACAGCCCTCTGAAACACCGGTCAGCCAGGCTGTCAGCGAGCCGGTGGAGGCCAGCCCCCCGCCGGTGGAGGACCCCTCGGTAACAGAGTTTGTACAGAAGGGGGAGCAGGAGCTTCTTACCGGCGGCGTGGTGGAGACGGTTTACTTCAATCAGGGGGAAGAACCCTGGGCACAGGGCTCCTACGGCCCGGATTCCATTCGGGGATATGGCTGCGGCCCCACATCCATGGCCATGCTGATTTCCTCCCTGGAGGACACGCTGCTGGACCCGATCCAGGCGGCCCAGGCCGCCTATGAAAGCGGCTACTGCGCGCCGGGCAGCGGCTCCTACCTCTCCATTGTGGAGGGAATGGCGGCCGATTACGGTCTGCACGCCGACGGCAGCCTCAGTCTGACGGCGGATGAACTCCGGCGGGACCTGGCTTCGGGCCACGTATTTGTAGCCCTGATGGGGAAGGGACATTTTACCAACCGGGGACATTTCATTCTGCTGCGGGGCGTTACCCTGGAGGGGAAGGTCCTGGTGGCCGATCCCAACAGCCGGGAGCGAAGTCTGGCCGCCTGGGATCCTCAGCTGATTTTGGACGAGCTGTCCGCCAGCCGCTCCAACGGCGCGCCCCTCTGGAGATTCTCCGTGCTGGAAAAAGCAGAATAACCAACGAGCGCCCCCTGTTGAAAAACAGGGGGCATTTGTTGTGCAAACGCCGCTATGGAGCGTGGCTATCGGTTGCCGTAAAAGGAATCCCTGCCGCACAGCCTCTGGTTGGAGCGGCGGTCAGCCCGGAGCACGCGCTCCAGCAGGATACGGTTGCGCTCCACCTGTCGCGACAACTCCTCCGCCTCAGGGCAGGACGAGGGCGGCGTGCCGCTGAGGATCCCCTGCAGCAGAGCGGCCGATTCCGCCGGGAGCTGGCCGCAAAGATGCTGCAGCAGCGCCTTCTGTTCGGTGAGCCGGTTGATTTGCTCCTGCCGGAGGGAGAGAAAGAGACGCACGGAAACCTGATCCTGGCGGTCAATCGCCTGAGCCAGTTCCTGAGTCAGTTCCTCCACCTCGGTCAGAGCAAGGTACATTTGCCTCTCCGCCGCGGATGCGGCGGAGAGGACCTGTTGGCTTAGCATAGGCGCCCCCTATTACTCTGAAGTGTGCTTCGCGGCCTCCCGAAAGCTGTCGCGCAGCTCGCTGGCCATGCGTTTGACCCGCTCCAGCTCGGTCTGGTTGCGGCCGTTTTTTACACGGCTGAGCTCGTAGCAGAAGTATTCGTACAAGCGGGTCAGCTGGTTGCTGATGGGATACTGGCGGTCCAGCGTGTCGTCCAGGTAGCGGATGATGGCAACCGCCTTATCCACCGCTACCTCAAAGGCAGGATACTGCTCCTTGGACAGAGTAATCTCAGCCTGCATCAGCCGCTTGATCAGCTCATCATAGAGCAGCAGCAGCAGCTCGCCCTGAGTCATGGTATTCAGCGCGTCCTCACGGTAGCGCTGATAGCCTCGCATATCCATGGTTCAGATTCCTTTCTCGGCGTGATTCAAGCTTAGCCGCCCATCAGGCCCGCCAAAGCGGAGCTCTGGGAGTTCATCTGATTGATGAGCAGCTCCAGCTGGGTAAATTTGTTGGTGTAGTAATCCACCTTGTTGGACATCTTATCCTGCCATTTGGAGATCTCATCCTCGACTTCCTTCATCTGGTTCAGCAGGTCGTTGTCCAGAGCGGCGGTGGGGGCGTATTTGGAGCCGGCTTTTTCGATGAGGATGCCCTTCACATCGCCGCTGGTGGAGGCGTATTTGTCGGTAATGGAGGTGAGAGTGGCCATCAGACCGTCGGTGGCGGCGCCATTCTCCTTGCTCTTGGTAAAGGCCTCCTTCACCTTATCCGGATCGTTTTCCAGAGCCTCCCGGAATTTCTGCTCATCAAAGGTCAGTGTGGTCAAGCCATCCGAATAGGAGGTCTCAATGCCCATGGAACGCAGGGTGACGCCGTCGGTGCCGCTGGAGGTAATGGCGTTCCGCAAATCATTATACAAGGAGGAGAGGTCGCTGTCCATAAACAGGATGCCAGTTTTCGCCTTTTCTTCATAATTTTTGATGGCGGATTCGCTCATGTCCTCCATATCCTCTTCGGTGAGGGGCTCGTACTTGGAGCCGTCGGACTTCTTCAGAGGCATGTCGGAATAGGCGCTCTTGACTTCCTTGATAATGGTGTTCAGATCCTCCACCATCTTCTTGACAACGTCCACAATCTGGTCCGCGTCGGTCTTGCTGGTGAAGGTGACCTTGCTGTTCTCGTCAATGTCCGCCACAGCCTTGTTTTCGTTAAAGGTGCCGTTGACAGTGACGTTCATACCGTCCAGATCAAAGCTGTTGGAGGAGCGGGTAAGAGTCATATTCTGCCCGTTGATGGTGACGTTGATCTCGGCGTCCTGACCGTGGGTATAGGGACTGTTGGGGGTGCTGTTGTCGGTAGGATAGTCGCTGGGGTCCACGGCGCCGAACAGAGCCGCGCCCAGGGTGGTTTTGCTGGGATCGGAAGGATCGGTTCCCGGGATCTCGATGCGTCCGCCTGCGCCGGTATCCTTGGCTGTAAAGACGAATTGTCCGCTGGTCTTGGAATAGCTGATGTTGACGCCGGCCTCGGTGTTGGAGTTGATGTTGTTGATAATGGTATTAAACTCAGTGTCCTTATCGTAAGAGCCGATGGTGACGCCGTTGATGACCAGATCATACTTCCCATCTTTGTTGGGGGAGAGGCCATCGAAATTGAAACCCAATTCTTCCAGAGTCTTGGAAGTGTCAAGGTAGGTGCTCAGGCCGGAGCCGATACCCAGCACGTCGCCCACGTCCTCGCTGGAGGCGGTGACGGAGAGGGTGGAGCCCTCGCCGGTCTGGAAGGAGAGCTTGCCGCCATCCAGGGACACGGATACCCGCTTGGCGCCAAAGGCCTTGCCCAATTCCTCGTTTAGTTTGTTTTTAAACTCCTCCGCGGCCTGGCTGCCATCGGTATCGCCCGGGGCCACTGTGATTTCCGGGAGCTTAATGGTGGCGCTCTTGCCGTCCAGAGTAAAGGTGAGGGTTTTGCCGGAGAGATACTCCGACATGGGCTTCTCCGTGGCCGCGTCCTTGACCACCGTGTCGGTCAGCTGGAAGGAAGAGTCCTTGTCCTTGATTGCGTCATCCAGGCCGACAATGTTATTCCCCAGGGATCCGGAGGCATAGGCGATGGAGACCTGGTTGCCAGCGCCAGACTTGTCGGTGAAGGAGACCTTGCCGTCCTCACTGACCTCCACGCCGATCATAGTGTCGGCGGTTACCACGGAGCCGGAACTGGTGGAGATCTGCTGATCCTTCAGCTTCTGCTCAATGGCCTTCTGGAAGGCCTCGGTGTCCAGGCTGCCGTCGTCTTTGGTATAGAGTTCCCGTTCACCAAAGTCAATGGACACGGTGCGGTTGCCGTAATTGAGGGTCAGGGAGCCGGAGAGGCTGCTCAGATCCACATCATCGGCCAGGTTGCCCATAGGATCTTTTGCGGTAACCTTGCCGTCGCTTGTGCCGCAAAGTTTGTCGTCGGAAACGGAGTAGCGGGCGGCGGAGGCCAGCTTGTTGACGGCGTTGATGATCACGTTGCTGTTGGTCTTGCCGGAGGCGGAGATCAGATCCTTGTTGAGACCATTGGTGGTGGTGATCACCGCTTTGTCAAAGAAACTGGAGCTGGCCAGATTGGTGTTGGAGTAGACATAGGAGGAGTAGTTCCGGTAAAATTCCACCAGCTTGTCGGAAATACTCTGATAGGCCTCCTGCTGCCACTGAAGCTTGGTGTTCTTCTGATTGAGGGACTGGATTTTTTGCTGATAGCTCTTCACAACGCCGGAGATGAGTTCCTCAGTGTCCAGGCCGCTGGCCAGACCGGAGATGATATTGTAAGTGCGGTTGCCGTAAATACTGGAGGAACTGCTGGAACCGGACAAACTGCTGACTGACGCCATATTCCTTCACACCCTTTCTGGAAACGGAACATAGATACTTCATTATGGTGACTTGTTGACAAGAAACGACCTTTTGGGTACAATGATTGAAAAAAGCGGTAAAACATTCTCTCACCTTCTATATCGTCCAACGCAGCAAAAAGATAAGAGAGGATTCAATTTTTTTCGAGTTTTCCGCGTAAGTTTGCCGCCCCTGGGGCGGAGACAGGGGGCGTCGGCATGTCAATTTCGATGATTGCCATTACCAACCAAAAGGGAGGGGTAGGCAAGACTACCACAGCGGCGGCGCTGCTGACCGCGCTGCACCAGCGCGGGGCCAGGGTGTTGGGGGTGGATCTGGACCCTCAGGGCAGCCTGGGCTTCAGTCTGGGTTTGGATATTGAACACTGCGCCACCATTTATGATGTGTTCCGTGGGGAGGCGGAGCCTGCGGAGGTGCTCTCCCATACGGAGGTGTGCGATCTGCTGCCCTCCAACATCCTCTTGTCCGGCGCGGAGCTGGAGTTCAACCGGCCAGGGCGGGAGTTTCTGCTGAAAAACGCCCTGTCCAAGGTGGAACAGGACTACGACTTTATTATCGTGGATACCCCGCCGGCGCTGAATCTGCTGACGGTAAACGCCTACGTGGCCGCGGACAGCCTGATTATTCCCATGGCGCCGGAGGTGCTGAGCCTGCTGGGGGTGTCTCAGATTAAGGAGACCATCGAAAGCGTGAAGGGCTATTACAATCCCAGGCTGGAGGTGCTGGGGATCCTGCTCAACCGGTACAGCGCCCGGTTCAATCTGAACCGGGAGGTGCTGGAGCTGGCGGGGCAGATTGCCACTCAGCTGGGCACCCGGGTGTTTGATACCAAGATCCGGGGGAGCGTGGCGGTGGCGGAGGCCCCGGCCCATGGGCTGAGCGTGGTGGACTACGCCCCCTCCGCCAAGCCCTCTCAGGATTTTCAGGATTTGTGCGACGAGGTGGCCGGCCGCTGGTTTCCCCGGGACAGTCAGGCGGGAGGTAAGGCATAATGGCGGGGAAGAAGAACAGCCGCAGCAGTAAGACCGACCACGTACTCAGCCTGCTGGCGGGCGGCGGTGCCGCCCAGGAGGCCCCGGCGGCCGCCAAGCCGGATACCCCTCCGGCCTCCGGCCGGCAGGAGAGGGGGGCTTCGGAGGCCGGTCAGCCCCCCAAGGAGACGCAGAGCGAGCCGGTACAGACCCCGGCCGCCGGAATTCCGGCCGGACAGCGGCGGGTGGCTCCGCCCATTCTGGAGGTGGCCCGGGTCAATAACGAGGCCCTGTCGGAGACCATCCGGGAGGCACTGACGGAGTCTCTGAATCAGGAGCTGGCCCAGGCGGAACCGGAGCCGGAACCGGAGCCGGAACCGGAACCAGAGCCGCTGCCGGAGCCGGAACCGGAACCGGAACCGGAACCAGTTCCAGAGCCGGAACCCATACCCGAGCCAGCACCGGAGCCCCAATCCGAGCCGGAGGCGCTGTCTGAGCCGGAGCAGAAGGCAGAGCCGGAGGCGGAACCCGCAGAGGCGCCGGCGCCGGAACCGGCCCCCGCCCAGCCGGTTCAGCCGGAGGGACCGGGGACCCGGCTGCCTGACGGGTCGGTATATCTGAATGTCATGGAGGAGCTGGTTGAGGAGCCGTTACAGAAATACATCAAGCTGTTTGGTCTGTGTGACTGTCCCCGCTGTGTGGCTGATGTGCGGGCGCTGGCGCTCAGCCGCCTGCCCGCCAAGTATGTGGTGCTTTCCAGCGCCTCGCTTACTCCGCTGATGAGCTTTTATCAGGCGAAGTTCGATTCGGCCCTGGTTACCCAGGTGATCTATGCCTGTAAGGCTGTGATGGAATCTCCCCGACATACAGTATAAATGGTAATGAAAAAAGAGCTCCGCAGGGTCGCGCCCTGCAGAGCTCTTTTTGTTTATTTTCCTGTTTTCAGATGCTGCATCAATACGGCGGCGATGTTGTCACAGGAAGCCTGGACGGCAACCGCGCCGATCTCGTGGGCCACGCAGGGCATGCCGTACACCACGCAGGAATCCTTGTCCTGGCCGATGGTGTAGGCTCCGGCCTTGCGCATCTCCAGCAGGCCGCTGGCGCCGTCCCGGCCCATGCCGGTCATGATGATGCCCACCATGTGACACTTTACCTGAGAGGCCATGGAGGTAAACAGGGCGTCTACCGATGGGCGGTGTCCGCTGACCTTTTCGCCCGGCTGACAGGCCAGCGTATACCGGCTGCCCATGCGTACCACCCGGGCCTGCAGGTCGGCGGGAGCCACCAGCGCCAGGCCGCGGTGGATCTCGTCGCCGTTCTTGGCCTCCCGTACCTCCATGGCGCAGATCTTGTTCAGCCGCTGGGCATACATGCCGGTAAATCCGGGGGGCATATGCTGGACAATCACCATGCCGGGAATGTCGGCGGGCAGCCGTTTGAGTACCTCCAGAGTGGCTTCGGTGCCGCCGGTGGAGGCCCCCAGTCCGATGATGGTGTGGTCCAGGTTCACGCCGCCGGAGTGACCCAGCGCGGCGGGGGGAGCGATGGGCGCGGCGGGCGCGCTTGAGGCGGAGACCGTCGTGGAGGCAGCCGCCGACTGGGCGGCGTGGATGCGGCAGGGCGAAACCTTGGCGCAGGAGGCCACCACGATTTTCTGGGACAGAGAGCGCAGGAAGGACTCCCGGCTCTCCGCGCCGTCCGGCTTGCGGACAAAGTCCACCGCGCCGGCGGCCAGCGCGTCAAAGACCCGCAGATTCAGACTGGACACCAGAATCACCGGCAGCGGGTGTTCCGGCAGAAGCTGCCGCAAAAAGTCGATACCGTTGGTGCCCGGCATTTCCACGTCCAGCGTCATAACGTCGGGGTGGAGGCGGAGGATTTTTGTTTTTGCATCCAGGGCGTTGATGGCATACCCCACCACCTCGATGTTGGGGTATGCGGCCAGACCTTTGGTGAGAAACGCCCGGGCCACAGCGGAATCATCCACCACCAGGACGCGGATTTTTTTCTGTTGATTCGGAAGCATGGATACGATGGCTCCTTCCTGCATACACGCGGGACGGCCCTTACTTCTTGCGGTACACCGCCGGGGCCATCATCTGGAACAGCGGTGTCTGTCCCAGAGATTCCGAGTGGCTGATAAAGAGATAGCCGTTGGGGTTCATGGCGTCGCAAAAACGACGGACCAGAGCGTCCCGTGTGGTTTGATCAAAGTAGATCATCACGTTCCGGCAGAAAATCACGTCGAATTTCAGACGGAACTGGATGGGGTCCATAAGATTGAAGGTGCGGAAGATCACGTTGTTGCGGATGGACGGGGCCACGGTGTAGTCTCCGCCGTCCTTGTTTTTGACAAAGTACCGGCGCAGCCACTCGCTGGGCATGTCCGCAGGGGGCTGGTAGACGGCGGCCTTGGCCTTGGCCATGGCCTGCTGGGAGATGTCGGTGGCCAGCACCCGGGTATCCCATTTATCCGCGTTGGTCCCGAAATACTCCTTCAGGTAGATGGACAGCGTGTAGGGCTCCTCTCCGCTGGAGCAGCCGGCGCTCCAGATGGCAAGGGTTTTGTCCCGGCGATGGCGCTGCTCCAGCTCCGGCAGGACCGTATTCTTGAAAAAGGTGAAATGCTCCTTCTCCCGCAGAAAATAGGTGTAATTGGTGGTCAGCTTGTTGAGCACCAGCTCCAGGTCATCCGGGTCCTTGGTGGTGAACAGGTGCTCCAGGAAGGACTTGAAGTCGTGGTAGCCCCGGTCCTTCAGGGAATGGGACAGGCGGCTGGTGATCAGCTGGCGCTTTTTGCTCAGGTCAATGCCGTAATTCTGATGGATAAACCGGACCAGACGCTGAAAGTCGGTGTCGGTAATGGTCAGGTTGTTGAAAAATGTGTCCATGGTTCAGCGCACCCCCCGGTCAGGAGAGCTCCAGCAGCTGGGCGCAGTCAAAGGCCAGCATGGTCTGTCCGTCCTCCAGAGAGCACATGCCGCAGACCAGCTTCTGCCCGCTCTGGGAGGGGCTGGGGACGATGGAGCCCACCGGAATATCCACCATCTTTTCCACCTGGTCCACCAGAATGCCGATCTGGGTGTCCTGGGTCTGGAGGATGATGATGCAGCTGTTGCTCTCCTCGTCCCGGCCCAGGAAGCAGCAGATATCCACAATGGGGATAATCTGGCCCCGCAGGTTGATGATGCCGCGGATATACTCGGGCACCAGGGGCAGGCTGGTAATGGTGTGGTTGGTGATGATCTCCTCCACTGCCGCGGCGGGAACCCCAAAGAGCAGGTTGTTGGATACAAAGAGCAGATATTTTTCCGTCTGTGTCTGTACAGGAGTGCTTTCCGGGTTTGCAGCCATGTTGCCGCCGTATAAAACGTCCTGTTCCGTCATATCAATTTCTCCTTTACCGGGCAGAGGTATACAGGTTGGTCACATCCAGGATGATGCTGATATTGCCGTCGCCCAAAATGGTACAGCCGCCAATGCCTCTGGGCTTGATGTTGAAGTGGTTGAGGTAGGAGGGCAGGGGCTTGACCACTACCTGCTGCTCGCCCAGCAGTTCGTCCACAAACAGGCAGTAGGACAGATCGCCCGCGTCCAGCCAGATGAGGATGCCGTCCTCCATTCTGGTGGCTCCGCCGGACATCTGATACAGCTCCCGCATCCGGATGACCGGATAGAAGCTGCCCATGCACTTGAACATCTCGCCGCCGGAGGCGTCCCGGATCAGATCGGCCTCGGTGATTTTGAAGGACTGACGGATATTGTGGATGGGAATGGTGAAAATGGACCCGCCCACCGATACCTCCATACCGTCCATGATGGCCATGGTCAGGGGGATTTTCAGGGTGGTGGTCATGCCCTTGCCGGGCTCGCTGGAGATGGAGACCACGCCGCCCACCTCCTCCACGTTCCGCTTGACCACGTCCATACCCACGCCCCGGCCGGAGAACTCCGTGACCTCCGAGTTGGTGGAGAAGCCGGGGGCCATAAGGAAATTGAGGATCTCCTTGTGGGAATATTCCACGTCGGGGAAGGCCAGTCCGTTGCGGATGGCCTTGGCCAGCACGGCGTCATAATTGACGCCCTGGCCGTCGTCAATGATTTCGATAATGACCTCGCTGCCGGTGTGGCGGGCGGAGAGGATGATCTCGCCCACCGGGTCCTTGCCGGCGTTGATGCGGTCCTGAGGCGTCTCCTCAATGCCGTGGTCCATGGAGTTGCGGACGATGTGCATGATGGGGTCGCCGATGCTGTCCACGATGGTCTTGTCCACCTCGGTGTCCTCGCCCACCAGAGTCAGCTTGGCCTGCTTGCCCAGCTTTTTGCACATATCCCGCACAATGCGGTTCATCTTCTGGAAGGTGCCGGAGACCGGGACCATCCGCAGGGACATGGACACGTCCTGCAGCTCGTCGGTGAGCTTGCGCAGCTGCCGGGCGGACTTGGTGAAGGCGTCCAGCTTCAGCCCCTTGAGATCGGGAGAGGCCGTGACCATGGATTCGGTAATGACAATTTCGCCCACCACAGCGGCCAGCTGATCCAGCTTGTTCAGATTGACGCTGATGAGGCTCTCCTTGTGGTGAGGGCCGCCCTCCGACTTCTGAGACACAGGGGAGGGAGTCGCCTGGGGCGCGGGTGCGGGAGCAGGCGCAGGTGTGGGGGCAGGCGCGGGAGCAGCCGCGGCGGCCTGAGGCGCGGGGGCGGGGGCCGACTCGGCGGCAGGCTGGGGAGCCGGCTCGGCCGGCTCAGCCGGGGCGGCGGGCTGGTCGACAGACTGATAGGCGCGCACCGCTCCGGCGCCGGTGACAGCGTGGATGGCGCTTTCCCGGTCGTCCTGATTGCGGAAGTAGAGCATAAAGCCGGACTCCACAATCTGGTCGGCGGTGGCGGGGTCGGAGTCCACGCCCTGGGGCTCGTAGGTGAAATCCGATTCGGCGCACAGCTCCTTGATGGAGTTGACCAGCATATACGCCCGCAGATTTTCCATGCCGCAGCCCTCGTCAAAGAACACCTGGAGGCCATAGGGGAATCCGGGCGCTGAGGGGGCGGCGCCTGCGGCGGCTTCCGACGCGGCCTGCTGGGCGGCCTCCGGGGCCTGGCCGCCGGAGTTAATTTGCTCGATCAGTCTATTAACTTTTTGCAGCAGGGTGTCGATATTTTCAGTAAGGGGCTGTTCGTTTTCAATGTGCTCCAGCTCCCCCCGGAAAAAGTCGATGGTCTGGAACAGCAGGTCGAACAGCTCCGGGCGCAGGGACTCGGGGACCACATCCATGGTCTTGTCCCGGATGATGGCGAACAGGTCCTCCGCCCGGTGGGCGATGGTCATGAGGGAGTTGTACTCCATCATGGCGGAGGACCCCTTGACGGTGTGCATGATGCGGAAGATGGTATTGATGTCCTCTTGGGAGAAGCTGTCCTGCTGCTCCGCGGCCAGAACAATGCTGTCTAACTGCTCCAAAAGGGTGTTGGTCTCATATAAAAAGGCATCCAGAATGCTGTCGCTACCGGCACTCATAACGATAGGCTCCTTTCCTCGCATTGGACTTCTTATTTTTTTATCGACCAAATTTCAGAGAAAATAAGTGCTCTGCAAAAATATCAGGGTGGAATTGGAAAATTCCGCTGGTCCGCAGGGCTGCAAGAGGTGGATCATATGGCGGACCTTTTGGGCGCGGCCAACCGCGTCCCAGGCTATGACAGCGCGAATAACAACCGGACCCTGCCCACGGAGATGCGTCCCAGCCAGACGCAGATCCAGAATGTCCCCGACCCCACCCGGGTGGGCCGGCCGGACGCCAGGACGGACCAGCAGGGCGCCAACGACGCCCTGCAGTCGGATGTGCTGCGCTACGACTCCAATTTACAGACCTTTTTACAGCGGCTGCGGGAGCTGCCCGAGCTGCCCGAGCTGATGAGCAAGACCATGCTGCTGATGCGGGGGGTGGTCTCCACCCCCGGCCTGCAGCAGGGCATCGCCCAGGAGATGGCTCAGCTGCTGGAGATGCTGCAGGTGGACGCGGAGGGATTCCGGCAGCTGTTTATGGAGCAGGTTCAGGGGGGCAACCGTTTTTCCGGGCCGCTGTTCTCCCTGCTGCGGCAGACCTACGGTTCCCTGTCCGGGGACCATGTGCGCCAGTCCATTCTGGAGTTTGCCAAGCGGTACAGCGACTTCTCCTCCACAGCCCACATCGGGCGGAACATGACCAGCCTGCTCCAGCAGATCACCGAGCGGCTGCCCCGCAGCTGGCAGGCCAATATGAACCAGCTGCTGGCCCAGCTGGAAAACGGGCTGGCTTCCGGCAGCCGGGCGGACAATCTGAAGCTGCTTCAGGGGGAGATCATCCCCTATCTGGGCAGCTATGTGGAGCGGACTCACGATCTGGGCCCCCTGCGGGAGATGCTCAACCGGCTGATTCTGGAGGTCGCCCGGTACGAGAATGGCTCGGAGGGGCAGCTGTTACAGTCTTTCCGGCAGATGGAGGGGTACAGCGAACTGCTCAAGGGCCTCAATCAGCTGGACGACAGCGCCATTTTGAAGCTGCTGCGGGAAAACGACTTTACCCGGGCGGCGGACAGCCGGTTTGCCGAGGGCCTGGCTCATGCCGCCTCTCAGGCCCTGCGGGGGCTCTACGGCCATGAGGTCCAGGAGTCCTTCGCGGAGCTGGTCCGGGCCCTGCTGGTGCAGGAGAGCGTCTATATGCCCTTGAATCACATGCTGTTCCCTGTGGAGTGGCAGGGAAAGATGATGTACTCCGAGATGTGGGTGGACCCCGACGCGGAGGAACAGGGCGGCTCCGGACGGGAGCAGGACCAGAAGGTGCAGTTTCTGTTCAAACTGGATCTGGAGGCGCTGGGCTTTCTGGAGATTGCCCTGTCCTCCCGGCAGGACCAGGTGGAGATGCAGATTTATGGACCGGACGCGGTGCAGGCCAACAGCGGCCTGATCGCGGAGGATATGCGGGACATTCTGGCCAGCCATGGCCTGGCGGGCAAGGATGTGCGGGTGTCCAAGCTGGAGAGGCCTCTGACGCTGACGGAGGTTTTTCCCAATTTGTTTGAAGGGAAGCGGGGCGTGAATGTCAAAATCTAAGGAAACCGGCGCAGCGCCCACCCAGCGCGCCGCGGCCCTCCGGTATAGCGCCGGGGACGGCGCGCCGGTGGTGGTGGCCTCCGGTATGGGCCATCTGGCGGAAAAAATTGTGGAGGTGGCCACCGACAACGGCGTGCCGGTGTATGAGGACAATTCGCTGGCTACGGTGCTCTCCCAGATGGAGCTGGGCCGGGAGATCCCGGAGGAGCTCTATCAGGCCGTGGTGGAGATTTATCTGTATTTTCTGGAGTTCGATCCCAATGACCCGGAGAAGGCCCGCCGGAACCGCCAGGCCAGACTGGGGGGAGCGGTAAAGGGAGGCGAGGAGCATGGCAAGCAGCAATAACGACAATAAGAACCGGAAGTATCTGATGCTGGACAGCCGGGGGGATGCCATCGCACGGGGTATCCTGGAACGAGTTACCGCCGGGGAACTGTGGCGCCTGCGGGTGACCGAGGGCACCGCGGACGAGGTAATGGGCCATAACAACATCAGCCTGGTGGGCGACGCGGAAAATTCCCCCGCTCTGGAGGGACGGATCGTCCGGCGGGAGGGGGATGTGGTTTTTGTGGAGCCCGTCCGCCAGCTGGAGGAGTCGGTGCGGCAGAACCTGCGCATTCCGGTGCGGTTTGTGACCTACCTTTACTCGGTGTCGGGGAACTGGAAGGGCAGGGTGCCCATTGTGACCAACGACCTGAGCTGCGGCGGACTGGCCTTTTTCTGCCCCAGGAAGCTGGAGGTGGGGGAGATCGTCCAGGTGGTGATTACGGTGACCAGCCAGCCGCTGGTGCTCACCATGCGGGTTCTCCACACCCGGCCGGGCCACAACGAGGGCGACTTCTATGCCGGGGCCTTTGTGGACCTGGTGCGGGAAGAGGAGAGTATGGTGCGGGAGGCTGTGTTCAGCATCCAGCTGCAGAAAAACTGACAGAAAGACAACGCGCGCGAGACAAGAAAGGATGAAATACCCATGAGTCAACGGAGGGAACGCGGCGGCCTGCGGCGGGCGGTATCGCTGCTGCTGGCGGTTGTGATGCTGGTGACGCTGGCCCAGTCGGCCATCGTGTCGGCGGCCTCGTATGTGGAGCCCTATCTGAACAAGGTCGTGGAATGGGGCGTTATGCGGGGAGATATCGACGGCAATCTGAACCCGGACAACCCCATCAGCCGGGCGGAATTTGTCACCATGATCAACCGGGCCTACGGCTTTACCCAGATGGGAACCATGCCCTTCAAGGATGTGCCCGAGAAGGCCTGGTATGCCGAGGACGTGAACATTGCCTATCATACCGGCTACATACAGGGCACATCGTCCACCACGTTTTCTCCCAGCGACAGTATTACCCGGGAGCAGGCCACGGTGATTCTGGCCCGCATCCTGATGATGCAGGCCCAGGTGGGCGAGAATGTGGACTTTACCGACAGCCGGGATATGAACGACTGGAGCCGGGGCCTGATTGCCACGGCGGCGGACAACGGCCTGATTGACGGCTATTCCGACGGCAGCTTCCGGCCCCAGAACCCCATTACCCGGGGAGAGGCCTCCATCCTGCTGGTCCGGGCCGTGGGTACCCCCATATTGGAACCGGGCGAGTACCGGATGGGCAATACCTGGGGCAATGTAACCATTTCTTCCTCCGGTGTGACGCTGCGGGACACAGTGATCGGCGGCAACCTGTATGTTTCCGCCGGCGTGGACCTGGGCGACGTGGTGCTGGAGAACGTGAAGGTTTTGGGAGAGATCATCGTCAGCGGCGGCGGCGTCAGTGAGGACGGCGACGACAGCGTCATCCTGCGCAATGTGACGGCGCCTAAGCTGGTTCTGGACAACTTTACCGGTCAGACGGTGTCGGTGCGGGTGGAAGGCGACGGCCTGATCCAGCAGGCCGACGTGCGCACCAACGCCTTTTTGGCGGACAACGCCAAGGACGGCTACGGCGTGTCCCAGGTCCGGCTGGACGGAGAGGACGGGCTGAGCCTCACCCTGGCGGGCAACGTCAAGGAAGTGACCAACCTGACCCCCGGCTCCACCGTCAGCCTGGCCAGCGGCCAGGCGGCGGTGATCAATGTGGACGAGAAGGCCACCGATTCCGTCCTGCGCATTGAGACCGGCGCCCTGGCCCATGAGGTCAACCTGGACACTGCCACCACCGTCACCGGCAACGGAGACATCAGCAATCTGGTGGTAAACAGCTCGGGGAGCACCGTGTCCATGCTGCCCGACCAGATCGTGATCCGGCCCGGCGAGACCGCCAACATCGGCGGGGAGCTGATGGACAGCAACGCGGCGGCGGAGTCCTCCGCCGATCCCAGGCTGAGCGCCGGCTATCCCCGGATCTCCGACCTGGCCCCCACCAGTGTTACCGCCCAGTTCTCGGCCAATAAGAAGGGTATCGTCTACTGGGCCATCACCGCCATCACCGACGGCTCGGTGGCCGCGGAGGATCTGATCAACCCCTCCTCTTACAGCCCCAAGATTGTCAAGAGCGGCAGCCTGTCCCTGGACGGAGCCGGCAAGGTGAACGCGGCCAACATCACCGGCCTGACCACCAACGGCTCCTACTACCTGTCCGCGGTGTTTGTGGACGGCCGGGAGCAGCGCAGCCCCCTGAAGGTGATCTCCTTCACCACGCCGGACAACACCAAGCCCGATTTCGCCACGGGCTATCCCTATATGTCCAAGATTACCAACATCTCCGGCCAGGTGACCACCATGGCCACCAAGACCTGCCGGATGTACTGGGCGGTGCTGCCCAAGGGAGCCACCGCCCCCACCGAGAACGACTTCAAGGCCAACGCCGTCAGCGGCAACCTGGGCTTCGGCGTGCTGGACGTGACCAAGAATGTGTCCAACACCTTTGACGTCAACTCCGTCCCCCTGGAGGAGCTGGAGAGCTACGATCTCTACCTGTGGCTCACCGACGTGGACGGCGGCCAGAGCTCGGCGGTGAAGAAGCTGTCCTTCACCACGGTGGACGGCACCCCGCCGGTGTTCAACACCGAGCCCACCATCAACAAGGTGGATAAGACCTCCGTGGGCCTGTACGCCAACCTGAATGAGGACGGCACCCTGTACTGGGTCATCGTGGAGGAAGGCGTGACCTATCCCAAGCCCCTGGCGGGCCAGAGCGGAGCGGTGGACCTGACCAGCGACGAGGCCAAGCTCCAGGTGTCGGCGGGCATGAACGCCCTCAAGAGCGGCACGGTGAACATGACCAAGGACAAGGACGTGACCTTCACCATCAGCGGGCTGGAGGAGGAAAAGGCCTACGACCTGTACTATGTGGCCAAGGACAAGGCGGGCAACTTCTCCGCCTCCGTGGGAAAGCTCACCATCCACACCCTGGACAACACCAAGCCCACCGTCACCCAGGAGTTTACCAAGTATAACGGCACCGACGTCAATGTGCCGCTGCCGGAGAGCGATGTGCGCCTGGTGTTCAGCGAGGCGGTGCAGACCGCCGACAGCCATGAGACGCTGGTGAGCCTCTATCAGAACGTGACCGCCAATCTGGGTACCGCGGGGGAGGCCGACGCCCGCAATGCCATGGGCCTGGCGCTGAGCAGGGCCATTTACCTCTACCAGGTGCCCGCCAACACCCAGCCGGTGAAGATTGAGGGGGCCACCGACGCCGACAAGACCGGCGATAACTGGACCATCGACTACCGCTATGCGGAGATCGCTCTGGAGGACGGAAAGACGGTGGTCACCTTCCCCAACGGCACCGGTATCAATTTCAAGAGCGGCGCTACCTATTACTTTGAGATCCAGGCCGACACCATCGCCGATACCTCCAGCGCCTTCAACGTGATGGGCCGCCAGCAGCTGGACCGGTTTACCACGGTGTTCGCCCAGGTGAACCTGTCCGCGCTGAATGAAAATACTATCACCACCGTTGGCCCTCCGGCCCCCGGTACGGAGGAACCCACCCAGAAAGACGTACCCGTGGATGTGAGCTGGCGGCTGACCCCCGTCTCCACTCAGAAAGTGGACGATTCCATCGACTGGGATATGCTCATCTGGTCGGACACCAGCGTGGAGTTTGAACTCTACTACCGCAATACGGTGCCCGCCGGAGAGCCGGAGTCCCAGAACGAGTGGAACAAGCTGGGCAGCGCCTCCATCACGGTGCCTGACAACGTGACCGGCTACCGGGGCGTCAGCCTGACCCGGAATTTCCTGCATAGCGGCAGCAACAATCCGGACTTTGACGCGCTGAACACCTTGCAGGATAACGCTGTGTACGAGTATGCCATCTCCTTTACCAAGGTGGCCGGCCTGCCCGACCGGGACACCTGGAGCCAGCGGGTCAATCTGAAGATCCACGTGATAGCGGGCAGCAACAACGACCTGGGCTTCCTGTCCGCCGACCTGACGGAGGAGAACTGGGAGGAAGCGCTGACCCAGGGTGTGACCAACATCGGCTTGCCCCCCGACTTCTCCCTGCGCAAGCAGTTTACCGACCAGCAGGCGCCCACCTTTATCAGTGACTATCCCAAGTTCGATGTGGGCGACTCCGCCGTGGAGCTCCAGCTTATGCTGGACCGGCCTGGCACCGTGTATTATGTGGTGGCCCCCATCAACTATGTGGAGACCAAGGGCGCTGACGGGACGAATTATGGCGAGCAAACTGCGTGGGAGAGCCTCCCCTCCCCTGTGATCGGCGAGCCTCAGTCAGGCAATACACAGCCTCCGGACGACCTGGTGGCCCCCGATTACCTGAACATCGTTAACGCCAGCAGCAACTACCGCAACGAGAAGATCAAGTACGGTTCGGTGAGCTGCGGCTCCAGTGTGGAGACCCAGCTGGTAGAGGGGCTGGATAAGCTGACCCGGTACACGGTGTACTTCGTTCTTCAGGGCACCGCCCAGACCTATTCCGACGTGTTGGTCTACCGGTTTACCACCAAGGATGTGTCCAAACCGGTGATCACCCTGACCCAGAACAGCCCCTCGGTCAACTTTAAGACCGACTCCTCTGCGGAACTCAACTACACGCTGATCGCCAACGACCAGGTTCCCGAGACCCTGCGGAAAGGCAACGGATTTGATGATGCGGTGGATCCGAACAAGGCGGAGAAGTGGAAGGAGTTGACCGATCCGACGGACGGAGAATACAAGGACAAGGACCGCACAGTGCTGTGGGCGCTGTGCACTCCCTACGGAACCGAAGGCTACTCCGTCTTTGACGAGTTTGCCAACAGTACCATGCGCAAAACCGTGTCCGAGCTGGTGGACGGAACCAACTGGATGGGAGCTACCATTGCGGACCAGGGTCGGATGACGCTGGAGCAGGCCAACGACTATTTCCAGTCCAAGGACTTTACCGACAAGATGACTGGCAACACTCTGTACTACTGCCTGGCCACCGCCGTCAGCCCCCTGGGCTCGGAGATGTCCTTTGCCGCCGTCTCCGGCGTGTATATCCCTGACCGGACGCCGCCGAAGCTGCAGCAGGTGAATAATGCCGTTACCATGGACCCCAATACGAAACTCTGCACCGGAACGGTGACCTTTGTATTTGACGAGCCGGTCTATCAGCTGGTTACGAGTAACGGCGTGGACCAGAAGCCCAAAGAGGTCTGGCAAGCCACGAGTACGGATAACGACCCCGACGCGGTTCTGCTGCTTGGGATTATTGGCACTAGCGCAGGCAAGTACAACTTCTATTATCCCAACGAGTACAAAGAGGCCCGCAGCACGCTGACCCTGGGCTTTAAGGACATCTCCCTGGGAAGCACCATCGTGTTGTTTGACACCAGCTATATCTGCGACGCCAACAGCAACAGTACCAGAGAGCGGTTGACCTTCACCCTTCAGGAGGGTGTTTCCTCGGGGAATATCCCGAATGGTATTGGATTTGTCCAGCAGACCTCGATGCCGTAAAATTAGAAACACAAGGGGCGGGCCCATACTGCCCGCCCCTTGCCCTATCCCATATTCCGAAGGAGGAGATTCGGATGAAACATTCCCTGGCCAGCCGCGGCCTGTCGCTGCTGGTGACGCTGGCAATGCTCTTTGCCCTGCTGCCCGCCACCCTGGCGGCGGGCGGCAGCCCTACCCTTAAGTCGGTGACCGTCAATCCTCCGTCTGCAGCGCTGACAGTGGGGGATACCCAGCGCATCCAGGCCACCGTCACCCTTTCAGATGGCAGTAAAACGCCGCCGGCGGGCACCATTACAACCTGGGAAGTGGTGGATAACAGAACGGATGAGGTGAAGATTAACTCCACCAGCGGCACCTATAACCTTACCGCCGACGTAGAGGCTGTGGCCATTCCGGAGACCAACGAGGAACGCAGCGTACAGGTTAAGGTGACGGTCAGGCTGCCTGATGGACAGTCAGACAGTGACGTCTGTACCATCACGGTCTCTCCCGCTGAGCCAGCCGGAGTCATCGTCACCCCTCCCACCCTGGAGTTGGTGCCGGGAGGAAGCAAACCCCTGGCCGCCACGGTTAATCCCTCCACCGCGGACCAGGAGGTGACCTGGCGCAGCGACAACACAGCTGTGGCCAAGGTCAGCCCAAGCGGGACCTCTGCGGCTACCGTCACCGGCGTGGCCGCCGGCGAGACCAAGGTATACGCCAGGATCAAGGACGGCACCCAGGAGGCGGCCAGCACAATCTATGTCCAGGGCATCGTTCTGGGGAGCAGTACCCTGACCATGAACGAGCGGGATAACCACACCCTGAGCTACACCATTTACGGTCCCTCCATCAAGGACAAGGGCGTGACCTGGACCAGCAGCGACACCAGCATCGTGCGGGTCAACGCGGGTTATCTCTATGCTCTGAAAGAGGGCAAGGCCACCATTACCGCCAAGGTGAACGGCACCGGCTATGAGGCCAAGTGCGAGGTCACCGTCAAGCGGAACACCGCTTCGGTAATCACCGCCTCGGCGGCGGCGGGGGAGCCTCTGTCCTTCTCCGGCCTGGTCTCCCAGCTTCAGAGCCGCTGCTCCACCGTGCTGGGCTCCAGCCTGTCGTACATCAGCGGCCTGTCGGTGCCCACCAATCAGGGTACGCTCTACTATAAATACACCTCCGAGGGAGACACCGGTGCGGGAGTGGCCACAGGCTCCTCCTATTACGCCTCCCCGGGCAAGGGCCAGATGGGGATAAGCGACATCACCTTTGTGCCCAAATCCGACTTCAGCGGCACCGCGGTCATCTCCTATACCGGCTACGCCTCCGGAACCAGTTTCTTCCAGGGTACCATCGAGGTGTCTGTGGCCGGTCAGGAGGACGTGACCTACACCACCGCCAACGGCATGGCAGTGCAGATGGACCCCACTGACTTTGCGGTGGTGTGCCGGGCCCGCACCGGCCGGGACCTGAGCTACGTGGCCTTTACCTTGCCCGACAGCAGCGCGGGCACCCTGTACTATAACTATCTCTCCCCGCTGAATCCGGGCACCGAGGTGCGGTCCTCCACCAACTACAAATACAGCGGAACGCCCAACCTGGGTCAGGTCTTTTTTGTACCCGCCTCCGGTTATAAAGGGCGGGTGGTGATCACCTATACCGCCTGGGACACCAACCGGCAGTCCTTCCAGGGTCGTCTGGTGATCCAGGTGAACGAGGACAGCCAGAGCGGCGGGCTGGACTATACTGTGGCGCCGGGGAAAGCGGTGAGTTTTGACGTCAACGACTTCAACGACCTGTCCCGGGACGCCACCGGTTACAGTCTGGACTATGTCCGCTTCACTTTGCCGCCCTCCTCCGAGGGGATTCTCTATTACAATTACAGCAATTCCTCCTCCGAGAAGGTAAGCGCCGGCAAGAACTATTACCGCTCCTCCTCCCCCTACCTGGACCGGGTGGACTTTGTGGCGGCCAGCAACTTTACCGGCACGGTGTCCATCCCCTTCACCGGCTGGAGCACCAGCGGAGCCACCTTCTCCGGCACCGTCACCGTCCGGGTAAAGACTGGCACCGACAGCATTTCCTACCGTACAGAGTACGGCCGGGCGGTGGACTTCCAGGCGGGAGATTTTAACGACATCTCCCAAAACATGACCGGCAGCACCCTGAATTATGTCCGCTTCACGCTGCCCTCCTCCGCCCAGGGCACCCTTTATTACAACTACAACGGCTCCACCACCTCGGAAAAGGTGGTGTCCAGCCGGAACTACTACCGCTCCTCCTACCCCTATGTGGACCAGATCAGTTTTGTGCCGGCCTATAATTTTACCGGCACCTGTACCATCAACTACACCGGCTGGGGCACCAACGGGGAGAAGTTTACCGGCACCGTCACCATTCAGGTGGGCAATGAGACCGATACCATCCGCTACACCACCGACCAAAACGTGGCGGTAGGCTTCCGGGCGTCGGACTTTAACGCCGTCTGCCAGGACGCCACCAACAGCACCCTGAATTACGTCCGCTTCACGCTGCCGCCCTCTTCCCGGGGCACGCTGTACTATAACGGCAGCAAGGTGAGCGCCACCCAGAATTACGCCTACTCCTCCTCGCCCTATCTGGACCAGGTCAGCTTTACCCCCGCCAGCGGCTATAACGGCACGGTGACCGTCAACTACACCGGCTGGGCCACCAGCGGCGACCGGTTCACCGGCACGGTCACCATCCGGGTGGGCACCCAGGGCAGCGAGATCGGCTACATCACCAAGGGCCGGCAGGCGGTGGACTTCCAGGTGGAGGACTTCAACGAGGCCTCCCTGTCCCTCACCGGCAGCAGCCTGAACTATGTCCGCTTTACGCTGCCCTCCTCCTCCCAGGGGACCCTCTATTATAACTATGTCAATTCCGCTTCGGAGAAGGTGAGCGCCAACAAGAACTACTACCGCTCTTCTTCTCCCTATCTGGATGAGATCACCTTTGTGCCCGCCAACGGCTTTACAGACAATTGCACCATCTCCTATACTGCCTGGGGGAGCAACGGCGACCGGTTTACCGGCACCGTCACCATCCGGGTGGACAGCGCTGCCACCACCATTTACTACGATACCGGGCTGGGAGAGCCGGTGACCTTCCGGCCTTCCGACTTCAACAACGCGGCCCAGGCCGCCCAGAACCGGGATCTGAACTATGTCCGCTTCACCCTGCCGTCCTCTTCCCAGGGAACGCTGTACTATAAGTATGAGAACGGCAAGTATACCAACAAGGTGAGTGCGAATACCAGCTATTACCGCACCTCCTCTCCCTACCTGGACGAGGTGAGCTTCGTACCCGCCGCCGGCTTCACCGGCACGGCCACCGTCTCCTACTCCGGCTATACCGTGGGCGGCACCAGCTTTACCGGCAGGGTGGAGATCAACGTGTCCTCCAACACCAACGACACCGCTGATACCATCCGCTATACCAGCTCCTATGCGCCGGTGACCTTCCGCGCCTCCGACTTTACCGCCGCCTGCAACGGCCGGAACAAGGGCAGCCTCAGCTCCGTGCAGTTTGACACCAGTACCCTGTCCTCCAACGCCGGGCATCTGTATACCCAGTACAGCGGCCTCCAGAGCGCCAATACCGAGGTGCGCTCCGGCACCAAATACTACCCCGAGAGCTCGCCCAGCCTGTCCCAGGTCACCTTTGTGCCCCGTATCGGCTACCAGGGCAAGGCGGTGGTGTCCTACACCGGGGTGGACTCCCAGGGGCGGTCCTATCGGGGACAGGTGGAGATCACCGTCACCCCCAGCACCTCCTCCCGATACTTCAAGGATATGTCCAGCGGATACAGCTGGGCGGTGCCCGCGGTGGATCTCCTCTATGAAAACGGCGTTGTGGGCGGCGTGGGCAACAGCAGCTTTGCCCCCGCCTCCCCCCTCACCCGGGGCAGCTTTATCACCATGCTGGACCGGGCCCTGGGTTTCCCCCACGGCGCCCAGAAGAGCTTCCCCGACGTGCCCGACGGCCAGTACTACACCGAATCGGTCCGGTCGGCCTATGCGCTGGGTATTGTCAACGGCTTCTCCGACGGTACCTTCCGCCCCAATGCCCCCATTACCCGGGCGGAGGCGGTGACCATGCTCTACCGGGCCATGCAGACCATGGGCTGGGTGATCGGCACCGAGGATCCCAGCATCCTGAACGCCTACACCGACGGGGCCTATGTGGCCGACTATGCCCGGGGCGCCATGTCCGTCATGGTGCAGACCGGCGTGGTCCAGGGCTCCGGCGGGCTGCTGGAGCCCGGCCGGATCATGACCCGGGCGGAAATGGCTGTGGCGCTGGCAAGAGCGCTCACCCTGTAAGCAAGCCCTACACCCGCGCCGGGAGACCCACTGCGGTCTCCCGGCGCGGCTTTTTGTCTGGGGCGGACGGAGAAAACAGACGGGTATACTGGAGGAATGGGTGCGATATAGTATCTCTGAGGCTGACTTTCAGCCTGGGTTGTGGGCAAAAACATATGAAAGACAAAATAAAATATGCGGTTTTCATAGGTATAACGCCTTGGTGAGAACCTGTTTTTGTGTAAGGTTACGCAATAAGCCAGAAAATGGGAAAATAATTAAAAGTTTTTGTCAAAAGCCTGAAAATCCCTAAATAATATTCCATACAAAGTCTTGCAAAAAAGAGCCTTTGGAGCTAAAATAAATTAAATGTGAATAATGTCGAAGGCACTGGGCCTATGGCTGACTGTGTGCAGCGGGCGTAGGAACGGGCTGGGTGCGCTTCCGGGAGAGCGGAGAGAGAAAGGAGCGAGAGAGAATGGATTCTTTGACAAGTAACTCGATGCTGATGCTCCAGCGGTCCATGGGTTTTCTTTGGGATAAGCAAACCTGTATTCTGGATAATATCGCCAACGCAGAGACACCGGGGTATAAAACGAAATATGTGACTTTTGAGGAGTCATTGCGGCAGGCCATCCAGTCCGCGGCTGACGACAGCAAGCCCACCGCCTCCATGCGCCAGGCTATTGCGGGTACCGCGGTAACCCATCATCAGGCGGAGGAGAGCACGCGGATGGACGATAATGGCGTGAACATTACAGAGCAGATGGTAGAGCTGGTGCGTGAGGGCTATCAGATGCAGTATGTGATGAACGCCATCAGCAGTGACTTCTCTTTGCTTCGTTCGGCGATCAACGGTTAAGGAGGCGTGTGAGACATGGCCTTTTTGAGCTCCATGAATATTGTAGGCTCCGGCCTGACCGCCCAGCAGCTGCGGCTGGACGTGATTTCGGAAAACATCACCAATCAGAACACCACCCGCACCGAGGGCGGCGGCCCTTACCGGCGCAAGATTGTGGTGTTTGAGGCGGAAGGCGGGGAGCGGAGCCCCTTCCAGCAGGTGATGGCCCGTATCCGGGGCGAGGAACCCTCCGCGCCCGGCGGCGTGCGGGTCACGGAGATCGCGGAGGACCCCTCCGACTTTAAGCTGGTTTACGATCCTACCAACCCGGACGCCAACGCCGACGGATATGTGGAGATGCCCAACGTGGACCTGGTGAAGGAGATGGCCGACGCCATGGCGGCGTCCCAGGCCTATTCGGCCAACGTAACGGCCTTCAACGTGCTTAAGCAGGTTGCCGCCAAGGGTCTGGAGATCGGCAAATAAACTTTGCGCCGCAGCGTTCGCGGGGAGGCGGACGCTGTGATAAAGGGGAAAAAGAATCATGATGAACATTCAGAGGATTGAGCCCATTCGTCCGCTCCTTGCCACGGAGTCCACAGCGGTGAGCGATGCCGGGCAGACCCGGAACCAGCCCACCATGTTTCAGGATATCTTTCAGTCCGTGGTGGATAACGTAAAAGAGACCGACGCGGCCAAGAACGAGGCCTACTACGCCTTGGCCACGGGGCAGCTGGATAATCCGGCGGTGGCGTCCATTGCCGCCACCCAGGCCGAGCTCTCTCTGTCGCTGCTCATTCAGATGCGGAACAAAGCGCTGGACGCCTATTCCGAATTGATGCGGATCAGCCTGTAAAGGATGCGGTCCGGGAGCCGGGGGATAGATAGAGCATGAAGGAAAAGCTAAAATCAATCACGGACAAAGCCAAGGAACGGTGGAAAAAGACCGGCAAAAAACTGAAAATTTTGCTGGGCGCGGTCCTGGCCGCGGCCATCGTGGCGGTGGTGGTGCTGGCGATAACGGCAAGCAACCAGCCCTACACCACCCTGTTCAGCGGCCTGAGCCAGAGTGACCAGACGGCCATCCTGACCTATTTTTCTGAGAACGGGGTCACAGACTATAAGGTGGAGGGCGACGCCATCCTGGTGCCGGAAAACCGTAAGGCGGCCCTGATGGCCCAGGTGCTGGTGGCGGGATATCCCTCCTCTGGCTATGACTATGGTACTTATCTGAACAATGTAAGCAGCCTGACCACCGAAGCTGAGCGCAATCAGCTGGTGCTGTACGATCTGCAGGACTATATGTCCTCGGTCATCTGCAACATGGATGGGGTGGAGTCCGCCGAGGTGCTGCTCACCCCCGGTGAGGACCATACCTACGTGCTGGACAGCGGCAACACAGTGGACGCCACCGCTGCCGTACAGGTGACCATGAAGGATGGAAAGACCCTGACCGACAACCAGGTGAAGGCCATCCGCAGCCTGGTGAGCCACGGCCTCCAGGGCCTGAATGTGGAAAACGTGGTTATCACCGACGCCTATGGTACGCCTTATCTGATTGATGACGATTTCAGCGAGATCCAGGATACCTCCACTTTGAAGCTGAAGCTGGAGGAGGAGTACAACAACCGCATCCGCTCGCGGGTGATGCAGGTGCTGACCCCCCTGTACGGCGCGGATAACGTGCAGGTGAGCGTCAATACCGTGGTGAATCTGGACCGCACCTACACCGACTCCACCGATTACACGCTGGAGGACTGGGCGGAAGGAAACGACGACGGTATCATCGGGACCGAGATCTGGCAGAACAGCATCGTCCGGGGGGACGAGGAGACCGCCGGCGGAGCGGTGGGTACCGAGACCAACGCCGACCTGAATACCTATGTGGAAAATCAGGCCCAGCCCAACGGCGATGAGACCGCCATCAGCACCTCCGGTCAGAAAGACCATCTGGTGGACACCACCAAGCAGCAGGTGGAGCAGATCACCGCCCGCATCGCCGACGTGATGGTGTCGGTGAGTATCAACCAGAGCGTGGCGGGGGATACTTCCGTTAACGACCTGTATGCCCATGTGGGCCGGGCGGCCGGCATTACCGATGCGGACCAGCGGGATAAGATTTCCATTATGATCTCCCCCTTCTATCAGCCCGGGAGCGAGACGCCCACCGAGCCGGCCGGAGAGGGGCTGCCCAACTGGATGATCTATGCGGCCATTGCCGGAGTGGGCGTGTTCCTGCTCCTGCTGCTGCTGATTCTGCTGCTGCTCCACCGCAGGAAGGTGAAGAAGCGCAAGGCGGCGGAGGCCGAGGCGGCGGCTGAGGCGGCTGCAAACGCGCTGATTATGACCCAGGTTGCGCCGCAGCAGGCCAATATTATGGAGATGCAGACGGAGAAGAGTATGGAACTGCGGCAGGATATCCGGAAGTTTGCCGAGGAGAACCCGGAGATTGCCGCTCAAATGGTGAAAAACTGGCTGCGGGAGGGTGAGGCGACATGAGTGAAACGACATCTGCCTCCGCAACGCCGGCGGTAGAGAAACATACCCAGCGCCAGCAGCCCAAGCGGGAGCTGACCCGCCAGCAGAAAGCGGCGGCGGTGATTGTCTCTCTGGGAGCGGAGAAAGCCTCCCAGCTTTATCAGTATATGGAGCCGGAGGACGTGGAGCAGATCACTCTGGAGGTAGCCAAACTGGGCTATCTGGACTCCGGCACCACGGAGGATGTGCTCAACGAGTACTATCAGATGTGCCTGACCAACAAGGCGGTGACCGAGGGCGGACTGGAGTATGCCCGGGCGGTGCTGGAGCGGGCCTTTGGTTCCCAGACTGCCAGCCAGCTGCTGGATAAGGTGACCAAGTCCCTGAAGAACCGGGAGTTTTCCTTCCTGAACAAGGCGGATGAGAAATCGCTGTACGCCGCCCTGCAGCATGAGCGGCCTCAGACCATCGCTCTGGTGCTGTCCTACGTGGATCCCCAGAAATCGGCGGCGGTGATCGACGAACTGGACCCGGAGCGGCAGGTGAAGGTGGTGGAGAGCATCGCCACCATGGAGAGCGCCTCCCCCTCGGCGGTAAAGATCATCGAGGCCGAACTGGAGAAGCGGTTCTCCAGCATCATGACCACCAACAACGTGAAGGTGGGCGGCGTGGACTACGTGGCCGACGTGATGAACAATCTGGACCGGGCCAGCGAGAAGAGCATCTTCGATCGCCTGACCGCCCACAACGCCGATCTGGCCGACGAGATCCGCAAGCGGATGTTCGTCTTCGAGGACATTGTCACCATGGACGACCGCTCGGTGCAGCGCTTCGTGCGGGACTGCGATCCCAAGGATCTGGTGCTGGCCCTCAAGGGCGCCAACAGCGAGGTGGCCAACAAGATCTTCACCAATGTGTCCAGCCGCATGGCGCAGAGCATCCGGGACGATCTGGAGGTCACGGTCAACGTCCGTATCAAGGACGTGGAGGCCGCCCAGCAGCGTATTGTGGGCGTCATCCGGGACCTGGAGGAGAAGAACGAGCTGATCATCCTCAAGGGCGGAAAGGACGATATCATTGCCTAACATTTTCAAGCATTTCCTGGGGCCGGTCCGTGCCTATACATTTCCGGCGGCGGAGGACATCGAAATTGAGGAGGACCCTCCGGTAGAGGAGGCTCTCCCCGAGGAAGAGGAATCCGCGGCGGCGGCCGAAGAGGAAAAGGCCCAGGAGGAAGAGATGGGGGCGGCCGCCAGCCTGCTCTCTTTCGCTCAGGTTCAGGCGGAGGAAATCCGCAGCCAGGCCCGGAAGGAGGCCCAGGAGCTGCTGGAGGAGAGCCGCCGGCAGGCGGCTCAGGAGGCAGAAGAAGCTTTGGCCCAGGCCAAGGAGGAGGGCTTCCGCCAGGGATATGCCGACGGCATGTCCAAGGCCCAGGTAGAGGGCAAGGCCGCCATGGAGGAGCAGCTGCGCCAGCAGGAGCTGCAGATCAAGCAGTTTCTGGAGGACGTCAGTCAGGCCCGGGAGGACCTGATGGAGCAGACCCAGCTGGAGCTGTGCGACCTGAGCGTGGCGGTGGCGGAGAAGATCATCCACGTCAGCCTGAAGAGCAGCCGGGAAGTGATCCTGAAGATGATCCAGATGGCAACCGACCGGCTGAAGCGGCGGGAGTGGGTCCACATCTACGTGGGGGGCTGTACCGCCAGGGAGCTGGCCCAGATCACCCCGGAGCTCACCACCACCCTGGCCGGCCTGTCCGACCACATCAAGGTGATTCCCATGGCGGACGACGAGTCGGGTACCTGCATCATTGAGATGCCCGATGAAATCATAGATGCCAGCGTATCCACCCAGCTGGACAATATCAAGGACATCCTGCACGGCGGCTGAGAGGAGGCCCCACTGTTGTTTGAGAAACTGCTCCGGCAGGTGCAGACGGCCCAGACCGTCAGCTACACCGGAAAGATCGAAAATATTGTGGGCATGTCCATCGAGGCCTCCGGCGGCCGGGCGGCGGTAGGAGATATCTGCCGTATCTACAATGGAGAATCCGGCGGCCAGGTGATGGCGGAAGTGGTGGGCTTCAAGAACGACCGGATCCTGCTCATGCCCTACTCGGGAATGAGCGGCATTTCCGCCGGCAACTTCGTGCGCAACACCGGCAAGCGGCTGACCCTGACCATGGGGCCTTTTCTCAAGGGCCGGGTCATCAACGCTCTGGGCCAGCCCATTGACGGCAAAGGCCCCTTTCAGGGGGGCGTCCCCTTCTGTGTGGACGGGGAGCAGTACATCAACCCCATGGCCCGCCCTCCCATCCGGGAGCGGCTGGAGTTCGGGGTCAAGGCCATCGACGGGATGCTTACCATCGGCAAGGGCCAGCGTATCGGCATCTTCGCCGGTTCCGGCGTGGGCAAGAGTACCCTGATGGGCATGATCGCCAAGCACGTCAAAGCGGATATCAACGTCATCGCCCTGGTGGGGGAGCGTGGCCGCGAGGTTGTGGAGTTCATGGAGAAGGACCTGGGCCCCGAGGGCATGAGCCGCTCGGTGCTGGTGGTGGCCACTTCCGACCAGCCCGCCATGCTGCGCAAGCGGTGTCCCTCGGTGGCTACGGGTATCGCGGAGTACTTCCGGGACCAGGGCCTGGACGTGCTGCTGATGATGGACTCTCTGACCCGTTTCGCCATGGCCCAGCGTGAGATCGGCCTGGCGGTGGGCGAGCCGCCGGTGGCCCGTGGCTATACCCCTTCCATCTACGCCGAGCTGCCCAAGCTGCTGGAGCGCAGCGGCAACTTCCAAAAGGGCTCCATCACGGGGGTGTATACCGTGCTGGTGGAGGGCGACGATACCAATGAGCCTATCGCCGATACCGTCCGCGGTATTTTGGACGGGCATATCGTGCTCTCCCGGCGGCTGGCCAACAGCAACCACTTCCCGGCCATCGACGTGGGCGCCAGCATTTCCCGTCTGATGACTGATATCGTATCCCCGGAGCACCAGCGGCTGTCCGCCCGGATCCGGGACGTGATGGGCACCTATGAAAAGAACTCCGATCTGGTGTCCATCGGCGCGTACAAGGCGGGGACCAACCCCAAGCTGGACTACGCCCTGGGCAAGATCGACGGTATCAATCAGTTTCTCATGCAGGGCGTCAACGAGGGCTTTACCTACGAAGAGGATCTGGAGGCCATGCGGAAGCTGCTATAAACCTGTGAAGTGAGGTGCCCGACGTGAAAAAATTTCGCTTCGGCCTGGACAGCGTGCTGGACTACCGCCAGCAGGTGCTGGACGGACTGCAGGGCGAATATGCCAAGGCTCTGGAACGGGTCCGGCAGCAGGAGGCGCGGAAAGAGGCCGTGGAACTGCAATACGCCCAGGTCAACCAGGAATTCCGGGAGCGTGCGGCGGAGGGCATCTCCATAGCCGACGCCATGGGCTATGAGACCGGACTGCGGGTGCTGGAGCGGGATATTGCCCGGGAAACCAAGCGGCTGCAGGAGCTGCAGCAGGAGGCGGAGGTCAAGCGCCGCCAGGTGATGCAGGCCCATGTGGATACCAGAATTCTGGAGCGGCTGAAGGAGAAAAAGCTTCAGGACTATCAGAAGGATGTGCAGAAGAGCGAGGAACAGTTCATCGACGAGCTGGTCTCCGCCACAAGGCATATGGAGAGCGGCTGATCGGGAACATAACTGCCATTGAAAGGAGGTGAGAAAAGATGAATATGACGGATATGCTGTTGCAGGCCATCAATCAGGGCGCCTGGACCCTGCCCAACCTCAACACGTCCACCACGAAGCCTGCCGGCCAGGAGAGCGGACCCTCGTTTCAGGACCTGCTGAATGAGCGGCGGGACCAGCTGGACCAGGGGCCGGACAGAGGCCAGACCCAGGGTACTGCCCAGCAGCGTCCGGCGGAGGAGGGGACGAACCCCACCCAGCCGGAGGAGAGCCAGCCGCAGGAGCCTGTGCTGAACGCGGACCTGATGGCGCTGGGCGCGGCTCTGCTGGCGGAGGGAATGCCCGCTCAGGTACAAGCGCCTGTGATGACAGAGGGGTCCGCAGTCACCATGCTGCCGCTGGAGAACGTGCAGACGGCGGCTGTCCCGGTAGTGACGGCAGAGCAGGAGACTGTGACGGCTGAGGCCATGCCTCTGGTCCAGCAGACGGTGGTGCAGCAGTCCCAGGAGCAGACGGTTCAGACCGCCCAGCAGCCCGGACAGGAGGCGGATGCGACTCCGGTCCAGCAGACCACGGTGGTGGCGGCCGCGCCGGAGAGCCAGGAGAACTCCGATGCCATGGAGAGCAGCCAGAGCTTTACCGCCGCCCCTCAGCAGGAGGGCGACACCAAGGCCGCGGAGGTCAGCGGCAGCTGGGAGACTCCTGTGTTCCAGGAAGTGGAACATATGCCTGTCAAAGTGGGTGAAACGGTGGAGATCGACACCACCGCGCCGACAGACGAAGTGGATGCCAAGCTGAGCCGCGCTTTGACCCAGGCTCTGGACAACGGCAGCCAGCATGTGGAGATCACGCTCAGCCCGGCCAATCTGGGCACCGTGACGGCGGAGTTCACCCGTACGCCGGAGGGAGCGCTCCATCTGGTGCTGCGGGCGGAGAACGAGCACGCGGCCAAGCTGCTCAGCGAGCACGCCAACACTCTGGGCCTGATGCTGCAGGACAGCACCCGCGGCGAGGTTCGGGTAGAAGTGCCCCAGCCCCATCAGGGTCAGCAACCCTGGCAGCAGCCGGACCAGAACGGCGGCCAACAGCAGCAGCAGCAACAGCAGCAGCAGCGCCAGGTGCCCAAGCAGGAGGCCGACAGTTTCCTCCATCAGCTGAGACTGGGTCTGTTGCAGAGTGCGCCGGAGGCCGTGTAAGCGCTCCGGAAAAAGGAAGTGAAGCGATAGCATGAGCAGCGATTTTATGCAGCTGGGGCTGGAGTCCCTGAGCGCCAGCAAGGCCTATTCCACGCAAAAAAGCGACAGCACGACGGTAGATGACCTTCTGAAAGAAGGCTACACCATCAGTGATCCCAATGAAGACCTTGGCCTGGACTTTTCCGACTTCCTTCAGTTAATGGTGGCCCAGCTGCAGAACCAGACCATCGACAACGCCACCGACACCACCGATATGCTCAATCAGTTGGTGCAGATGTCCGTGGTGAGTATGATGAGCAGCGTGAAAACCAGCCTGGACACTCTGACTGTTTCCACTACCATGACCTATGCCGCCTCTCTGGTGGGCAAGACCGTTACGGTGGGCGTCTACAACGATGAAGGCGAACTGGAAGAGGTTGTGGGCGAGGTAACCGGTACCGGTACCTATCAGGGCACCCAGGTGATCTTCGTCAACGGCGAGATGTACCCCCTGAGCAGCATCATGGCGGTAGGCGAGCTGCCTGAGCTTCCGGAAAAGCCCGGTGAGGGCGGCGACGGCGGTGAAGGCGGCGGAACCGGCGAGGGCGGCGAAGGGGAGACTACCCCCAAGGTCTGACCCGGCCGGTGTGACTGCAAGGAGGTGAACCTATGGTCGGACCGATTCATTCGCTGACCCAGACCCCGCTGAACGATCGGCAGACGGCGCAGACAAAACGTCCGGCCGGCGATTTCGGCGCAGTATTCCAGCAGGAGCTGGAACGGGCCCAGATAAGGCAGGTGGCTTTTTCCAAGCACGCGCTCAGCCGCGCGGAGGAGCGGGGCATCGAAGTGACTCCCACCCTGCTGGAGCGGCTGACCGACTCCGTGGAGCGGGCGGAGGCCAAGGGCGCTACCAATATTCTGGCGCTGGACCAGAGCCTGGCCTTTATCGTCAACGTTCCCAACGGCAGAGTGATCACCGCATTGTCTGAAGAGGAAATGAAAGACAGCATTTTTACCAATATCGACGGCGCCGTGTTCCTGTGATACACAGAGGGCAGGACCGCAAGGAGGCTCTGGGGGGCGTCCGAATGACGTTTCCCCGGCGGCGCAGTAAGCAAACTGTAAAAGGAGCAAGATTCTTATGGCTTTGACAGGAGCAATGAGCGCGGCCATTTCCGGCCTGAAGACTCATATGGAAGCTCTGAACGTAGTAGGTAACAACATCGCAAACGTCAATACTTACGGATACAAGGCCCAGCGTGTGACCTTCAAGGAGAGTATTTACAACACCCTGAGCGCCGGTTCCGCCGGCACTCAGGCTGTGGGCGGCACCAACCCCCGCCAGATCGGCTACGGTTGCAGCATCGGCACCATCGATCTGGACATGACCACCGGCAGCCTGGAGCCCACCGGTATGCCCACCGACTGCACCATCAAGGGCGACGGCTTCTTCCTGGTGGGGCCCAAGACCCTGGATGTTAAGGATGTGAACGCCCTCAAGAGCCTGACCCTTACCCGGGTGGGTAACTTTGAGTTTCGGGACGGCTATCTCACTGACGGACAGGGTAACGTGGTCTATGGATTCCTGACCACGACGGAAGATCCCAAGGGTACAACCACCGGAACTCCCGGTGTGTTGCCCGACGGCGCGGATCTCAACGTCAGCACCGCCCTGGTACCCATCCGTCTGCCCATGAAGGCCACCGGAATGGATTCCACTGGCGCGCCCATGGCGGGAGTGACGGCCGGAGATGCGGTGTATGTGGGCGTTGACAATACCACAGGCCAGAATGTGGACCCCGGCACGGTGCCGGCAGGCGGCGGCGCGGCAGTCGGCCCTCAGGTGAACGGTTATATTGACTATGAGAATCTGAGCATTGACGCCAACGGCAAGATTACCTGCACCAACAAGGATACCGGTGACCCGGTGGTGGTGGGCTACATTGCCCTGGGCAGCGTGGATAACCCCAACGGCGTGCTCCACACCGACGGCCCCTACTACACCGCCGGCGACGCTGCGGGCGGCATTACCATCAGTACCCCCAACAGCGCGGTTACGGGTTCTCTGAACAACGGCAAAATGTATTTAAATAACGGCGGACAGGGTGGCAACAATGTAGTTGACCCCGACAGTATGCTCTCCGGCAAGAGCGGCGTGTCCCTGCTGACCTCCTTCCTGGAGCAGTCGGGCACCGATCTGGCCACCGAGTTTTCCAACATGATCATCTATCAGCGAGGCTATCAGGCCAACACCCGCATTGTAACGGTGACCGATACCATGCTGGAAGAACTGGTCAACATGAAGCGTTAAAACCCAGTGCGTAACTAGCCTCCGCCGCCCGGCCGGGCCGGGCGGCGGAGGACAGTGAAAGGAGACGCCCATGATCGTTTTGAGAAAAATGAACAACGAACAGTTCTTGGTCAATCATCAACAGATCGAGTGTATCGAGCTGATCCCCGAGTGCAAGGTTGTGATGATGAACCACGACTACTATCTGGTGCGGGACACTGTGGAGGAGATCATCCAGAAGATTGCGGAGTACAACGCGAAGGTGCAGGACATCCACCGGGAGGTCTCTGTGATCGACCGGCGCTGACCGGCGCTGCCCGCTGGAGACGGGATATAAGAGAAGGGATCGACGGAAATGAACATAGTTTATTTAATCGGACTGCTGATGGCCATTTTCTTCATATTCTTTGGCATCTCCGTCAATATGGATGGTCTGGTCCCCAGCCTGGCGCTGGAGAATATGATAAATTTCGTAGATGTGCCCAGTATCCTTATCGTCATCGGCGGCACGATGGCGGTGGTGGTCGCCTGCTATCCCAAGCTGGCCAAGTCCTTTCCCAAGCATATCAAGATCATGCTCCGGGCGAAAGCCTTTAACCCCACGATCTACGTGGAGCAGTTAACCGAGCTGGCGCAGATTGCGAGAAAGAACGGCCTGCTGGCGCTGGAGGAAAAGGCCAACGAACAGGAGGACCCCTTTTTCAAGCAGGCCATCATGCTGATTGTGGACGCCAATGACCCCGACCGGGTGCGGAGTATTCTGGAAAATGACATTGAACAGACCTCCGCCCGCCACCAGGAAGTGGTGGCCATGTATGAGCGTGGCTCCAACGCGGCCCCGGCCTTCGGTATGATCGGCACCCTGATCGGCCTGATCAACATGCTGAAGAACCTGGACGGCGCGGATATGAATTCCCTGGGCCCCAGCATGTCTGTGGCTCTGGTCACCACCTTTTACGGCTCGGTTCTGGCCCACGTGCTGTTCAACCCCATCGCGGCCAATCTGACAGCCCGGGACGAGGAGGAGATCCTCTGCCGTCAGATTATCGTGGAGGGCATCATGGCCATCCAGTCCGGCGAGAACCCCAAGTTCCTGCGGGAGCGGCTGATGACCTTCATGAATCAGAAGCAGCGCGAGGAAGGCGGCAGCGGCGGCGGCGAAGGCGAGCCCGCCCAAAAGGGCCGGAAGAAACGGAAAAAATAAGGTACGAGGGTTTGTACGGGAGGCGGTTCAGCAATGGCCAAAAAACGGAGCGGCGGCGGCGGCGCCAACTGGATGGACACATATGGAGATATGGTGACGCTGCTGCTGTGCTTTTTCGTCATGCTGTATTCCATGTCTCAGATGGATCAGTCCAAGTGGATTGCATTGGTGCAGGCACTGAATCCCACCGCGGATATCCATGGCACAACCACAGATGTGCCGCCGGAGGGCAGCGAGGTAACCCAGGAGAAAATTAACTCCGATATGGAGGAATTTTACGAGTCCATGATGGAATTCGTGTCTCAGGAGAACCTCACCAGCAAGGTCAGTGTGACCAAGGGCAGCGGATATGTGTTCATTTCCTTTGATGATACGGTGTTTTTTGATGGAGACAGCTATACCCTCCGGGACGACGGCAAGGTGGTTCTGGACCAGGTATCCGAGTTTATCGCGAGCGTAAGCGATTCCATTGACGAGATCCGGGTGCTGGGGCACACCGCCCAGGCCAGACCGGACCAGCCAAACAGCGTGGAGACAGACCGTTTCCTGGCCAGCAACCGGGCGACGGTGGTAACCATCTATCTGCAGGAAAAGAACATCGTGGACCCCGCCCGGCTGGTCAGCGTGGGCTACGGCCAGTGGCGTCCAATATCCAGCAACGCCACGGCGGCGGAGCGGGCGGGCAACCGCCGGGTAGAGCTGTTGGTGACCGGTTTGGATGTGGAGAATGAGATGGGCGACGATATCGCCCAGTATTACACCATGCGCGCCGGCGACGACGGCGGAGAAACCACAACCACCACATGGTCCTCTGGCCAGGAGGTCCAGGAAACCACGCAAGCACAGACTGATACTGGCCAGGAGGGATAGCCATGGCGGAAGTATTGTCTCAGAGCCAAATTGACGCATTGCTCAATGCGGCCCGCAGCGGCGAGATGGAGCACGCCCAAAGCGAGCAGAGTTCTGAGAAGAAATACCGAAAATACGACTTTTACAGTCCGAGAAAATTTACCAAAGACCGGCTGAAGATGATCAGCGGCGTATTTGAGAACTATACCCGCATCATCAATTCCAGAATCAACGGTCTGCTGCATACCACCTGCGAAATTGCAGTGGAGTCGGTGGAGGAGCAGCGCTATTATGAATTCTCCAACGCCCTGTCCGACGGCGACGTGCTGACGCTGATGAACGTGGAGATTGAGGGCCAGCCCCAGAGTGAGGAATCCCCCTCGCTCATCCACTTCAGCACCGGCCTGATGCTTAACATGATGGACCGCCTGATGGGCGGCGAGGGGGACTCCGGCGACTCCATCCCTGCCGGGTATACCTTCACCCCTATGGAGCTCAAGCTGTACGAGGACATCGTGAAGGATCTTATCCGGGTCCTGGGGGGCAGCTGGGAGAATTATATTGACTTGAATTTTGTTTACCGCCGTGTGGAGTCCAACCCCACGCTGGTGCAGCTCATCGGGCTGGATGAAACGGTGGTGATTATCGGCATCAGTGTCAAGTTCCCCAACGCCTCCGGACTGATGAGCATTTGTCTGCCCGGCATGATGCTGACCAACGTCTTTACGAGGATCACGGCCCTGAATCAGGCGGGACGCGGCTCTGGAGACAACAATTCCGACGAGATCATGGATATCTTGCGGGATTCCAATCTGGAAATCACCGCGGAGCTGGGGCGCACCGAGCTGGCCTTGCGGGATATCTACTATCTGAATGTGGGAGACGTGGTTGATCTGGGACACCCCACAGAGGCTCCGATTCATCTGTATATCGGCGGTCAGCCCTGGTTCAGCGGCAAGCTGGGTACCCAGGGCGGCAATATGGCCGTCAAGATTGGGGAAACCTTCCGCATCCAGAGTAGAGAGGAGAAATAAGGAACATGAGTCAGAACATCTTTAATTCCATGGAGCTGGATGCCATCGGTGAACTCATGAACATCAGCCTGGGGTCCTCCGCCACCGCCGTGTCCAATATGCTGGACCACCGGGTGGATATCACTACCCCCACGGTGGAAGTGGTCACGGTAGAGAACTTCAGCCTGGGAGATCTGGAACCGGCTATCGGCATTGAGATCAAGTACGTCTCCGGCCTGGAGGGCAGCAATATCATGCTGCTCAAGCGGGGCGACGTAAAGGTGATCGTGGACATCCTGATGGGCTGCGAGACCCCTGATGAGGAGTTTGAGCTCAACGAGCTGACGGTCAGCGCTGTGTGCGAGGTCATGAACCAGATGATGGGCGCGGCCTCCACCGCTCTGTCCGACTTCCTGGGCTATTCCGTCAATATCTCCACCCCCCAGTCTTTCGCTCTGGATGATCTGGAGACCTTCAAGAAGGAGCATTTCCCCCCCTCCGACGGCAACCTGGTTGTGGTTCGCTTTATGCTGGGCATTGAAAATGTTCTCAAGAGCGAATTTGTCAACGTCATGTCGGTGGAGCTGGCCAGAGACCTGTTGGCGGGCTTTGAGATGAACTTTGGTTCCCCCACGGAGGAGGCTCCCGCACCTGCGCCGGAGCCGGCCCCTGCTCCTACGCCGCAGTCCGCCCCGGCGGCCTCCGGCGGTGGCGCCACCCTGAGCCAGGAGGAGATCGAGCGGCTGATGGGCGGCGGCGCGGCCTCCGCCCCCGCCCCTGCTCCCACGCCGCAGCCCGCTCCGGCAGCCTCGGGCGGCGGCGCCACCCTGAGCCAGGAGGAGATCGAACGGCTGATGGGCGGCGGGGCGGCAACCCAGCAGCCAGTGCAGCAGCCCGTGATGCAGCAGCCTGTGATGCAGCAGCCCGTGATGCAGCAGCCCATGATGCAGCAGCCCATGATGCAGCAGCCCATGATGCAGCAGGAGCCCAGGCTGATCACCGCCCGCCAGGCTCAGCTTCCCGCGCTGGATGTGGAGGACCGGCTGGGCAAGGAGCAGGCGGACAATCTGGAGATGATCATGTCGGTGCCGCTGGAAATTTCGGTGGAGATCGGACGCACCCGGCGGAAGGTGGAGGACATCCTCTCCTTTACCAAGGGTTCTCTGGTGGTGCTGGACAAACTGGCGGGCGATCAGGTAGACCTGTTTGTCAATGGCTTGTGTGTGGCCAAGGGAGACGTGGTGGTGATCGACGACAATTTCGGCGTACGCATTACCGAGGTACTTAAGCACGGAGAGCTGCTTCAGATGAGTTGACCGGGCGGAAACGCCCTTGACATATTCAAATAATAATGTAAAGGATGGAAATAGCATGGCTAAGATTCTGATTGTGGACGACGCTGCGTTCATGAGAAAGGTCATTCGGGATACCCTGACCAAGAGCGGATACACCGATCTCTATGAGGCGGTGGACGGCGCCGATGCGGTGGAGAAGTACAGCGAGATCTCTCCCAACCTGGTGCTGATGGATATCACCATGCCCAATATGGACGGCCTGGAGGCCCTGAAAGCCATTCGCGCCAAGGACAGCAACGCCAATGTGGTGATGTGCTCCGCTATGGGCCAGGAGGCTATGGTTATGGAGGCTGTGCAGGCCGGCATCAAGGACTTTATCGTCAAGCCCTTTAAGAGCGACCGTCTGCTGAAGGCGGTAACCTCCATTGTGGGCAATCCCTGAGGAATCTCATGCCGCCGGAAATCACATCTCTGCTCTGGGCCCTGGCGGTTACCGTCCTGATGCTGGCGCTGGCCTACTGGTTTACCCGGTATGTGGTGGGCCGGCTGGCAGGGGGCAGGCTGCTGCCCCGACAGAGCCGCATGACGGTGCTGGAGCAGCTCTCAGTCGGCAGGGATCAGCGGTTGCTGCTGGTCAAAGTAGGGGATAAGGTCTATCTGTTGGGGGTTACCTCCGGCGGGATCACCCGCCTGGAGACCCTGACGGCGGAAGAAGCGGCAAGCTGGATGGCGGAGGAGAAATCCTCCGACGCAGCGTCCTCCATGAGCTTCCGGGAGGCGCTGCGCAACGTAATCAAACAGAGGAAACAGTAAGGGAGGCACAGGCAACCTTGGACGCGCTTATCAATGTAAACGGGGAGAATGTGCAGACCTTACAGATCCTCTTTGTAACCACCCTGTTGACTCTGCTGCCCTCCATGGTGGTGATGATGACCTCGTTTACCCGGTACATCATCTCCTTCTCCTTCCTGCGCTCCGCCATGGGGCTGCAGCAGAATCCCCCCAATATGGTGCTGGTGGGTATGGCGCTTTTTCTCACGCTGTTTACCATGTCCCCGGTGATCAGCCAGATTCAGACCACGGCCTATGAACCCTATGTGGCCGAGGAAATCACCCAGGATGAATTTCTGGAGCGGGCCAAGGCCCCTCTGAAGGAGTTTATGCTGGACAATACGGAGCAGAGTTCCCTGAATATGTTCTGCCAGCTGGCAGGGCAGGACACCCCCACCGACCCGGATGGGGCCATGAACCTGCCGCTGCGGATTATCGTCCCCTCCTTCGTCACCACAGAGCTGAAAAAAGCCTTTGTTATTGGCTTTTATCTGTATATTCCCTTCCTGCTCATCGACGTGGTGGTGGCCTCCGCGCTGATGAGCATGGGCATGATCATGCTGCCCCCGTCTATGATCTCCATGCCGTTCAAGCTGCTGCTGTTTATCACACTGGATGGTTGGCAGCTGCTCTTTTCCACATTGGTACGGGGATTTAATTAGCGGTAGGAGGATAGACCATGGAACCGGTGGACATTTTACGGCAAGGCGTGGGCGTGGCCTTGAAAATCGCTGGGCCGCTGCTGGTGCTGAGCATGCTGGTGGGCATTTTGGTGGCTATCTTCCAGGCTGTTACCCAGATTCATGAGCAGTCCCTGTCCTTTATCCTGAAGCTCATTGTGGTTGTATTGGTGCTGCTGATCGGAGGCGGGTGGATGCTGGAGAACCTCCAGGACTTTGCCCGCTACCTGTTCACGCTGATGTGAGGGGCCTGAGGCATGGACTGGGCTACCCTGTATCTGTTTGAACTGGTCCTGATGCGGGTGACTGGCTTTATTGTGGCCAACCCGCTTTTCGGCCGGAACAACTACCCCAATCTTGTCAAAGCAGGCTTTATCATGGTGCTGTCGGTGTTCGTCTGGAGCATGGCGGACACCGCGGTGAAGCCCCCCGCTACCCTGATTGAGCTGGTGGTGCGGCTGCTGCTGGAGTTCGGAGTGGGGATTACCCTGGCCTTCGTGATGCGGGTGTTTTTTACCGTGGTTCAGGTGGGCGGCGAGGTGCTGGACGCTCAGATGGGTCTGAATATGGCCCAGGTGTACGACGCCAGCAGCCAGATCAACATGACGGTGACGGCCTCTCTGCTCAATGTGCTGATGGTGCTCACCTTCTTCGCGGAGAACGGGCACTATACCCTGCTGCGGATCTTCCTGTCCTCGGGGGAAGTGGTTCCCTATGGGACGGCCACACTGGGGCAGGCGGTGGCGTCCGGCGTGGCAGAGGTGTTTTTCTCCTGCATGATCCTCTCTCTCAAGCTGGCCTTCCCCATATTGGCGGCCGAGCTGCTGGGGGAGCTGGGCATGGGTATTCTGATGAAGGCCATCCCCCAGATCAACGCCTTTGTCATCAACATCGAACTGAAAGTGATCATCGGCCTGCTGCTGCTCTTTGTATTCCTCACCCCCATCAACGAGTTTTTGCTGGAGGTGGAGGGGGATATGCTGACGGCGCTGGGCCGGATTCTGGAAATCATCAGCGCCTCCGGCTGATCAATGGAACCCGCGGCGGGAGGTGAGTGGACGTGGCGGACGGACAGAAAACAGAAAAAGCAACCCCAAAAAAGCGACGGGACGAACGAAAGAAAGGCAATGTCTTTCTCAGTAACGACGCGGTTTCGGTGGCGGTGCTGATTGTGAGCATGGCCGTGCTGGTTCTGACCATCCCCAATATGGTGAAGGAATTGAGCGCCATGTTCCGCATGTGCATCACCATGGCGGGCCCTTCGGAGAGCCAGCAGCTGTCCGGCGGCAATCAGCTGCTGATGCAGATGCTCAAGACGGTGGCCTGGTGTGTGGGGCCGCTGCTGTGCGCCTCGGCGGCGGCCGGCGTGGTGGCCACCTTCCTCCAGACCAAGATGCTGGTCAGCGGCGAAGCTCTGCGGCCCAAGTTCAGCCGGATCAATCCCCTGGAGGGGATCAAGCGGCTGTTTTCCCTGCGCAGCGTGGTTGAGGCGCTGAAGGGACTTTTGAAGATTCTCATTCTCCTCTTTCTGATCTACCGCTTCCTGGCGGGGGTGGTAGACGTGTTCCCCAAGCTCATGTTTACCGACCTGACCAGCGGCTGCGCCTATCTGCTGGACCTGGCCTTCCAGATGGCCATGCAGATCGCGCTGGCCTATGTGGTGCTGGCAGCTGCCGACTTTTTCTACCAGTGGTGGGACTACGAGCGGCAGATTAAGATGAGCAAGCAGGAAATCAAAGAGGAATTCAAGCAGATGGAAGGCGATCCCCAGGTCAAGGGGAAGATCAAACAGCTGCAGCGGCAGATGGCCCAGTCCCGCATGATGCAGAAGGTGCCCGGTGCGGATGTGGTCATCCGTAACCCCACCCACTTTGCCGTGGCCCTCCGGTACAAGCCGGACCAGGACGCCGCCCCTCTGGTGCTGGCCAAGGGGCAGGACGCGGTGGCCCTGCGCATTGTGAAGGTGGCGGAGGAAGCCCAGGTGGCGGTGGTGGAAAACGTGCCGCTGGCCCGCGCCCTCTACGCCACCACCGAAATCGGGCAGGAGATCCCGCCGGAGCTGTACAACGCAGTGGCCGAAGTGCTGGTCTACCTCTACCGGCTGAATAGCAAGCAGACCTAAGAGAAAGCAGGCAGAAGAAGGACTATGAGACGAATCTTGAACAATGCCATATCGCTGATGGTGGTGGTCATCGTCCTTTTTCTGGTGATCCCGCTGTCCGCCCCGGTGTTGGATGTGCTGATCGTGGTGAACATCTCCCTGTCCATCATGATCCTGATGATCACCATGAGCATCTCCGAGGCGCTGGAGTTTTCCATCTTTCCCTCCCTGCTGCTCATTACCACCCTGTTCCGGCTGGGATTGAACGTATCCTCCACCCGCCTGATCCTGCGGGACGGCGGACAGGCCGGCGCGGTCATCACCGCCTTTGGTCATTTGATTACCCAGGGTAATATTGTTATTGGCGTATTAATTTTCTTAATCATTGTATTGGTGCAGTTCATCGTCATCACCAAGGGCGCCGAGCGCGTGTCCGAGGTAGCCGCCCGCTTCACCCTGGACGCCATGCCGGGCAAGCAGATGGCCATTGACGCCGATCTGAGCTCCGGGCTCATCGACGAAAAGGAGGCCCGCGCCCGCCGGTACAAGATCCAGAAGGAGGCCGACTTCTACGGCGCCATGGACGGCGCCACCAAGATCGTCAAGGGCGACGCCATCATGTCCCTGATCATTACCCTGATCAACTTTGTGGCCGGCTTGATTATCGGTATCGTTCAGGGTGGCGGCGATTTCGCCACCGTACTGAACATCTATTCCATCGCCACCATCGGCGACGGTCTGGTGTCCCAGATCCCTGCCCTGATGATCTCCACCGCTACCGGCATGATCGTTACCCGGTCGGTGTCCGACGGCAGCCTGAACACCGATGTTATCGGCCAGTTCAAGGCCCAGCCCCGGGCCATTTTGTCCACCGGCATCATCCTGATCCTGCTGGCCCTCTTCCCCGGCACTCCCACCCTGCCTCTGCTGCTGGTGGGTGTCGGACTGAGCGTGGGCGGATTCATGGGCATCCGTCGGATGGAGGCCGCCAAGGCCCTTCCCCAGGAGGAGGAGGCTCCCGGCGAGCAGCTGCCGCCGGAGCTGACGGCGGCCAGCGAGACCGACTACTTCAAGGATATCAGCAACGTCTATTCCCTGCTGACGGTAGAGCCCATTGAGATGGAATTCGGTTACAGTCTGATTCCCCTGGTGGACGAGAGCAGCGGCGGCAAGCTCATCAGCCGTATCGTCATCTTCCGCCGGCAGTACGCCCAGGATATGGGCTTTGTCATTCCCTCCATCCGCCTCCACGACGGTGCCTCTTTGGGAACCAACCAATATATCATCCGCATCCGGGGCGAGGAGGTAGCCAGGGGCGAGATCCTGGTGGACTATTACCTGGCTCTGGAGCCCCCCAATCCCAGCGGCGAGATCGACGGCATCGAGACCATCGAACCGGCCTACGGCATCCCCTCCCGGTGGATCCTGCCGGAGAACAAGGAGATGGCGGAGATCTACGGCTATACCGTTATCAGCCCCCTCACCGTTATGCTCACCCATCTGTCCGAGACCATCAAAAAGCACGCCTACGAGCTGCTGGGCCGGACCGAGACCATGCAGCTGGTGGAGCACCTGAAGCAGACCGAGCCGGAGCTGGTGGCGGACGCCATTCCCAATGTGGTGAGCTACGGGGTGCTGGAGAAGATTCTCCGGGCTTTGCTGAAGGAGGGTATCCCCATCCGGGACCTGGGCCTGATTCTGGAGGCCATTGTGGACGCCGGACCCAACCGGGACGTGGATACCGTTACCGAGCAGATCCGCGGCCGCCTGAGCCGCACCATTACCCGCCGCTTCTGCGACAACGGCCAGCTGCGGGTGGTGACCCTGGACGCGGAGGTGGAGAAGAAGATCCTGGCGGCGCTGACCAAGAACGACCAGGGGGTGTATCTGGCCCTCAGCCCCGATATCATGCAGCAGATCATGTCTCAGCTGGGGGAGCTGCGTAAGAAGTTCCAGGAGCTGTCCCAGACCCCCATCGTTCTTACCAGCCAGATCATCCGGGTTTACCTCAGCCGCATGATTGCCCAGTTCTATCCCGACATTTATGTGTTGTCCTTCAACGAGATCACCAGCAACGTTCAGATTCAGGCCATCGGCAACATCACCATGCAGTCGCCGGCTAAGCCGGCATAACCACGGAAGGGGGCGGGAGCGATGGAAGAACAGCATACTGTGCAGACCCTTCAGGCCCCGTTCCACGCCTCCCTGACCCAGGAGGAGCTGGAGGGGCTGGACGACCAGGCCCTGCTGGAGCTCTACAAGCAGACGGGGGACCAGGAGCTGAAATGGGCCCTGGTGCTCCGCTTCACCGGACTGGTACGGCGCATTGCCGCTCAGGCCAGCGGCCTGTACAGCAATTTTGCTCAGCTGGACGATATCGTCCACGAGGGGGTGCTGGTGCTCTCCAGCGCCATTGACAAGTTCGACCTGTCCAAGAATGTGAAATTTGAGACCTACGTCTCCAAGCGCCTGCGGGGCATGATTGTGGATCTGGCCCGGCGGCAGGACTGGCTGCCCCGGCAGGTGCGGCAGAAGGCCACCCGGCTGACCCGGGCCATGGATGAACTGTCCGTCCAGCTGGGGCGGGCGCCGGAGAGCCGGGAGGTGGCGGAGCATCTGGGGCTGAGCCGGGAACAGTATGACGCGCTGCTGTCGGAAACGGCGGTGTCCAGTCTGGTGTCCTTTGAGGCGGTGCTGGACAACTACAACGGCGCCCAGGAAAAGCTGCTGCTCAGTGAGGAGCAGATCAACCCCACCGAAGAGGCCTTTCAGGACCAGGAGCTTCATACTGTGCTGGAGGAGGGGATCGCCTCCCTGCGGAAGAACGAGCAGATGGTTCTGTCACTCTACTATGAGCGGGAACTGAACATGAAGGAGATCGCCCAGGTGCTGGGCGTCAGCGCCGCCCGGGTATCCCAGATTCACAGCCGGGCCCTGCAGCGGCTGCGTACCTGCATGAAACAATACATCGAATCGTAAGAGAAAGCTTGGAAAGAGGGAATTGCCATGACCAAGGGCTTTTACAACCTGACCTCCGGCGTGCTGTCTCAGGGCAGACGGCTGGACGTGATCGCCAACAACATGACCAACCTGGCCACCGCCGGCTACAAGGCGGAGACCTACACCGACCGCACCTTCCAGGAGGTGCTCATCAGCCGGGTGGGCAACAAGGACAAGAGCGGCGCCACCGTCATCGGGGAGGAGAGCTACATTCTGGCTCCCGATCAGCTGTATGTGAACTATGACCGGGGCAGCCTGAAGGAAACCGGTCTTACCCTGGACTTTGCCATTGTGGGAGACGGCTACTTTGCCATCCAGACCGGCGACGGCGTGGAGTACACCCGGGGAGGAAACTTTTCCCTGGACGACCAGGGCCGGCTGTATCTGACCGGCCACGGGCTGGTGCTTGGTAGCGACGGCGCCCCCATTACCCTGACCACCGACCAGATCAGGGCCGACGGCGAGGGGCGGCTCTATACTGAGGACGGCTACTATCTGGGGCAGCTGGGGGTATATGCCTTTGCCGACAATAACCAGCTGGCCAAGGCGGAGAGCGGTCTGTTTGACGCCAACGGACAGCAGGCCCAGCCGGTACAGAACGCCCAGGTGATGTGGCAGTACGTAGAGGAGTCCAATGTGGATATGCTCCAGGAGATGAGCCGGATGATGACCGCCCAGCAGGCGCTGCAGGGCGGGGCCCAGATCCTCAAGCTCTATGATGCCCTGTTGACCAAGACCACCACTGAGGTGGGCAGACTGTAAGATAGAAAGGGGGGCGATTCACCATGCTACAGGCTTTTTACAGCGCCACCGTCGGCGCCCAGCAGCAGATGCAGCGGTTGAATGTCTACGCCAACAATATTTCCAATGTCAATACATATGGTTATAAGGCCCAGGCTCCCGCGTTCCAGGCGCTGATGTACGGAATGCTGGACGGCATTGACGGCAGCCAGCTGCCCCGGGGCAGCGGCACGGTGATGGCCCTCACCGGCACCGACATGGGGGACGGCGCCATGGAGGAGACCGGCCGGGATCTGGATTACGCCATTGTGGGCGACGGCTTTTTCGCCCTGTATGAGCCCTCCACCGGCCAGGTGACCTTCACCCGGGACGGTTCCTTCACCATGAATGCCTACCAGGAGGTGGAGGAGGGGGCCGACGGCGAGGAGCCGGTGGTGAACACCGTGTACTACCTCTGCGACGGCGAGGGCCGGCAGGTGCTGGGTCCCGACGGCTACCCCATCCCCATGACCGATCCCACCCAGGAGCTGAATATAGGTGTGTTTAACATCCAGTACAAGGATGGCCTGGAGCGGGTGGGCAGCGGCCGCTTTGCCATGGGTGACAAGAACGGCCTGGTATGGGCCGGCGATTCCAAGGTGCTCCGGGGCTTTCTGGAGAGCTCCAACGCCGATTTGGCCAATGAACTCAGCGGCGTCATTGAGGCGCAGCGGTCTTACAGCTATGTGCTGCGGATGATGACCACCGCCGACAATGTGGAAACCATAATCAATGGCCTGGCCAACGGATAACGAGGGAGCGATACCATGAAAAACTATCAGGATCTGAACGGAATGGAGCTGGATACCATCCGTGAAATTGGGAGCATCGGCACCGGAAACGCCGCCACCGCTCTGTCCAGTATGCTGGGCTGCGAGGTACGCATCGATATGCCGGAAGTGCGTATCATGGGTTATAACGAGGCCATCGACTGGATCGGCGGGCCGGAGGTGATTACCGCCGGAGTGCTGGTCCATATGTCGGGGGAGCTGAACGGCATTATGCTCTCCGTCCAGCAGCTGGAATTTGTGAATCTGATTCTGGAGCGGATGATGGAGCGGACGGTTTCCAACTACGAGGAATTGAATGAGCTGGACCACTCGGCGCTGGTGGAAGTGGGAAATATCATGATTTCCACCTTTATCAATGCTCTGTCCGGTCTGGCGGATATCACCACCAAGCTGACCGTGCCTGCCTTCGCCGTGGATATGCAGGGGGCGATTCTGGCGGTGCCGATGGCGGAATTCGGGGGGCAGTCCGATTATATTATGACCATTGGCGCCAATTTCATCTGTCATGAGAAGGAAGTGCCGTGCCGGCTGCTGCTCTCGCCAGATATCCGGTCGCTGAATTTCCTGTTGAAGAAACTGGGTGTTTTGGATGAATAGCAAGCTGATTGTTGGGATTGCGGACATGAAGATGACCCGGGACGAGGGAATGCTCATCACCTACGCTCTGGGATCCTGCATCGGGATTTGTCTGTACGATCCCCTCATCCGGCTGGCTGCGCTGGTCCATGTGATGCTGCCCCTGAACATGGAGACCGGCCGGCGCGCCCCGATGAAATACGCCGATACCGGCATCCGTGAGACCATGAAAAAAATGGAAGAGAAAGGCGCGCTGCGCAGTCGGGTTGTGGCAAAAATTGCCGGCGGCGCCAAGATGTTCGATGTGCCCGGCGGAGGGAGCCTGGGCAATATCGGGCAGCGGAATATTGAGAGTACGCATCTGGTCCTTCGGAAGGAGGGCATCCGGCTGCTGCGGGAGGATGTGGGCGGCTCCACGGCGCGGACTCTGCTGTTTGACGCCGCAACCGGCCAGGCCTGCGTGCGCAGCTACGGTAAGCCGGAGCTGATTTTCTAAGAGATTTTCTGGAGAAAGCGGGGATAAGGAATGGGAAAAGACGGTATTTTGCTGGAAACCGGTACCAATGAGATTGAAATTATGGAATTTACCATTGACGATAATCTCTTTGGCATCAATGTGGCGAAGGTGCGGGAGATCATGATGTCCGCTGAGGTCAAACCAATGCCTCATGTCCACCCGGCGGTGGAGGGGATCTTCAAGCCCCGCGATATCGTGATCACAGTGGTAGACCTGCCCAAATACCTGAACAATCGGGAGTGCGAGAAGAAGCCATCGGACCTGTTCATTGTCACCAATTTCAACCAGATGTTCGTAGCCTTCCGGGTACAGAAGGTGGTGGGGATCAGCCGGATCTCCTGGCAGGACATCCAGAAGCCGGACAACACCATCTCCGGCGGCGCCGACGGGGTGACCACCGGCATCGCCCAGTGTGGGGAGGATCTGGTAAGCATCCTGGACTTTGAGCGTATTGTGGCGGAGATTGCCCCGGAAACCGGCATTCAGATGAGCGAGGTGGAGGCTCTGGGCAAGCGGGACCGGAACGAGAATCCCATCTGGGTGGCGGAGGACTCCATCCTGCTGACCCAGATGATCCGCAACTCTCTGGTGCGGGCGGGGTATGAGAACGTATCCATGTTCTCCAACGGCGCTGAGCTTTGGGACGCGCTGGAACAGCTGGAGGGAGAGCCCAATCTGGAGGACCATGTGGCCTTGATCATTACGGATCTGGAAATGCCGCAGATGGACGGACACCGCCTGACCAAGCTGATCAAGAGCAGTGAAAATTTCCGCCATATTCCGGTGGTCATTTTCTCCTCGCTGATTACGGAGGAAATGCGGCGCAAGGGCAAAGAAGTGGGAGCCGACGAGCAGCTGAGCAAGCCTGAGATTGGCCATCTGATCGGCATACTGGATACCCTTCTGGAAAAGCGGGGCATTGCGCAGGAAAGGGAGAATGGCAAATGAGCAGCAGCAAGTATATCGTCCGTCAACCCATCAAGGACCCGGACAATCATATCCTGGGCTATGAGATTCAGTATTATGGGGAAAATTACGCGTTCAGCGGCGGCGACGCCCAGAACAGAGGCAATGAGTTCGCCGCGGCGGATACCATCTACAACTTCCTGACGCTGAATACCGATAAGCTGCTGCGGGGTTCTCTGAATTTCATGACCTTCACCACCACGCTGCTGATGAAAAAGACACCCCGGCTCTTTGACAAGGGAGAGCTGGTGATCCAGATCGACGACAGCGTGATTATCCACCCCCTGGCCATGCACATGATCAATCAGTATGCCAAGGAGGGCTACAAGATCGCCGTCAATGAGTTCCAGTTTGCCCCCCGCTATCTGGCCATCATGGACAGCATCGACTACATCAAGCTCAACTTCCGGGATACCCCGGAGATGACCCTGAAGAATATCATCGAGATCGCCCACAGCATGAATAAAAAATGCATCGCGGTGAATATCGAGCGGGAGGAGCTCTATCAGCGGGCCATCAAGCTGAAGGTGGACGCCATGGAGGGCACCTTCGTGGCGGAGAAGATGACCACCAAGACCCACAACAGCGGCTACATGCAGAGCAACTTCTTCCGGCTGATGGTGGCGGTGCTTCGGGATGAGCCGGACGTGGAGGAGATCGAGCAGATTATCTCAGTGGACGCTACGCTGGCCTATGGTCTGCTGAAGATCGCCAACTCCCGCTATTTCTCCCTGCGCAGCAAGGTGACCACGGTCCGGCAGGCCATTATGACGGTGGGCCTGAACGAGCTCAAGCAGTGGGTCTATCTGCTCAGCGCCAGCAACGCCGAGAACCCGATGGACGAGGGTGCGGAGGAATTCCTGCGTCTGTCCTTTATGCGTGCCAACTTCTGCAGCAGTCTGATGAACTATGCCAAGGATCTGCCCATCACCAAGCCGGAGGCCTACCTGATGGGTATGTTCTCCACTCTGAACTACCTGATTGACGCGCCTCTGGAGGAGATTCTGGAACAGATTCCCATGCGGGACGAGGTGAAGGAGGCTCTGCTCCATCACACCGGACGCTGCGGTATGCTGTATGATCTGGCCCTTTCCTATGAGCGGGCGGACTGGGAGCAGATTGATTCGCTGGCTGAGCAGCTGGGCATTCCCACCAATCTGTTGACCAGTCTGTACTTCAGCTGTATGGAGGAGGTCAACCGGATCTGGAGCGAGCTGACCCAGCAGACGCCGGGGCAGGAAGAGGCTGGGGAGAAGGCCGAAGAGAAGGCCAGCGAGACTCCCAGCGGGGAATAAGATATATGCAGCCGCCGGACATACCTATACCGCGCACGTCGGTATGGCCGGCGGCTTTTTGACTGATCCGGCGAGGCGGCCAAGCGCTTTGGCTGGCGGAAGGAGGACGGTACCATGGATCGGGAACAGAATGAGGAAAGAATGGTGGAGGCACAGTTGGAAGTGCTGCGCTTTTTGAGTGAGAGCACGGACGACTACCTGTTTCTGCTGGAATTCCGCCGGGGTCGGCTCTATTTTCCGGGTCAGATCTGGGAGAAATACCCGCTGCACAAGCAGGGGGAGGACTGGTGTACGGTAGAGGACTGGGTCCAGATCGTATACGAACGGGACCGCCCCGCGCTGGTAACGGACCTGGAGGAGCTGTGTACGCGCGCCAAATCGGAGCACGATATGGAGTACCGGCTGGTGGACCGGGAGGGGAAGCTGGTATGGATCAACTGCCGGGGCCGCTGCCAGATGGACAGCAAGGGCCAGCTGATATGTATGATCGGCCGGGTATCGGACATGGTGCTGGAGCAGAAGGTGGATCCGCTGACCGGGGCCTTCAACGGCTCGGAGCTGTCCGAGGAGATTGACGCCGTCCGCACCTCCGGCAAGCCGGGCTATTTGCTGCTGCTGGGCGTGGACAATCTCAAGCACATCAACCTCCGTCATGGCCGCGACCGGGGCAACAGCATCCTCCACGCAGTCATGGACACGCTGGAGCGACAGGTGGCGCCCGGCCTGCGGATCTACCGGCTGAACGGGGACTGCTTTGCGGTAAACCTGCCGGTGGAGGATGAGGGCGAGGTACAGCAGGTCTACGATCAGGTGCGGGACTGCCTGGCACGGAACGACTGCACCATATCGGGCGGCGCCGTGGCTTACCACCGCTATGGCAGCGAGGACGCGGGCACCATTTACCAGTACGCAGAGGAGGCCCTGGACCGGGCCAAACGGATGGGGAAGAACAACCTGGCCTTCTTTTCCTGGCGGGACTATGAGGAGAAGCTCTCCACCATCGAGCTGCAGGAGGAGTTCAAGCAGAGCATCCAAAACGGCTTTCAGGGCTTCTCCCTGCGCTACCAGCCCCAGGTCCGCTCCTGCAGCTATGTCATTCACGGGGCGGAGGCCCTCCTGCGCTATCACTCTCCCACCCGGGGACCCATCAGTCCGGCGGACTTCGTTCCCCTGCTGGAGCAGACCGGCATGATCTGCCAGGTGGGCATGTGGGTTCTGGAGACCGCCATGGCCCAGTGCCTGCAATGGCGGAAAATTGTGCCAAACTTTCACATCAGCGTCAATCTCTCCTATGTACAGCTGGCCCAGCAGGGCATAACCCAGCAGATCCTGGACGCCCTCAAGCGGGTGGGCCTGCCGGGCGACGCCCTGACGCTGGAAGTGACGGAGAACATGCAGCTGCAGGATTACCCCCACTTCAACCGTATCTTCTACCAGTGGAAGCGGGCGGGCATCCAGATCTCCGTGGACGACTTTGGCACCGGCTATTCCAGCCTGAGCTATCTCAAGAGCCTGGAGATTGACGAGATCAAAATTGACCGCTGCTTTGTCAGCGGCATTCAGCACAGCGCCTACAACTACCGGCTGCTCAGCAACATGGTGGAGCTGGCACGCGACTCCCAGATGCAGATCTGCTGCGAGGGCGTGGAGACCGAGGAGGAGCTGGCGGTGCTGGAGGGGCTGCATCCCGACCTGCTTCAGGGCTTTTTCTTCCACAGCCCCTGCACTCCGGAGGAGTTTGACGAGCTGTATATCCGTACCAATACCCCGGAGCGGCAGGCACAGATGGCCCACAGGGAGCAGATGTGCCAGCTGAAATGGGGGAAACACCCCGTGCCCGGCGATATGAGCCCCACTACGAAAAGCCTGGAGACCATTCTGGAATCCATGGATGAGATCATCTATGTCAGCGACCTGGCCAACCACGAGCTGTATTATCTCAACCCGGTGGGCTGCGGGCTGACGGGCGTATACGATTACAAGGGGCAGAAGTGCTACAAGGTGCTGCAAGGGCGGAACAGCCCCTGTGAGTTCTGCACCAACGACCGGCTGACCAAGGACTCCTTCTACATTTGGGAGTGGGATAATCAGCTGCTTCACCGCCACTACATTCTGAAGGATAAGCTTATCGACTGGCGGGGCAAGACCTGCCGTTTGGAGCTGGCCATTGATGTCAGTGAGCGGGAAGTACTCAGCAAGAGTGTCCGGGAAAAGCTGGACTTTGCGGAGAACGTGCTGGCCTGCGCCAAGACGCTGGTGGAGGAGCCCGACATGGAGCAGGCCACCCAGCATATGCTGGCGCTGCTGGGCGACTTCTACCAGGCGGACCGGGCCTATCTCTTCGAGCCTGTCCCCAACAGCACGGAGTTGTGGAACAACACCTATGAGTGGTGCCAGACCGGGGTGACCGCTCAGCGGGCCAATCTGCAGAATGTGCCCAGCATGCTGCTGCGGCGGTGGTTCAATCTGTTTGAGCAGGACCAGTCGGTGGTGATGCTCAACCTGGACGACTACCGGGAGAGTGACCTGGAGGAGTGGGAGAGCCTGGCCCGGCAGGGCATCCGCCGCATGATTGCCACCCCCATCCGCCGCCAGGGCCGCCTGTACGGCTTTTTGGGGGTGGATAATCCCCGACACTGCATCGAGGACGACGCCATGATGCGGATGCTCACCATGTTCGTGGCCAACCGCTTCCGCCGCAACGAGGCGGAGAACCGGCTGGGCGAACTGCTGGACCTCCACTACCAGGATGTGCTGAAGGAGACCCGGCTAGGCCTGTGGTTCCTCCGGCTGGACCCCAACAGCGGCCGGCGGGAGCTGTTTGCCGACAAGACCATGCGCCAGGTGCTGGGGCTGGAGAAGGAGCTGCCGCCGGAGGAGTGCTACCACTACTGGCACGACCGCATCAACGGCGGCTACTACAACTATGTCAGCTCCGCCGTGGAACGGATGATCCAGACCGGCCGGGTGGTTCAGCTGGAGTATTCCTGGACCCATCCCACCCAGGGCGGAGTCATGGTGCGCTGCATTGGTATCCGCACCAAAGACTCTGACGGTATGATCTGTCTGGAGGGCTATCACCGGATCGTCTCCGGGATGGAGCAGACCAAGGTGGTGCAGGATACCGATGCCGGCGAGGTATTTGAGTTCAACGAGCGACAGGGGACCATCTACTTCCATACCAAGCGAACCCTGCTGGCGGGGGAGAGCATCCATGAGGAGAATTTCCCCCAGTGCTGGCTGGACCGGAAGATGGTCCACCCCCATTTTGCCAAACGGTTCCGCGAATTGCTGCAAAACGTGCAGCAGTCGGCCGACCTGGACGGGGAGGAGCTGCTGCTGCAGTCCAAGCAGGGCACCTACACCTGGTTCAAAATGGATATCCGTCATATGGGCTCCGGCGTTCAGGACCGGGACACCGTTCTGGTGCGGCTCAGCGCAGCCGACCACGAGCGGCTGATGGAGCTGGAGAATATCCGTATCCGCGATTTCTACCGGGCCAGCCTGTCGGAGGCCATCGCCTATGCGGAGTTGGATCTGGAGAGCGAGCAGCTCAACGCCGCGGGCGGCCTGTGGGCCAGCTATGCCGAGCAATGCCGCCATATGGACAGCGGAAGCGTGCTCCAGTTCATGATGGGGCAGGTGAGCGGCCAGGTGCGCCTGGAGGATCAGAACCTGTCCAGCACCACGGGCAGCAGCTGGAAGAGCCTGCTTGCCGACGAGGGGGGACAGACCTACCGTTTCCGCTACCAGCGGCTGCTGCATGGCCAGTGGCGCTGGGTGGAGCTGGTGGCCCACACCTTCCGGGAGGAATTTACCGAAAACGCCTATGCGCTGCTGTATCTGAAGGACAAGGACACCCAGATCCGGCGGGAGCTGGCCCAGCGGGACGCCGCCCGGCGGGATCCCCTGACCCAGGTATATAACCGCAACGCCTTCCACAACGAGGTGGAGCAGTATATCACGATGCCCGACGATGGGCACTCGGGAGTGCTGATGCTGCTGGACATCGACAACTTTAAGTCCATCAACGACCGGTTCGGCCACATGGAGGGCGACAAGGTGCTGAAGTACCTGACCAATCTGCTGCAAAAGACCTTCCGCAGCGGAGATTTGGTAGGCCGTCTGGGCGGCGATGAGTTTATGGTATTTCTCAAAGGGTATGTCTGCCGGGCCACGCTGGAGGAGCGATTGAAGATCCTGGCAGAGGCGTTGCGGCAGTATGAGCTGCTGCCTATCACCTGCAGCATTGGTATCACCCATGTTTCCAGCCGGGGCTTTTCCTATGACGAGAGCCTGCGCCAGGCGGATACCGCCCTCTACCGAAGCAAGAAGGAGAACAAGGGCGGATACTGCTATGCCGAGGGACTGGGAAAAACAGACGGAGTATAAAGCAAACCGGCAGCTGACCGAAGTCAGCTGCCGGTTTTTTTCTATTCCGCGCCCACCGCCTTGGACAGGTCCACGCTGTGTCCGCAACGGTTGTCCACATTGACGCCGTTGCCGGAGAAGGTACTGCCGTCAAAGTGCAGGGTCAGGTCGGTGGGTACGTTCATCAGCAGCACGGCGGTGCCGTTGCCGGTAAAGGTATTGTCGAAGAAACGGTCGTCGGTAGCCGACGGGCCGGTGCTGTTGTAGAACAGGCCCACTTCGTTGCCGGCAAAGGTACACCCGGTGACGTTTACCCAGGCGCCCCCCTGGGTCAGCAGACCGTTTTTGTAGCCGGTGAAAGAGCAGCCAATGGCCCATACCTTGACCAGGGCGGTGATGCCCGTGTTAGAACCGTTCCCCACAAAGTCCATGTCGTAGAAGTAGTTGATCCAATTATATTTGCCTGTCTCCAGCATGGTGAGGCCGCCCTTCAGGGTGGTGCGCTCCGCCCCGTCGGTATTGCCATGGAACTCGAAGGAACGGCCGGGCAGCTCCAGGTCCCCCTCATAAGTCACCGGCGGCAGGTAGAGGATCACCTCGTCGGCGGGATTGATCTGGGCTGCGATGTCGTTCATCAGGCTTTGCAGCTCTTCCAGGGTGTTCATGGGGTAGTCCTGCCAGTGGTACTCATGGGTAAGGATGAGGCTGATGTGGATGTTCTGCCGCACCCGGATCATATCCCCGTTCTTCATCTGAACCGTCCACACCACCTGAGGTTCCCCGGAGTTTCCGGTGAAGTCCAGGGAGGACACCATGGCGGCGTCGGGGGAGTAATCCTCCCGGTGGCTGGGCTCCCCGGCCACCAGGGGATCAGCGGCGTTTTCATCTTGCACCACCTCTACTGTGACCCGCTCCACCAGAGGCTCAAATTCTCCCCAGGCGTCCTGGCCGGTGGCGGCGTCGTTGACGTACCAGCGGGAGGGCCAGCGGTACTGCTCGTCCGGCGCGCCCTGCTGGTAGATGTCGGGGGCGGGCATACAGCGGTCGTTGGGCCAGGCCACCAGCAACTGGTAGGTCTTGTCCCCGGTCTCATAGTAGACCTCGCCCACCCCGTCAAACTCCTGGGGTACATAGGGCCGGTTGGCGTACCAGATTCCGACCCCGGCGGCGATCGCCACCACCAGGGCCAGCAGGCCCAGCAGCACCTTTTTCCGCAGGGGAGTGGGCGTTCCCGTCTCCTTCCGGGGATGGACATCCTTGGCGCAGTGGGGGCAGAAAGCGGCGCCTTCCGGCAGCTCCGCGCCGCAGTGGGGGCATTTGTGTTCCATATTCCTCTCTCTCCTTTTACTCAAAAACCGCTTTGGAGATGTCCACATCATAGCCGCAGCGGTTGTCGATATCCGTGCCGTTGCCGGAGAATACCGAGCCGTCAAAATAGAGGGTGCCGTCGGTGGGCATATTTTCCAGCAGCACGGCGGTGCTGTTTCCGGTAAAGACATTATTGTCGAACAGGGCCCGGGTGACCCCGCCGTCCACGCTGTTGAAATGGAAACCTACCTCGTTTTCGGTAAAGGTGCACCCGATGGGGGCGGTCCAGGCGGAGCCGTAGGACAGAATACCGGTCTTGTATCCGGTGAAGGTGCAGCCGATTGCCATGGTGTTGATGGAAGCGGACAGGCCCACATTCGTGCCGCTGCCCACAAAGTCGATGTCAAACAGGTAGTTGAGCCAGTAGCCCTGCTTTGGGGTGGCCATGACGCTGCCGGCAAAGACGGTGCGGCCGCTGCCGTCGCTGCAGCCCCGGAGGGTGCAGGTGGTGGGCAGGGTCAGGGTGCCCTCATAGGTCACCGGGGGCAGGTTGAAAATCAGCTCATCCTCCGGCTTTACTTCCGTCACAGCACGCTCCAGCAGGGCCTGCAGCTCCTCTACGGTGTCCATGGAATAGTCGTGCCAGTCATAGGTGTAAGTATGGATCAGGGTGACGTGGATGTTCTGCCGCACCCGGATCACGTCTCCGTTTTTCATCTGTATAACCCACACCACTTGAGGTTCCCCGCACAAGCCGTCAAATTCCAGATAGGAAGTGCCTGCGACGTCGGGGTAGTTTTCGTCGTGGCTGGGTTCCGAGGCAGTGAGGGTATGGGCCGCGGCCTCGTCCTGGACCACTTCCACCGTGACTGCCTCCACCAAGGGCTCAAACGACCTCCAGCCATCGGCGCCGTTGGCGGCGTCGTTGACGTAGAACCGGGAGGGCCAGCGGGTCAGATCGTCCTCTCTGCCGTGCTGGTAGATATCGGGGGCGGCCTGGCAGCGGTCGGCAGGCCAGGCCACCAGCAGTTGGTAGGTTTTTCCGCCGGTCTCATAGTACACCTCGCCCACCCCGTCAAATTCCTGGGGCACATAGGGGCGGTTGGCGTACCAGATCCCCACTCCGGCGGCGATCACCACCACCAGAGCCAGCAGGCCCAGCAGCAGCTTATTCCGCAGGGGGCTGGGCGCTGCCACTTCCTTGCGGGGGTGTGTACATTGGGCGCAGTGGGGGCAGAAGGCGGCGTTTTCCGGCAGATTTGCGCCGCAGAGGGGACAGATCTGTTGGTCCAAGACAGTCTCTCCTTTTAGTCTAGGGTGGCCTGGGACAGGTCCGTGGGCTGGCTGCAGCGGTTGTCAATGCTCATCCGGTTGCCCCGGAACACCGAGCCCTGGAAGTTGAGCTCCACATCGGTGGGGACGCTGTCCAGCTGCACCCCCACGTCGTTGCCGATAAACTGGTTATCGTTGAACATGGAGTGGTTGGCGTAGTCGCCGCTGCTGTCAAACCGGAAGCCGATGCGGTTGTACCGGAAGGTACAGCCGATGACGTTGGCCCAGCTGGTGCCATAGGCAAATACCCCGGTGTCCCAGCCGGTAAAGGTGCAGTTGGTGGCCCGGAAGGAGGCGGAGCCGGACAGACCGGTGCCGCCTCCGTTGCCCACAAAGTCCATGTCATAAAAATAGGTGATGGCGCCGTAATGGGTCAGAACCCGAACCGGGCCGGTAAAGGTGGTGTGGTTCCCGTCCGCGTCAGTGGAGCCGTACAGGTTCAGACTCTGATCCTGGAGTGTAATGCCATCTGTATAGGTAACGGGAGGCAAATGTAGATTGATGATGGCCTCATCGTTTTCAAACTGCGCTCCAATGCGGTCAATGAGGGCCTGAAGTTCCTCCGGGGTGTCCATGGGGTACTCCTCCGGGTAGTAGTCGTACACCGGAATGGGGATAATTTCATAGGTCTGCCGGAGATAAATGATATCTCCGTTTTTCATTTGGAAGGTCCACACCAGCTCGGCTGTGCCGCTCTTACCGGTGTAGTCGATCAGCGAAATAAGGGGGCACTCCGGCACGCCGGGATTGTAGGCGGGCTGGGAGCACGCCATAGGGGAGGGGCTGTCTTCCTGGCCCACAAAGACCGCCGACACCGTCTCCACTTCTGCCAAAAACGCCTCAGAGGCGTCCTGGCCGTCGCTGTTGTTGATAAACAGCCGGGCCGGCATCCGGTACTGGCCCTCCGGCTCCCCCTGAACCGAGACCGAGGGGGAGGGGATGAATCGGTCGGCGGACTGGCTCAGCAGAATCTGGTACTCCCCGTAGCGCACCTCTCCATAGCCGTCATAGCTTTTGGGAGAAAAGGTCAGCCATAGTCCGGCGCCCACGGCAAGGAGCGCCGCCAGAAGCAGCAGGCCCAGCAGCACTTTTTTCCGTCGGGGTCTGGGAATAGCCGCCTCCTCCCGGGGGCGGGTAAACTGAGCGCAGTGAGGACAGAAGGAGGCGTTTTCCGGCAAATCCCCGCCGCACCACGGGCACTTGTGCTCCATTGCTATCCTCCGTTCCCCTGATAGTCCAGCATGGTGTAACCAAGCAGGTTATAGTCCTTGTCCAGCAGCAGATAGCACCGCCACCGGCCCTCGTTGGGCAGGAATTCCTCCAGCCGTTCGATCTCCCGGCACTGGCGCTCCGGCTCCGGGGAATGGAGCAGAGCCCACAGGTGGTAGATCTGGGCGTCATCCTCCCGAAGCACGGGGCCCTTTCCGGTGTTGTAGCCGTTCAGAAACCACACCGCCCCACTGTCCTCGATCTGCTCTGGCGGGATGTAGGTGGAGAAGTCCGCCTCCCAGTTGCCCTCGAAGGCGGCCAGCTGCTCCTCATAGAGTTCCGTAAAGTCATAGTCGCAGGACACCACGTCGATCTGCCATTTTCCATCTTCGATCTGAACCGGCTCCCCGATGAAATAGCCCATCAGGTGGGTGTTGCGGTCAAACATCAGCAGGCATACTCGGGTGCCGGAGCTGCGGGCGCTGAACATGCTCGACTCCTCGTCAGTGCCGTAGGCGCCCCGGGAGGCCACCAGGTTGGCCAGCTGGAGGTTTTCCTTCAGATAGTCGTCGATGTTGTCGCTGGTGGTGGAGGTGGTGCTGAAGTTGATGCCGGCCAGCAGGGGAAAGTATTCCCGCAGCAGGTCGGGGGTGACCTTCACCATGCCGTTTTCGTCCTCCTCCAGGATCACCGCCGTGGTGTCCCCGGCGGGGAGACCGGCAGAGGGGGCCTCCCGGCCCAGCCGGGCGTACAGGCCCCCGGCGACGGCCAGGATCAGCGCCAGCGTCAGCAGCCATTTCAGCCCCTTCCGCCACAGGTGGGAAGGGACCTTTACCGGCTGGCGGTTTCGGATGCTCTGGGTGCAGTGGGGACAGAAGGAGGCGTCCTCAGGCAGAGGCGCGCCGCAGTAAGGGCAGTTGTGTTCCATAGGAGTCGTCCCTTTCATTCAAAGGTGGCATAGGAGATGTTGACGGGGTGGCCGGCAGGGTTGGAAAGATCCGTGTCGTTGCCCGCAAACCGGCAGCCGTCGAAATAGAGGGTCTTGGTACCCGGCACCCGGAGCAGCTCCACGGCGGTGCCGTTGTCCAGAAAAGCGTTGCCTTCAAAGCGGTTGGCGTTGACATAGCTGCCGCCGCTGTCGAAGCGGAAGCCCACGCTGTTGTCCTCAAAGAGGCAGCCCACCGGGTCCGCCCAGTCCTCCCCGCCGATGAGAAGGCCGGTCTCCCAGCCGGAGAAGCCGCAGTCCTCCACGTGGCAGTCGGCCTCCACCGTGAGTCCCGTGCCGGAGCCGCCGCCCCGGAAGTCGATAAACTGGATAAATCCCTGGGGGTCCTGCTCCGGCTTGTACACTACCGGGCCCAGGAAGGTGGTGCGCATGTTGTGCTCACCCAGGGAGCCGTAAAGGTTGATGGTGCGCCCGTCGATGGTGAGGCCCCCCTCGTAGGCCACCGGGGGCAGATGGAGGTGTACCACCGTGGGCAGGGGGACCTCCGCCTGGATCTGCTCCACCAGGGCCTGGAGCTCCTCAATGGTGTCCATGGGAAAGTCCTCCGGGTAGTAGTGGAGGGAGTCCACCGTCGCAAGGTTCAGCTTCTGCCGCAGAATGATGGTATCCCCGTTTTTCATACCGATATGCCACTGAAGTTCCACCGGGCCCTGGCTCTCTCCGGTAAAATTGAGAACGGAGTGGAGCAGACCCTCCGTGGCGGGATCGTTGGCGAACGCCGGCTGGAGCCAGGTGACGGGGGAGGGGGAGTCCTCCGGCTGGGTCACCTGAACGTAGGCAGAGACGATCTGTTGGTTGAACATTTGTCCGGCGTCCACCCCGGTGTCCACGTGGGTGATGAACAGCTTGGCGTCCCGGTCATAGCGGCCGTCCTCCTCTACCTGAACGGTATACTCTGCCTCCGGGGCGCCGTCATTGCGGAAGGTCACCGCCAGATGGTAGTCGTTGCCCTCCAGGGTGTAGGTCAGCTCTCCCCGGGCGTCGTACACATTGGGGGTAACGTAGTTGTATACGGCAGCCGTCAGCAGCGCCAGCACCGCCAGGATGACGGTGTACCTCAGCCCCTTCCGCCACAGGTGGGAGGGGACCTTTACCGTCTGCCGGGGCCGGATATTTTCGGCGCAGAAGGGACAAAAAGCGGCGTCTGACCGCAGGGAGACGCCGCAGTGGGGACAGGCTCTGGTCTTGCCGGTCACGTTACAGGGCCTCCATCAGCCGCAGCACGTTTTTGTACCGCCGCTGAGGGTTGACATGGGTACACCGGTCCACGATGTGGCCCATTTTTCCCTCCGCCAGCTTCTTGGAGGGGTGCTCTCCGGTGAGCATCACGTTGATGAGGATGCCCGCCGAATAGATGTCAGTGCGCAGATCAGACTGGGACAGGCCGTACTGCTCCGGGGCGGCGAAGCCGGTGGTGCCCAGAATCTGGGTGTCCATCTCATGCTCCGGCTTGTGGAGCCGGGCGGCGTCGAAGTCAATGAGCACCGCCTCAGCCCCCCGGAGAATGATATTTTCCGGCTTCACATCCCGGTGGACCGCCCCAATAGAGTGGAGCACCCACAGGGCCCGGCACACCTGAATGACGATTTTCCGGGTCTCCTCCGGGGTGAACAGGGCGTCCTGCAGTAAAAAACCCAGGGTGTCCCCCTGGATCAGCTCTTCCAGAACCAGATTCTGGTCTCCCTGACAGGCCACCTCATACACGGTGGGCAGATTGGGACAGGTATAGTCCAGCAGCTTTTGATAGACCTCCGGGTTGCCGGTGAACTGCCGGAGGATGAAGTCCCGGCCGGTGGTTTTGTGGCGGACCACCCGTACGCTCCCCCGGGAACTCTCCTTAATCAGCCGCACCTGGTCAAATTCCTGGCGCAGCGCGTGTTCAAACCAGGTATAAATGTCGATCTCCCTCCCAGAAAAAACCTAAAACCCTATGCAGTGGGCATATTGCAATAAGATGTCAAATGATGTAGATTCATTATATACAAATTCACTAAAAAAGTAAAGGGCAGGAAAGACGCAGGAAAAGAAAGGAAGTTTGTCATGCAGGAGAAATCCACCGACGATCTGCGCCAGGAGCTGATGGAGCGGCCGGATCTGGATACCTATCTGAAAGAAAATCAGGCCAGCTTTGTGCAGGACGACATCACCGGCCAGCTGGCTGCCTACTTCGAGCGGGGGAACCAGTCCAAGGCGGCCCTGGCCCGGAAGGCGGGGATGAGCGAGGTATATCTTCACCAGGTGTTCTCCGGCCGGCGGAAGCCCTCCCGGGACCGGCTGCTCTGTCTGTGCGTGGGCCTGGGCCTTAATCTGGAGGAGACCCAGCGGATGCTCAAGCGGGCCGCCTGCGCCCCCCTGTACCCCAAGCTCCGGCGGGACGCCATCGTGACCCACGGTATTCTCCACGGGTTCAGCCTGAACGAGATCAACGACAAGCTCTTTGTGAAAAATGAGAAAACCCTGTATTGACCCAGGAGAGGGGGCGGCGGCTGTGATGGAGAAAAGCACAGGGGATCTGCAGCGGGGACTGATGGAGGAGCCGGACCTGAATACCTACCTGAAGAAGAACCGGCCCTACTTTTTTGACGGCCAGCTCACCCAGCTGCTGACGGAGCTCTACCGCAGGCGGCATATCTCCAAGGCGGCCCTGGCCCGGAAGGCGGGGATGAGCGAGGTGTATCTCCATCAGGTGTTCTCCGGCCGGCGGGTACCCTCCCGGGACCGGCTGCTCTGTCTGTGCATCGCGATGGGGACCACCCTGGAGGAGACCCAGCAGCTGCTGCTGCGGACCGCCTATGCCCAGCTCTATCCCCGGCTCCGGCGGGACGCCGTCATCAGCCACGGCCTGGTCCACGGAAAGACCTTGGGGGAGATCAACGAGGCCCTGATGGCGGCGGGAGAGAGAACCCTGTTTTAAGGAAAAAGAAAAGTGAGGTTGAGACGCTATGAAACAAAAACTGCTTACCATGCTCCTGGCCCTTGTTCTGGCTGTGGCCCTGCTGCCGGTGATGGCACTGGCGGAGGAAACCGGGGATGTGAATGGCGGAGAGGGCGAACTCCAGACGACGACCGAAACGCCTTCTCAGGAGGTCACACCCACTCCGACTGTGACGCCTACCCCCACACCCACTCCGACTGTGACGCCCACCCCCACGCCAACTCCTACTGTGACGCCTACCCCCACGCCCACTCCGACTGTGACGCCTACTCCCACACCCACTCCGACTGTGACGCCTACTCCCACACCCACACCCACTCACAACACGGGCAGCAGCCAGAACCTGGGCAACATCAGCCGCAGCGAGGCTCAGTCCAGGTATGGCATTTCCCTGAGCACCACGTCGGTTGATTTTGGCACCAGCTACCTGAAATCAGAGGTGCCGTCGCAGTATGTCACCCTCACCAATAACAGCAGTGTGCCCATCCTGGTCTGGGACACGGACGTCATCCCGGAGTCGGTAGAGGGCGTGATCTCCGCTTCCGCCGCCACCGACATCGTGCGTCCCGGTGGGTCCATTCGGGTCTCGGCGCATCTGCGTACCAACCAGGTGTGCTCCGGCACCGCCTCGGTCAACCTGATGATCATTCTGGATCCCTACACCGGCATTTGGGTTGGAAGCGGTGGAATTGGCATAGGGCCGGCGGGGGATTACTTCACCCTGACCGATGCCTTTACCGTGCGCTACAACGTGGAGGGCTTCGCGGACTCAGGCAGCGAGGGCTTCAGCCTCAGCGTCGGCAGCCTGGACTTTGGCACCCAGAACAGCGAGGCGAATAGCTGGGATGTGGAGAAGACGATTACGATTACCAACACGGGCAAATTCCCCTTCCGGCTGGATTGCCGGATCGAGGACGGGGACGGAACGGACGGGGAAAGCGCCACAGGTATCTTCTGGTGCAGAGAAGGGTGGCGCCTTGACCCCGGGGAGAGCGACACCATCAAGGTCGGGCTGGGAGGCAGCACAAAAACACCCGGCACCGTAACAGGCAAGCTCAGGGTCACCGCGACCTATCTGGCGCATGATATCGGGCAGAGCCAGGATGTGGAGAAAAGCCAGACCGTGGATCTGACGGTCAAGTTCCTCAGCAATGGCGGCTATCTCGTCAAAAACCTGAACAGCGGAACCGTCTATGGCTCCACCATTGGGCCGGACGGCCAGAAGGTCAAAACCATGGAGGTGAAGGAGGGGGGCAGCGCCACCCTGAAGTTTGTAGCCAATCCGGGCTATCATCTGCTCAACGTCTACGTGGACGATACGTGCCTGGGCCCGGTGGACAGCTACACCTTCCAGAACGTCCGGGCAAACCACACCTTCAAGCCGGTCTTTGGCGTGGGCGCCGGGCCCTCCTCCTGGGCGGTGAAGCAGGTGAGCCAGGCGGTGGACGCCGGGCTGGTGCCCGACAATCTCCAGACCCAGTACACCAAGACCGCCACCCGGGCGGAGTTCTGCGCCCTGGCGGTGGAGCTGTATGAGACGGTCAAGGGGGCCGAGATTACCGAGCGGGCCACCTTCTCCGACACCTACGACGTGAACGTGCAGAAAATGGCCGCTTTGGGCGTGGTCAACGGCATCGGCAACGGCAAGTTCAACCCCGACGGTCAGCTGACCCGGGAGCAGGCGGCCACCATGCTGGCCCGGCTGGCAGAGGTGATCGGCAAACCGCTGACCGCCTCCGCCCCCACCTTTGCCGATAACGGCTCCATCTCCAGCTGGGCCTTTGACGCGGTAGGCCAGGTGAAGGCGGCCGGTATCATGGACGGCATCGGCGGCAACACCTTCTCCCCCCAGCAGGCCTACACCAGGGAGCAGTGTATGATGACCACCCTGCGGATGTATGAGCAGATGAAGTAACCCAGTGCAAAAAGGAGCGGGTTTCCCCGCCTCCTAATAAGAAAACATGAGATAGTCCAGTAAAATCAATGTTTTCAGAGGCAAGGAACACGATGTGAAGTCAAAAAATCAAATACTGGCAGGATAAAGGGTGCTGATGTGAAATATCAGCACCCTTTTCCTGTCCCAAACGCCATAGGAAATCCTATGGCGTTTTTTACTTTCCATCAAGTACACGGAAACTGTATTGAAAGGGGTGAGAAATCGAAGGTATTTCTTCATGTAGGAAATGCAAATCAAGTGTCCATAGGTTTTCCCACATGGAAAAGCAAATGGGCACAGAATTGAATTTTTTCCGAAAACGAACACTTTTCCAGACCGCCGAAAGGAGGTGATTTGATGGCGGTATTTCGCATTGAGAAAACCCGCGACTACACGGTGATGGCAAACCATCATCTGCGGAACACGGCACTGTCGCTGAAAGCGAAGGGGCTGCTGTCCCTCATGCTATCCTTGCCGGAGGATTGGGACTACACCACCAAAGGCCTTGCCCGGATATGCCGGGATGGAGTGGACAGCATTTGTGCTACGGTTCGGGAGCTGGAAGATGCGGGGTATATTATCCGTGAAAGAGTCCGTAATGCCAACGGGCGGCTCGGCAGCATCGAGTACACGATCCTGGAGCAGCCCAGGCCACCGGAACCTAAACCGGGAAAACCTGAACGGGAAAATCCAGTTCAGGTAAAACCAGTCTTGGATTCTCCTGTCTTGGGAAAACCTGAACAGGAAAACCCCGCACAATTAAATACTAAAGGATCAAGTAACCAAATATCAAATACTGATTCATCAAGTACGGAAGGATCAAATCCTATCCAATCAAGCCCCCAAACCCCCGCAGGGGGCAACAGGGCTGGACGGGACTGGATGCGGGAGCGAGAGAACTATCGGGAACTGATTTTGGAGAATATCGAGTATGACTATCTATGCCGAGATGACCGGCTGGATCGGGATATGCTGAATGAATTGGTGGAGCTCATGGTGGATACCGTCTGTTCCCGCAGGGAGACGATCCGCATTGCCGGGGACGACTATCCGGCGGAGGTGGTGAAATCCCGGTTCCTGAAGCTAAACAGTTCTCACATCGAGTATGTGTTGGACCGTATGCGGGAGAACACCACCTATGTCCGCAATATCAAGAAATATCTGCTGGCTGCCCTGTATAACGCCCCGGCCACCATCGACAGCTACTATGCGTCCCTGGTGAACCACGACCTGTACGGCAGCGGAGAAAGGAGGTAATCACTCATGCAGGAAGAAGTCACCCAGCGCACCGTTGCCCTCTGTGTGGAGGCCACCAAGCTCTCCGCCGGGATGCTGCAACAGGCCATGAAAAAAGTGCTGGACGAGATGCAGAAGGGCGTGACCGGCCACAAGACCAAGCTGCACCACGGCAAGCAGACCCTCCGGCAGCTTATGAAGCACAACACCGGCGTTTCAAACATCGAGATCACCGACCAGAACATCCGGGCCTTTTCCGCCACCGCCAAGAAGTACGGCATTGACTTCGCGCTGAAAAAGGACACCAGCGGCGATATACCCCGCTACCTGGTGTTCTTCAAGGGCCGGGATGCCGACGTTATCACGGCAGCCTTTCGGGAGTTCTCCGCAAAGAACCTGGAGAAAGAGAAAAAGCCCTCCATCCGCAAGGAGCTGGAGCAGGCGAAACAGCAGTCCAAAGCCCAGCACCGCCAGCGGGAGAAGGTCAAGACCAAAGACCGGGGTGTGGAATTATGACGGTTGACTTGAAGAAGGTTCTCATCCTCAACCTTCCGTATCTGCTGTTCGTGTATCTCTTTGATAAGCTCTGCCAGGCGGTGCGCCTTGCGCCCGGCCTTGACGCCTCTGAAAAGTTCCTGCATTTGAGCCAGGGCTTTACGGAGGCGTTTTCTTCTGGGCTGCCAAGTCTGCATCCGCTGGACCTGCTGGCGGGCATCGCCGGGGCGGTCATTGTTCGGCTGGCGGTGTATGCCAAGAGCAAGAATACAAAGAAATATCGCAAGGGCATTGAGTACGGCAGCGCACGATGGGGCACGGCGGCCGATATTGCCCCCTATGTCGATCCGGTTCCCGACTGGAACATTCCTTTGACCCAGACGGAAAAGCTCACCATGTCCAGCCGCCCGAAAAATCCCAAGTACGCCCGAAACAAGAACATTCTGGTCATCGGCGGCAGCGGCAGCGGCAAGACCCGGTTCTTCGTCAAGCCCTCACTCATGCAGATGCACAGCAGCTATGTGGTCACCGATCCCAAAGGACAGCTTTTGTCCGAGGTGGGGACCATGCTGCGGCGGGGCGCCCCCAAGCTGGACGAGAACGGAAAACCCCTGCGGGATGCCCGCGGGAAGGTCATCTATGAGCCGTACCGCATTAAAGTCCTCAACACCATCAACTTCAAAAAGAGCATGAAATACAACCCCTTCGCCTATATTCGGTCGGAGAAAGACATCCTCAAACTGGTCAATGTCATCATTGCCAACACCAAAGGCGACGGAGAAAAATCCTCGGAAGATTTTTGGGTGAGTGCGACTCGTTCGCAGGCGGTAAAAAGTCTGCGCACGGGCAACGGTTTTCCGTTGTTCGGAGAACTGGTAGTTTGATAGGTGGAATGACGGGGTAACGCCCTGAAACGCCTACCCTTGATGGGCGTGCA
>DWXF01000018.1 GCA_019119335.1 Candidatus Flavonifractor merdavium
GGCAGAGGTGCTCTGGGCGGTGTGCTGAGATACGTCCAGCAGGGGGAGAAAACCACATGGGAAGATCGGCAGCTTGTCTCCGGATGGAACTGCACCGCTCAAAGCGTCTGCTCCGAGATGCAGCTCACAAAAGAACACTTCCATAAAACAGAAGGCCGTCAGTACTACCACTTCGTGCAGTCCTTTGACAAGCAGGATGACCTGTCCCCACAGGAGGTTCATGCCATGGGGCTGGAGTTGGTCCAGCGGGAGTTCCCTAACTTCGAGGTGCTGGTAGCCACCCATGTGGACACAGAGCATCTCCACAATCACCTGGTGGTGAACAGTGTGAGTTTTCAGGATGGTAAGAAGCTCCACCAAAGTGCCGCCGACCTACAAGCCCATCGGATGGCCAACGATGAAATATGCGTTGCCCATGGCTTGGAGATCCTTCCGCCGCCGCAGAAGCAGGTCAAGCAAAAGCGGATGGGCACCAGAGAGTACCGATCCGCCGCGAAGGGCGAGAGCTGGAAGTTCCGTCTCATGAACACCATTGACCAGTGCATGAGGTGCGCTGCCAGTAAGGAGGAATTCATTTCCCTGATGGAGAGCGAGGGGTATCAGGTGCGGTGGACGGATAGCAGAAAGAACATCACCTACACCACACCCAAGGGAATGAAGTGCCGGGACGACCGGCTCCACGAGGAAAAGTACACCAAGGAGGTCATGGAACATGAGTTCAGAATCCGGGCAGCGATTGTCCATGGAGGAATTGAAGCGGCGCAACCTCCCTCAGCCGACGCCGTCCCAGTCCTGTCCCAGCTGCGAGGAGTGGGCACAGCTTCTGACCGCGCTCTCCACAGCACAGGAGCAATTCGACGCTCTGAACCAGGAGCTGGCAGCGCTCCAGGCGCAGCTGAAACAGGCTGGGAAACGGAAAGAGCGCTCTATCTCGCCGCCCAGTCTGGAAACGGCGATGTCCGTCATGGTATGGCTGGCCCTGCTTTTGCTGGGCACCATGGTGGGCATGGTGGTCCTGCAGGTGATCTGGTCCGGCTTGGCCGCTCTCTGGAGCGCAGTCAGGCTGCTGATCCCGTAAGGGACGCCACCACCACCCACCAGCATACCGACCGAAAAGTCCTGCGCCGGGAGCGGGAAAAGAAAATCGCCATGGGGCACAAAGAAACCGATCATGAGGAGGCCTATCAATGGGAGCAGAGCATGTGAATAATTTTTGCCGCAATATGAAAAATACGGAAAAGGAGATGAGAGATCCTTGCGCATGGAGATCAATGAGCAGAGCAAAATGGTGGAGCTTTGGCTTACCAGGGAGGAGACGAACGATCTCTCCTTTCGGGAATCCTTGACGCCAGTCTACCAGCAGTATAAGGCCCGCAACTACCTGGTGGCCGTCTTTCTCTCCGGTGAGGCGGAGCTGTACCAGCAGACGCGGGAACTGCTGCTCTACAACCGGCGGCGCCTGGCCGAGCAAGAGGTTCAGGCCCAGAAGGGGGCGCCGCCGGTCATGACGATGTGAGGTGCGGGGGAGGCGGTTAAATCCCGCCTCCCTTGCTTTATTTTCCCCTTGCTATTTCATGATGCTTAAGATACAATATTATCTGTTATATATATAAAATAACAGATAATATTGTTATAAGGGGCAGCGGATTGTGCAGGAAAACTTTGACATTGCCGGCAACTGGCGTATCTCGGTGGATGATGCGTTGGATCAGAAAAACATCTCTATCGGAAACCAAAAGGCCATCATAGATGATTTTGTAACCCAGAAATTCCCCGGCAGCACCCTCACCTTTTATGAGGACCGGGACCGCTCCGGCTGCACCACCATGGAGGCCTTTGCGAACATCCTCAAAAAGGATCATCTGGAGCGCAACGATCTGGAGCTGAGCGCCCGTCACCATCATCCGGACTGCAAAACGGCGTCTGAACAAGGTGTTCCATGCCAATGTTATCAGTGATCTGTTATATAACACATTGAAACGGTATTGCGTCAATATGTTGGCCCTTGCCGGCCGGGGCGGCTGGGGAAAGACGTGAGGAAAACGGAATGCGGATTGTTTGCTTTCCTTTTTATAAAGTGTGTGGTATAATCGAAAAATGACAGAATTCCTGACAAATTCTGCAAGGAAGACATAAAGGGGTAGAACATGTCCAAGGTCCTTTTTACCGCGTCCACCTATTCCCATATTGTGAATTTCCACCGGCCCTATCTGGCATCCTTCCGGCAGCTGGGCTGGACCGTGGAGGTGGCCTGCGGCGGTACGCCCATGGAGATCCCGGAGGCCCATCGGGTGGTGTACATACCCTTTGAAAAAGAGATGCTCTCCCCCCGTAACATAACCGCGTGGCGGCAGCTGCGGCGGCTCATGAAGGAAGAGGGGTACGACCTGGTGAGCTGCCACACGTCGCTGGCCTCCTTTTTCACCCGGATGGCGATGCGGGGACTGAAAAACCGGCCCAAGGTGGCCTGTGTCGCCCACGGCTATTTGTTTGGGGAGGAGAATTCCGCCACCAAGAATCTGCTCCTCAGCACGGCCGAGGGCCTGGCGGCCCCGGTCACCGATCTGCTGATAACCATGAACAGCTGGGACACCGGGTATGCAATGGCCCATAAGCTGGGTAAGAAAATTGTGGAGGTCCCGGGTATCGGGCTGGACACCGACCGCCTGCGACCGGTGAGCGGCCAGGAACGGGCGGCTCTGCGGGCGGAGTGGGGAATTGCGGAGGGGGATATCCTTCTGCTGTACGCCGCCGAGTTCTCCGGTCGAAAGAGCCAACAGGTACTCATCCGGGCCATGACCCGGCTGCCGGAGCAGGTCAAGCTGGCTCTCCCCGGCCAGGGTGTCCTGCGGGAGGCGTGTATGGCTCTGGCAGAGGAGCTGGGCGTGGCTGGGCGGGTGCTTTTCCCCGGCCAGGTTCAGATGGCCCGGTGGTACGGGGCGGCGGATCTGGCGGCGTCGGCCAGCCGCAGCGAGGGCCTGCCGTTCAATATTATGGAGGCCATGTACTGCGGCCTGCCGGTGGTGGCCAGCCGGGTGAAGGGTCACACTGATTTGCTGGAGGAATCGGGGGCCGGACTGCTCTACCCCTACGGGGACTGGGCGGCGTGCGCCGGGTGTGTCCAGGAGCTGCTCCAGGACCGGGAGCTGGCGAAACGGATGGGGGAGCGGGGCCGCCAGGCGGTGCAGGCCTATACCCTGGACCGGGTGCAGCCGGTTGTAATGGCGCAGTATGAGACCCTGGCGCCGCTGGGTCAGCCTGCCTCCGCGGGATCTGTGTAGTAGAGGGGAAAGCTTTGACATGATTAAAGAAAACCAGCGCACGCTGAATTCCATCAATGTGCTGTTGGACGCACTTATCCTTTTTATCGCCATGCCGGTGTCCTTCTACATCCGGTTCTATATCCTGCACAACGGCATCATTACGGTGCCGCTGCCGGCCTATATGCTGCTGCTGCTGCTCTTTCTCATTCCCTCCCATCTGGTGACGTTTGCCATCATGGGACTGTATGAGTCCCTCCGAAAGCGAACGCTCAGCTGGGAGCTGACCCGGGTATTCTGGGGCTGCCTGATCAACTATATTTTGGCACTGACGGGACTGTTCCTCTATAAGGGGATACACTTCTCCCGTGGCGTGCTGGCGCTTTTTGTATGTCTGTCCTTTTTGGCGATGTGCGCCAAACGCATCTGCCTGCGCTCCGCCCTCCACCATTTCCGGCAGCAGGGCTTTAACCAGAAGCATGTGCTGCTGGTGGGGGACAGCCACATGGCGGTGCGGTATGTCCAGGTGGTCAACCGGCAGAAGGAGTATGGCTATCTGATCGACGGCTATCTGGCTGAGCATGACTCCATTCCAGGCATCACCTATCTGGGCAGCGTCAAGGCACTGGAAAAGGTGCTGGAGCGCCGGCACCCCGACGAGGTGGTGGTAGCCCTTCCGGCGGAGGAGTTTCGCTTTACCAGGGAAGTGATCGAGGCCTGCGAGAAGGACGGCATCAAACTCTCCGTGATTCCCTTTTATGCCGAGTATATCCCCTCCAATCCTCAGTTTGACAACATCGAGGGGATTCCCCTCATGAATATCCGGCATATCCCCCTGGATAACTGGATCAACGCCGCCGCCAAACGGACGATGGATATTGTGGGATCCCTTGCGCTCATTATCTGTACCTCGCCCATCATGCTGATCGCGGCCATCGGTGTCCGGCTGTCCTCTCCCGGCCCCATCATTTTCAAGCAGGAGCGGGTGGGCCGCAATAAAAAGACCTTTATGATGTACAAGTTCCGCTCCATGCGGGTGAATGCCGCTCAGGACACCGGTTGGAGCCGGAACAGTGATCCGCGCAAAACCAAGTTCGGCGCGATCCTGCGCAAGTTTTCCATTGACGAGCTGCCCCAGCTGTTCAACGTCCTCAAAGGGGATATGAGCCTGGTGGGGCCCCGGCCGGAGGTGCCCCACTATGTCCAGCAGTTCAAGGAGGAGATCCCGCTCTATATGGTGAAGCATCAGGTCCGCCCCGGTATCACCGGTTGGGCCCAGGTCAACGGCCTGCGGGGAGATACCTCCATTGAAGAACGTATCCGGCACGATATCTACTATATTGAGAACTGGAATTTCTTTTTTGATCTGAAGATTTTGTTTATGACGTTGGTCAAAGGCGTGGTCAATCAGGAAAAATTGTAGAAGGGAAAGCCGGTCTGAGATAGACGAGATTGGTAAAACGTGGTACAATAAAACGATAAACTGTGGCAGATGTGCCATATAATTGGGAGGAACAGCATGTCAACCCGTAAAACACAAAAACCTGCTCCGGCTTTGGCGCAAGCCGGCTGGGATCCCAAAGGGATTGGCCTGATGGCCGTCTTGATCGTTGCTTATTTTCTGATGATATGCCTCAGCAGTGTCTCCACTGCGAAAGGAATCACCATGGTGGCAGCTATTTGCACCATAGCTGTCCTGTTGCTTCGGCAAAAGCAGTTTACGGCTCGGCTGTCCGTACCATTTTTGGCGCTGAGCCTGTGGGTGATCATGAACGGCATCTCCACCCTGTATGCCGTCTCGGGTAAGTTTGCTCTGCGGGCTTTCGTGGTGCTTCTGACCTCCTTTTGCTGCGTCATTTTGCTGCTGGCCTTTGCCAGGGGCAAGGATGGCGAGCTGGGACGTGGATTTGCCACGGTGTTGGAGGGTGCTGCGGCCATTGCAGGTCTGGTGAGCATCGACCTGCTCTCCACCCATCTGATCAGCACGCCGGTGCTGGGCCTGCTGCAGCTGTTTACCCAGGACTATAACAACCTTGGGGGAGTGGAAGCGGGGGTCCGAATGACTTCCATTTTTGGCAACCCCAATGTGTTTGCCGGGTGTATGGGCATTGGGGTGTTCCTCTCTCTGGGGCTGGCGGGTACCTCTCAGCAGAAAGGCCACCGCCGGTTCCATCTGGTGTGCCTCTACATCAACGCCCTGTCTTTCCTGCTGGCGTTTAGTATGGGCGGCAGCGGCACCATTGCGGTGGGCTTTTTGATCTATCTGCTGCTGGAGCGGAAACAGTCCAGGGGAAGTGCCCTGGTGCTGATGGTGGAGACCCTGATCCTGGTGGGCGCTGGGGGCGTTCTGGTATCCGCCACCTCCCTGGTGGAATGGACCGGCTTCCAGCCGGTGCCCCTGGTCTGTGTTGTGGTTGGCGCGGCTCTGCTGTGCCTGGCCGACCAGTTTGTGGGACAGCGGCTTGGCAAGGCGCTGGAGGGGCGTACCCGTGTGGTGCCCATCCTGATCGGCGCGGTGGTGGCGCTGCTGGCGGTCTTTGTGGTTGTGGCCATGCAGCTGACCGGTCCGGCATCTCTGGATGCGGGGGAGACTCTGCGCCGGTCGGCCTATCCCGAGCCCGGCACTTACACCCTGTCCGTTACGGCGGATGGGCCGGTCAATGTAACTCTTGAGAGCCAGAACAAAGAGGATACCATGATGCATACCAGCACCACGATCTACTCCGGACCGGTGGACGGCGCGGTTGTGGAGGTGCCGGAGGACAGCATTGTGGTGTACGCCAATTTCTCCGCGGATACTTCCGTGACGCTGGAGCGTGTGGCCATGGAAGGAAACGGCGGTGCTGTCGAGTTCCCCCTGGGCTATAAGCTGCTGCCCGACTTCATCGCCAATCGTATGCAGGGCCTGTGGGCCAACCAGAACGCCATCCAGCGTGTGGTGTTCTTTGAGGACGGCATGAAGCTGTTCCAGCGCAGCCCTGTTGTTGGTCTGGGCATGGGCGCTTTTGAAAACGGCATCGTCAGCGTCCAGTCCTTCTACTATGAGACCAAGTATGCCCACAACCACTATATCGAGGCCTTGGTAGAAACCGGTGTGGTGGGCCTGATCCTCTTTGTGGGGGTGCTGGTTACCGCGTTGATTGCCGTCATCAAATCCCGCCGTACGCCGGAGGAGGAATCCAATCCTCTGACGGCGGCTCTGGGCGGCGCGCTGGTCTTTATGGCGGGCCATGCGGCGGTGGAGGTGGTATTCTCCTCCTATGCCTACCTGCCCTTTGCCTTCGGCGTGTTCGGACTGATCGCCCTGTGCTGCGGCCAGACCATGCCCCTGTCCTTTGCGAAGGAGGGCGTGCAAAAGGGCGTGAGCTGGGTGCTGGCGGCACTGGTGCTGGTTTACACGGTGCTGCTGGGCTGTAATCTCTATGCCCGGTCCCTGTTCAACCGGCAGCAAAGCTATGATTCTCTGGAGCGGGCCATTGTCCTGGACCGCTTTGAGTGGGCGGACTATATGCTGTCCTATGTGCTCAGTAGTATGCAGATGGAGGCGCCGACGGAAGAGATCCTGCACAATGCGGCAAACTATGCCGCCAAATTGCAGGAGGTGGATTCCAATACCATTCCGCTCTATCTGGCCCAGTACTACTTTACTCAGGGTGATAGCGAGCAGGCCTTTGCCATGCTGAACAAGTATACCGACTATGTGGCCGCCGACCCGAATACTTGGCAGCAGTCCTTTAATCTTATTATGCAGTACTATCAGGAGGACCCTGTGTACCTGGAGGGTGTGCCTGCGCTGTACCAGAAGATGTTGGATTGGAATGCGGAGAATATGGGTACGCTGAGTTTGTCCGATACCACGATGGGCTGGCTGGAGCGGTTTGGATTGATATAAGCGGGATTTTAATGACCTAAAAAGCCACGCCGATGCCGCTATCAGCGGTGTCGGCGTGGCTTTTTAAAAGGGCTGCTGCGCTGCGGCACCGGGTTGTGGTAGTGGCCGGACAGCCAGGTGCTCATCACCACCCATCTGGACGCCGGGCACACCGACCGAAAGGTACTGCTCCGGGAGCAGGAGACGAGAATAGCACTGGGGCACAAACAAGATGACCAGGAGGAGACACACAGATGGGAACAGACCATGTGAATAATTTGGAAGGGGGAAGAAAAAACGACCCCGCCTTTCGGGAGGGGCCTGATTCTTTCCACTTGCTATTTTTTATAATTTGATATACAATATTATCTGCAAATAGGAAGAAGTGTGGTGAAGATATTGATAGAACGCTTTGATATCGCGGGCTACTGCCGTATTTCGGTGGATGACGAGCTGGACCGGGACAACGTGTCCATTGAGAACCAGAAAGCCATCATCGAGGATTTTGTGAAAGCCAAATTCCCCGGCAGCACCCTCACCTTCTATGAGGACCGGGACCGGTCCGGCTACACCTTCGAGCAGCGGGAGGGCTACCAGGCCATGCGGAAGGGCCTGATGAGCCACAAATACGACATCCTCATCGTTAAGGACTTCTCCCGATTCTCCCGCCGCAACAGCCGGGGCCTGGTGGAGCTGGAGGATTTAAGGGATGCGGGGGTGCGGATCATCTCCATTGGGGACAACATCGACTTCCCCAACGACGACGACTGGCTGAAAATTCAGTTCCAGTTCCTCATCAATGAGATGCCGGTCACCGACACCAGCAAGAAGGTGCGCTCGGTGGTGCGCCGCCGCCAGCAGGACGGGGCCTGGCTGTGCGCCGCCCCCTACGGGTACATCCTGAACAAACAGAAGCAGTTTGAGGTGGTGCCCACCGAGGCGGAGATTGTGCGTACCATCTTCCGCCTCTACAACGACCAGGGGTGGGGGTACAAGAAGATCGCCAACCACCTTACCGACGAAGGGGTGCCAACCCCCCGCATGTCGGAGCAGCTGCGCCGGGAGGCCGCCGGGGAGACCTGCCGCCGGGAGGCCAAGGCCTCCTGGGCCATTGTGACGGTGCAGGGCATCCTGGACAACGACTTTTACATCGGCACCCTGCGACAGGGCAAGTACACCCGGGCCAAGATCAACGGCAAGGACATCAAGCGGGACGAGCTGGAGCAGATCGTCATCGAGAACCACCATCAGCCCATCATCGACTACCGTACCTTCGCCACCACCCGGGCCCTGCGGCAGCAGCGCACCCGTTCCAACTACCGGGGGCAGAAGAAGAACGACAATGTCTACTCCGGGTTTCTGACCTGCGGGGACTGCGGCGCCCCCATGTTCGCCATGAGCCGCTCCGACCTGCGCCCGGCCTACACCTGCGGCACCTATCACCGCCGGGGGCTGTCCGGCTGCACCAGCCACCACATCCGGGTGGACAAGCTGGATCAGCTGCTGAAGGCCTATGTGGAAAAGGTGAAGGAGGGCTCTGCCGCCATGCTGGACCGGCTCAACGAGGACCTGGCCCACGAGCGGGAGGACGTGGAGGAGACCGAGCGCTCCGCCGCCAATCTGGAGGAGATTTTGGCCGACCTCCAGGAGGAGCTGAAGGCCACCAAGCGCCAGCGGGTACGGGACCTGATGAAACATCCGGATCAGGAGGAGATCCTGGAGGAGACCTATGACGAGCTGGAGGCCGACCTGCTGCGCCGGATCGAGGGGGTCCAGAACCAGCTGCGGATGGCCACCGACAAGCGCAACACCATCCTCCAGGTGAACCGGGTGGCCAAAACCGCCCTGGAGGTCTTTGATGACATCCTTCGCAAGGAGCACCTGGACCGGCAGGACCTGCAGCTTATCATTGAGAAGATACGTGTCTACGAGGACCACCTGGAGATCCAGCTGAAGGCCGACATCGACAGCCTGCTCCGCTGCGGCGCCCTGCCGGAGGAGGACGGGGCAAATTTTAAGGCGGGCATGGGGCATATCTCACCCGTCGTCCTCGTCCAGGCCGCCGCCAAGCGGCCGGACAAGGTGTTCCATGCCAATGTTATCAGTGACGGCGACCCGCTGGAGATTTATACAGATAAGGACGGCGGCGTCATTTTCAAAAAGTATTCCCTGATGGGCGGCCTGGGGGATTTCGCCGGGCAGATGTGCGAGACTCTGAACAAGACCACCGGCAAGATCGCGGTCATCACCGATCGGGACGCCTGCATCGCGGTGGCCGGCACCGCCAAGCGGGAGCTGACCGACAAGCGGATTTCCTCCGATCTGGAGCAGATTATGGAGGGCCGGCAGATCTATCAGGTGCAGACCGGCGGTACCCCTGTTCCGGTATGTGAGGACAGCGACAAGTATCTGGCCATCTGTGCCGCCCCCATCCTGTCGGAGGGGGACGTGCTGGGCTGTGTGCTCTTTGTCACCAGCGATCCCGAGCAGACCAGCGATGAGACCGACTACAAGCTGGCTCAGACCATCGCCGGTTTCCTGGGCCGCCACATGGAGACCTGACCGGCATCAATACGCCCCCTCCGCTTTGGCGGAGGGGGCGTTATCCATTGTGGGCGTCAGGAGCAGAAGCGGTGGTTGCCGATGACCTTGATCAGCGGCCGGCTCCAGATCCAGGCGCTGGTGGCGGTGTTGGGGTTGAAATAGTAGATGGCTCCGCCGCTGGGGTCGGCGCCGTTGAGGGCCTCCTGAGCCGCCCGCACCGCCGATTCCGCCACCGGCTCATTGAACTGCCCGTCCACCATGCAGGTAAAGGCGCCGGGCTGGTATACCACCCCGGCAATGGTGTTGGGGAAGGAGGGGTGTTCCACCCGGTTGAGGATCACCGCCCCCACCGCCACCTGGCCGCTGTATGGCTCCCCCCGGGCCTCGGCGGAGATTACCCGGGCCAGCAGGTCCAGGCTGGCCGACTGACTGCTGCTGCCGCTGCCGCCGCCGGTGGACATCCCCAGGGCCCGCAGGGTGGCCGGGCCCACAATGCCGTCCGCCGTCAGGCCGTTCTTGCGCTGGAAATACTTCACCGCCTCGGCGGTGCGGCTGCCGAAGATGCCGTCCACCGTGCCGTCGTAGTAGCCCCAGTTTTTTAGCTTGCTCTGAATGATCCGAACCTGTTCCCCGGTGGAGCCCTGGCGGTAGGTCACCGCCTGGGCGTACTGCGCCAGGGAGATAAGGGCGATATTCAGAAGAAAGACCAGGGCCAGGGCCCCGATCAGCTTGCGTCGTTTGCTGCTCATCCATCTGCCTCCCTTTCTGACTGGAATTAGTGTACGGCGGGGCAGGCGGGGTTATGAGCGGCAATCTATGCCATGGACTGGAATAAGGCGGGACAGGAGGGGACATACTGGAAGAAACTAGGAAAGGATGTGGCGTTGTGGTGCAAGGCGTATCCCGTCAGGTAATCGTGGTGCGGACCCCCGATCCCCGCTTTTTTGAGCAGGCTATCTTTATCGTAAAGGAGGACGCCTTCAAAAAGGGCGTAACGGCGGAGGAGGTGCTGCAGGAGGCCCAGCGGGCGGCCGACGGCTACCTGCGGAAAAATACCCGGTGGAGCAAGGCGTGGCGGCGGGTGCCCGGCCCGGTGTACGCCGCGGCGGGGGCGGTGGGCGCCACGCTGTGCTGGTGTCTGGCGCTGATGCTGTGACCGTTCCGCCTGAGAAAAAACGGGGGAATTTTGGCTAGTATGCTGGGTGGCAATTGGGACCGGGGCAGGTGTATAATAATGCAAAAAGAACCCATATGCCAGAGCGGGAAAAGGAGCGGACGGTATGGATTTGAAGCAGCAGGCCCTGGAGCTGCATCAGCAGCTGAGGGGCAAGATCGAAGTGGTGGCCCGCAAGCCCATTGAGACCCGGGAGGACCTCTCCCTGATGTACACCCCCGGCGTGGCCGAGCCCTGCCTGGCCATTCAGAAAGACTATGATGCCTCCTTCCGGCTCACCCGGCGGGGGAACCTGGTGGCGGTGGTCACCGACGGCTCCGCCGTGCTGGGCCTGGGGGACATCGGCCCCGCCGCCGCCATGCCGGTGATGGAGGGCAAATGCGCCCTGTTCAAGGAGTTTGCCGGGGTGGACGCCTTCCCCATCTGTGTGGATACCCAGGATGTGGACCAGCTGGTGGAGACCATTTACCTGATTTCCAAGAGCTTCGGGGGCATCAACCTGGAGGATATTGCCGCCCCTCGCTGCTTTGAGGTGGAGCGGCGGCTGAAGGAGCTGTGCGATATCCCGGTCTTTCACGACGACCAGCACGGCACGGCCATCGTGGTGGCCTCCGCCATGCTCAACGCCGCCCGAGTGACCGGAAAGACCGCCGCAGAGATGAAAATTGTCATCAACGGCGCCGGCGCCGCCGGCATCGCCATCGGCAAGCTGCTGCTCTCCATGGGCTTTGGCAACGTGGTCATGTGCGACGTCAACGGTATCATTTGCGCCGGGGACCAGGGGCTCAATCCCGGCCAGGAGGAGATTGCCCGCATTTCCAACTTCAACCGGGAGCACGGCTCCCTGGCCGACGCCCTCCGGGGCGCGGACGCCTTTGTGGGGGTGTCCCGGCCCAACCTGGTGACGGCGGAGATGGTGTCCACCATGAAAGACGGCATTGTGTTCGCCATGGCCAACCCCACCCCGGAGATCATGCCCGACGAGGCCAAGCGGGGCGGCGCGGCGGTGGTGGGCACCGGCCGGTCCGACTTCCCCAACCAGATCAACAACGTGCTGGTGTTCCCCGGGGTATTCAAGGGTGCCCTGACCGTCCGGGCCAGGGAGATCACCGAGGAGATGAAGGTGGCCGCCGCCAAGGCCCTGGCCGCCCTGGTGCCGGACAACCGGCTGAACCCCGCGTACATCCTGCCCTCCCCGCTGGACAAGAGCGTGTCGGCCACCGTGGCCCAGGCGGTGGCGGCCACCGCCCGCGCCCAGGGTGTGGCCCGGCTGTAATACATGCAAAAAACAAAAGGAGGCGCCGCGTCTGCGGCGCCTCCTTTTCAGTTGAATTTGTAGATTTTCCGGGCCAGCCGGTACAGACGCACCGACAGCTTCCGGCCCTGATAGCCGGGAATGTTGCCCACAAAGGACAGGGAGCGGTATTTCAGCTTGTGGTAGAGCTTGGGGTTGTTGGCCCGGAGGAATTCCCACAGCTCGGTCTTTTTGCCCAGCGCCTCCGGAGAGCCGTCGATGATGAGGAAGATGGAGGATATGGTCATCATCATGGAGAGGTAGTTGACCATATACTGGGCCAGCTTCCGCTGGGTGTAGTACAGGCCGGTGAGGGCGTGGCTCTGGATCATCAGCTTGGTGACCCGCACCTGCTGGTCCACCCGGGTGACCATCACCTTTTCGTTCACCGACTGGTCCGCCCGGCCGATGAAGTAGCGGTAGAGGTCAATGTCCATATAGTACATGCTCTTGACCGCCGGCAGGGGCTGGTATACAAAAATGTTGTCCACATAGAAGGTGTGCTTGGGCAGCTCCAGGCGGCAGTCCCGCAGCAGCTGGGTGCGGTAGATCACCGAGTGCATCAGCAGATACTGGGAGGGGCGGAAGCGGCCGATCTCGTTCCAGGTAAAGACCCGCCCCTCGGGAAATACGTTGGTGTACCGCATGACCTTTTGGGTGTTGTCCTCCACATGCTCGTACACGTAGTTGGCGATAAACATATCCACCGGCCGCTCCATGGCGGCAAACTCCCGCAGCTTGTCCAGAGCGGCGGCCAGGGCCGCCTCATCCAGCCAGTCGTCGGAGTCCACCACCTTGTAATACAGCCCTGTGGCGTTGCGCAGGCCCTGGTTGACCCCTTCGCCGTGGCCGCTGTTCTCCTGGTGGATGGCCTTGATGATGTTGGGATAGTCCGCCGCGTATTTGTCGCAGATGGCGGGGGTGTCGTCCTTGGTGGAGCCGTCGTCCACCAGAATGATCTCAATATCCTCCCCGCCGGTGAGCAGGGTGCGGACGCAGTGGTCCATGTAGGCCGCCGAGTTGTAGCAGGGTACGGCAAATGTGATGAGCTTTGACATGTGTTCTTTCCTCATTTCAGCAGTTCGTCACACAGCTCCAGCGCCCTGGCGGCGATGGCGTCCATGTTGTAGTACTTGTATTCCGCCAGACGGCCCAGCAGACGGAGGTTGGGATAGCGGGCGGCCTCCGCCTGGTATTGGGCATAGAGGGCGTTGTTCTCCGGATTGATTACCGCGTAGTAGGGCACCTCTCCGGCGGCGCCGGTGTAGGACCGGGCGTACTCCTTCATAATGGTGGTGACGCCGGGCAGCTCCTGCCCGGTGAGGTATTTGAACTCGGTAATGCGGGTGTAGTCCTGGTCCATGGTGTAGTTCACCGTGCCGTGGCTCTGCCAGAAGTCCTGGGAATAGGTCTCAAAGGTGAAGTCCAGGGTGCGGTAGGGCAGCCGCCCATACCGGCAGCCGAACAGCTCGTCCACCGCCCCGGTGTAGAGCACCAGACCCTCAAAGGCTTCCCCGTCCAGCAGGATGCGCCCATCCGCCAGGGTCAGGCGGGCCGAGGCGTCCACCCCGGTCTCCACCGTCAGGTTGGGGTGGTCCAGCAGCCGCTGGAACATGGGGGTGTAGCCCTCCAGCGGCATGCCCTGGTGAATGTCCTGAAAATACCGGCAGTCCTCCGACAGGAACACCGGCACCCGGGCGGTGGTGGCCGGGTCGATCTCCTCCGGCTTCTGCCCCCACTGCTTCATGGTGTAGCGGACAAACACGTGGTCGTATACAAAGTCGGCCAATGCCCGCAACTGAGCATCGGAGTTCTCCCGCAGCTCCAGAATGGTGACCTTCCGCTCCGCGCCGTAGGTCTCCAGCAGCTTTTTCTCCAGAGCGGCAGCCTGCTCCGGCGGAAAGGCCGCCCGGAGCGAAACCAGGTTGAAGGGCACCGGCAGCTCCTGCCGGCCGTCTGCCCCGGGGATGTTGGCAACCACCTGATGCTGGTAGTTGCGCCAGGCGGTAAAGCGGGAAAGATAGTCGAATACCCGCCTGCTGTTGGTGTGGAAAATGTGGGGACCGTACCGGTGGATCAGCACGCCGTCCTGGTCAAAATGGTCGTAGGCGTTGCCGCCCACATGGTCCCGGCGCTCCAGTACCAGCACCTGCTTGCCGCCCCGCTCCGCCAGCTCCCGGGCGGCCACGGCTCCCGCCATGCCCGCGCCGATGACCAGGCAATCGTATGGTTGGTTCATAGGGAATTTCCTCTCTCCATCAGACTTTCATTTGTACAGACTGATTGTATCACACACAAAAACAAAAATAGGGAAAAAAGCCATTAAGTTTCCCTTAATATTTCATCAGGTTCAGCGGTCCGAGCTGGGCTGTCCCGACGGACGGGCCGGGCCGCCCAGAAAGCACTCCACGTAGTGGTCCATGGCCTGGCGGATGACCCGGATGGCGGCCTGTCGGTCGTTCACGTCTCCGGCCACCGCCTCCTTGCCCTCCAGGGCCTTGTACACCGTGAAGAAGTGGGCCATCTCGTCAAAAATGTGGGGGGGCAGGTCCATCAGGTCCTGATAGGCATTGTAGGTGGGGTCGGAGAAGGGAATGGCGATAATCTTCTCGTCATTTTTCCCGCCGTCCAGCATGGAAATGTAGCCCACCGGGTAGCAGCGCACCAGGGTCAGGGGGTCCATGGCCTCGGAGCACAGCACCAGCACGTCCAGCGGGTCGCCGTCGTCGCCGTAGGTCCGGGGAATGAAGCCGTAGTTGGCGGGATAGTGGGTGGAGGTGTGGAGCACCCGGTCCAGGATGATGAGGCCGGTCTCCTTGTCCAGCTCATACTTTTTCTTGCTGCCCTTGGGGATCTCGATGACGGCGATGAAGTCCTCCGGTTGGATCCGGGCGGGGTTGATGTCATGCCAAATATTAGACATAGGAATGTCTCCTTTGCAATTTGGTGCCTGCATCGGCGCATATAAATGGTGTACGCTTTATTATATCTGTCCGGCGGGCAAAATACAAGCGTTCCGGCGGGCTGAGACCAAAAATGGCGGGGGGCGGAGCAAAGCTCCGCCCCCCGCCCGGGATTGATCAGGGAATCAGGTTACTGCATGCCGTTCTCGTAGGCCTGGATCATCTTCTTGACCATCTGGCCGCCCACGGAGCCGGCCTCACGGCTGGTCAGGTCGCCGTTGTAACCCTGCTTCAGGTTGACGCCCACTTCCTGAGCGGCCTCCATCTTGAACTTGTTCAGGGCCTCACGAGCGCTGGAAACCACGGGCTGATTGCTGTTAGTGTTAGACATACGCTTTGCATCTCCTTACGTGTTTTGGTTGTGGATCAGCGATCCGAACATAGCTTTGCCCCAGCCCGATTTTCTATGCGGCTGATCCTCTGCCAATCCATGGAGGCACTGGATGAGGCTGCGCGCTTTCTTACATTTGTGTAAAAGAAATAAAAACTTTCTCTTAATGTTCTGTTAATTGGTGTGTAACACTCTTGTAATATTTTAAAAAGATGGTATGATAGGCTCCACGGTAAAAAGGTCCCACTTTTTTGCCGGTTCGTTTGGCTTTCACGGTATAACGGAGGAACACAATACAATGTCTATTTTGGAATTTGTCAAAGGGCTGAACTGGAGCATTGTGCTGCTGTTTACCCTGCTGTATCTGTACCAGGGCTTTTATCTGGTGGTGGGTCTGCTGCTGCGCAGGCATAAGGACCGCCATGAGCCCAGCCGGCTCCACCGCTTTGCGGTGGTGGTCTCTGCCCGCAACGAGGAACAGGTGATCGGCGAGCTGCTGGACAGTCTCCGAAAACAGGACTATCCCCGGGAGCTGCTGGACCTGTATGTGGTGGCGGACAACTGCACCGACGACACCGCCGGAGCCGCACGGAAGGCGGGCGCCTTCGTGTATGAGCGCCGGGACCCCATTCACAAGGGCAAGGGCTACGCCATGGACTACCTCTTCCGCCGGCTGAAGGAGGAGGGCAAGGATTGCTATGACGGCTATTTTGTCTTTGACGCGGACAATCTGGTGGACCCCAGCTTTGTGCGGGAGATGAACCGCACCTTTGACAAAGGCTATGACGCCGTGACCTGCTACCGCAATTCCAAAAACTTCGGGGACAACTGGATCTCCGCCGGATATTCCATCTGGTTTTTGCGGGAGGCCCGGTTCCTCAACTTCCCCCGCACCCTGCTGGGCACCAACTGCCACGTGTCGGGTACCGGCTTCCTGGTGTCCTCCAAGGTCATCGAGGAGAACGGCGGCTGGCCCTTCCATTTGCTCACCGAGGACATCCAGTTCTCCGTGGACTGCGCCATCCGGGGCAAGCGCATCGGCTACTGTGACACCGCCGTGATCTACGACGAGCAGCCGGTGACCTTCCGCCAGTCCTGGGATCAGCGGCTGCGCTGGTCCAAGGGATTTTATCAGGTGGACCGGGAGTACACCGTGCCCCTGCTCAAGGGCATGCTCCGCCCCGGCCGGCTGGGCACCTCCTGCTACGATATGTTCGTCACCGTGGCTCCCGGCATGCTGCTCACCCTGGCCATGATCTTGTTCAACGCCGTGGTCCTGGCCGCCTGTCTCACCCAGCCCGCCTATCTGGCCGCCCGGGTGATCCACGAGACGGTGGGCTTCATCGGCTCCTCCCTGGGCAACTTCTACCTGGGCCTGCTGCTCTACGGACTGTGTACCGTGCTGTCCGAGTGGAAGCACATCCAGGCCCCCGCCCTCAAGAAGCTGGGATATGTATTTACCTTCCCCATCTTCATGTTTACTTACATCCCCATCTCCATCGCCGCGCTGGTGCGCAAGGTGGAGTGGAAGCCCATCTACCACACCGCCACCAAACGCGTGGGCGGTATGGGTTGAGCAAAAACCGCCTGTCCGCCTGGTTCCCCCCAGGGTTGGACGGGCGGTTTTTTGCCACACTATGCATCCAGTATATGGAAAACCTGGCCGGACCGTGCTATACTGCGGATAACCATATTTCCCGATAAGGAGGAGAGCGTATGCGTAAACGATGGTACAGCGCGGCCCTGGTTCCGGCCATGCTGCTCACCCTGGTCCCCGGCCTGCCGGCGGCCGCCGCGGCGTCCAAGCTGCCTACTCCGGAGGTGGAGTGGCTGACCCAGGATACCGAACTGGGCGGCAGGAAGTTCAAGGCCGGGCAGGTGGTGCTGAAAAACATCCCCCAGGACATCATGCCAGACTATCAGGTGGAAATCACAAACACGGACACCAGTCAGGTCTTTGAGATCTACGGCGACGGGTTTGGGGGATATACCAGAGCGGTCCAGGAGATCTATGTGGGCTGGTATACGGAGGAGAAGATGCCAACCGGTTCCTATACTGCTACTATCACCTATCTGGGCGACAACGGAGCCACCTATACCGACAGTGATCCCGCTACCACCGCGGTATACCAGTACACCAATCCCGGCGTTTCCTATGCCGTGCCCACCGGGGTGGGCTGGGATGGGGCCAATTTTGCCTACACATTGGAGGAAGCGGTTCTGACGGACGACGCAGATCTCTTCATCCAGTTTGCCAAGGTCCAGGAGGACGGATCTTACAGGGAAGTCGGGTACAAGGCGGATTCGGCCCAGTACGCCCAGAGTAGCGGCAACCAGACCTTCCTGGAGCGGTTCAATAACCGGGTGACCGAGTTTGGTCCGGGGGACTATGTGTTCCGTATCCGGGTGATCTCCAGGAACATCACGGAGAAATATCACAGCGATTGGTCGGAATGGAGCGAGCCCCGGACGGTGTCGGGCACCACGGGGGAGATTACCGACAGCCTGGGGGATATCCTCAACGGCCTTGACCCCAATGCCGGTGAGGACGCAAAGCAAACTGCCATTGATGCGGTGCGGGATCTGGACCAGAAAAAGCTGGAGGAGTCCCTCTCCGCCGACCAAGAGGGTACCGGCGTGGCCGCCCAGCTCCGGGAGCTGGAGGAAAAGCTGGGATTGACAACTCAGGTGACGGTCAATGACGCCTCGCTGGGTGTGGAGGCCTCCCAGGTCACGGTTGTGGGCGCGGGCCTCAGCGCCGAAAATCTGACAGCCCCTACCTTTACGATTTCCAAACCAGCGCAAGAGCTGGAGATTCCCAACACCTACCGGGAGTATGTGCAGATGGACCTGTCCCTGGGGAACACGGTAAACCCCAATCCCGACGGCACGCTGCTGGTACCCATCCAGATCACCATGCCGGTGCCTGACGGCATCGATCATACCAAGCTGAAGATTCTGCATTTCCGCTCTGACGGCGTGACCAGGGATTTGATTACCCCCTACTGCTTCCAGGACGGCAGCCAGTGGATGGCCCGGTTTACCGTCAACCGGCTCAGCCCCTTTGTCTTTGCCGAATATGAGCCCTTTACCGTCACCCTGAACCCCATGGGCGGCACGGTGACCCCCACCACCCTCACCACCGGCGGGGACGGCAAGCTGACCCAGGCGCCGCCCACCCCCACCCGGACCGACCATGACTTCAACGGCTGGTTTACCCAGGCGGAGGATGGCATCCAGGTCAACCAGACCTACGTGTTTACCGCCGACACCACCATTTACGCCCACTGGACGGCCCGCCAGCCCTCCGGCGGCGGCAGCAGCGGCGGCGGTGGCGGCTCCACCACTACCACCTATTACGGCACCACGGTGGAGGCGGCGGACCATGGCTCGGTCACCCTTTCCAGCCAGAACGCCGCCAAGGGTACCACCGTTACCATCACCGTCACCCCCGACCAGGGGTATGAGCTGGCCTCTCTCACCGTCACCGACAAGGACGGCAAGACGGTGGCCCTCACCGACAAGGGTGCGGGGAAATTCACCTTTGTCATGCCCGGCTCCAAGGTGACGGTAAAAGCCGTGTTCCAGGCGGTGAAGGAGCCGGAGCCCCAGCCGCTGCCCTTCGGGGACGTGGCGGAGGGCACCTGGTATGCCGACGCGGTGCGCTATGTGTATGAAAACGGGATTATGACCGGCACCGGCGACGGCGCCTTCAGCCCCGACCAGAACCTGACCCGGGGGATGCTGGTCACCATGCTCTACCGGCTGGCGGGCCAGCCCGCCCAGTCCGGCACGGGCGCCTCGTTCACCGATGTGGCCGCCGATGCCTGGTATGCCGACGGGGTGAACTGGGCGGCGGCCAACGGGGTGGCCGGCGGCTACGGCGGCGGCGCCTTTGGCCCCGGCGATCCCATCACCCGGGAGCAGCTGGTTGCCATGCTCTTCCGCTATGTCCAGTCCCAGGGCGGGGACGTGACGGCGAGCGGGGACCTGTCCGCCTGCCGGGATGGCGGAGCGGTCTCCGATTACGCCCGCTCCGCCATGGAGTGGGCCTGCGGTCAGGGGCTGATCCAGGGCTCCGGCGGCGCGCTGAATCCCCAGGGCACCGCCACCCGGGCCGAGGTGGCCCAGCTTATGGCCAACTACCTGGGACAGAACTGACCCAATAAAAAGGAGGAGCTCCTGCCGGAGCTCCTCCTTTTTATTGGGTTTCCCCTTTCAGCAATGCCCTGGCCCGGGCCAGCAGCTTGGTGTATACCTCGTCCATCTGCCACTCGTTGGTGTACTCCAGCAGCCTGTCCGCCGGCAGCCAGCCAACCCGGGTGTTCTCCTCCGGACGGATCTGGAGCGGGTCGGCCTCGTCCGCCGTCAGCAGATAGGTCACGTTCAGGTGCTGGTGGGAGGGCACCCACGCCCCCCGCTTCACATGGCCCCACACCGGCAGAATGTCCAGGGAGGCGATGGCGGTGCTCAACGGCCTGACATGGACCGCTCCCGTCTCCTCCCGGGCCTCCCGCAGAGCCACCGCCAGCAGGTCCGGGTCGCCGTCGGCGTGGCCGCCGGTCCAGGCCCACACCTTGTAGAGGTTGTGGTGGGCCATCAGCACCTTGGTGCCGTCGGCGTTCACCACAAAGCCGGAGCTGGTGAGGTGGGCGATTTTGTTCTCCCGGGTCAGGATGTCGTGGGGAAATTGGCGGAGATACACCAGGATCATCTCCTTGTCCCCGGCCTCCTGCTGAGACTGGGGCAGGTAAGCGGAAATTTCCTCCAGATACATGTGCTCACACCCTCTCATAGGTGACATAGTGAAAGACCAGTCCGTCCTGCTCCAGGGGCGGCTCCTCCGCCACCAGCCGCCAGGCGGGGTCCCCGTCCAGAGTGGGGAAAAAGGTATCGGCCGGCCAGGCGTGGTGGATCTTGGTGATGTAGGCCCGGCGGCACCAGGGCAGCAGGGCCCGGTACACGCTCTCCCCGCCGATGACAAAGGAATCCGCCGGGGCGGCGGCCCGCAGGCTGTCCAGATCCCGGAACACCTCCGCCCCCTCCGGGGCAAAGGCCGGGTCCCGGGACAGCACCAGGTTCCGCCGGTTTTTCAGCGGACGGCCGCCGGGAAAGGTGGCCAGCGTCTTGCGGCCCAGGATAACGGCGTGTCCCGTGGTGAGAGCCTGGAACCGCTTCAGGTCGGCGGAGAGGTAGCACAGCTGATCCCCGTCTTTTCCGATGGCCCAGTTCTGGTCCACCGCGGCAATGACGTTCATCAAAACCCCTCCCTTTATACCGCCACCGGAATGGGCTGGTCCAGGGTGTGGAACCGGTAGCCCTCCAGCTTCAGGCTGGTTTTGGTGAAGGCATAGAAGTCGGTGATTGACCGGTCGAGCCACAGCCCGGGGGCCTCATAGGGGGTCCGGGAGATGAGCTCCTCCACCACCGGCACGTGGCGGTCGTAGATGTGGGCGTCGGCAATGACGTGGACCAGCTCTCCCGCCTCCAGGCCGGACACCTGGGCCAGCATGTGGACCAGGGCGGCGTACTGCATCACGTTCCAGCCGTTGGCGGTGAGCATGTCCTGGGACCGCTGGTTGAGAACGGCGTTGAGCGTCTTTCCGCTGACATTGAAGGTCACCGACCAGGCGCAGGGGTAGAGGGCCATCTCATGCAGGTCGTGGTGGTTGTACAGGCTGGTGAGGATCCGCCGGGAGGCGGGGTTGTGCTTCAGGTCGTAGAGCACCCGGTCCACCTGGTCAAACTCCCCCTCGGGGTATTGGTGCTTCACCCCCAGCTGGTAGCCGTAGGCCTTGCCGATGGAGCCGCTCTCGTCCGCCCAGGCGTCCCAGATGTGGCTGCTCAGGTCGTGGATGTTGTTGGACTTCTTCTGCCAGATCCACAAAAGCTCGTCCAGGGCGCTCTGGAAGGCCATTTTGCGGATGGTCTGCACGGGAAACTCCTCCCGCAGGTCGTAGCGGTTGACGATGCCGAATTTCTTCACCGTGTGGGCGGGGGCGCCGTCGTCCCACCGGGGGCGCACCGGCAGGTCGGTGTCCCATACCCCGTGGGAGAGAATCTCCTTGCAATTTTCCATAAACAGCTGGTCTGCCCGGCTCATGTCATTCCTCCAAGTTGTTGGCCCGGTTTTCCACATTTGGAGCACTTCATGTGGAAAAAGGGCTTGGTTTGTGGTATCGTAATGGTATCAGCGCCCGGGAGTGTGATTGCTGTGAAAGACGCCGCCCAAAAGCCCGCCGTCCACATCGGACTGCGCAACCTCAAGACCGCCCTCTCCGCCTCCCTTTGCGCCCTGATCTACTATTTTCTGAACCGAAACCCCGCCTTTGCCTGTATCGGCGCCATCTTCGGCATGGGGGCCACCATGGAGCACTCCAAGCTCCACGGGGGCAACCGGCTGTTCGGCACCATCATCGGCGGTTTTCTGGGGATTTTTCTCTACCGCATCTACCTGATCTTCTACCCCGAGGGGGACAACCACCTGCTGCTGGTGCCCCTGCTGTTCGTGGGGGTGGTGATCCTGATCGTCCTGGCCCAGATCTTCTGGGTGGGGGCGGTGCAGCCCGGCGGCGTGGTGCTCTGCCTGCTGCTGTTCAGCATCGGCCCGGACAACTACATCTCCTATTCCCTCAACCGGATGCTGGACACCGGCGTGGGGGTAGTCATGTCCCTCCTGATCAACTGGCTGCTCCCCAGGGAGCGGCTGGACGCCTGGCAGGAGGCCCTCAAGGCCCATCTGCCCCACCGGAAACGCTGAGGACACCCAACAGGCCTTCACCCTGAAGGCCTGTTATGGTTACCTCGTTGACTGCATTGTGCAATCCCTCGCCAGACACGAATACCTCGGTGTAGTTGGGGGCGTGGCCCCGCCACAGCCCGTCCTTCTCCTCCTCAAAAAGCACCGGCAGGGTCTGACCCACCCAGCTCTCCAGCCAGGCCCGGTGCATTTCGCGGGCCACGGCCCCCGCCCGGTGAGTCCGCTCTTCCTTGACCGCGTTGGACACCTGCTCCGGCATGGCGGCGGCGGGGGTGCCGGTGCGGCGGGAGTAGGGGAAAATGTGCATGGCGGAAAAGGCGCAGGTCTGGATGAAATCCAGCGTCTGAGAAAATTCCTCCTCGGTCTCGCCGGGGAAGCCCACGATAAGGTCGGTGGTGATGCCGGGGCGGTCAAAGTGGTCCCGGAGTAATTTTACACTCTCATAATACCGGGCGGTATCATACTTCCGGTTCATCCGCTTTAACACGCTGTCGCAGCCCGACTGCATGGACAGGTGGAAATGGGGGCATAGATTGGGCAGAGCGGCCCCCCGGCGGCAGAAGTCCTCCGTAATGGTGCGGGGCTCCAGAGAGCCCAGGCGCACCCGGCAGCCCGGCGCGGCGGCACACACCGCCTCGATGAGCTGGATGGGGTGGGGCTTGTCCGGCAGATCCCGGCCCCAGGAGGAGAGCTCAATGCCGGTGAGCACGATCTCCCGATACCCCTCGCCCGCCAGCCGGGCGGCCTCGGCGGCGGCCCGCTCCAGGGGGAGAGAGCGGATGGGCCCTCTGGCGTAGGGGATGATGCAGTAGGTGCAGAAGTTGACGCAGCCGTCCTCCACCTTCAGCATGGCCCGGGTGCGGCCCTCCAGCCCGCCGGCGGGCAGGTGCTCGTAGTCCCGGCGGCGGAGGGCGTCGTCCACCTCCACCACCTGGCCCCCGTCAGGGCTCAGGGCCTCCAGCCGGTCCAGAAACTCCATCCGGTGGGCGGTGCCCATCACCAGGTCCACCCCCAGCCCTTCCACGGCGGCGGGGTCGGTCTGGGCGTAGCAGCCGCACACCGCCACGATGGCGTGGGGGGAGCGCTTTCTGGCCTGGCGGATCATCTGGCGGGATTTCTTGTCGCTCACCGCTGTGACGGTGCAGGTGTTGACGATATAGGCCTCCGCCGCCCCGTCAAAGGGCACCAGAGTGTGGCCCCGGCGGGTGAGCTCGGTCTCCATGGCCTGGGTCTCGTACTGGTTGACCTTGCAGCCCAGGGTATAAATAGCAACTCGCATGGTGATTTCCTCCGTCCCATTCGGGCGTTTGTGAAAAAAGCCGGAAATTTTTCCGAAACGGGACATTTCCATTGAAATTTTTCCCCCGGTCAGTCTATAATGGGGTAAACCCTATTATAAAGCAAGGGCGGCGCCCTTGTACAGAGGATTTCAGGAGGTGCTCCACAATGATCGAGTTTAGCGTGTCGCTGTCCTCCATCGAGGACGTGCGGCAGTTTGTCAACGCCGCCAGCTACTGCCCCTGCGAGGTGGATGTATGCTCCGGCAGGTACGTCATCGACGCCAAGTCCATTATGGGGCTGTTCTCTCTGGACCTGTCCAAGCCGGTGCGGGTGGAGGTCCACGGCACCGACGAAGAGGGGAACCAGTTCCGGCAGAGCGTGGCGGCCTTTGAGACACAGAACAATTCGTGACCGTAAAAGCGCCCCATGGGGGCGCTTTTTTCTGTTCCGGTTTACAAGAGCCGGAAGGCTGTGGTAAAATAGTATGTTTTTTAAGAGGGGGGAGCCGTATGGAGGGACTGTATCCCTTTTTCGCCTACCTGTCCCGGATGCGGTACATCAGCCGCTGGGGACTGATGCGCAATACCTTCCAGGAGAATATTCAGGAGCACTCCCACATGGTGGCGGTGCTGGCCCACACCCTGGCGGTGATCCGGCGGGACGTGCTGGGCAAGCCGGCCGACCCCGGCCTGGCGGCGGCGGCGGCGCTGTACCACGACGCGCCGGAGATCCTTACCGGCGACCTGCCCACCCCCATCAAGTATTACAGCCCCGACATCCGGGAGGCCTACCGGCAGGTGGAGCAGGTGGCCGCCGACAAGCTGCTGGCCATGCTGCCCGACGAGCTGCGCCCCGCCTTCCAGCCTCTGGTGCGGGAGGAGTACGACCCGGATACCCAGGCCCTGGTAAAGGCCGCCGACAAGCTCTCCGCCTACCTCAAGTGTGTGGAGGAGCTGAAGGCGGGCAACGGAGAGTTCCGCCAGGCCGCCGAACAGACCCTGGAGGCCCTGAAGGGCTACGGCCTGCCGGAAGTGGATTACTTTGTGGAGCGGTTTCTCCCGGCCTTCGGCCTGACTTTGGACGAGCTGCATCCCACGGTATAAAGAGAAAGGAAGTTTTTGTATGAGAGCCATCGTCACCGTTCTGGGCAAGGACCGGGTGGGCATCATGTCCACGGTATGCGCCCTGCTGGCCCAGCACAACGTCAACATTCTGGACATCAGCCAGACCATCCTGCAGGACTATTTCACCATGGTCATGCTGGTGGACGCCAACCACTGCGACCTGCCCTTCGCCGAACTGGCCGCCCTGCTGGAGCAGGAGGGCAAGGAGCGGGACCTGTCCATCCGCGCCCAGCGGGAGGACATCTTTAACGCCATGCATCGCATCTGAGGGTGACTGCCATGATCAATACAACGGAAATTCTGGATACCATCCACATGATCGACCAGCAGCACCTGGACGTGCGCACCATCACCATGGGCATCTCTCTGCTGGACTGCGCCGACCCGGACCCCAACGTGGCCTGCCGGAAGATCTATGACAAGATCACCCGCCGGGCCGAGCGGCTGGTGGCCACCGGAGAGGCCATCGAGGCCGAGTTCGGCATCCCCATTGTCAACAAGCGCATTTCGGTCACCCCCATCGCCCTGGTGGCCGGGGCCTCCGAGACCGACAGCTACGTTCCCTTTGCCGTGGCCATGGACAAGGCCGCCAAGGCGGTGGGGGTCAACTTCATCGGCGGCTTCTCCGCCCTGGTGCAGAAGGGGGCCACCCAGGCCGACCGCAAGCTCATCGCCTCCATCCCCGAGGCCCTGGCCCGCACTGAGCTGGTGTGCTCCTCCGTCAACGTGGGCTCCACCCGGGCGGGCATCAACATGGACGCCGTGGGAGTCATGGGCCGCACCATCAAGGAGTGCGCCCAGCTTACCGCCGAGCAGGGGGGCTTCGGCTGCGCCAAGCTGGTGGTGTTCTGCAACGCGGTGGAGGATAACCCCTTCATGGCCGGCGCCTTCCACGGTGTGGGCGAGCCCGACTGCATCATCAATGTGGGCGTCTCCGGCCCCGGTGTGGTCCACCACGCCCTGAAGGCGGTGAAGGGGATGCCCTTCGACGTGGTGGCCGAGACCGTCAAAAAGACCGCCTTCCGGGTGACCCGCATGGGTCAGCTGGTGGCTCAGGAGGCCAGCCGCCGCCTGGGGGTGCCCTTCGGCATCGTGGACCTGTCCCTGGCCCCCACCCCCGCCATCGGTGACTCGGTGGCCCGGATCCTGGAGGAGATGGGCCTGGAGACCTGCGGTACCCACGGCACCACCGCCGCCCTGGCCCTGCTCAACGACGCGGTGAAGAAGGGAGGAGTCATGGCCTCCTCCCACGTGGGCGGCCTGTCCGGCGCCTTCATCCCCGTCAGCGAGGACGAGGGCATGATCGCCGCCGCCCGCTCCGGCGTGCTCCACCTGGACAAGCTGGAGGCCATGACCTGTGTGTGCTCGGTGGGCCTGGACATGATCGCCGTCCCCGGCGACACCTCCGCCGCCACCATCTCCGCCATCATCGCCGACGAGGCCGCCATCGGCATGGTCAATTCCAAGACCACCGCCGTGCGCATCATCCCCGCACCCGGCAAGGTGGTGGGGGATACCGTGGAGTTCGGCGGCCTGCTGGGCTCCGCCCCCGTCATGCCCGTCCATCCCCAGAGCGCCGAGGCGTTCATCGCCCGGGGCGGCAGAATTCCCGCCCCCTTGCAGAGCCTGAAAAACTGAGTCAAAAGGCCGCCCGCGGGCGGCCTTTTTTCCAAGGAGGTTTTTTCTATGCCCACCTATCGCTCCGCCTGTCCCTACGACTGTCCCGACGGCTGCTCCCTGCTGGTGGAGACCCAGGGGGACCGGGTATACGCCGTCACCGGCGACCCGGCCAACCCCTACACCCGGGGCGGGGTATGCGGCAAAATGCGCCATCTGCCCCAGGCGGTGAACAGCCCCCACCGCATCCTCACCCCCCTCCGCCGGACGGGGGAGAAGGGGGAGGGGAAATTTGCCTCCATCTCCTGGGAAGAGGCGGTGGAGGAGATTTCCACCCGCTGGAAGGAGCTCATAGCCCGATACGGGGCGGAGACCATTCTGCCCTGCTCCTACGCCGGCACCATGGGGGCGGTCCAGCGCCACGGCGGAGACGGGTTTTTCCACGCCCTGGGGGCCACCGAGCTGGTGCGTACCCTGTGCAGCTCCGGCAAATCGGCGGGGTGGGAGCGCGTGATGGGGAGCTCCTGCGACCTGTCCCCCTGGGACGTGGCCCACAGCGACCTTATCCTGGTGTGGAGCGCCGACCTGCTCTCCACCCGGATCCATCTGGTGCCCTTCCTGCGGCAGGCCCGGGACCGGGGCGCCAGGGTGGTGCTCATCGACGTATACGCTAACCCTGCCGAGATGTTTGCCCACCAGACCCTTTTGGTGAAGCCGGGCAGCGACGGGGCCCTGGCCCTGTCTCTCCTCCAGGTGCTGGATGCCGAGGGGCTTACCGACCAGGCCTATCTGGCCGCCCACACCACCGGCTGGGAGAAGCTGCGGGCCACTCTGGGCCGCTGGACCCCGGAGGCTACCCAGGCCATCACCGGCCTGGAGCCCGAGACCGTCCGGGCCCTGGCCCGAGATTACGGGAAGGCCAAGGCCCCCTGCATCATCCTGGGCAGCGGCTTCTCCCGCAGCGGCAACGGGGGAGAGGCCACCCGTGCCATCGCCGCCCTGCCGGCGGCGGTGGGGGCCTGGGCGAAGAAAGGCGGCGGCACCTACGGGGTGTGCTCCTCCCCCAGTCTGGTGGACAAGAGCCTGATGAAGCGGCCCGACCTGGCCGACCCCGGACGGCAGAAGGTGAACATCAACCAGATCGGCCCCGCCCTGCTGGGGGAGGGGGTCCGGACCCCTATCCACAGCCTGTACGTCTACCACTGCAACCCGGCCTCGGTGCTCTCGGATCAGAACGCGGTGCTCCGGGGGCTGGAGCGGCAGGACCTGTTTACCGTGGTCCATGAGCGGTACATGACCGACACGGCAAAGTACGCCGATATTATCCTCCCCGCCCCCTATATGGTGGAGAGCGAGGACCTGTATACCCCCTACGGCTACCGGCAGATTCAATATGTTAAGTCGGTTATGACCCCGCCGGGAGAGGTGAAGAGCAACTGGGAGGTGTTCTCCCTGCTGGCCCGGGCCATGGGGATAGAGGCGCCCCACTTTCAGCGGGGCGCCGGGGAGCTGTGCCGGGAGATGGTGGAGGGGAGCGCCGCCCTCACTCCGGAGGAGAAGGAGCGGGTGCTGGCGGGGGAGCCGGTGGTGCTGGAGGCCCCCTTCCCCCTGCCGGTGGAGACGGCGGACGGCAGGGTCCACCTGGCCGATCCCGCCCCCATCACCTGGTATCCGCCCCACGGAGGCCCCGAGCCCTTCCGGCTGGTGTGCGCTCCGGTGATGCAGACCCTCAACTCCTCCTTCAACGAGATTCCCGACCTGCAGGAGATGCGGGGGGAGCGGACGGTACGGATGAACGGGGCCGACGCCGCCCGGCTGGGACTCCGGGAGGGGGAGCGGGTGGTCTGCTCCAACGACCTGGGCCGGATGGAAGGGGTTCTGGCCCTGGACCGGGCGGTGGCCCCGGGAACGGTGGTGGCCCAGGGGGTGTACCCCGGCGCAAACGCCGTCAACAGCCTGACCCACCCCCGGCTGTCCGACCTGGGAGAGGCCACCACCCTCAACGACAACACCGTGGAGGTAAGAAGGGCTTAGCCGGAAGGATTTTCCGGCGGACATCCCTTTTTTCTCTGGTAAAATGACCCGGCGGGGTGTATGATAGGCGTATGCAGACCCTGTACCAAAAAGAGAAGGAGTGACATCACCATGATGCTCAAATTTGATACCTCCAACGCGGTTCCCTTCCTTCCGGAAAACTGGCTGACCAGCCGGCTGGACGCCCTGGACAGCGCCCGGGTCAAGCTGGAGAACGGCAGCGGACTGGGCGGCGACTACACCGGCTGGGTCCACCTGCCCCGGGACTACGACAAGGAGGAGTTTGCCCGTATCCAGGCGGCGGCGGAGCGCATCCGCAAGGATTCCCAGGCCCTGGTGGTCATCGGCATCGGCGGCTCCTATCTGGGGGCCCGGGCGGTGGTGGAGCTGCTCCACTCCCCCAACTTCAACCTGACCCACAAGGACGGCCCGGAGATCTATTTTGCCGGCAACGGCCTGTCCTCCGACGCCATGCTGGAGGTCATCGACCTGGTGAAGGACAAGGACTTCTCCGTCAACGTCATCTCCAAGTCGGGCACCACCACCGAGCCCGCCGTGGCCTTCCGCA
>DWXF01000004.1 GCA_019119335.1 Candidatus Flavonifractor merdavium
TTCCCCGCCGCTGCATCGCTAATCCGGAACTTCGGCTATTCCAGTATACCGCCATTGATGAATTTACTCGTCTGCGTTTCCTTGCAGCCTATCCCGAGCAGTCCACCTATTCCTCTGCCGACTTTCTGAAAAAGCTGGTCAAGTGGTACGCCCGCCGGGGTATCCGAGTGGAGTGCGTTCAGACCGACAACGGCATTGAGTTCACCAACCGTTTCTTTACTGGCAAACAGGACCGATCCACTCTCTTTGAGGCGACTGCCGCCCAACTGGGTATCCGGCACAAGCTCATCCGCCCCTACACGCCTCGTCACAACGGTAAAGTGGAGCGCAGCCACCGCGAGGATCAAAAGCGCTTCTATTCTTCGCACGCTTTCTTTTCCTTGGATGACTTCGCAAAGCAGCTTGCCGCCCACAACCGCCGCTCCAACAACTTCCCTATGAGGCCCTTAAACTACTGTTCTCCTTCCCAGTTCGCCGTCCAATATGTTTGACAAACCTACATTTTTTTGATTTTTCTGATTTCTCCGCCTGGAGGGGGTAAAAAATCCCAGAGAATTTTTCCTTTTTCTGTGGCAAACTCCCGGCTTTATGTTATACTAATGGCGTATATTTTTGATGCTTGAAGGAGGACTTCATCATGCTGACCCTTGATCTGTCAAAATTGAATGGATTCCTGCCCCAGGACTATCTGTCCAGCCGGGAAGATGCCCTGCGGGAGGCGGCCCGGATGCTCGCCGAGCACAACGGCCCCGGCGGCGACTTCACCGGCTGGGTGACCCTGCCCCGGGACTATGACAAGGAGGAGTTCGCCCGCATCCAGGCGGCGGCCAAGCGTATCCAGCAGCAGTCCCAGGTACTGGTGGTCATCGGCATCGGCGGCTCCTATCTGGGCGCCCGGGCGGTGGTGGAGCTGGTCAACTCCCCCAACTTCAACCTGACCCACAAGGACGGCCCCGCCATCTACTTCGCCGGCAACGGCCTGTCCACCGATGCCATGCTGGAAGTCATCGACCTCATCAAGGACAAGGACTGGTCCATCAACGTCATTTCCAAGTCGGGCACCACCACCGAGCCCGCCGTGGCCTTCCGCATCTTCAAGAACCTGCTGGAGGAGAAGTACGGCAAGGAGGAGGCCCGCAAGCGCATCTACGCCACCACCGATGCCCACAGGGGGGCCCTGAAGGGCCTGGCCGACGCCGAGGGCTATGAGGAGTTTGTGGTGCCCGACGCCGTGGGCGGCCGCTACTCCGTGCTCACCGCCGTGGGCCTGCTGCCCATCGCCTGCGCCGGTGTGGACATTGTGGAGCTGATGGCCGGCGCGGAGGAGGCCATGACCGCCCTGGCCGCCCCCGGTCAGGACAACCCGGCCTGGCAGTACGCCGCCGCCCGCCACGCCCTGTACACCGCCGGCAAGAAGGTGGAGATCCTGGTGGGCTACGAGCCCTCCTTCCGGTTCTTCGGCGAGTGGTGGAAGCAGCTCTTCGGCGAGACCGAGGGCAAGGAGGGCAAGGCCCTGTTCCCCGCCAGCGTGGAGTTTACCGCCGACCTGCACTCCATGGGCCAGTACATCCAGCAGGGCGAGCGGCTCATGCTGGAGACGGTGGTGCGCTTTGAAAAGAGCCGGGGCAGCATGGAGATCCCCCACGACCCGGACAACGTGGACGGCCTCAACTTCCTGGCGGGCAAGGACCTGTCCTTCGTGGCCGAGCAGGCCATGCGGGGCACCCTGCTGGCCCACGTGGACGGCGGCGTGCCCAACCTGATGCTCACCGCCCCCGGCCGGGATGCCAGGAGCGTGGGCGCGCTCATCTACTTCTTCGAGTACGCCTGCGGCCTGTCCGGCTACCTGCTGGAGATCAACCCCTTCGACCAGCCCGGCGTGGAGGCCTATAAGAACAATATGTACGCCCTGCTGGGTAAGCCGGGGTACGAGGACAAGAAGGCGGAGCTGGAGGCCAGACTGGGTTGACAGCAGGTCCGGCGCCGGTTGGGAATTTTTTGTGAACTTCAGCAAATCAGTTGCAATCCCCTAGTAAAAATGGTAACATAAATGCACCAGGCCGGGGGCTCGTCCCGGCGTACAAAGTAAGGAGTGATAACTATGGTGAGAGTGATCATGGGCGTCAAGGGCACCGGCAAGACCAAGCAAATGATCGAGCTCATTAATTCCGCTGTCCACAGCGAGAACGGCAATGTCGTCTGCATTGAGCGCGGGCCCAAGCTGACGTATGATATTCACTATAAGATCCGTCTGGTTGAGGCCAGCCACTATGATATGAGCAGCTATGATTTCCTGAAGGGATTCATCAGCGGCCTGTATGCCGGCAACTACGACATTACCCATATTTTCATCGACAGCCTGACCAAGATCGTGGGCTCCGAGGCCACCGACCACGCGGTGGAGGACTTCCTGGATTGGCTCAACAGCTTCTCCGAGAAGAACAACATCAAGTTCACCGTCACCATCAGCGCCGACGCCTCCCTGGCTACCGACGGGGTCAAGAAGTATTTCTAAGCGGCGGATGACAACAAAAAACAAGGCGGATGGCTTTGCCATCCGCCTTGTTTTTTTGCGTTAATTGCCCTCCCGGCGCAGCAGCTCCTGCTTGATGTCCCACAGTCGCTGGGACAGGTCCACATAGTAGTTGTGGGGGTTCTCAAACCGCTTGACCTCGTCCCACAGCAGGTCGATCTGCCCGGCGCACCAGGCACGCATCTCGGCGATGGGGGGAGACTGGTACACCAGCTTGCCCCCCAGGAAGATGGGCACCAGCAGCTCCTTGGCGGTAAAGTTGGTAAATACGCTCCGCTTCCAGGTGGCGTCCGGGTCGAAGAGCTCCAGGGGCCGGGTGTGGTCCACCGTCTCGTCATGAAGGGTGATAAGGTCGGCAAAGGCCTTGCCCGTCTCGTTGTCGAACAGCCGGAACACTTTTTTGAAGTGGGGATTGGTGATCTTGCCCGGGTTGGCGCTGATTTTGATTTTGGGGATGATATTTCCCGCCTTGTCCTCCACCGCCGCCAGCTTGTACACCCCGCCGAACACCGGTTCGCTCTTGGAGGTAATGAGCCGCTCGCCCACGCCGAAGGAGTCAATCTTGGCCCCCTGGAGCAGCAGGTCCCGGATGATATACTCGTCCAGGGAGTTGGAGGCCACGATCTTGCACTCGGTAAGCCCCGCCGCGTCCAGCATCTTGCGGGCCTTCCGGGACAGGTAAGTCAAGTCGCCGCTGTCCAGCCGGATGGCGCAGTTGGTGATCCCCTGGGGAAGCAGCACGTCCTTGAAGGCCCGGATGGCGTTGGGTACACCGGACTTGAGCACGTTGTAGGTGTCCACCAGCAGGGTGGCCGAGTGGGGATAGAGCTGGCAGTAGGTCTTGAAGGCGGTATACTCGTCGGGGAACATCTGTACCCAGGAGTGGGCCATGGTGCCCCCGGCGGGGGAGCCGTAGATCTCGTCGGCCAGGGTGCAGGCCGTGCCGGCGCAGCCGGCGATATAGGAGGCCCGGGCCCCCAGAACGGCCGCGTCGGGCCCCTGGGCCCGGCGGGAGCCGAACTCACTCACCGGCCGGCCCTCCGCCGCCCGGACGATCCGGTTGGTCTTGGTGGCGATGAGGGACTGGTGATTCAGGGTGAGCAGCAGGAAGGTCTCGATGAACTGGGCCTCAATGGCGGGGGCCCGCACCGTCAGAATGGGCTCCCGGGGGAAGATGGGGGTGCCCTCCGGCACCGCCCAGATGTCGCCGGTAAAGCGGAAACGGCGCAGATAGTCCAGAAATTCCTCGCAGAAGCAGCCCTTGCTCCGCAGATAGGCGATGTCCTCCTCGGTAAAATGCAGCTGCTCCACATAGTCGATGACCTGCTCCAGTCCGGCGGCGATGGCAAAGCCGCCCCCGTCCGGGACGGTGCGGAAAAACACGTCGAAGTAGCAGATCTGATCGGCGTACCCCTCGGTCTGGAAGTAGCCGTTGCCCATGGTCAGCTCGTAAAAGTCACACAGCAGGGTGTAATTCATATGTTCCTTCATGGTCATTCAACCTCCCGGTTACACACCGTGATCTGAAGGGCCTCCATCAGCTCCAGCACGTTGGCGTGGAGTCTGGGATCGGGCCCGGCGGTACAGGCGGCGTCCACCACCAGCTCCGCCTCCGGCAGAGCCCCCTTGGCGATGATGGCGTTGGACAGCACGCACAGATAGGATACCAGCCCCACCAGCTCGATGCGCTCATACTTCTGCTCCTTCAGCCAGCTGCCCAGCCAAAGGGAGGGAAAGGCGGGTTTGCAGATCACCATGTCCCGGGCCCGGTCCAGGGCTTCCGCCGTTTTTCCATAGAGCTGCCAGCCCTCCGAATTCATCAGACAGTGAGGCACCGGCAGCTTTTTTCCCTCCTGGGTGTCCAGGTAGTTTTCCTGGTGGGTGTCCAGGGTAAAGGCCACGTCGTCCCCGGCGGCGTGGTAGGCCGTGATCTTCTCCGCAATGGGGCCGTCCAGCCGCTCCGCGCCGGGAAAGCCCAGAGCTCCATCCACAAAGTCCTTCTGGTAGTCCACCACCAGCAGCAGCTTTTTCATGCTCCCACGTCCTTCCGCAGGTCTTTTTCAAAGCAGGGATAGGTGAGGGGCCGGCCGTGAAGGTGAATTTCCCCCACCTGGGTAAAGCCCATCTTCCGGATCAGGGCCTGCATCCTGTGGTTCAGGGAATAGGTGTCCAGCCGCATGGCCTTCAGCCCCAGCCGCCGGGCCTCGTCCTCGGCAAAGCGGAAGAAGGCGGAGCCCACGCCCCCCCGCTGGCAGGCCGGGTCCACCGCCATACGGTGGATCACTACCGCCGGGCGGGCGGTGGTCCAGGGCAGCGGGTCGTACTCGGGAGACTCGGCGGTGTTGATACAGGCCACCCCCGCCAGCCTGCCCTCCACCAGGGCGGCGTACAGCTCCCCCCGGTCCAGGTCCCCGGCGTAAAAGTCCCGGGTGGGGTAGTCCTCCCCCCACTGGGGGTTGCCCAGCTGGTTCATGTGGGCCACCGCCCGGCGGACCAGAGCCCAGATATCCTCCAGCTCCTCCCGCCGGGCGGGGCGTATGGCGATCTGTTCCATGGCCTTATTCGCTCAGCAGGGTGGGACCCATGGCCTGGTGGAGCTCGTCAGTGATGGCCCCCCGGAACAGGCACAGGGCGAAGCGGTGCATATCCTCCAGCTTGGCGGGCACCGAGTCGGCGGTGAGCTGGCCGGAGGCGGAGAAATCGGAGTCCAGGATGAACTTGACCTCCTTGTCGGTCTTGCCGCCGCCGATGAGACCGGGACCGGCGTGGAGTTTCATGCGGTACCCCCCCACCAGAGGGGTCTCCACATCCAGGGAGCACTTGGTGATCTCGGTCTCCTCCACGTCGGGCTGGCCCAGGATGCCCACATAGTGGTCCCGGATCAGGTCGTCCCACAGCTGGTCCTCCAGCCCCAGCCGCTGGCGGGAGATGGCGTTGACATACCGCAGGCCCAGCCGCTCAAAGAAGGCGGGCTGGTAGATCTGGATGAACTGGGCCAGGGGTTGGTCCAGCCGGGCGGCAAAGTCCTCCCACCGCTGATAGCTCAGGGTGGACAGGGCGATGAAGTTCTGGGTCAGGTTCAGCTTCCACCGGCCGTCCTCGGAGACGAAGTGGTAGTTGGTGATGGGCTTCTGGGGCTCCAGAGCGGTGGCGTTCCCCTTTTTCACCACCTTGGGAGGCACCTGTTCCTGCCGGGCGGCGTAGCGGGGGAAGTCCTTTCGCACCGCCTCCTGAAAGGCGGCGGGTTCGTTGGCGCCGATGGACAGGATGGTGGGGAAGCGGAGCTGGCAGATCACCTCCACCAGGGGAGAACGTGCATACTGGAGACGCTCATATGGGGCAAACAGCATAATGGGCTGCTCCTTCCTATTTACAGAATACTTCTATTTTATCCCCGAATGGCCCGTATGTCAAACGCTTCGGCCTTGCAATCCTTGGGCGGGAGAGGTATCATACAGGTAATTGCAATAAGGAGGCGTTTGGTATGGAACTGGAGCTGAAGCGGGGCGGGCGGACCGCCCGGGTGGAGACCCTGGGGGCTGAGCTGGTGTCCTATCGGGATGAGGCGGACCGGGAGTACATCTGGTCGGGGGATCCGGCCTACTGGCCGGGCCGCAATCCCCTGCTGTTCCCCATTGTGGGCGGCCTGAAGGACGGGAAGATCCACGTGAAGGGGAAAGAGGTATCCATGGAGCGCCACGGCTTTGCCCGCCGGCGGGAGTTTGCCGTCACCGGCCGGGGGGAGGACTGGGCGGAGCTTACTCTGGAGCAGGACGAGGCCACCCTGGCCCTCTACCCCTGGTCCTTCCGGCTGACGGTGCGCCAGCAGCTCACCGACGGGGGCTTTTCCACCGCCGTGACGGTGACCAACACCGGCAGCGAGCCCATGCCCTTCTGCCTGGGGGCCCACACCGGCTTCCGCTGCCCCCTGGATGCGGGGGAGGCCTTTACCGACTACGACATCGTGTTCCCCCAGCGGGAGACCTGCCCCACCCTGGTGCCCGACGGGGAGGGGATGGACTGGAACCGCACCCTGCCCTGCCTGGAGGACACAGACACCCTGCCTCTGGCGTACCGCTGGTTTGACGAGCTGGACACCCTGATCTTCCACGGCCTCAAGTCCCAGTCGGTCCGGCTGGTGAGCCGAAAGAGCGGCCGGGGGGTGGAGGTGTCCTTCCCTGGCTGGCCCATGCTGGCCTTCTGGACCATGCCCCACAAGCAGGCCCCCTATCTGTGCATCGAGCCCTGGCACGGCTGCTCCGCCGTGGCCGGAGAGGGGCCCGAGCTGGCGGACAAGGCCTTCTGCATCATCCTGGCTCCCGGAGAGAGCCGCACCCTGGACTATCAGGTCAAAACGCTGTAAAAAAAGTGTGCCGCACAGCGGCACACTTTTTTTATTCGGATTTGGATTCGTCCAACCGCTTATGAACGTCCCGGCGGAGCAGGGTATAGAGCACCGAGGCCACCGGCACGCTGAAGAGCACGCCCTCCAGGCCCAGCAGCCCGCCGCCCACCGTGACGGCGGCCAGCACCCAGATGCCGGGCAGCCCGATGGAGGAGCCCACCACCTTGGGGTAGATCACGTTGCCCTCGATCTGCTGGAGCACCACCAGGAACACCAGGAAGATCAGCGCCTTCAGCGGGGAGACCATCAGCAGCAGCACCGCCGACAGCATGGCCCCGATATAGGCTCCCGCCACCGGAATAATGGCCGAGGCGCCGATGGTGACACCGATCAGGGGGGCGTAGTCCGGCTGGATGAACAGCATCCCCACCGTACACAGCCCGCCCAGGATGCAGGCCTCAATGAGCTGGCCGGTAACAAAGCGGGTGAAGGTGTCGCTGGTCAGATGGACCACGTTGGTAAGGGGGTCGGCGATCTTGGCGGGCACATAGGCCCGCAGCACCCGGCGGCACTGGCTCAGCAGCTTCTCCTTGCCGGAGAGCATATAGATGGAGAATACCAGGGCCAGCACCCCGGTGACCACCAGGGAGACGATGCCGGTGGTGAACTCCAGCAGCTGGGGACCCAGGCTGGACAGAAAGCCCAGAGCCTGCTTGAGCAGATTTTCCAGGGTCTGGTTCAGTCTGGACAGATCCAGGGTCTGCATATCCAAATGGAAGTAGTCGGCCAGCTGGTTGAGCCACCCCTGAACATTGGAGATATAGCCGCTCAGGTTGAGAATAAAGGTCTGGATGCTCTCAGCAAGCTTGGGCAGTACAAAGGAGAACACCCCGGTCACCACCAGGACCAGCGCCACATAGGAGGTGACCACCGCCAGGGGCCGGGCGGCTCCGGCGGCGGGGGTTTTCCCCAGTGCCCGGCGGTACAGCCGGAAAAAGAAGTGGCAGGGCCGGTTGAGAATGAAGGCCAGGGCAAAGCCGATGATCAAAGGCCGGAACAGCCCCAGCACATACCTCACAGCCCCCAGCACCACGTCCAGCCGGGCCAGCGCAATCACCAGCACCACCGCGTAGGTGATGATGAGCAGGATACTTTTCAAGAGTCGTTTGTCCATAGTCCACCCCTGGTTTACATACGAAATATGGGCCTACGCACACTATATCATCCCCAGGATTTCCCGTCAACGGAAATCCGTCGGGAAAGTTTTGCTTGACAAACTGGATAGGTATGCTATAATCATAGTAAACATATAGGAATTAAGTAAATAGAAAGGAGTTCTCTCCATGAAACATAAGATGATCTACGCCGACCACGCCGGAACCACCGCCGTCACCCCCAAGGCTCTGGAGGCCATGCTGCCCTACTTCACCCAGGGCTACGGCAACCCCTCCAGCCTGTATGCCTTCGGTCAGCAGGCCAAGAGCGATCTGGAGCAGGCCCGGGCCACGGTGGCCCGCTGCCTGAACGCCCAGCCGGAGGAGATTTATTTTACCTCCGGCGGCACCGAGGCGGACAACTGGGCCCTGCGTGGGGTGGCCGAGCTGATGGCCCTCAAGGGCAAAAAGACCGGCCATATCATCACCACCGCCATTGAGCACCACGCCATTCTCCACACCGCCCAGTGGATGGAGAAGCAGGGCTATGAGGTGACCTACCTGCCGGTGGACGGGGAGGGCCGGGTGGACCCCGCCGCCGTGGAGGCGGCCATCCGCCCCGACACCATCCTCATCTCTGTCATGGCGGCCAATAACGAGATCGGCACCATTGAGCCCATTGCTGAGATCGGCGCCATCGCCAAGGCTCACAAGGTGCTCTTCCACACCGACGCCGTCCAGGCGGTGGGCCATATCCCGGTGGATGTGCAGGCGTGGAACGTGGACCTGCTCTCCCTGTCCGGCCACAAGTTCGGCGGACCCAAGGGGGTGGGGGCCCTCTATATGAAAAAGCCCCTGCGGCTGCCCGCCCTGATCCAGGGCGGCGGGCAGGAGAAGGGCCGCCGCTCCGGCACCGAGAACGTGCCCGGGGCCGTGGGCCTGGCCGCTGCTCTCCAGGAGGCGGTGGACCACCTGGCCGAGGAGTCCGCCCGGCTGGCCGGCCTGCGGGACCAGCTGCTGGAAGGGCTCACCAAGCTGCCCTACGCCAAGGTCACCGGCAGCCGGAGCCAGCGGCTGCCCGGCACCGCCTCCTTTGTGTTTGAGGGGGTGGAGGGAGAAGCCCTGCTCCTCCACCTGGACGCCAAGGGGATCTGCGCCTCCTCCGGCTCCGCCTGCTCCTCCGCCTCCCTGGACCCCTCCCACGTGCTGCTGGCCATCGGCCTGCCCCACGCCATTGCCCACGGGTCCCTCCGCCTCTCCCTGGGGCCGGACAACACCCAGGAGGACGTGGCGTATATTTTGAAGGAAGTGCCCGCCGTGGTGAAGTACCTGCGGGAGATGTCCCCCGTGTGGGATAAAGATGCTCAAAAGCCCACCTGGGTCTTATAATTGGAAAGGAGAATATCACATGCTGTATTCGGAAAAGGTCATGGACCATTTTGAACATCCCCGGAATGTGGGGGAGATTGCGGACGCCGACGGGGTGGGCCAGGTGGGCAACCCCAAGTGCGGGGATATTATGAAGATGTATCTGAAGATCGACGGGGACGTGATCACCGACGTGAAGTTCAAGACCTTCGGCTGCGGTTCCGCCATTGCAACCTCCTCCATGGCCACCGAGATGATCCGCGGCAAGACCATCGGGGAGGCCATGGAGCTGACCAACGCGGCGGTGGCCGAGGCCCTGGACGGGCTGCCCGGCTACAAGATGCACTGCTCCGTGCTGGCGGAGGAGGCCATCAAGGCCGCCCTGGCCGACTACTACAAGCGGCAGGGGAAAGAGGTGCCCGACAACCTGAAACTGCCCTGCGAGGATGAGGAGCACGGCGGCTGCTGCTCCTGCGGACACTGATCCCAAAGCCCTCCGGCGGGCCCGTTGGCCCGCCGGAGGGCTTTTTGGCTTGACAGTTGGACAGGCTTGGCATAGAATATCGTATGCGCGAAATTCCGCCCTTTTGGTCCTATCCGGGCGGTTTCCAGACCATTTTTACAGTTAGAGAGGTACGGTTCCGTGATCGAACTAAAACAGGTATCCAAAACCTTTCCCACGCCTGACGGGGATTTCCAGGCCCTGAAAGAGGTCAGCCTGACCATTCAGGACGGGGACATTTTCGGCATCGTGGGTATGAGCGGCGCGGGTAAGTCCACCCTGGTCCGCTGCATCAATCTGCTGGAGCGGCCCACCTCCGGCCAGGTGCTGATGGACGGGGAGGACCTGATGACCTTTTCCCCCGCCCGGCTGCGGCAGGCCCGCCGGTCCATTGCCATGATCTTTCAGCAGTTCAACCTGCTTATGCAGCGCACCTGCCTGAAAAATATCTGCTTCCCCATGGAGATCGCCGGGGTGCCGGCGGCGGAGGCCAAGAAACGGGCTCTGGAGTATCTGGACATCGTGGGTCTGCCCGACAAGGCCAACGCCTACCCTGCTCAGCTCTCCGGTGGCCAGAAGCAGCGCATCGCCATTGCCCGTGCCCTGGCCTCCAACCCCAAGGTGCTGCTGTGCGACGAGGCCACCTCCGCCCTGGACCCCACCACCACCCGGTCCATCCTCAAGCTGATCCAGGACATCAACCAGCGCATGGGTATCACCGCCATCATCATCACCCACGAGATGGCGGTGGTGGAGGAGATCTGCACCCATGTGGCCATCCTGGAGCACGGCAACATGGTGGAGACCGGCACCGTGGAGGAGGTGTTCTCCAACCCCAAGAGCGAGGCCGGCCGGAAGCTGGTGTTTCCCGAGGGGGCCAACATCGACCAGTTCCCGGTGGCCGACGTGGTGCGGGTGGTGTTCAACGGCGGCTCCTCCTACGAGCCCCTTATCGCCTCCCTGGCCATCGACTGCGGCGTGAAGGTGAACATTCTGGGGGCCGACACCCGCAACGTAAACGGCAAGGCCTTCGGTTCCATGCTGCTGGGCCTGCCTGAGGACAAGAACGACGCCGCCAAGGCCATGAGCTACCTGAAAGCCCAGAAGGACGTTACCGTGGAGGAGGTGCCCGATTACCATGCTTGAGTTTTTCAACAGCCCTGACGTGCAGGAACAGCTGAAGGTTCTGATGGACAATATGGGCAGCGATATCTGGGCCACCCTGTACTCCACCGTGCTGGCCACCATCTTCTCCTATATCATCGGCCTGCCCCTGGGCATCCTGCTGGTCACCGGCGAGCAGGGGGGCGTGCGGCCCCTGCCCCGGCCCCTGATGAGCGTCATCAACTTCATCATCAACATCCTCCGCTCGGTGCCCTTCCTGATTCTGATGATCATGGCAATCCCTCTGTCCCGGGTGATCCTGGGCACCAGCGTGGGCACCAACGCCATGATCCCGCCCCTGGTCATCGCTGCCTTCCCCTTTGTGGCCCGGATGGTGGAGTCCTCCCTGCGGGAGGTGGACCACGGGGTGCTGGAGGCCGCTGAGTCCATGGGGGCCTCCCCCTTCCAGATCGTGCGCAAGGTGCTGCTGCCCGAAGCCATGCCCTCCCTGCTCACCAGCGCCACCACCGTCACCATCACCATCCTGGGCTACGGCGCCATGGCCGGCATCATCGGCGGCAACGGCCTGGGAGCCACCGCCATCAACTACGGCTATTACCGCAACAAGGTGGTGATCCTCTACGGCGCGGTGATCGTGCTGGTGATTCTGGTGCAGATCATCCAGTCCATCGGTACCCATACCGCGGTGGGGGTGGACCGCCGTCTCAGCAAGAGCGGCCGCAAGAAGGGCCGCCGGGACGCCAGCCGGCAGGTGAACCGGGATAAGCGTACCCCCGGCACGCTGTAAAAATTGTTGGGATAGGCAAACTGAAGGGTTTGCCTATCCCTTTTTTTATGCACAATACCCGGTTGACAGGAAAGACGGGGGGTTGTAAACTAAATGCAACCCAAAGGGAACTGAATAACGCCCCTCAAACGCGAGGAAGAGAAGAGTAACCGTTAAGATACGGCACAGAGAGCCCGGATTGGTGGGAACGGGTACGGAAGGTTTCGGTGAAGATGGTCTCGGAGCGGCGCACCGACTGCGTGAATACGCACAGGCTGCGACGGGTGCGCCCGTAAGCGCGCGGGAGTATGGTTGTACTCCATAAGGCCCCTGTCGTGAGGCATGGGTGAAGCAAGGTGGTACCACGAAGCGAAAGCTCTCGTCCTTGAAATTGATTCAAGGGCGTTTTTTTGTGCTCATATTTGGGGAAATACGCGAAATGAAAAGGAGAAATGTACCATGAAGAAGCTTGCCTCTCTGCTCCTGGCGGGCGCCCTGTCCTTCGGCCTGCTGGCCGGCTGCGGCTCCACCTCCGGCAATACCGAGACCCCCGCCGGCGGCAACGAGACCACCCCCGTGGAGTCCAACGCTCCCACTGAGACCGGCGCCAACCTGGAGGGCACCGTCATCAAGGTGGGCGCCACCCCCGCCCCCCACGCCGAGATTCTGGAGGTGGTGAAGGAGATCCTGGCCGAGCAGGGCATCACCCTGGAGATTGCCCAGTACAACGACTATGTGCAGCCCAACAACGCCGTGGAGGACGGCTCCCTGGACGCCAACTACTTCCAGCACATTACCTACATGAACGACTTCAATACCGAGTACGGCACCCATCTGGTGAGCGCCGCCGCGGTCCACTATGAGCCCATGGGTCTGTACGCCGGTAAGACCACCAGCCTGGATGAGCTGGCCGACGGCGCCCTCATCGGCGTGCCCAACGACGCCACCAACGAGGGCCGCGCCCTGCTGGTGCTCCAGCAGGAGGGCCTGATTACCCTGTCCGAGGATGCCGGCATCACTGCCACCATCAACGACATTGTGGAGAATCCCAAGAACCTGCAGTTCTCCGAGATGGAGGCCGCCCAGCTGCCCCTGCGCCTGGCCGACCTGGATATGGCCGTCATCAACGGCAACTACGCCATCGACGCCGGCCTGTCCATGGCTGACGCTCTGGCCGTGGAGTCCGCCGAGGGCGAGGCCGCCCAGGCCTACGCCAATGTGCTGGCCGTCAAGGAGGGCCGGGAGAACGACCCCGCCATCCAGGCTCTGGCCGCCGCCCTGTGCAGCGACGAGGTGAAGGCCTACATTGACGAGACCTACAACGGCGCTGTGGTCACTGTGTTCTAATCCATGCCCGCAAAAGCAAGGCCCGCCGGAAGGCGGGCCTTGCTTTTTTATAAAATGCTCCGGCGGCGCAAGCAAAGTGCCCCGTCCCGCCGTCTAATGGGTGAAAGGAAAGGAGGGAGGGACCTTGACCGAGCTGGAATACCTGGAGCGGGCGGAGGAGGCCCGGGGAAAGCTCTACCGGGCGGCCCTGCTCACCCTGGGCAGCGAGGCGGCGGCGGTGGATGCGGTGGACGAGGCGGTGTACAAGGGGTATCTGGGCTACCGCAAGCTGCGGGAGCCCAAGTATCTGGAGACCTGGCTGGTGCGCATCCTGCTCAACGTGTGCCGGGACGAGCTGCGCCGCCGGAAACGGGAGCTGGCGGTGGAGGAGCTGCCCGAGACCGCCGGGGAGGAATTCGATGCTCTCCCCCTGAAGGAGGCCATCCGCTGCCTGCCCGCTCAGCTGCGGGATGTGATCATCCTGCGGTACTTCACCGGCCTGACCCTGGAGGAGACCGCCGCCGCCCTGGAATTGCCCCGGGGCACCGTGTCCACCCGGCAGCGGCGGGCGCTGGAGCTGCTGAAACTGGACTTGACCGATGAGGAGGGAGCATCATGAGCCGACAGCAGGAATATTGGGACCTGATCCGGGAATTGAATCAGACCCCCGCCGCCCTGGAGGGCGCCGCCCTGCGGGCCAAAGCACGGGCCAGGCGCCGCCGGGCGGGGAAACGCTGGGGGATCTCCCTGGGGAGCGCGGCGGGGGTGTGCGCCGCCTTCGTCCTGGCGGTGAATACCTTGCCCACCTTCGCTCTGGCCTGCGGCAAGGTTCCCGTGCTGCGGGAGCTGGCGGCGGCGGTGGCCTTCTCCCCCAGCCTGTCCGCCGCGGTGGAGCACGACTATGTGCAGTATATCGGCCAGAGCCAGAGCTTTGACGGGCTTACCCTCACGTTGGAATATGTCATCGCTGATGCCCAGCAGATGGTGGTATTCTATCGGGTGGACGGGGGAGACTGCCCCTACTACAACGCCTCCTGTACCCTGAAGGATGAGAGCGGCACGCCCTTGTCCGGCTACTCCGTGGGCAGCACCACCAGCTCAGAGGAACTGAAAGCGTTCGACATCCACTTCAAGGAGCTGGAGGAGATCCCCCGGAACCTGACGCTGGAGGTGGAGCTGCTGGGCAGCACTCTGGAGGGGGAAAACTACCCCCTGGACCACGTGTTCCCCTTCGCCATCACCCTGGATCCGGCCAAGACCGCTCCGGCGGTGGAGATGCCGGTGGGAGAATGGGTGGAGGTGGACGGCCAGCGGCTGCTGGTGGACCGGCTGGAGTTCAACCCCACACGCACCGCCCTTTATCTCTCCGACGCCCCGGACAACACCGCCTGGCTGGAGGACCTGGACTTTCATTTCACCGGCAGGGACGGCACGGTCTATGACGCCATCGACGGTACCATCTCCGCCTCCGGACGGTATACCTATTATTTTCAGAGCCTGTACTTCGTGGAGGACCTTTCGGACCTGACCCTGCGCCTGGACGGGGCGGCGTGGCTGGACAAGGAGGCCGGACCGGTGACGGTGGATCTGGCCGCGAACACCTGGACCGGCGATCTGCCGGAGGAGGTGACCGGCCTGACCGTGGAGCGGCGGACCAGCCGGAGCGGAGAGCAGCAGTGGGTAGTCAAGGTGCGCTGTGCCGTGGGCCGCTCCCCCTTCGAGCTGGAGTTCCGGGACCCGGAGGGGGGCAGCCACACCACCGGCGGATACAGCATGCGGAACGACCGGGAGGCCCCGGGCAATTACGAATTTGAGTATATCCTGGAGAACTACCCCTGGGACAGCGCCCGGTTTACCCTCAGCTTTACCCACACCCATTCCCTGGACCTGTCCATTCCCCTGGGGGACTCATAAATTCCTATTGATTTTGTGGGGATTGTGTGCTATCCTTGACAAAAACATCAGGAGGTCTGTTCCATGAAGATTGCGGATTCCATTGCCCGGCTGATCGGCAATACCCCGCTGCTCCGGCTGGCCGATAACGGCGGCGGGGCGGTGCTGGCCAAGCTGGAGAGCTTCAACCCCCTGTCCTCGGCCAAGGACCGGGCGGGGCTGTATATGATCCTGGACGCGGAAGAAAAGGGACTGCTGAAGCCGGGGGCCACCATTGTGGAGCCCACCAGCGGCAACACCGGCGTGGCCCTGGCCTACATCGGCCGCCAGCGGGGATACAGGGTGATGCTCACCATGCCCGAGACCATGAGCCAGGAGCGGCGGAGCCTGCTGGCTGCCCTGGGGGCGGAGCTGGTGCTCACCGAGGGGGCCAAGGGCATGGGCGGCGCCATTGCCAAGGCGAAAGAGCTGCTGAACGCCGTGCCCGGCGCCTGGATGCCCGACCAGTTCAATAACCCGGCCAACGCCCGCGCCCACTACGAGACCACCGGCCCGGAGATCTGGCGGGACACCGACGGCAAGGTGGACGTACTGGTGGCCGGGGTGGGCTCCGGCGGCACCATTACCGGGGCGGGCCGCTACCTGAAGGAGCAGAACTCCGGCATTGCCGTGGTGGCGGTGGAGCCCGCCGAGTCTCCCGTCCTCTCCGGCGGCCAGCCCGGGCCCCACAAGATCCAGGGTATCGGCGCGGGCTTTGTCCCCGGCACCCTGGACCTGAGCGTGGTGGACAAGATTGTGCCCGTGCCCGGACAGGCGGCCATGGACGCCGCCCGGGAGCTGGCAAGGGGCAAGGGTGTGCTGGCGGGCATCTCCTCCGGCGCGGCCCGGTGGGCGGCTCTGGAGCTGACCAAGGACCCCGCCTTCCAGGGAAAGACCATTGTGGCCGTCCTCCCCGACACCGGGGAGCGCTACCTGTCCACCGGCATCTATGATTAAAATAATTAAAATAAGTGCCTGTTCCAAAATGGGATTTTAAAATTAGTTAAAGTTTTGGGGAAACGCTTTGTAGACGTTTCCCCAAAACTTTTTATGTGCTGTTTTTTGATTAAAAAACGAGGCCTAGATTTTGCAACAGAGCTTTATCAGTTGCTATAGAGATCTGTTGCTAAGACTACTTCCACGTGCTAAAATAAATTAAAAATTAAGCGCTAGCATTTGGGAGGGTTTGTTGTGAAGA
>DWXF01000019.1 GCA_019119335.1 Candidatus Flavonifractor merdavium
GCCAGCGTTCATCCTGAGCCAGGATCAAACTCTCAATAAAATGGTATCTAAAGAACTTTCGTTCCTTAAATCGATTTTATTGAAGCCTAATTCATAGCTTCAAAGAAATTAAATCAAGAGCCTTCTTCAAGCTTGCGCTTGTCAGAAGGACTTCTCGTCCTTTCTGGTGCTTCGTGTTTCTTTCACGTTGTTTAATTTACAAGGTACACGCTCTTGCCAGCCTTATCGGCTGACGTGCTATTTATTTTAGCACTTTCGTTTTTGTTTGTCAAGCACTTTTTCCAAGTTCTTTCGGAGCTTTTCAGCCCCAAACCCTTGATTCAAGAACTTTTCAAACTGTTCTCGCCACTCGGACTCGAACTCTGATAGTTTACCACGCTCGCTCGAGTTTGTCAAGCACTTTTTCTGATTTCTTTCAGAAGTCCGTCCAGGTCTTACCTCGGTCTCTTCCAAATTCTTCAGTTTCAGTGCCCTCTCGCAAGGCGCTCAGATAGAATACCACCGGAGGGGCGTTTTGTCAACAGCTTTTTTGATTTTTTCCCGTGTTTTTTTACCGGCGGCGGGAAACAACTAAATAGGAGGTTTCCTCCTTAATAGGATGCACAAGATATAGGCGTCTTATTCCATGCGCCGCAGTTTTTTGATTGCCATCAGGACCAGGGGCAGCACAAATCCCGCCACCAGATTGCCCGCCAGGGCCGCCCGCTCCATGGTGCGGGTGAGAAAAAAGGCGTCGGGGAACAGCCACAACGCCCCCGCCAGAGCCAGCAGCACCAGGGGGAGGGCCACCCGTTTGCGCCCCTGGACGGGCAGCAGGGTGCGGACCATGGCGGCGCAGGCGGCGGCCAGCAGACCCAGCAGAGCCAGGTCGGCAAGCACCCACAGGGCCAGGATCACCGATTCCACCCGCTGAAAGGTGCCGGCGATGCCGATGCCCTTTACCATCATAAAAAAGGGTGTGTTCATACGGATGGACAGGCCGGGACCGAAATTGCCCAGGCACACCGCCTGGAGAGCTGTGAGGGTGAGGCAGAGGCCCACCACCCACCCCATGGCCTTTTTCCGTCCGCCGGTCCGTGGGATTACCCGGTCCCCCAGAAAGGCGGCGAACACCACATAGCCCAGCAGGCCCAGCACCGGCAGCGCGGCAACGCCGATGGCGGGCAGGTCCTCCCCCCACAGGGGCAGGATCCGGCCCGGATCCATCTGGAAGGCCCCCATGGCCAGGGATAGGCCCAGCCCGATGGCCAGGGCCAGGTAAAAGACCTCCCCCGCCCGGGCCAGCACCCGCACCGGTTTGATGGTCAGCCAGAAGGTGATGGCCAGCAGCGCCGCGAGAAACAGGGGCAGAGGGGCGTTGCGGTAGCTGACGGTGAGAAAGCGCAGGGCCACCAGCCGGGCGTTGGCGGCCAGGAGGAACAGGCCCCACAGGAGATAGAGGGCCACCACCACCCGGCCCAGCGCGGGCCCCAGCACCTCCAGGGCGGTCTGGCCCAGCCCCTTGCCTTTGAGCAGGGCGAAGAGCACCCAGCACAGCCCCAGCAGCACCGGCAGGGCGGCCACCGCGGCCAGCCAGCCCCCCTCCCCCGCGATTTCCGCCGTGCGGCCGGGGAGAATCCGGATGGCGGGGGACAACAGGGCGGCAAAGGTGAGGGTGAGCAGCTGCCGCAGGGAAATGCGGTCCTGGTCCATGGGACTCCTCCTTTCATTTCTTATTATAAGAATAGTGTCAGCCGTCGGCGTGGTAGCTGCGCTGGACCACCGCCTCCACCTGGGCGGTGAGGGTCAGGTCCTGCATTTCCACCCCGCCCAGCAGGTCGGCCTTGTGCCAGGGGGCCAGCAGGGCCGCCGCCCGGCACAGGCCCAGATAGTCGGCGTTGACCTCCCCCGCCAGGTCCAGGGCGGCCTGGATCCGCTCCCGCTCGACCTCCGCCAGAGCGTCGCAGAGGGCCTGCCGCCGGCCGTCGTCCTCGGCGGGGGCTCCCTCCGCCAGGTTGGCCTCCACCCGGCACTCCACCCGCAGCCCGGTGAGCTTGCCTCCGGTAAAGACCGGCCGGACCACGCTGCGGGCCCCCACCACCCGGAGGGCGGCGGGACTCTCCCCCGCCGGAGAGATCTCCACCACGTCGGCGTCCACCCGGCTGAGGATCAGGTTGATGCCCAGGGCGGCCTCCCGGTCGGCCCAGGCGGCCAGGGCCCCGTCCTTCAGAATACCGTACCCCGCGACGCTGAGGGAGCCGTCGGCGGCGAGGGCGGGGGCGAAGGAGGCCCCCCGGTCCTCCAGGTCGGAGAGCACCTCTTTCACGGAGCGGGTCATGGTGTCGGCGGTGAGGCCCACGTCCTCGGCCAGGGCCTCCAGCCGGTCGGTGGCGGAGCCGTCCTTGGCGGCGGCCTCCATGGCCTGCCCCGCCGTCCCGTCCCGCACCAGGTAGAGGGCGGTCTCCAGGCGCATCTCCACGTCCCGCAGCACGTAGTCCAGAGAGGGGGTCACCCCCTGGCGGGCCAGCTCCTCCCCCAGCAGCAGCTGGCCCACGTGGCCGAAGTAGAGGTAGGAGGAGCCCTGAGACTGCATGGTGAGGACGGCCGCGCTGATGGTGTCCGCCTGTCCGGACACCAGGTTGGCGTTCTCCCCCTCCTGGGTGCCGCCGGAGCCGGTGACGGTGACGCCGGAGCCGTCCCCGTCCACTCCCAGGGTGCGCACCAGCTCCATGTCCTCGATCTCCCGTCCGTAGGGCAAAAACCCCGTGAGAGACAGAGATGCGCAGCCGGTCAGGGGGAGCAGGGCCGCCGCCAGCAACAGGACCGCGCCCCGCCTCATCGCTGTTTCCTCCGGTTCAGGGGGTGGAGGGCGGGAGGCCGGTCCTTCACCTGGGGCAGGGGCCGGCGGAGGAACACGTGCTCTCTGGCCTCCTTCCCGGCGCTGACGGCGAAGGGGGTCAGGTAGGGCACCCCGAAGCTCTCGATCCCCGCCAGGTGGACGACGAGGGCGGCGCCCCCCATCACCGCGCCGAACAGCCCGGCGGCGCCGGCCAGCAGGGCCAGCAGAAACCGCCACAGCCGCAGGGCGCCGGAGAGCTCCTGGGAGGGCATGGTGTACCCGGCGACACCGGCGATGGCCACCACGATGAGCACGGCAGGAGAGACAATCTTGGCCTCCACCGCCGCCGAGCCCACCACCAGGCCGCCGATGATAGATACGGTCTGGCCGATGGACTGGGGCAGGCGCAGCCCCGCCTCCTGGAGGATCTCGAAGGCCAGCAGCAGCACGATGACCTCAAAGCCGGAGCGGAAGGGCACGTTTTCCTTGGCGGCGATGATGGACAGGGCCAGCCGGGTGGGGATCATCTCCTGGTGGAAGGTGACCATAGCCACATAGAGGGCGGGGAGAAAGAGGGTGAGGAGCATACACAGGTAGCGCAGCAGGGTGAGGGTGGTGGCCAGCAGCCAGCCGGAGGACTTGTCCTGTGGCGTCTGGAGGAAGTTGCCCAGCACCGCCGGGGTGAGATAGCCCAGGGGGATGCCGTCGATGAGCAGGCCCACCCGCCCCTGGGTCAGCCCGGCGCAGAAGCGGTCGGACCGCTCGGTGTACTGCACCAGGGGAAAGGGGGTGCGCTGGGCGGGGACGATATACTCCTCAATGTTGCCGGTGGCGAACACCCCGTCGATGTCGATGTCCCGCAGCTGCTCCAGCAGCTCCTCCGCCAGCCGGGGGTTGGTCAGCCCCTCCAGATAGAGCACATCCACCAGGGTGGCCGACTGCCGCCCCACCCGCTCCTCCCGGATGCGCAGCTCGGGGGCCTTCAGGTGGCGGCGGACGATGCTGGTGTTGGTACGCACGCTCTCCACAAAGCTGTCCCGGGCCCCCTTGAGCACCGTCTCGTTGGCGGGGGCGCTGATGGACCGCTTTTCCTCGGTGCCCACAAAGAAGGACAGAGCCTCCGATTCCCCGGGAAAAAACAGCAGGCACCAACCCTCCACCAGGTCGAATACCCCCCGGTCCAGCTGGGTCCGCCGGGCCACACCCAGGTTATACAGGGCCCCCGACTCCATCCGCTTCATGGCTTCCGCCGCCGTGCGGCACTGCCGCAGTCCCTGGTCCTGGGCCAGGGGGCGGAGCACGTAGTCGCTCACCCGCTCCATGCGCACCATGCCCCCCAGATAGCACAGGGTCAGGGTGCAGGCGCTCTCCCCCTCCAGGGCCACCGGGCGGCGGGTAAAGTCCACGCAGTCCTGAAAGATCTCCTCCAGCCGCTGGGGGGTCAGAGGGCCGTCGTACCGGGGCTCTCTGCGGGGATGGGGCGTTGTCTTTTCCCGGTTGTCTGCCGCCATGGCATCCGCCTCCTTTCGCTTGGATCACTTGTTGTAGTATGGCGGCGGGCCGGATATTTATACCCATGGAAAAAGGGACTTGACAGGAAACCGGGCGTCGGTTATACTATACCAAATTAAATTGGTAAACCGATGAAAAAGAGGAGTAGTCCGGCATCAATGCCTCACAGAGAGCCGCGGGTGGTGGGAGCGCGGCAGGCGGCGTCCGGGTGAATGGACTTTTGAGGGCACAGCGAAAGGGAAGCCGAGTAGCGCGACGGGGACTCTGCCCGTTATCAGGGGAGCCTATGCTGACAGGCATGGGAAAGTGAGTGGGCGCATATTGCGTCAATCCGGGTGGCACCGCAGAGGTTTTTACGCCTTTGTCCCAGAGAATCTTGGGACGAGGGCGTTTTTTCATGCCCTCTCCCGAAAAACCAGAAAAGGAGTGTATGAACATGACGAAGATCCCCCACAAGCTGTTTCTCACTGAGGACCAGATGCCTCGGCAGTGGTTCAACCTCCGGGCGGTGATGCAGGAGCAGCCCGACCCCATGCTCCACCCCGGCACCCTCCAGCCGGTGACCCAGGCCGACCTGGCCCCCATCTTCTGTGAGGAGCTGGCCCGGCAGGAGCTGGACGATACCCACGAATTCATTGACATCCCGGAGCAGGTGCTGGACATTTATAAGATGTACCGCCCCTCCTCCCTGATCCGGGCCTACGACCTGGAGAGGGCCCTGGGCACCCCGGCCAAAATCTACTATAAATATGAGGGCAACAACACCTCCGGCTCCCACAAGCTCAACTCCGCCGTCCCCCAGGCCTACTACGCCAAGATGCAGGGCCTGTCCGGGGTGACCACCGAGACCGGGGCCGGCCAGTGGGGCACCGCTCTCAGCGTGGCCTGCGCCTACTTTGACCTGTCCTGCGACGTGTATATGGTCAAGTGCTCCTATGAGCAAAAGCCCTTCCGCAAGGCCATGATGCATGTGTTTGGCGCCGACGTGGTGCCCTCCCCCTCCATGCTGACCGAGGTGGGCCGGAAGATTCTGGCGGAAAACCCGGCCACCACCGGCAGCCTGGGCTGCGCCATCTCCGAGGCGGTGGAGGCCGCCACCACCGGCAGCGCCAAGCGGTATGTGCTGGGCAGCGTGCTCAACCAGGTGCTGCTCCACCAGTCCATCATCGGCCTGGAGAGCAAGCTGGCCATGGAAATGCTGGGGGAATATCCAGACATCGTGGTGGGCTGCGCCGGGGGCGGGTCCAACCTGGGCGGCCTGATCGCTCCCTTTGTGGCGGACAAGCTCCGGGGCGTGAAAAATCCCCGTATCGTGGCGGTGGAGCCCGCCTCCTGCCCCTCCCTCACCCGTGGCAAGTACGCCTACGACTTCTGCGACACCGGCAAGGTCACCCCCCTGGCCCGGATGTACACCCTGGGCAGCGGCTTCATCCCCGCCCCCAACCATGCCGGCGGCCTGCGGTATCACGGCATGAGCCCCATCCTGTCCAAGCTGTACCACGACGGGTATATGGAGGCGGTGGCCTATGAGCAGTCCAAGGTCTTTGAGGCGGCGGTGTTCTTTGCCAAGCATGAGACCATTCTCCCCGCTCCCGAGTCCTCCCACGCCATCAAGGGGGCCATTGACGAGGCCCTCAAGTGCAAGGAGACCGGCGAGGCCAAGACCATCCTCTTCGGTCTCACCGGCACCGGGTTCTTTGACATGGTGGCCTACGAGAACTTCCTCAGCGGCAAGATGACCGATTATATCCCCACCGACGCCGATCTGCAGAAGGGCTTTGACTCCCTGCCGGATATTCCCCAGAACAAGGGAATCTGAGGAAACTTTATGTTGCACATTCCCGCACAGGTGGCTATAATAATGGGGACTATAACGAAAAAGAGGGTTTTCTGCTATGGAATTCCACGCCAACGAGGGAAAAAGCGTCAACATAGAGGTAAACGGCAAGACCTACGCCCGCCACGCCATCCACACCCACTTCGTCCAGGTGGGCGAGAGCTATATCGACCTGGTGGAGAAGTACGTCAAGCCCCTCTGGCAGCCCGGCGACCTGCTCTCCTCCAGCGAGAAGATCATCGGCCTGTGCCAGAAGCGGGTGGTGTACAAGAAGGACATGAAGGTGGGCCGGCTGGCCCGGTTCCTGTCCCGGTTCGCCTCCCACTCCTCCGCCGGCATCGGGGTGGACAGCCCCTACAAGATGCAGTTTGCCATCAACGAGCGGGGCGCCCTGTTCGTCATCTGGGCCGCCTTCTGCGCCGGCATCGGCAAGCTCTTCGGCAAGCGGGGCGTGTTTTACGAGATGGTGGGTCAGGAGGTGTCCGGCCTGGACGGCTTCTACGACCATGAGTTCCAGGAGTACGGCGAGTTCGGCATCCGCATCCCGGAAAATCCCGGCGGCGTGTGCGACGAGATCGAGGCCGCCACCGGGGTGCAGGCCATGATCGTGGACGCCAACGACCTGAACGTGGAGATTCTGGGCAAGGCCTCCTCCATTACCCTGGACGAGGAGACCCTGAAGGGCCTGATCCGGGACAACCCGGCGGGCCAGTCCCGGGAGCTCACCCCCTTCATCCTGATCCGCCCGGTGGATTGAGTAGTCAGCCAGCAAAACGCCCGCTTTTCAGCGGGCGTTTTGTGCGTTTGGCCGGTTTTCCCCTGAAATTCTCCTTGTATTCCGTTGTACTATCCAGTATAATGGAATTTGCCCCCAGACGGCGGGCTCTGAATGAAAAGAAGAAGGGGTGTTTCCCATGGAACTGAAAAATTTTGACAATATTATCAGCCGGGTCCCCAAACTCAGCTCCCCTCTGCGGGTGGTTCTGGCGGGCTCCGACGGCGAGAACATGCTCCAGGGTGTGTTCCAGGCCCAGAAGGAGGGCTTCGTGCAGCCGGTGCTGGTGGGCGACCGGGCCCGCACCATGGTGCAGCTGGAGAAGCTGGGGCTGGACAAGGAACCCTATACCATGGCCGACACCCCTCCGGGACATAACGTGACCCAGGCCGCCATCGACATCATCCACTCCGGCGACGGCGACATTCTGATGCGGGGCAATCTGCCCACCCGGGACTTCCTGATGCCGGTGCTGGACCGGAAAAACGGCCTGCGCACCGACCGGCTGATGAGCCATGTGTCCCTGGCCTCCATCCCCGAGTACCCCAAGCTGCTGGCCCTGTCGGACATGACGGTGATCGTCAACCCCAACCCCACCCAGAAAAAGGCTATCATCAAGAACACCGCCGACGCTCTGAAGGCCTTCGGCTATGAAAATCCCAAGCTGGCCCTGATGGCCCTGGTGGAAAACGTGAACTTCCATATGCCCGACACCATCGAGGCCCAGCGCCTGGTCACCGAGCAGAAGCAGCACCCCTTCGCCGACTGTGAGCTGTGGGGCCCCATCGCCTACGACCTGATCATCTCCAAGGAGGCCTGCCGGCTGAAGCACTACGACTGCCCCTGGGCGGGCGGCGGCTTTGACGGCATCATCGCCCAGAACCTGATCGCCGCCAACACTCTGGTGAAGAGCTGGCTCATCCACGCCCACGCCGTTACCTGCGGCGCGGTGGTGGGGGCCAAGGTGCCCATCGCCCTCACCTCCCGCTCGGCCAACCAGGAGGAGAGTTTCCTGTCCCTGGTGTTCTGCGCGGTGCTCAATGAGTGGCGCAAGACCCAGAACCAGTAAGCAAAAACAGAAGACCGGCGGACGCGTTTTGCGTCCGCCGGTTTTTTATACCCGGGCGGGCTCCCGGCGGGCGGGTCGGGATTTGGGGGGACGGCGGGACTGGCTCCGCGCCGCCGCCTTGGTCCCTTCGCACACCGCCACTGGCGTAAGGGCCAGGCCCACCACCGCCCCCCACTGGGTGGGCGTGAGAGGCACGGTGCCGAACACCAGCTGGAGGGGCGGCACCAGCAGCACCGCCAGCTGCATGGCAAGGCCAATGAGAAAGGCCTTGTTCATGGCGGGGTTGGACCACAGACCGATGTGAAACAGGGAGGCCCGCTCGCTGCGCACGTCGAAGGCGTGAAACAGCTGGGACAGGGTGAGGGTGGCGAAGGCCATGGTGTTGGCCGCCCCCGCGCCCCCCTCCGGCAGCACCGCCCAGCCCAGAAACCAGGCCGCCAGGGTGAGAGCCCCCACCATCACTCCCTGCCAGGCCAGGCGGAAGGCGAAGCCCCCGGCAAAGAGGGAGGCCTTGGCGTCCCGGGGGGGCTGGTTCATGATCCCCTCCTCGGCAGGCTCCACCCCCAGGGCCAGGGCGGGGAGGGAATCGGTGACCAGGTTGAGCCATAACAGCTGCACCGGCGTCAGGGGCATCTGGGGAAAGCGCAGGGCGGTGGCGCAGAAGATGGTCAGAATCTCCCCGATGTTGCAGGAGAGTAAGTAGTGAATGGCCTTTTTGATGTTGGCATAGATCCCCCGCCCCTCCTCCACAGCGGAGACGATGGTGGCAAAGTTGTCGTCGGTGAGCACCATGTCCGCCGCACCCTTGGCCACGTCGGTGCCGCTGCGGCCCATGGCGCAGCCGATGTCGGCGGTTTTCAGAGCCGGGGCGTCGTTCACCCCGTCCCCCGTCATGGCCACCACCTTTCCCCTGGCCTGCCAGGCCTGGACAATGCGCATTTTGTGCTCCGGGGACACCCGGGCGTACACTGAGAACCGCTCCACTTCCTCCTCCAGGGCGTTCTGGGGCAAAAAGTCCAGGTCCTCCCCGGTGACCGCCAGGTCCCCCGGCCGGTAAATGCCCAACTCCTTTGCCACCGCCATGGCGGTGAGCTTGTGGTCGCCGGTGATCATCACCGGCCGGATCCCGGCGGTAAAGCACTCCTCCACTGCCTGACGGGCCTCCGGCCGGGGCGGGTCCATCATGCCGATGAGCCCCACGAAGGTGAGCTCCTGCTCCAGGGTGCGGCTGGTCACTTCCCGGGGGAGGAACTCCACCTCCCGGCAGGCCACCCCCAGCACCCGCAGGGCCCGGCCCGCCATGGCCTCGTTGCGGGCGGCAATGCGCTCGGCCTCCCCGTGGGACAGGCGGCACCGGCGCAGCAGCACGTCGGGGGCCCCCTTCACCAGCACCCGGAACCCCCCACCGGGCCGGGCGTGGATGGTGCTCATCAGCTTGCGCTGGGAGTCAAAGGGCAGCTCCCCCTTCCGGGGAAACTGGGCCTCCAGCCGTACCTTGTCCAGCCCCGCCTTGGCCGCCGCTGTGGTAATGGCCGCCTCGGTGGGGTCGCCGGTACACACCGGGGTTTTCCCCCGCCAGCTCAGAACGGCGTCCCCGCACAGGGTCCCGATGGTGAGGGCCAGCTCCCGCTGCCCCCGTCCCAGGGTCCACACCTCGGTGACCGTCATCTTGTTTTGGGTCAGGGTGCCCGTCTTGTCCGAGCACACCACCCCGGCGCACCCCAAAGTCTCCACCGCCGGCAGCTTTTTTACAATGGCCCGCCGCTTGGCCATCCGGCCCACCCCCATGGCCAGCACAATGGTCACAATGGCGGGCAGGCCCTCCGGAATGGCGGCCACCGCCAGGCTTACCGCCGTGAGAAACATGCCCAGCAGGTCCCTGCCCTGGAGGGCCCCCACCCCAAACATTACGGCGCACACGCACAGGCAGAGAAAGGACAGGGTGGCGGAAATTTCCGCCATCTTTTTCTGTAAAGGTGTTTTGCTTTCCTCTTTTTCCAGCAGGAGGCCGGCGATATGGCCCACCTCGGTGTCCATACCGGTGGCGGTGACCACGCACCGGCAGCGGCCCCGGGTGACCACGGTGGAGGCGGCCACCATATTTTTCCGCTCGGCCAGGGGGGTGTCCTCCGGCAGAGGGCCGCAGGCCTCCTTGGCCACTGGGGCGGACTCGCCGGTGAGGGCGCTCTCGTCGGTCTCCAGTCCGGCGCACTCCAAAATCCGGCCGTCGGCGGGCACCAGGTCTCCCGCCTCCAGGCGGATGATATCCCCGGGCACCAGGCTCTGGGCCTCCAGGCGAATCTCCCGGCCCCCACGCACCGCCCGGGCCTGGGGGGCGGACAGCTGCCGCAGGGCCTCCAGGGCCCGCTGGGCGCTGTCCTCCTGGGACAGGGAAATACAGGCGTTCACCGCCACAATGCCCAGAATGATGGCCGCGTCCAGCCAGTCCTCCCCGCCCCCGGCCCACAGGGACAGCCCGGCCGCCCCCAGCAGCACCAGGATCATGGGGTCCTTCAGCTGCCCCAGCAGCCGCAGCAGGATACTCCGGCGGCGGGTCTGCTCCAGGCGGTTGGGCCCGTACCGGGCCAGGCGGCGCTCCGCCTCCTCCCGGCTCAGTCCCCGTTCTCCGTCGGTCCCCAGCTCGCTCAGGACCTGCCCGGCGCTCTGTCCATGCCGCTGTGCCATGGTCCTCCCTCCTTGTCCATCCAGTTTTTTCCTGTGGACAAGTATAGCAAAACCCCCTGACGGATACGGGGGAAATCCGGCAGGGGGCAAAAAGAATCTTTAATCGGGCTCTCTCAGGGCCCTGGCCAGGGCCTGGAGGAAGGCCAGGTTGTTGGGGCGGGCGGCGGGACAATCTCCCAGCAGGGCCAGATAGCCGGGGGAGGCGGCCTGGTGAAGTTTGTCCACCATGGCCCGGATGTTCTTTTCCACCCCGGCGTAGTTGGTCTGTTCGGCGGCGATAGTGGGGGCGTAGGCCTGTTTGAGAAGGGCGGTCTCGTCCCGGGCCAGCACGGCGGCCGCCCGTGCGGCTGCCCACACCCCCCGGCCCTTGGCGCCCATGGCCTCCAGCAGGTCCACCCCCCGCTGGACCAGGGGCTGGAGGCACAGGCCCTCCAGCAGCGGCGGCAGGGTCTGGAAATTCAGGGGCTTGACCAGGTAATAGCTGGCGCCCAGGGAGAGGGCGTAGCGGATCAGGGCCTGGTTGGACGCCTGGGAGGTGACCACCACCACGGGCCGGCGGCTCCGGTCCAGGGCCCGGAGAAAGCCCAGCCCGTCCAGACCGGGCATGATCAGGTCCAGCAGCACTGCGTCGGGGCGCAGCTGCTCCAGCAGCTCCAGCCCCTCCAGTCCGTCGGCGGCTGCGGCGCACAGCTCCACCCCCGGCAGACGGGTCAGAGCGGCGGCCAGCAGGGTGCGGGTGCCGGGGTCGTCCTCCACCACCAGCACCCGGAGCATGGCGCCCACCGCTACTCCTCCGGACCCATGGCCTCGGCGGCCTGAAGGGCCAGCAGCAGCATCCGGGCGGCCAGCTCCCGGTCCAGCGGGGTGGTCTGGCGCAGGTGCCGCTCCAGCCGGTCCACCGCCGGGTCCTCCGGCAGCGCGCCATAGGCCAGATAGTCCAGACTGACCCCCAGCACCTGGCTCAGCTCCACAAAGATGGACATGGACATGCACTTTTTCCCCTGCTCAATGTCGCTGAGGTACTGGGGGGTGATATCCAGCCCCTCTGCCAGCTTCTCCCGGCTCATGTTCAGCTGGGTGCGGCAGTTCCACACCCGGCTCCCCACCTGCACCAGCCACTGCTTCTTTTTTCGCTCCTCCATTGTGCCTCCCATTCCCGCCTGCAAAACTTTAGATATAGACTGACACAACTTTGGATTTTTACTACCAATTATAATTACTTTTTTCTAAACTATTGTTGTAATAAAAGCAGCCCGCCAAAAAAGCCGTACATACTTTTTTGGCGGGCTGGGGCGGGTCTGCCGGTTACGCGGCGGGGGATGCGGCGGGCTGCTCGCTCTCGGCGGGCGCCTCGCTGGCGGCGGGCGCCTCGCTGGCGGCGGGGCTGGCGCTGGCCTGGGCGGCCTCCTCGGCCTCCTTCTCCGCCTGCCACTGCTCGGCAAGCTGGATCATGTTGTCGTAAAAGGCCTTGGGGTCCAGCGCGTCATAGGCGGCGGTGGTCTCCACCTTGGCCTCGGCCATCCACTGGTCGATGCGCCGGTTCATGGCGTAGTTGGGGTACACGGCCCGGGTGTCCTCGTTGTCGGCGCTCTGGCCCAGCAGGATGTGGTAGCCGTAGTCGGTCTCCACCGGCTGGCTCAGCTCGCCCTCCGCCAGGGCCATGCCCGCCTGGACGAAGGGGCTCACCAGGCTGCCGCTGCCGTCCACCATGGAGCCGTCGGCCAGGAAGGTGTAGCCCTGGGGGGTGTAGAGCTCGTTGGTCTCCGGGTTCCGGCCGTCATCGCTCTGCTCGTTCATGGCCGCGTCAAAGGCGGCAATGGGATCCTCCGCCCCCTGGATCTCCGCCAGCAGGGCGTCGGCCTGGGCCTTCACCTCCGCCTTCTGCTCGTCGGTAACGGCGCTGCCATCCTCATTCTCCGGGAAGGCCAGCAGGATGTGCTTGCAGCTGTAAATGCCCTCGGTGTCGATCATGTTTTTCATGTCCTCGTCGGTGGGGGTGAGCTCCCCGGCCTCGGTGTACTTGGTCTGCAGCTCGCCCACCAGCATGGGGACCTCATAGGCCAGCTTCTCATAGGCGGCCTGGGAGATACACTGCTGGTCCAGGTACTCCTGGAGGGTGACGCCGTAGTACATCTCCAGGGTGGAGGCCATGCTCTCCATCTGGCTGGTAATGCTCTGCCGGTCCTCGTCGGTGAGGGTGACTCCCTCCTGGTTGACCCTGCTCAGGGCCACGGCGTACAGCTTGCTGTTGTCCAGAGCCGACTTCTTCAGGTAGTCGCTGGTGGGGGTGCCGTCGATCTCCTCCTCCCAGGCGGTATCGTCGGCCAGGTAGCCGCTGTTCTTGGCCTGGGCGATGGCGTTGAGCAGCCAGTACAGGTACTCGTCGGCCACCACATCCTCCCCGTCGGCGGTGTAGAGCACCGTGTCCCGGGTGATACCGGCGGTCTGGTAGGCGATATCGTCGGCGGCAGGGGTACCGGCGGGGGTGGGGTCGGCGGGCTGGTCGGAGCAGCCGGCCAGGGCCCCCAGCAGCAGCGCACCGGACAGGCCCGCGCACAGGAGTTGCTTCCAATTCATCGTTCCAAATCCTCCTTATTTGCGTTCAGCAGGGTACAGTGTACACTATTTCCCCGGTTCAGGCAAGAAGTACCGGTTCCCATTCATTGAAATTTCACATTTCACTCCGCCGGGGCGGGGCGGTTTTGGCGTAGTCCTCCACCAGCCTGCGGCCGAATTTCAGGGCGTCCTCCCCCTTTTTCAGCCGCAGGGACAGGTAGGGCTTCTCCCCCGCCGAGAACAACAGCCGGGCGCGGTATTTGTCCATGCCGCACAGGGCGCTCACCCGCTGGAGGTCGAAGCCCTCCAGGTAGAAATTCAGGTTGGTCCCCTTCTGGTCGATCTGGGAGATGCCGTTGGCGGCGGCGTCCGCCCGGAGGAGGGCCACTGAAATGAGGTTGTTCACCGTCCGGGGCGGGTCGCCGTAGCGGTCGATGAGCTCATCCATCAGCTCGTCGGCGTCGGCCTCAGACCGGATGGCGGCAATGCGGCGGTACAGGTCCATGCGCTGCTCGGGAGAGGGCACATACCGGTCGGGAATAGAGGCGGCCACGGTGAGGTCGGCGGCGCACTCGGTGGGCCGCTGGGGTTTTTCGCCCCGCTCCTCCAGCACCGCCTCCTCCAGCAGCTTGAGATACATGTCGTAGCCCACGCTGAGCAGAAAGCCGCTCTGCTCGGGGCCCAGCACGTTGCCGGCGCCCCGGATCTCCAGGTCCCGCATGGCAATCTTGAAGCCGGAGCCAAACTCGGCAAACTCCCGGATGGCCCCCAGCCGCTTGGAGGCCACCTCGGTGAGCACCTTCCCCCGGCGGTAGGTGAGGTAGGCGTAGGCCCGGCGGGTGGACCGGCCCACCCGGCCCCGGATCTGGTGGAGCTGGGCCAGGCCCAT
>DWXF01000020.1 GCA_019119335.1 Candidatus Flavonifractor merdavium
TAAAATGGGGGGATATACAAGATAATTTTCTGTTCGGATGCCTACAAACCCTTGATACTACTGGGTTATTCAAAAAGTTCTGTATCGCCACTCGGACCAGAAATCCGCTGGAATCGTATGATTCCAGCGGATTATTTTCGTTTCTTTGCACTTTTCCAATCCCTTGATTTTGGCCGTTTTTCTGACTCAGATTCTGACCCATACAGGACTTCGGGGCATGCGAAACATACTGTCCGGGAAGATAGGCCCGCCGGCTATGTTTCCGCTTTCTACAAAGCGTCAAATGCACAAGCAGCCGGCCACTTTGTCCACCAATGTCCACTTTAGGCCTGTCGGTCTTTACGCCTCAGGTGAATCGCAAATCCGGAAATTTCATCTTTAAAGTAGACAGCAACCAGTCCTTTTTCGTCCTGAACACGGGTTTCCTCCCGGAAAGCAATCCCTCTGAAACGAAACCAGGCCACAGCACGCTCAATATGTGCCACCGAAAAGGCCAAATGGCCGTGCTCACCCAGGAAGGGGGTTTTACAGATCTCGGCTGCCGTTCCGGCAAAGAAGGAGCCCGGCGTTTCCCGCACATCGAATCCGAAAAGGTTTTGAAAGCTGCCGGCCACATCCTGAGCCTGCGCCGTATTGGCGCAATTGATACCCACATGGAGCAGCTGCGCATCCAGTATGGCGGAAACAGCCCGCTTTACCTGCACACGGATCTTGTCAAATTCTCCCGACGCGATCTGCTGAGTGGAGGCCACAAAGCTTCCGCCGCAGCACAGAACGTTGGGCAGCGCCAGGTATTCTTCCAGATTCTGTACAGAAATTCCTCCTGTGGGTATAAACCTTATCTGGGGGTAGGGCGCCGACAGAGCGCGCAGCATGGAGGAACCACCGCTCTGCTCTGCCGGGAAAAACTTCACTTCGGTCAGGCCCAGTCTCAGCGCGGCTTCCAATTCAGTGGGAGAGGCGATACCGGGATAAATGGGGGTACCACGGTCCAGACACCACTGTACCACATCCGGATTCAATCCAGGGGAGACGATGAACTTCGCACCTGCGGAAACCGCCTCCTCTGCCTGCCGGACCGTCAGGACTGTACCGGCGCCAACCAAAAAGTTGGGGAACGCCTGAGCAATCTCCGCGATGGATTGGGCTGCGGCCGGTGTGCGGAACGTGATTTCCGCAGCTGGGATCCCGCCATCCACCAATGCCTGAGCCAGAGGCACGGCATGATCAGGGCCGTCAACCGTCACCACGGGAAGCAGGCCGACGGCATAGAGCTGATCGGAAAGATTGGTCATACCACACATCCTCTCTTCTCCATAAAGCACGCAAGCTCCATACGATTCGGCAGGCCCTCATTGTCGCCCACACTCATCACCTGAATGGCGCCGATGGCGTTGCCGCGCCGGACCGCCTCAGAAAGCGGCAGGCCCTCCAGCAGACCGCTGAGCACGCCAACAGCAAAGCCGTCGCCCGCACCCACCGTGTCCACCACATGAGCCACCGGGAAGCCCTCCACCTGGAACCTGTTTTCGCCATCAAAGGCGTAAGCGCCCTGAGGACCCAGCTTGATCACCACGGTTTTCGCGCCGCGCTCCCGATAAAAGGAGGCAATGTCTTCCGGAGCATCTAACCCGGTAAGCAGACGTCCCTCGGCGATTCCGGGCAAAAACAGATCGCACATACCCGCGGCCCGATTGATAAACTCCGCCATAGCCGCCTGACTGGGCCACAGCTGAGGGCGGAGGTTGGGATCAAAAGAAAGGAACAGCCCTTCTGCCCTGGCCCGCTCCATCAGCGTCAAAACGGCAGCACGGCAGGAATCTGAGAGCGCCGGGGAAATACCGGTCATATGCAGCACGCCGTATCCCGACAGGTCCAGATCCCGCACATCCTCAGGGGACAGCGTGGAGGCAGCGGAGCCTTTGCGGAAGTAGAAAATCTCCGGGTCGCCATGAGAGGTCTTGGATTTGAGCATGAAACCGGTGGTTTTCTCATCAGAGAAACCGGTCAGCTCGGTACCGATCCCGTTCTCCCTCATGCCGGCCAGGATGCGTTTTCCGAAGGGGTCCCGGCCCAACTTTGTCAGATAGCCCACTTTGTGCTCCAGGCGGCGCAGGCCCACCGCCACGTTGTACTCCGCGCCGGCAATGGCTGTGGTATAGCTGGAAACCGCATCCAGCGGTCCTTCCTCCCGGGCGATAAACAGCCCCATCGGCTCACCGACAAGCAATACGCCTTCCTTCATAAAAAGACCTCCTCAGCCTTCCCAGGAGAGGGGAAGGCCAATGTCGGCGGACAGGCCCTCCAGGGATTCCGCCACATCCGCGGGCAGCTCCAGCCCATCGGCCTCGGCGGCGCGGTGCCGTTCCCACTCGATCTCGCCGGGGGTGTAGATCCGCTGGGAGCCCTGGGCCTTGGGGGCGCTGCGGAGATTCCGGGCCATGGATTCGTTTCTGGCGGCGTAAGCCTCCCCGCCGCAGAATACGGCGGGATTGACCGCCAGGAAGGCGTGGCAGACGTTGTTGGGCTTTTCCAGCTCAAAGCACCAGCTGACGATATCGCCATTCGTGCCCATGCCTCCGCCGGACAGCGCGCCGGTCAGCAGCTCCACCAGCACAGCCAGGCCGTAGCCCTTGTGGGCGGCAAAGGGCTGCATGGCCCCTTCTTCGGGGTAGTGGCTGGGATCCGTGGTGGGCAGGCCGTTTTTGTCCACGATCCAGGTTTCAGGAATGGAGCGGCCATCCTTCCGGGCCTGGACCACTTTGAGGGAGGCCACATTGCTCATGGCGATGTCCAGGAAGATGGAGGGTGTGGACTGGGCGGGGGCTGCGTAGGCCAGGGGGTTGTTGCCGATCACCATGCCGCGGGCGCCGGGGACTGTCATGTTGGGGTCCACATTGCTCACACTCAGGCCCAGCATACCGGCTTTCGCGGCCATATTGGCATAGTATCCGGCGGCTCCGAAATGGCTGCTGTTCTTAACCACCACCAGGGCAATACCGGCGCTTTTGGCCTTCTCAATAGCCAGGGACATGGCCCGGTAAGAGGCCGATTCACCCATGCCGTTGTGGGCATCCATCAGAGCATAGGCAGGACCCTCGGATACGATCTCGGTCGCAGCGTGGATATCCATGCCTCCTGCACGGAACTTTTTGATGTAATTGAACAGATTTTTTGTGCCGTGGGAATGGGTCCCAAAGGCATCGGTTTCCGTCAGCACTTCCGCGCACAGGCGCGCGTCCTCCTCACGCATTCCCTCGTGTGTCAGGGCGTGAGCGCAGAAGTCTTTCAGAGCCGCAATCTTGATCCGTTTTGCCATCACAATAACCTCACTTCATGCTGAATTATATTTTCCGGCCAGTGGAACACATCTCAATGTTGCCGTTGGGACAGCGGTTGAAGCACATGCCGCACGCCACACACTGGCTGCGGTCGATGGCCATTTCATCCGTATCGGACACATAGGGGGCAAAGTCGGTGCAGATGGTCTTACAGAGCTGGCAACCCTCTCCGCAGCCGCAGTTCAGGCAGCGGGACGCTTCCGCAACGGCGTCCTCCAGCGTGTTCAAAACGGGCTCCTGCATCTGATCGCGGTAGTAGCCAGTGCGCGCGAGAACCTTGTCAGCGGATACGGGAATGGCGGCGGGGGTGGGCTCCAGAACGGCATTGTCTCCCCGGAGGCGCCGGTCCAGCTCCACAGCATCCCTTCTGCCGGCCGCCACAGCAGCAATCACGCTTTGAACCGGCAGAGCCGACCAGATGCTGTCACAGGGCAGCGTCATCTGAATGCTGGCCCGACCATGCAGGAGCAGGCCGCCGGGCACCGCTTCCACAGGCACAACATCTGTCAGGATTTCAATACCGTGCTCCTTGGCCAGCTCCATCTGCTCCCGGACAAATTTCTGTCTGACGTTGGCGGACGGGCAGACGACCACCGCACGCCGGGCGCCCTGCGCGAGGGCGCAGACAGCGGTATCCACAGCGGCGGCCAGAGGCCCCAGGATCACAGCTGTGCCGCATAGCGTCTGGGGAGAGAGGGGCCGAATGCTCTCCATGACCGGACAGTTGGGGAAGGCCACGGTCTCCGCCTCAGACTGCCGACGGAGGACGGCGTCAAAGTCCGCGTCATCAGGGTCCGGAGCGCCGGATTGGATGGTGATACCGCTTTGCCTCAGGCGCTCCAGAAGCTCGTCCAGGGCTATCCGGGGCAGGCGGCCCGCTCGAACCAGCGTGCCAAGGTCCCCGCCAAGGCCATCGGAAGGCTCCAGCACAGTAACAGAGTAGCCGGCCCGGCGCAGTTCGTCCGCACAGGTCAGCTCAGCCGGGCCGGAGCCAACCACCGCCACATGCATGCCGTTGGAGGGAGCCGCGGCGGCCGCAGGCTGCCACCCCTGCTGCCTGCCCCAGTCCAGCACAAACTGCTTCAGCTGACGGATGGCGATGGGCCGTCCATTTCTGCCCCGGACGCAGGCATCCTCACAGGGGTGGGGGCAGACATAGGCGCAGGCGCCCTGCAAAACGCCCTTTCCCGTAATCAGGTCGAAGGCGTGGCGCAGATCGCCTTTGGCAATGGACTGCACGTAGGCCTGCACCGGCACATGGTGGGGGCAGGCGGCCTTGCAGGGACCGGACAAGCGGGGCTCCTTGATGTGGGCGTAGCCGTCGTACAGCGTCAGCTCGGGCGCGGTTTTGAGCTCAGGCTCCACCAAACCGCAGAAATCCTCGATGGAGGCGTAACCGTGGCTGTCCATGTAGGATTTCAGGCCGGAAATCATGGGACGCACGATATCATAGCCCCGGATCAGGGTCTCAGAGCACACGCCCAGCAGGGTTCCGCCGCACAGTACCATCTCTGCGGCGTCCTTCCAGTCGGTGATGCCGCCGGCGGCCATGATCGGCCGTCCCGCTCCGCACACCTTGCGGATCTCATAGGTATCCCGCTGGGCCAGCGGCTTCAGCCAGGGACCGCAGTAGCAGCTCATGCTGATCTCATCCTGAAGATGATAGCAGGCCTTCCCGGGGTCATCCAGATTGATGGGCGGGATGCCCAGCCGGTTGCCCGTGCTGCCCACCGCGTCCGCCCCGGCTTCATACAGGGCGGCGGCCACCTGGGCCACCTGTCCCCCCTCCGGCGTGAGCTTCACAAAGAGCGGTATGCCGATCTCCCGCTTTATGGCGCGCACGATCTCGGACACCGCGCCGGCCTGCTGCCCCAGGCTGGCGCCTGTCTGCTGGGCGGTGCACGCTTCTCCGCCGGAAGAGAGGGAAACATTGTAGGACATGTTGGGGCAGCACATATTCAGCTCGATGATATCCGCGCCTGCCGCCTCAAACTGGCGGGCCATATTGACCCAGCCCTCCACGCCCTTATCCCCCGCGTAGGTAATGTTGGCCATGAGAATCAGGTCGTGAAGCACCTTTTTTGCGTCCCGCACAAGGGTAAGGCCCTCCTGGAAGGTGAGGCGCTTTTCGGCGGTAAAGGCCAGGGCGTTGGTTTCCTGAAACAGGCCGTAGCGGGGCTTGCGGTTGATGTAGGGCGCAGGATCAATGGACAGTTTGATGCTGGCGGCGGCCCAGCCGGTTTCCTCGATGCGCTGGAGCTGCCGGACGGTTTTGGTGGTTGGGCCGGAGGCCACATAGAAGGGGTTTTTGAAGGTGACGCCGCCTATTGTGACCGGGATTCTGATTTCCTCCATCTTCATCCCTCCCGTTCCCCGTTGCGGATATGGCGTCCTTCTCTGGCTGAGCGGTAGATGAGCTCCACCACCTTCATGGCGGCCAGCCCGTCCTCACCCCGCAGTCCGGGTCTGGCGGGAACATTCCGGGCCGCACAATCTACAAAATGAGAGATCTCAGACACATAGCCCAGATCGTATTTTTCATCCACGGCCGGTCTGGACCAGCCGGTGGTGATCTCGGCCTTTTCCACCGTGTAGTCAAAGCCGGGGATGGAGTACCCCCGGATGGCGCTGGAGAAGGTCAGATCCAGGTGGAGGCAGCCCTTTGTACCGTAAAAGTCCAGGATGTCCTCCATGCCGCCGGTGGTCACATAGTTGGCCTCCAGCAGAGCCGTGGTACCGTCAGCAAAGCGCATCATGGCGCCGGCCCAGTCCTCGCCTTCCATCTCCTTGTGGATCAGGTTGCCCTCCAGGCCCCGGGAGGTCAGGGCGGTCAGTTCCGTCCAGCTGCCGCCCTTCAGGGCCAGAATAAAGCCAACCGGGTGGATGCCCAAATGGATCATTGCGCCGCCGCCGCAGAATTTCAGCTTCTGCGCGAAGGGGCTGTGGGAGCCGCAGTGGCATTCCCTGGCCCGCACAAAGGTCAGCTCTCCAATCGCGCCGCTCTCGATGATGGACAGCGCCTTCTGAATGGTGGGGCAGCCAAGCCAGTCCTCCGCGTAATAGACATGGCGGTCCGCCCGCCGGGCGGCCTCCATGATCTCCTCGGCCTCCTCCACCGTGGTGGCCAGCGGCTTTTCGCTGATGATGTGGCGGCCGTGGGCCAGCGCGGCCAGGGCCGCGTCTTTGTGCAGGAAATTGGGCAGACAGATGTCTACTACATCGCAGTCCACTTCGTTCAGGGCGGTCTCATAGTCGGTGTACGCGGCATAGTCGGTAAAGCCATATCGTTCCGCCAGCGTCTTGACACGGGACAGATCCTTGTCCACGATGGCCACGATATGGGCGCGGTCCTGAATGCGGGCGTAGCCGTCGGCATGCAGGTCGGCAGAAAACGCCGCGCCAATCAGAAGTACTCTCACTCGCTCCATAGTCATACCTCTCAAAAATTACTGTATCCAAATGGCTGTTTGGCGGCCATATAGGAAAAGGCGCCTTCCATCTCCTGAACTGCCAGCTCCACAAAGCGCCGCAGAACGCGGGCGCCTTTTTCGGCGCTGGCTTTGCTCGGCTCGCCCCACACGCCGCTGGGAGACGCGCGGAAAACCGAACCATACCCCAGATAAGAACGCGGAACCTGGGGGACATAATCCACCGCCCGCTCCATGTGAACCAGTTCCGGCGCAATGTGCAGCATCAGGGAGGTCTCCACCTCACCGGCATGCAGCTCTGTGGTCGTCTCAATCAGCCCCTCCGCAGCTGCAACGGGAAAGAGGGTGCAGATATCTATATTGGCCACCATAAAGCCAGGATTGCAGGTGGCGTTGACCTGGCGAATCACCGGCGGCAGCGCAAAAATGCCCCCGTGGCACTGAAGGGTGACGCAGCGGGTGAAGCCCTGTTCCTTCAAGCTCATTAAAATGTCGGTCAGCATGTGGTAGAAGGTGTCCGGATCCATCCAGACCGCGCCTTTCTTCCCCATGTGTTCCCGGCAGGTACTGATGGGAAGGGGCGGCAGAGAAAAGCCGCCCGTGGCCGCCGCCACACCAGCACCCAGCGCTTCGGCGATCCGATAGTCGGTGGAAAGCGGAAGATGGGGGCCGTGCTGCTCAATGGATCCAATGGGCAGGATAGCCAGCTCCGGGTTCCGGGCAGCCAGCTCATCCGCCGTGACATCAAAAAGCTGCATGATGTGCTCCTTTCTTCAGGGGAAATTCCTGCTTAAAAAGCCTGGGATGCGCTATCGGCGTCCAGATAAAGGCTGGCGCCCTGACAGCGGCGCAGGATGCTGGCGGGGCAGGACTCCGAGATGGGGCCCTTCAGCGCAGCCGCGATAGCCGCCGCCTTGCGCACCGTGGGCACCACCGCAACGGCACGGGGCACAGACAGGATCTGCGACATCGTCAGGGTGAGCGCCCGGTGAGGCACCTCCTCCACAGACGCAAAGCAGCCGTCGTTGACCTGCTGCATCCGGCAAACCGGGTCCAAATCCACAATCTTTACCCGCTTGGGGTCGTGAAAATCAGCTACGGCGGGGTCATTGAAGGCAAGGTGCCCATTTTCGCCCACGCCCAGGAAAATGAGGTCGGGCGGATACTTCTCCAGCAGCGCACTGTACTGTTCACACATGGCCTCCGCATCCTCCGGCTTGCAGGCCATATAGTGCAGCTCCAGGAAGGGAACCCTTTCGAAAATTGCCCGGCGGAGGAAGTTCCCGAACCCGGCGGGATGCTCCGCCGGAAGACCGATGTACTCATCCTGATGAAAGCCCCGAACCTTGGACCAGTCGATATCCTGCTGCAGGAGGGACTCCAGAAGGTCATTCTGGGAGGGCGCGGCGGCAAAAATCACGTTGGCGCAGCCATTTCGCGCAATGGCGTCCCGGATGATGCCGGCAGCCTCGGCGGCGGCGGCGGCACCGCTCTCCGCCCGGGTGTCATGGACATGAACAGGCAGCAGCTCTATCGTTTTATTTACTTTCTCCATAGAAGATCTTCTCCTTCTCGCTTTACTCGCCGCGCACACCCAGATAGGCGGATGCAATGTCAGCGTTATTCAGCAGATCCTGTCCGGATCCGGCATTGACCAGATTTCCGTTTTCAATGACATAGGCGTAATCGCAGATGCTCAGAGACTTTTTGGCGTTCTGCTCTACCAGCATTACGGTGATTCCGTCGTCCCGGATGCGCTGGATGGTCTCAAACACCTCGCTTACGATGATGGGCGCCAGGCCCAGAGAGGGCTCGTCCAGCAGGAGGACCTTCGGCTTGGCCATGAGGCCGCGGCAGATCGCGCACATCTGCTGTTCGCCGCCGGAGAGCGTACCCGCATCCTGGTGACGGCGCTCCTTCAGCCGGGGAAAAAGTTCATACTGCTTGTCGAGCAGGGCCCGCACCTCTTTGGCGCTGCGATTCAGATAGGCGCCCAGGCGCAGGTTTTCCTCCACGGACAACCCTGCAAAGATCCGCCGGCCCTCGGGCACTTGCACGATACCCGCCGAGACCACCTTGTGGGAATGCGCGGGAAGGGCCGCGCCGTTCAGGGAGATCGTCCCGGTGTGCTTCACCATACCGGAGACCGCATTGAGAATGGTGGTCTTGCCCGCACCGTTGGAGCCGATGATGACCGTGATCTTCCCGGCATCCACATCCATGTCCACGCCGTGGATCGCCTCGATCTGACCGTAAGAAACATGCAGTCCCCGAATTTCCAGCAGAGCCATCAGAGTTCCTCCTCTCCCAAATAGGCAGCCAATACCGCCGGATTCGTCTGAATTTCCGCCGGAGTTCCAACCGCGATGGTTTTTCCGAAGTCCTGAACATAGATCCGGTCACAAAGCGTCATGATAAGGTCCATCCGGTGTTCAATAACCAGAATAGAGAGCTGGAAATGCTCCTTGATGAGCCGTATGAAGTCAATCAGAGCCAGTACCTCCTCGGGATTCAAACCCGCGGCGGGCTCGTCCAGCAGCAGCACCCTGGGATGGGCGGCAATGGCCCGGGCGATCTCCACCCGGCGCTGGATGCCATAGGGCAGGTTGGAAGGACGGGCATCCTTGTACTGGGCCAAATTCAGCACTTCCAGGCAGTTCATCGCCTCCGCGGCGATCCGCTTCTCCTCACGCCAGCGGCGGGGCGTCAGAAACATGGCCTCCAGCAGGCCGTACTTTCCGCCCTGATCCAGGCCCACCTTTACGTTGTCCAAAACGTTGAGTCCGGTGAAAAGGCGGGTGTTCTGGAACGTGCGGGACAGCCCCATACGGGCCACCTCCACCTGGTTGCTCCGGGTAATGTCGCGCCCCAGGAACTCCACCTTTCCCTCATCAAAGTCGTAGATGTGGGAAAGCAGGTTGAAAATCGTGGTCTTTCCCGCGCCATTCGGTCCGATAATGCCGGCGATCTCCCCTGCATGCAGTTCCATGTTAAAGTCCTGAACGGCCTTAACGCCGCCAAAGCTCTTGGAAAGATGCTCCGTTCTCAGGATCGTATCACTCATGCTTCTTCCCTCCCTTGACTTCGGAGCCCTTTCCCCGTGAAAAGCGTTTACGCAGCGCGCTCAGGCTCAGCTCCCGCTCGCCCAGAAGTCCGGTGGGCCGGAAGTTGATGATCAGGAGGATCAGGATGCAGTAGATAATCGTCCGGTACTCCTGGAGACTCTGACCAAACAGCGTCACATTTCGGAAGATCTCCGGCAGGCACTTCAGGAAGGCTGCGGAGAAAACAGCGCCAGTCAGGCTGTTCGTGCCGCCGAAGAACAGGAAAATCTCCTGCTCCGACGACGCGGTCCAGCCAAAGGATTCCGGGAGCAGCACCCGGTTCTGCAGGCCGTAGAGGATGCCCGCCAGACTGGCAACAATGGAGGCCAGGATGTAGATTTTGATCTTCAGCTGATAGACATTGATCCCAAAGCTCTTGGCCGCCAGCTCATCCGTCTTGAGGGCGATACACATGCGGCCGAACCGGGAGTACTTCAGGTTCCGGATGCAAAATACCACCAGCACCACCAGGAGGATGGCAAGGGGCATCAGATACTCCACCTTGGGAATTTTGGAAAAGCCCTGGGAGCCGTTGGTGATATCGCTGAAGGTAATGAGCAGTGCGGTGATGGCCTGGCCCAGGCCGACGGAAATCAAAGAAAAATAGTCTTTGCGCATGCGGACGGTGGGCATGGCGGCTACCCAAGCCACCAGCGCGCATGTGGCGATCCCGCCCAGGCTGGTGATCCAAAACGGCAGACCGGTGCTTTCGGCCAGAATGAACGTCACATAGGCGCCAATGGCCATATAGGCCGCCTGACCCAGGCTGAACATGCCGGCCAGGCCGGTCAGGGCAAAGATACCGGTGACAGCGATGATGGAAATACACGCCTGAATCACCAGGCCGACGTAATAAGAACTCATATCATCACTCTCCCCTTATACCTTGTCCTGAGCAAACTTTCCGGAGATCCCCTGAGGACGCAGGAACAGGAACAGCAGCATGATTCCAAACAGGAGCGCGGGCGTGATGCTGGAACCCAGATAGTAGACCAGCACCATTTCGATCACACCCAGCAGAATCGCCGCAATAATGGCGCCGGACAGGCTGCCCAGTCCGCCAATCACGGAGGCGATGAAGCCCTTTACCATCATGGAAGAGCCGAGCGCGGGGTAGACCGAATACTTGATGCCCAGCAGGGTTCCGGATACGCCGGCCAGGAAACCGGCCAGCGCAAAGGTCAGAAGAATAATGAAGCCGGAGTTAATACCCATCAGGCGGCCAGTCCGCCCGTCGATGGCCACGGCCCGGATGGCCAGACCAATTTTTGTCTTGTTGATCAGCAGCATCAGCACCGCCAGCAGCACCAGCGAGATGACCAGGACCACCAGATCCATGGTGGAGAAAGAGGCGCTGAAAAACTGCATGGAGGTTTTTTCAAACATAGGCGGGAAGCCATAGGACATCTTTCCGAAAAAGACGTTCAAAATCTGCTCGATCAAAATGGCAAAGGTAATGGACGCCACGAAATAATAGATGTTGGGGCTGTTGTTTTTCCGGATGCGGCGGTAGCAGAGCGTATCCAGAAGCAGCGCGATCAGCAGGCTGACAATCGCGGTAAAAATCAGCGTGGTCCACAGGGACGGGGGATTTTCAAAGGCGGAATAGAAGAAATAGGCAATGTATGCGGCGGCACTGATCATTCCGCCATGGGCGAAGTTGGAAAACTTCAGAATACTGAATACCAGAGCAAAGCCTACGGCAATCAGGGCGTAAACCGCACCCAGGGAGATCCCGTTGACAATAAGCTGCAGACTCAAGATAACACCTCCTGATTTGTAGAGGGCATATGGAAATACATGGGGGCGACGTTTACCGCCGCCCCCGGTGGAAAAAGCTGCGCGTCAGGTGTCCCACTCCTCACTCAAAGTATAGGAGGTGATAACGTTGATGTGGAAATCTTTATCGTACTCCGCAATCAGCATAGGCATGCCGATGGTACGATGGGTTTCAGGATTGATGGTGATGGAATGCGCAGCGCCGGGGGCATCCTTCACCTGGGCCAGCGCGGCAGCCACCGCCTCGCCGTCATAGGGGTCGTCCACCGCCTTGAGGCCTTCCGCCAGAACCATGGTGGCGTCATAGCCGAAGCAGGCGTTGGCAATGGGGTACTTGGTTCCGGTCTCCTCCATATACTTCTGAATGATGGGATAGGAGGGGTCATCCGGATTCTCCATATCGTAATTCATCAGGAAGTAGCAGTCGTACACATCGCTCTTGACCAGCGTATTGAAGGGAGACTGGAAAGTGTTGTTGCCCAGGATGATTCCCTCGTAGCCGGCCTCCCGGAGGTAGTCGTAGCAAAGCGCGTTATCGGCGGCGTAGTTACACACGAAAACCGCATCGGGGTTGGCGTTGGCAATCTTTACCGCCTGCGCCCGGTAGTCCACGTCACCGGCCTGGAAGGTCTCTTCCGCCACAATCGTGCCGCCCTGAGCGGTTACATATTCAGCAAAGGGCTCGGCGTGCATAACCGCATAGCTCAGTCCGGCATTGTAGAAGGTGGCGAAGGTCTCACAGCCCAGCTCCTCCAGGCCGTAAGCGGCAATGCAGTAAGACTGCTGAGCACAGCCGGGCTCGGCCAGGAACATGTAAGGATAAGGCTCACCAGTCTCCTCATTGGTGGTGCAGCGCTCGTCCATAAAATGGCCCACGATCGGAACCTGATCCTCTTCGGAGAGGTCCACCCAGGCCAGGGCCGGATTGGACAGCGGAGGACCGACGATGGCAGCCACGTTATGCTCATCCACCAGCAGGCGATAGCAGTTGATACCCTCCTGAACATCGCCCTTGCAGTCCATGGTCACCAGTTCCAGCTTCTTGCCGTTGATCCCGCCCTGCTCATTGATCTGGCGGACAGCGTACTCCACGCCCCAGGCGTTGGCGTTGCCGGCCTCAGAGGCGCTGCCGCTGAGATCCTGAATGGTGCCGATGACGATGGTGTCCTGATCGCCGCCGGCGCTTTTGCTGGCGTCAGGCGTGCTTGTCTGCTCGTCGGTGGTACCGCAGCCGGCCAGCATCCCCAATGTGGTGGAAGCGGCAAGAAGAACAGCGAGACCCTTTTTTACTTTCATAGTTGTTTCCTCCTTCTGCGTGACTTTTTGCGAGCGGATTTTTGCAAGAGAAATTGAATAATTCGCTAAGTAATCGTTTTCTTATATTCCACAATAGCTAAGCCGGAAAGAATCACCTCCTATGACTTAAATATACATTTTCTCAAAAGAGATCCGGTGTTCCATGGCCTTATTATACACATTCGACAGAAAAACGCAAGAGAAAATCCTGGAAATTCAGAAAATATTTTAGTAAACGTTTACTAAAGTATTGACTTTTCCGTACCGGTTCTGCATAATAAATTTGCAAATTCATCGGCACAAAGGAGTCGGTTATGAAGATTGGTATTTTGGGTGCAGAAAGTAAACATACAGACTATTTTGCCTCACTCTTGAATGGCCGCAGGCTGTTTCCGGACATGGAAGCAGTCGCCCTGTGGGGCGGAGACTGTCCCCAGCGGATCGCACACTGCACAGAGGTCGGCGCCATTCCAGCCGTGTACGGGACTCCGGAAGAAGTCATCGCGCGCAGCGACGGCATCCTGATCACCACCCGCAGAGGAGACAGTCACCGCCAGCTGGCAGTCAAATGTCTTCAGGCCGGAAAGCCGGTTTTTGTGGACAAGCCCTTTTCCTGTACGCCGGAAGACGCTCTGGCCATGGTAGAGGAATCCCAACGGACAGGCACCCCCCTGATGGGAGGCTCTACGCTGTGTTTCCTGCCTCAGGTGGAGGAATTCCGTGAGCGGGCAAGGTATTGCTCCAACGTGAAGCTCTCCTATGCGGCGGACTGCGATTCACCCTTTGGCGGATGGAGCTTTTACGGAAGTCACCTGACGGATCTTTGCTCCGTGATCTGCGGAATGGATGCGATGAGCGTCCACGCCGTGCGCACGGGCAGCGCCGCAGAGATCGAAATTTGCTACCCTGAGCGCCATGTAACGCTGTACACCAGGCCGGATCTGGAGGAGCCGGAGGTGGTGTTTTCCTCCTGGGGGGAGGAGCGGTGCCGGCTGCCGGACTTTAACCGCTGCTACGAATACGGCATGCGGGCGTTTGCAGATATGATGCGGAGCGGACTGAGCCGCGGGACCAGCCGTCTTCTGTTTTCCACCCGCCTTCTGGCCGCGGTGGAACAGTCTCTGCGTTCCCAGGAGAAGATCTCTTTCGTGGCGTAAGCAATACATAAAAAGCCAGGGAGCAGTTTCCTGCTCCCTGGCTTCCAGATATCTCCTTTTATCCGTCCAGCGCCCGCACACTTTGGCGCTCCACCAAAATAGGCTGAAGACTCACATTCAGATTTGAACTTTTGTGGCCTGGAACAAGTTCATCAATGAGCATCATTGCCGCAAGGCGCCCCGTCTCGTAAGAGGGACAGCGGATCGTGGTCAGCGCCGGCATAAAGCTCTCGGCAAAGGGGATGTCGTCAAATCCCATGACCGAGATATCTTCCGGCACGCGGACACCGCTGCGATGCAGTTCGGCAATGAGGCCGAAGGCCACCATATCGTTGACGCAGAGCACAGCGGTGACGTCGCTTCCCCGCGCCAGCAGCTGCTTGGCGATGCCGCTTCCGGCGTCCATCTCATAGCTTCCGCTCTCAAACGCGTCACCCGGCTCGCTGATATAGAGCAGGTCTTCTGACACGGTCAGGCCAGACGCTTCCATCTGCGCCCGGTAGCCGTTCAGCACCGCCTTTCGGGTCCAGCGGGTTAACGGGGTGGAGGCAAAGGCAATCCGGCGGTGCCCCTTGTCCCACAGATACTTGACAGCCATTTGGGCGCCCAGCCCGGAATCGTAGTTGATGCAGGCACAGGCATCATTCTCAAAACGCTGGTCCAGCTGCACGACCTTCATGCCCTTGGTAAGAAACTCAGAGACAGACTTCTGCTCCTCGTCCACCGAGGAGAGGATCACCCCCCGGACCTGGCGATTGTAGAGCCGCTCCAAAAACTCGTGCTCCCGCTCCACGCTGCGGGCCGAATTGCAGATGATGATATGGTAATTCCGTTCAAAGCACACGGCAGAGATCCCCTGGATGGTCTGCATGTAAAATGGGTTGGTAATATTGGGGATAACCAAGCCAATATCCTGACTCTCAATCCCCTTTAAATTGCGCGCTGCAACGCTGGGAATATACGACAGCTCCCGCGCCGCATCCAGCACCCGCTTTCGCAGGCGGGGAGAGACATTGTACCCAGAATCCCCCAGCACTCTGGACACCGTGGCAACAGAAGTCTCCGCTTTCAGCGCCACATCGCGGATGGTAGCCCGTTCCTTCTTGGTAATGGTGATCGCCTCCCGATGCAAGTTGGGGTGTTCTTATTTTAACCGTAACTTCCCGGTTAATCAAGATAAGAAAGGAACGCAAAAACAGAAAGGAGCGGAAAAGAATGACAGAACAAGATCGGCTGGAGACAGTCACCCGGCCTTCCCAGGCCCTGATAGAGGACATCAAGCAGGTGGATGGCCCGATTATGATCCTGGGCGCCGGAGGCAAGGTGGGGCCCAGTCTGGCGCTCAAGGCGAAACGGGCCTGCGCAGCCGCGGGAATCAGCAAGCAGATCATCGCCGTATCCAAATTTGACGATCCGGACGCACCGGAGCTGATGAGACAGCAGGGGCTGCAGGTTTACGAAACAGATCTGTTTGACCCGGAACAGCTGGCAGCTCTCCCCAAAGCGCAGAACATCATTTTTATGGCAGGCAGAAAGTTCGGCACCACCCAGAACCAGGACTTGACCTGGGCAGTGAATGTTCTGCTGCCCGCCAAGATATGCGAGGCATTTCCCGAGGCAAGAATCGTCGCGTTTTCCACCGGAAACATTTACGGAGACCGCCCCGCAGGTTCAGGCGGCGCCTCAGAGACAGACACGCCCGCCCCCGACGGCGAATATGGCCAGACCTGTCTGGGGCGGGAGCGGGTGTTTTCCTATTACGCCAAGAAAAACGGGACAAAATCACTGATGTTCCGTCTGAACTATGCCGTGGATCTCCGCTACGGCGTCCTCTATGATATCGCAAAAAGCGTTTGGGACGAAACTCCTGTCAAACTGGGCAGAGGTGTGTTCAACTGCATCTGGCAGGGTGACGTTTGCGAATACACCCTGCGCAGCCTGCTCCACACCGCCAATCCGCCTGCCATCCTGAATGTGACGGGACCAGAGACCATTTCCACCCGATGGGCCGCAGAAGAGTTTGGCCGCATATTCCAAAAGACGCCCCGCTTTGAGGGCGAGGAGCAGCCGCAAGGCATTTTCAGCAATACGACCAGGCTAAACGAATGGATGGGATATCCCAGCGTGACCTTGGGCGACATGATCCGCTGGCAGGCTGAATGGGTTCGAAACGGCGCCCCCGCCCTGACGGCGCCCACTCATTTCGACACCACGGACGGCAAATATTAAGGAGGTAACCTTATGATTTCATTTGATATCAAAGATAAGGTCGTTGTCATCACAGGAGCCGGTGGAGTTCTGTGCTCCACAATGGCATATGAGATGGCCCAGCTGGGGGCAAAAATCGCGCTGCTGGACATCGCCGAAGAGCGGATTGCCGCCATCGCCGGCGAGATATGCCAATCCGGTGGAGAGGCGATAAGCGTAGCCTGTAATGTGCTGGAGACGGAAAGCATCACAGCCGCCAAGGACGCGGTGGTGGCACGTTACGGACGCGTGGATGTTCTGATCAACGGCGCGGGCGGCAATAAGCCCGCCGCCACCGCCAGCCCCGAGTTAAGCTTTTTCGATATGCCTGCCGATAGCCTGTCCTGGGTCCTGAACCTCAACCTTCTGGGCACCATCTATCCCACACAGGTATTCGGGCGGCAAATGGCGGAACAGGGATTCGGCTGCGTAATCAACATCTCCTCCATGTCCGCCTACACGCCTCTGACCAACACCGTGGCATACAGCGCAGCGAAAGCCGCCGTATCCAACTTCACCAGCTGGATGGCAACCCATTTCGCCCAGAACTACTCCCCCAAAATTCGAGTAAACGCCATTGCTCCCGGTTTCCTCCACACACAGCAAAACCACTATCTTCTGGTAAACAGCGACGGCACACCCTCCGCCCGGGGACAGAAGATCATTGCCGGCACGCCCATGGGCCGCTACGGCAGGCCGGAGGAAATGGTAGGCGCCATTGTCTATCTCTGCTCAGAGGCCGCCAGCTTTGTAACCGGCATCGTACTGCCCATTGACGGCGGATACAATGCTTACTCCGGAGTCTAAAATCGCCATCATATCCGCTCCACTTCCGGTTTTGCGACGTCTGACGCTCGGAAAACAATCGGTACATAGCAGCGATACAGCACTACATCGTGTGTCACCCTCGCTGCGGCAACATCCCGACAACAGATTTTTTGACTTGCCCCGTACTGCGGAGCGTTGTGATAAGGCCGGCAGCGGTAAACCGCTGCCGGCCTTGACCTTCGCTGTATTCTCTGCCACCCAGGAGCGCATTGTAAAAAATCCATCACCCCCGGTTTATAGCCACTCCCATACAGAATATATTTTATAATACGGCTCGGTCCACATATTCCACTCTTTGACCCATTGTTAGATTTTCTGAAAAATATATACATTGTTTCCCACGGTACGGAGAAATTGATTTACGACCCACATGATTTTGGGCTCCGGCCTATTTCCGGGCCTTGATACATTGGTTTTCGTCTGCCGCAGCCGTGTCCTTTATATTGATGTTTAGAACACGTTTAAAAAAGGTTATCCGTTTTTCGTGTTGCCATGATTTTTTCTTCATGATAAACTCATTTCTGCCACCGCTCACAAATGCCTCCTGTGTATGATAATGCCATCATCTGAAAGGGAGGACCTCATCATGTCAGAAAAAGGGAAGAAACCATCATTCCTGGTCTCACTGTCCATCATCGCATTCCTTTTTGTCGTCCTGGTCGCGCAGGTGATTGTGGCAGGAAGTCCCAACATCCGCATGACGCTGATTTTTGCATCTGCCTTTGCGGCACTCCTGCTCATGATTACCGGAACCAAGTGGGCGGTGATTGAGGAGGGGATCCTGCACGGCTGCAAAATCGCCGCTATGCCCAACGTAATCATGATCCTGATCGGCATGCTGATCCCGGCCTGGATTGCCGCGGGCAGCATCCCCGCCCTTATTTATTACGGTATTCAGCTCATCAATCCCGCCGTATTCCTGGTCACCGTGGCGCTGGTCTGCTCAGTGGCTTCCATTGCCACGGGGAGCAGCTACACCACGGGCGCCACCTTCGGCGTGGCCTTTATCGGCATCAGCCTGGGACTGGGCATCCCCACCCCCCTCACCGCCGGCGCTGTTATCAGCGGCGCTATCATCGGCGACAAGCTGTCTCCCCTGTCCGACTCCACCAACCTGGCTGCCGGCGTATGCGAGGCCAATCTGTTCGCCCACGTCAAGAGCATGCTCTACACCACCGTGCCCGCTTTCGTGATATCCCTGGTCCTCTACATCATCCTGGGCCTGCGCTATTCCGCCGACAGCATTGACACTACCGCGGTGGATCAGATTCTGGAGGGGATCTCCGCCAACTTCAACGTATCCCCCATATACGCTCTGATCGGGCTGGTTCCCATGGCCCTTGTTATCATTCTGGGCGTCAAGCAGGTCAACGCGGTGGTCACTATGGTCATTGCCGGCGTGACCGCCATGGTGATCGCCATTGTCTTTCAGGGGCACAACCTGCTGGAGATGCTCAACTTCATGGACAACGGCTATGTGATGAACAGCGGCATTGCGGATGTGGATTCCCTTCTCTCCCGCGGCGGCATCCAGTCCATGATGTGGACGGTTTCCGTGGCCATTCTGGGCATGACCTACGGCGGTATTCTGGAGAAGGCAGGGGTGCTGGAGGTCCTGCTGGACAAGATCTCCTCCCTCACCAAGAGCAGCCGCACACTGATTCCCGCTCATATCATCACCGCTATCGCCGTCAACCTGCTCTCTGCCAGCCAGTACGTAGCTATCCTGATTCCCGGCCGCATGTTCCTCCCCGCCTACAAGAAGCTGGGTATCGCCCCCTACGTGGCGTCCCGGACCTGCGAGGACTCCGGCACGGTGACCTCTCCCCTGGTGCCCTGGGGGCTGTGCGGCGTATACTTTACAGGCGTGCTGGGCGTATCCACGCTGGAATATCTGCCCTACACCTTCCTGGCACTGCTGGTACCCGTGGTTGCGATCATCTACGCCGTTACCGGCCTGTTCATCTTTAAAGCTGAAAAGCAGCCGGAGGTGCAGTCGTGATTAAGAAGGAGGAGACCAGCAAGCTGCTGCGGGATCTGGTCAAAATCCAAAGCCCCTACTTTCAGGAGCACCAGGTCATGGCCTACGCCATGGAGTGGATGAGCCGGCAGGGGCTCTCGCCCAGGCTGCACACCTACGCGGACGACAAGGTCACAGGGTTCCATGGCGAAAATGTCTGGCTGGAGCTGGACGGCGCCGGAGACGGGCCTGTGATCTGCCTGAACGGCCATTTGGACACCGTCCAGGTCTGCAACGGCTGGTCCAGGCCCACCACCGGCGCTGTGGAGGGTGACCGGCTGTACGGGGTGGGCGCACTGGATATGAAATCGGGCTGTGCCGCGCTGATGGTGGCGCTGGCCCACTTCAGGAAGGAGCACCCCGTGTTCCGGGGCAAGATCAAGGCCAGCTTCGTCTCCGTGGAGGAGGGCCCCTTCGGTCTGGGCACCAACGCGCTCATCGAGGACGGACTGCTTGACGACGCAGATTTCTGCATTGTGGCCGAGCCCAGCGCGGGCTTTACCGGAAAGCCCTTCCCTACCCTGTGTCTGGGCGCCCGTGGCGGATACGGACTGGATGTGGAATTCTACGGGAAATCCGCCCACGCGGCCTCCCCGGAGCTGGGGATCAGCGCAGCGGAGGATATGGCGGCCTTTGTACAGGAGCTGCGGCACGTGCAGTATGTGGAGGACCCCCACCTGGGAAAGGGCACCTGCTGCGTAGTGGCCATGCACGCCGACGGCGGCGCCTGCAGCGTGCCGGACTTTGCGTCGGTCAAGCTGTTCTGGCATATCGTGGTGGGAGAGAGTCCCGAGACCATCACCGCCGAGATCGAGGCGGCCATCCGGCGGGCGGGCATCCGGGGCCGGTACGCCATCCGCTTCCGGGAGGCGCCGTCGGAGGGTTCCAAGGGATTCATGCCCTACACGGTGGAGCGGGATCATCCCATGGTGAAGCGCTTCGAGGACTCCGTGGTGCGGGTGACCGGCGTTGCGCCTGAGATCGACTACTTCCAGAGCATCGGCGATTTCTGCTACCTGGGAACCCGGCTGAACGCGCCGGCCATCATCTTTGGCGCGTCTGGAGCGCGGTTTCACAGCGAGGATGAATATGTGGAATTGGACAGCGTATGGAAAACAGCTCAGGTCATCTACGATTTTCTGGTAGAGACACTGGTCCGTTAAACGCGCAGTTTAGGGGTGGTCAAAGACCACCCCTATGCGCATATTCAGCTTGGATAGGAGGAGGCCAGGATGGACCAACATACCATTATTTATAACGGCTGCTGCTTTGCGCCGGGGTCCGCTCCATGCGGTTGGCTCGAGCTGGAGGGAACCCGCATCAAATCCATGGGTGCGGGCGACACCTGGAGCGCGCTGGCAGGAGCGCGCACCCGATTGATCGACGCCAGGGGCGGAAGTATTTTACCCGGTTTTATCGACAACCACTTCCATCTGGTCCAGACGGCTCTGAACAGCCTGAGTGTGGACCTGAGCGACGCCCGCTCCTTTGACGACATCGGAGCCGCCATCCAGGCGGCGGGACAGGAAAACCCGGCGCTGCCTATCTACGGGATCCGCCTGGATATACAGAACCTTGCTGAAAAACGGCTGCCGGACCGGGCCGTCCTGGACGCCATCTGGAACGATTCGCCGGTCTGGCTCAACACCTGCGACTATCAGACCAGCATTCTGAACACTTACGCCATGCTCTACTATAAAATTCCCTTTACCCAGCAGGGGGTACAGTATGGGCCGAAAAGCATGCCCACCGGCCGCTTTATCGGACAGGCTAACGCCCTGCTACGGGGAAATATTCTGAAAAAAACCAGCGACTTTTACCGTCTGGAGGCTCTGTTCCACCTGATGCCCCAGCTGGCGGAGCAGGGTGTGACCACGATTGCGGCCGTGGAGGGCGGCGATCTCTATTGCGACCGGGATGCGGAGTTCATCCAGGATGTGATCACCAACAGGCGGGTTTATCCGGATATTGAGCTCTTTTTTCAGACGCTGAACATGGATCTGGTCCAGGAGATGGGACTGAAGCGGGTAGGCGGTTGCCTCTATGTGGACGGAACCTTCAACACCCGCACCGCCGCCATTTCCTTTGACTACGCGGACGCGCCCAGGGAGCGTGGCGTTTTGAAATTCACCCAGGCCCAGATGGACGAGCTGGTGGAGCAATGCTATTGCAGAGGCCTTCAGCTGGCCCTTTATACGGTGGGAGACCGGGCCATCGACCTGGTCATCAACGCCCACCGGCGGGCGGCCAAGCTGACAGGCAATCTCTGCCTGCGTCACAGGCTGGAGCACGTGGAGCTGCCCTCTCCTCAGCACATCCAGACAGCCAGCGAGCTGAATCTGATCTTTTCCATGCAGCCCTCCTATGAATCAAGCTGGGGCGGACCTGGAAAAATGTATGAAAAGCGGTTGGGAGACCGACGCCTGGATACCAATCCCTTCCGTGAGATTCTGGACGGCGGCGTTACCCTCTGCGGCGGTACGGACAGCGACGTGTGCCAGGCCAACTATATCCAGGCCATCCATGCGGCGGTAAACCACCCCACGCCGGAGCACCGGATCACTGTGGAGGAGGCTGTGACCATGTTTACCTCCAGCGGCGCCTATGCCCTGGGTCTGGAACAGGACCGCGGCTATCTGAAGGAGGGCTTTCGGGGGGACGTCATCGTTCTGGATCGGGACATCCTTTCTGCTCCGGCAGAACAGCTCTGCGAGCTGAAGGTGATGTACACCCTGAAGGACGGCGCCCTGGTCTACAACCGGGAAGGCGGTGGCTTTCAGTGCTGAGCATCCAGCTATTGGGCAAGACGGCGCTGCGCTGGCATGGGAAGCCGTTGGAGAGCCAGCTGAGCGGAAAAAGCATTCCCCTTCTCTACCTCCTCCTCCAGAGTGAGACCCACTTCCTGACCCGCGACAAGCTGGCCTGTTATCTGTGGCCGGACAGCACCACGGAGGCCGCCCGGTACAACCTGAGATACAATCTGTGGCAGCTGAAAAAGGCCCTCCCTCAGTGTGGCAGCGAGCCGCTGGTGATTGCCGAAAAGGACGGCTGCCAGCTGAGCAGCAGCTACCCATGGCAGTGCGATCTGACCATGATCAAGGAGTTCCAGATCTCCTCCAGCAGCAATGAAGAGCTGCTCTACCTGAGCCAGCTCTTCCGCGGCGAGGTGATGGAGGGCTGGTATCTGAAAAACTGCGGCGAATTCAACGATCTGATCCTGATGGATCGTATGCTGTGTGAGCGCAGGCAGGTGGAGCTGCTGCGGACACTGGCCCGGCGGTATCAGGATGAGGGGAACTTCCAGCTCTGCCTGGATACCTTGCATAAAATCACCGCCGTGGAGCCCGACAATGAAGAAGTGGCCCAGGCCATTATGGAAACTTATGTGCAGCTGGGAGATCGCGTAGGCGCAATCAGATACTATAAGCAGTTTGAAGGCGTGCTGTGGAATGATCTCAACATCTCTCCAAACGAAAGCCTGCGGGATTTTTACAACAGGCTGAAGGGCGGAGAAAACCACCGTTCCGCTCTTTCTGTTCCACCGCCCTCCCAGGAAGTGGTCCTGGCGGCGCACGGTATTCCGGAGATTCCGGGCAGTCTCCTGTCCGAACTGATTGCAGCATCATTGGAGCAGTTGGGCGCCGAGCTCGTTTTGGACCTGGAACTTCCCTATCTGCAGGATCTCCGCTACATCTCCAGCGAGCTGGCGGTGGCATATCAGAAGCACACCGGCAGACCCCTTCTTCAGGAAATCGACCGGGTGCCCGACATCAGAATCATCAACGCCTTCCATGCCCTTGCCACTCACCTTTGCGATGACGGAACCCGGCATTTGCGCTTCGTTTATCAGGGGCAAGCCGATCCTCTGTCCGATGCGGCGCTTGTCAAGGCGGCCAGGAACGAAAACCTCACTGTGGAACAGCGTGCCGCACTATAAGCGGACATCCAGGTCACCACTGAAAGAGCCCTCAGCACCTGTACCACCGCATGCCTTTTTATACCGTATCACAAACCATTTCACGCAGCCAGAAAAAACATCTGATTCCACAAAAACCAGGTGTTTTTTCTGGCCTTTCTTTTGTTTTAAACATGGGGCGCATCGAAAATTCAAGCATTTTAACGTGTATCAGCTTGCCTGTACTTCCGCATAGTTATATCTGTCATCTGCCATTACCATCCAGCCTGGTTACTTGGAATTGATTAAATCAGGAGGGACTTGTTATGTATGGGCGCAGCAACCGGAATGATAGCCTATGGGCGGACGTTCGCCCCGGCGTCCGGCTTTCGTTGGATGGACAGCATAGTAATATCATCAAACTGAGGCGCCGCACCGACAAAGCGGTCAATATCCGCCTTCACCCGACCCAGAAGTCCTTCGGGAGCCAGGCTGCGGTCCTCGTTCAGCGCCTCCAGCATGCGGTCGGTTCCATACAGCCCATTGGCCGCGTCCGTCGCCTCCGCCACGCCGTCGGTATATACAAAAAGCGTGTCGCCCGGGCCGATCTCCAGCTCATATTCCCGGTACCGGGCGTTTTCCATTCCCGCCAGAACAAAGCCGTGGGGGTCCTGAAACAATTCAAATTCTCCCCCCGCCCGCCGGATGGCCGGATACTCATGGCCCGCGTTGGCGGCGGTGAGCTTACCGCTGGAAATTTCATATACGCCCAGCCAGACCGTGACAAACATCTCCGCCTCATTGTTTTCGCACAGCTGATTGTTGACCTTCTCCAGCGCGGCTTTGGGGGACAGACCCATCTGCACGGCGTTTTTCAGCAGGGTCTTGGCGATCACCATGAACAGCGCCGCCGGCACCCCCTTGCCCGACACATCGGCGATGACCAGAGCCAGGTGGTCATTGTCTACCAGGAAGAAGTCATAAAAATCACCGCCCACCTCCTTGGCGGGGGTCATACTGGCATAGATCTCAAACTCTCTGCGCTCCGGAAAGGCGGGGAAAATCCGGGGCAGCATATCCGCCTGAATCTGGGTGGCCACGTTCAGCTCGGTCTCAATGCGCTGGCGGGCCGCGGAATCCGCAGCCTGTTTTTCCAGCAGGCTGCGGGTCCGCTTGGCCACGGTCATACACACGAAGGCCATGCCCACCAGGATTGCGGAGCGGGGCAGAAGGAAGAACAGCACCGCCTCCCGGAAAATTTCCGGGGTAATCACCACGTCCTCCGCCCGAAAGGCCTCCATCAGATTGGGGTCCCCCTCCCCCACATACAGGCTGGCAATGCCCGCGGCAAGCAGGCACACCACAGAGGCGGCCAGGGCGCTGGCGGTCAGCTTCCGGGAGTAATAGTGGCAGCTGAGGAGCACCGGGGCGATCCAGGCCAGCACGGTGTGCTTGGGGATGGCAACCGACAGCACGGTGATGCCCAGAATGCAGCAGCCCATGATGAGATATTGGAACCATCCGCCCAGCCAGGCCATTTTGGGCCGGAGCATGGTGGGCAGCAGGAAGAAAAAAATACACACCGGCATTCCCACGTTCATAACAACCGGCGGCACGATAAAAACATCCAGCAGATTCAGGAGCCAGGCCAGCGCGGCAATGAGCGCCATGACCTGTAAACAGCGGCAGGAATACCGGTTCGCTTCCCGCTCATTTTCCAGAAAAATAGGATTTACGCATTCCTTTTCCACATAAATCGCCCCCAGCGCCATGCGGCAGTTTCCTTACTCTTAATGGTTAAGCCAGGGTCTCCCCTGGCGCAGGGATTCGGAGACAGCCGGCTGTATAAACGACAGGGGAGGCCGGCCCCGAGGGGTCAGCCTCCCATCTCCTGTTACCAGCCTGTTGTCCTGCGTCCAGCTCAGGTCGTGATCAGGGTCTGACCAGAAGACTGATTGACCCAGTCGATCATGATGGGCATGAGCAGGTTCAGCGCCAGGATCAGAACAAAAATCAGCACAAAACCGATCACGGCGTTTTTCAGGGCGTTTTTCGCCTTCTCCCGCTCCTGGGGCTCCTCGGCCTTGGCGTATTTTACGCCCAACACCACGCAGTACAGTGCGCCCAGCGCTCCCACAATGGCCAGCAGCGGAGCCATCAGGCTGTTAAGCAAGCTTACAATGGGAGCAATCACAGTTGAGAACATAGCTTTACCTCCTTCAAATCACACAAGCACAGATTCATCGTGACCGACGTATCCTTGCTTTTATATTATAGGGAAAACGCCTCCGGGACAATTTCCAAATTTGATAAAAAGATGCTGTTTTTGCAGTTGCAGGCAAAAGAGATTGCAGGAAAAAAACAGATCTGATATGCTGTTTCCAACTTAACAAAAAGAGGTGTTCCTTATGACGATCAAGTTGGTAAAGTGTCCCCCTGACGGGGCGGAATTGCGCCTGGAGGGACGGCTGGACACCACTTCCGCTCCCGCCGCCCAGGACGCCTTTTTGAAGGTGGCCAAGGAATACGCCAAAATCACTCTGAACTTCGCCAAGCTGGCCTACATCAGCTCCGCGGGCCTGCGCGCGCTGCTGATGTTACAGAAGCAGGTGAACCGCACCGGCGGCTCGCTGTCGCTGACCAACGTAAACCAGCAGGTAATCGAGGTATTTGAGATGACCGGCTTCGGCGGCATCCTGAAGATTGTCTGACCGCTACCGCTGCCCCACCCGTATCGTGCAGCAGTCCTCCCCCGGCTCCACCTTCACCCCGTATGTGCATTGCTCCCCGGCCAGAGCCGAGAGACCTTCCAGACGGAGGGGCGGCCCCTCCGGGGCCAACCGGTACTGCAGACAGAGCGTGCGGGGGGCCGGATATGAACAGCGCAGCCACTCCTGTCCCCCCTGCCGCACCTCCATCAGAGCGGAAAAAAGCTCCTCCAGAACTACCTGAACCCGCAGACGGAGGACTGTCGGGACACCCCAGGCGCACAGCTGTATGTCAATCGACTCTGTCATGGACTCCAGATATGTCCATGACAGGGGAATTACCCGTTCATCCATCCAATAACCTCCCTCAGCTTCACTTTCCGGCTCACGGCGGGCTGGGAGCGCCCGTCTGCTGTCCCTCTCTCAACACGGACGAGAGGACGGTTTCTGTTTTAGCATAGCAAAGGCTCCGTGCTTTTTCACTAGACTGCGTAAATTCTGCGGTCTTCTGCGTTAAATTTGCTATTTGGCGGTAATCAAAAGAATGCGGATAAAAAAGTTCCCGGAAGCGTTCCGGGAACTTTTTTATTTGTGTCCTCAGCGCGTCCTGCCGCCCCCCGCCTTGGCGGCGGCCTTGGCGGTGTTCTTCTGAACCGCCTCCTGAATGCGTTTGGTCTGGTTCTCCTCCTTCACCGCCTGCTTGGCGGGGGGCTTCAGGCCAAAGCTGAAGTCTCTCATCTCGGGATCGGTCTTGATCCGGAACCGGGCCTGAAGGCGGCCGCTCTGCAGCTCCCGGCCCAGAGACCGCTGAACGTCCCCCTCCTGCTCTGCCAGGCGGTACAGAGGCTCTTTCTGGCTGCGATTGAGCGAATAGCCATAGGCAAAGCACTCCGCCATGCCATCCAGCTTCATAAACTGGCTCATGGGCCGGCCGGGGGCCTCCGCCCGCTTCCGGGCAAAGACCTGCTTGGCGGCCTCGTAGCACAGGATGCGGTCAATGCCCATATTTACGCTCCCTCTGTCCGTGACGCCCGCGCTGTACTGGTTGATATGGTCGAGAGACTGGCTGGCAATGGAGAAGAAGGTTGAGGTGGAAACCCCTCCCGCGCTGATGCGGTCATACTCCTGGTTTCCTTTTCCCGGATAGAAACGCTCCGCCGCCGCCAGAACCTCCTCCCGGCATTTGCGCTCCTCCTGGCTGGCGTCAAAGAGGGCGTAAGCCCCAAAGAAAAGGGGGCGATTGGCGCTGTTCAAAATCTGCCGGTCATCGGAGAAGTCTATGTTGGCGGTGAGCCGGTCAACGTCCGCCAGCAGACGCTCCTGGCCCCGGAACAGGGTCTCCCCCGCCCATTCCCTGTCCCCCGCCATCAGATGCTCCAGAACCTCTTTCCCCGCCGCCTGCTTTTCCGCCTGGAGCTGGGCGGGATCGTAGATGGCTTCGATGCTGTGCCCCTGGGCCGCCAGACGGCAGATGGCAAAGGTGGTCAGGCCGGAGCGGGTGACGCTGAAGCCGTCAGGAACCGAGGTGGGCAGAGGGCCGTTCTCCCGGATCCAGCCCCCAAAGAACTGCTCCTTCACGTGGGGGTAGATGCCCCCGTCCATTTCCAGCTGGGCAGACAAATTGGTGGATTTCACCCGCTGCCGGGCCTCCATCACCCGGCGGTACTCGTCGGCCCGGGCCGCCTTCTCCTTGTAGTAGCCGTACTTGGCAAAGTGGCGCTGCCAGGCGTTGAGGGTCACCTTTTTCAGGGGAGAGGGCTCGTAGCCGGCCTTGGTGATCTGGGTGGGCTCGTCGGGGATGCGGCCCTGGCTGTCGGGTACAAAGGCCTCCACCCGCTTGCCCGCCATCAGGGCGGCGGAGACATAGCTGTTGGCGGCCTCCCTCACATTCTGTTTATAGAAGGCTTCAAACTCCCTCAGATTCTTACCCGCCGCCACATAGTCCTCACACATCTTCTCCCGGATGGTCTTGCCGTCCACGGTGATCAGGTCTCCCCGGCTGATGACGCCCCGGGTCTTGTTCTCCATGGCCTCAAACAGAGGTGAGATGGCCCGGTCGGCGGTGGCCTTGCTGTACCGGCTCACCGCCCCCAGGGCGGCGTCCAGGTTGACGATGTCCTCCGGCATATGCCTGGGGCCTTTGCCCCAGTTCCGGGGGTCGCAGAAGAACTTCTGCTGAACCTGGTGGTCGAAGTTCTCAAACTCCACCGCAATGTGTTCGGGGGCCGTCAGGGAGTCGGAGCGATGGTTCTCCACCTCAGGGGTCACCGGAGCTTTGAGCTCCGCCATCAGCGTCCGCTCCTGCTGGGTGGGTTCCCGGTCTGTGAGGCCGGAGAGATACTCCAGCACATTCAGAACACCTCCCACCCTGGTGATGGCGGCGCTGCCCTTTCTGGCCTGGGCGTCCTCCAGCAGCCACCGGGAGGTCTCCTCCGTCACCGCCATTCTTGCGGCCAGGGTGGTCATGCGGATGTCGTAGCAGTCGATTTTCATTTTGTCCCAGGCCTGGCGCATGGGGGTATCCAGCTGGGTCAGATCCTTCAGCTGCCGCTCCACATAGGCCCGCACCTCCGGGGGCCTGCTGGACAGGGCCGCCTCCAGCCTGGCCCGCCGCTGGGCAAAGGCCATATCCACCTCGCAGGCCTTTCCCTTGGGATCCATACCGGGGAAGCGCACCGTGGTATCCAGATCCACCGGAAACAGCGTCGGGTCCGCCCCCCAGCGCCGCAGCTGTTTATCCGCCCGATCCAGGGCGATCTGCATCTGGGTATGCTGGAGGGGATAAGGGGACAGCCTCCCCTCCGCGTCAATCCAGCCCCGCTCCCAGTGCTTCACAGTGGGGTCGGCCAGCAGCTCCTCCTGATTCATCCGCCCTTCGTCCAGCAGCTCCTGCTCATCGGCGGTGACGGCGGGGCGGTAGGGGGCATATTCTTCAAAGACGGTAGGCATTTGCATAACCTCCTTCATCATGGTACACCACAGGATTTATTCTCTGATTGTAGGGTAACAGATGGAGATTTCTTCTGAAAGCCACGTTTTTGTGTAAATCATGCTGTTTTTGCCGGGCTCTTACGGGGAAAAAGGGAAATGCTCCGGCCGGGACCTCAAAAGAGTCCCCGACCGGAGCGGGAAGGAAGGATCAGGGCTGCCTTTAACGGCGGCCCGGACCGGACAGCTTGGGCGGATGGGAAGCGGACACCCGCTCCAGCTCCTGGGCCTTCTGGGCCTGCTTGGCGTCCTTTGCCGGCTCCACGGCAAACTGGGCCCGCATTTTCTGCATATCCACGCCCAGATGCAGGCGCCGCTGGAAGCTGCCGTCCATCAGCCCCCGGGCCATGTCGGCCAGCTGCGCGGGATCCGTCTCCAGACTCTTTGTATAGCTTCTGAAGGCCTTATCCATGGTCAGGGCGGTGTACAGAAACGCCACCGGCTGCGGATCCACCAGGGAGGAAACGGGCTTGCCGGGATTGTTCTTCATTTTCTCCACCATCAGCCGCCGGTTGTGCTCCTCGCAGGCCACCGCCCCCAGATCGCCCATGGTGTTGCTGGTATCCCCCAGCAGCAGCTTCTGTCTGGCGTTCAGGCCCTCGGCCACATACTTGACATAGGCGCCCATATCGTAGCATCTGCTGCGGATGGCATCATAGGCCTTCTCCCCGCTGCCGGGGGATTTGGCCTCCTGCTGGGCCACGATCTCGCCCTTACACTGTTTCATCTCCTGGAAGGCGTCAAAACCCACCTTGGCGGCCAGCACCAGGGGCCGGGCCTGGGGGGAGTACATCTGCTTCACATCGGTGACGTCCAGGGACTGGGTCATGCGGTCAATCTGCCCCGCCAGAGCCACCCCGCCCTCACTCAACGTCTCGGCCAGCCACTCCTGATCCCCCCGCACCAGGCGATCCATGACCTCCCGGCCCACCGCCTGCTTTTCCGCCTGCAGCTTTTCCGGATCCATCAGATCCTCCACCTTGTAGCCCTGGCGGGCCATGGCGCAGATGGCGATGGTGGTGTTGGCGGAGCGGACGACGCTGTACCCGTGGGGCACCTTGGTGGGGATGGGGCCGTTGTCCCGGATCCAATCCCGGAAAAACATATCCTTCATGTTGCTGTTGGAGCCCGCGTCCGCGTGGAACTGGGCGTTGATGTTGTAGGTCTGCACCCGCTCCCGGGCGGCCATGACCCGCTGGTACTCCGCGGCCTGGGCCGCCTTTTCCCGATAGAAACCCCGCTTGGCAAAGTGCCGCTGCCAGGCGTTGAGGGTGACCTTTTTCAGGGGGCTGGGCTCGTAGCCCGTCTTGGTGATCTGCACCGGCTCCTTGGGGATGCGACCCCGGCTGTCGGGGATAAAGGCCTCCACCCGCTTGCCCGCCATCAGTCCCGCAGCCACCAGCTCGTTGGTCATCTGCTTGAAATTGCTCTCGTAGAAATGTCTGAAGTTGGGGTAGGACTCCTTCATGTCCGCGGCCTGATACTGCTGGAACATGATCTCCCGGATGGTCTTGCCGTCCACGGTGATCAGGTCTCCCCGGTTGACATAGTCGTCGGTGGACGCCTCCGTGGCGCCGAACAGGGGCTCCAGCGCCCGGTCTGCGGTGGCCCGGGCGTAGGGCGGGATGGCGGCGGAGGCCTGCTCCAGGTCCACCAGCTCCCGGTCAGGAGGCTCCGGCGCCTTCCCCCAGTTGCGGGGGTTTGCAAACTGCTGCTGGGTCAGCTTGTGATCCAGATCCTGAAAATCCACATGGATCTCCCGGGCCTGCTGGCTGGCCTGGGCGGCCTGGGCCACCAGGGACAGATCCAGCGGAAGCTGCAGCTGCTGCTCATAAAACTGCCGGATCTCCTGGGGCACCGGCCCTTTGCGCACCCCGGCGGCGTACTCCATCCCCTGGAGATACTTGTCGTACTGCTCCACCGCCCTGTCGGCCTCCATATTCCTGGCCCGGGTGTGGAGCAGGCGGCGGCCTTCCGGATCCAGGCACAGCTTGCTGGCCCTGGTGAGGGCGCGGTGCCGCCTGGATACCTCCTGCATCTTTCCCGCCACCTGGCGCACCGCCTCCTGGTTCTTCTCCGCCCCCAGCAAGGTACGCAGCTGCTCCTGCACCTGGGGACTGCGGCTCTCCAGGGCGGCCTCCACCCGGACCCGGCGCTGGGCGAACTTCATGTCGATGACGCTGTAACACCCCACCGGGTCGATGCCGGGAAAACGGACGGGGGTCTCGGCATCCTCCGGCATGGGGGGCCAGCCCCGGAACTGCTCCTCCGCCCGGCTCATGGCAATGCCCATGTGGGCAGCGGTAACCGGGTGGGGCGTAAAGGCCTTCTCCTGATTGAGGTATCCGCCCGGCACCTGAGACAGGGACGGGTCGGCGTCCAGGCGGGCGGCAGCGTCCCTGGCCTGCTCCACCTGGAGCTCCTCCTGGGCCGTGAGCGGGGTCTGATAGGAAACATACAGATCATACAGCGCCATACTCGCCGCACCTCCTTTGAAGCTCGCATCGCATCTTGCTCATCTCAGCGCCTCTCTTCCCCCCAGCTGGGAGGGCTGGGGCCGTTCCATCTGAGGCTCATCCCGGGATTGGGTCATGTAGCAGGCGTACACACTGCGGGCCGTCTGCCAATAGGGCCGCGAGATGTTCACCGCGCTCCCATCGGTGAGGGTAAAGCTGTCCATCTCCCAGTTCTTCACATAGCGCAGGTTTACCACATAGCTCTTGTGGCAGCGCAGAAAATCAGTGTTCAGATCCAGCAGGCTCTGGTAGTCCCGGAAGCCGGCTGCCGCCCGGATGCTCCGGCCGTTGTTCATGTGGAAGATCAGGTTGTGCCCCGAGGACTCCAGATAGGTGATGTGGCGCATATTCAGCCGACTCCACACGCCGTTGACCTTTACAGGGAGAAACTGCTCCTTGCTCTGGAGCCGCTCCCGCAGCAGCAGAATCAGGGTGGAGAGAAAGTCCTCGCTGTCCAGAGGGAGGGTAAGATAGCCGGCGGCCTTGACGGCGTAGCCGAAGACGGCGTGCCGCTCGCTGTCGCTGAGAAGCACCAGCCGGCAGTTGGGCAGGGTCTGGAAAATACGCATCAGCTGGGTCTCCAGCTCCCGGCTCTCCTCCGTGTCGTAAAACAGAATGTCCAGGGGAGCGTTGGTGATACCCTGGCTCAGCTCCCGGTACGATTCAAAGCAGCGGAGGGTGAGATCCAGGCAAGCTGTCTGCTGAAACTCCTCCACGGCGGTGCGCTGCTGCTCCAGCAGCGCGGCCCGGGGACTGTACAGGCCCACCTGCATTTGATCTCCCTCCCTTCCGGTTCCAGTTGGATTACAATACCATTATACCAACAATTTCCCTCTTCTTTTCTGCATATTCTGCGCATATCATGTCATTTTTGCACATCCATGGAGTTTTTCCTCACACGCTCTCTCCGGAGGTCTCCTCCCCGCCGGAGGTTTCGGAACCCTCCCCTTCATCGGGAGGCACCTCCGGCGCGGGTTTCTCCACCACGGTGATGGTAATGGGCACCGTGAGCCGGTTGTCACCATTGCAGCTCACCGAGAAGGTGAAGGTGTCGCCGGGAGAGGCGTTATAGGGCACATAGAAGGCCGCCGTACCGCTGCTGTGGACGGTCAGGTTGTTGCTGTATACGCCGGTGTTCCAGCTCCAGGAGGTGTCCGGGCTGCCCACGGCGGTGATCACAGGGGTCAGATCCACCATATCGCCCGCATAGGCAGTCACCAGCAGGGCGTTTCCTGCGGAGGCACTGGCCGCCGCTCCCGCCTGCCGTCCCCGGCCGGTCACCGAGAAGGACTGAATAAAGTTGCCCTCATTGGGGGTTTCCCGGTAGTCGTCGGGGCGCAGATCCACCGTCAGACCGGCTCTGTCCGCCCAGTTGTTCACTGTGGTGGAGCTGGAGGAGAGCAGCCCGCCGGGCAGGGTGAGATCGGCGGAGACGGCGCTCAAAAACCAGCTGTCCTGGGCGGTGAGGGTGATGTCCTGGAGATAGGCCGCGTCGTTGAGCAGCAGGGAAGCCTCCACCGTGGAGCCCGCCGTGGGGGTCACATCCTCGGGCAGGTAGCTGAGCAGGTCGCCAAAGGTCATGGTGCGGGACTGGCCGCTGTTGTCCATGTACCGGACGGTCATGGAGACCTGCCCCGAGGTGGCCCCGCCCCCGGCCACCTCCTCGGCGGCGGTGGTAAAGCGGAACACGGCGGGAACCACCGTCTCCTCCCGGGCGGAGAGGGTAGACGTTATGGAGCTGGCGGTAAAGGACTGGGCCAGATAGCAGGTGTTCAGCAGCGTGGAGTTGTCTCCCTCTGCCCCGGCGTAGTTGTAGACCAGGGCGTTGTCAAAGGAGACGATGGGACCCGAGCTGATCACCGACAGACCCACTACCTCCCCCACATTGCTTGCGGAGAAGGGGATCTCCAGGCTCTCGCCGGTGAACACCCCCGCGTACCCCGCGTCGGTGAGGTAGACGTAAGGGGTCTGATAGACCGTCTTGTCCTCCGCCGGATCCAGGGAGGAGGTGTACCGGAGGGCCACAGCTATATCGCTGGTCTCCGCTGTCAGGACGGCCGCCTGGCCCGAGGCGGGCTGCAGGCGCAGAACCTGGTGCATGGCGGTGGCCGTCACCGTGGAGGACGGGGCGCTCTCCAGGTTGCCGTTGCCCAGATAGTAACCGCCGTAGTCGAAGTAGTAGGTGGCCATCACCACGCCGCCCCGCACCCGCTCCACAACCGCTGTGCCGATATAGGGCTGCGCCCCTGTGGCGGAGGTAGTGCTCAGCATCATGGTACTCAAAGAGGACATGGCGCTCACCTGCAGCCCCTTGCCGTAGAGGACAGTCTGGCCGTTCAGCTGCCCCAGATTGCCCAGGACAAAGGCGTTCTGCACCAGGGCGCCGCCGTACACCGTGGTGTATTTCACGGTGGCACGGACAGGGGGACTGGAGGTGGTAAAGGTGTAATTGCTGCCGATGGCGCTGCCGGGGAAGAGATAGATGTTCAGGGTCTCGCTGTTGGCCTCAGGCACCCGGGAGATGGTGGCGTTCCAGGAGTCGGCATCCTCCTGGGAAACCACGTCGATGGTGTTCTCGGTAAAGGTGATGGTGGCGTTCCCGTTGCCGGAGATGATGTAGGGGATGCCGCCCTCGTTGGTGCTCACAGCCAGATCCACCGCCGAGGTAGGATCCCGCATATACTCGGTGAGTACCGGGCTGAGGTACACCTCGCCCAGGCCGCCCACCTGCTGGACAGACACCGAGTCCACCACCCACTGGGTGTCGGTGCGCCCGTCGGTGCGGGTGATGATCAGCCCCAGCACCGAGCTGATGTCGGTCATGGAGAGGGTAAACCGGTCCACGTGGTTGGGGCGGTAGAGCCAGAAGGCCTTGTCCGTATCGTTGTACTCCTGGATCTTGGCGGTAAGGTCAAAGTTCATGCTCTGCTCCATACCGTCGCTGTCCCGGTAGATGAGGGTGGCCTCAAACCGGCCCTGGAGGGCGTTGTTCAGGGGGTTGGAGCCGTCCGCCGCGCTGGTGGCGGAGGTGGAGATGCAGAAGAGCAGATCCACCGCCGTGGCCGTGCGGGTGACGCCGAACTCCTTGACAATCTCCGCGTTGGACAGGCTGTTGGTCTCGGTGAATTCCTCCAGACCGTCCACCCCGTAATCGGCCCCCTCGTCCACATAGGTAATGTCAATCCAGCCTACCCGCTCCACCAGCCAGGTCTTGCTGATGCCTGAGTCGCTCCTCAGGGTAACGGTGATGCTCTCGATATTCAGCTTGTCAAAGACGTCGCTGGTGGAAGCGGTGTTGTCGCAGATGATGCGCACCGCCGTCACGTTGCCGTAGTTCTGGGTGGTCTTGATCTGGAAGGACTCGGTGGTACCCTGGCGGAAGGAGTCGGAGGAGAGCTGCTGGTTGGCCAGCACCACGGCGCTGGTGCCGTTTTCAAACACCAGCTGGAAATAAAAGTAGTTGCTGCTGCCCGCATCCTCCACATCGGCCACATCCACATTGATCTGGTAGGTATACTTGACGATGGACAGTCCCAGATCCTTCAGGGCGTCGTTGTAACTCATGGAGGGGGGCAGAGAGGTGAGGTAATCCTCATCCTTCTCCGGCTGTTCGGGAGCGGTTTCATTGCCCTCCTCGTCAATGGTGGTGAACCAGATGGTTTTGCTGGGGTTGTTGGCGTAGAGCAGCACGCTCTGGCGGGCGTTGGCCACCAGATTGCTCTCGTCAAAGTCCCGCCGCCAGTAGATGTGGAACTCGCTCAGGCCGTCCCCCTCCCGCTCGCCCCGGCGCTGCTCCAGGTCGCTGAGCTTGTAGACGGAGACATACTCCACCTGCCACTCGTTGGTGCCCTCCAGGGTGAAGGTGATGGCGTCAATGGTGACCGCGCCGGGGAGATCCACCGTAAACTCGCACCGGCAGTTGCGGCGCATGTGCCGCTCATACTGGTAGTTGGCGGGGGCGTTGTAGTAGCTGCCGCCGTAGAAATTCTCCGCCAGGGTCTGGAGGCTGTAAACCGTGGTGGTCTGCTGCTGGCCGGCCTGGTTGGTGTAGGTGAGGGAGACCGAGACGGGGTCGTCGGTGCCGGCGGTCTCAATGTCGGCGGTTTTGATGCGCACCAGATAGCGGGAGGAAAAGTCCCGCTGACTCACGGGGGCCCCGGCGGACAGGTTCCCGGCGCTGAAGGAGGCGCTGATGCTGCTGCCGGTGGACAGCTTCTGTCCGGCGCCGCTGTTGGACGACCAGCTGTAAGCGGGGGTGAGGGCGGTGTCCAGCACGCAGGCCAGCTTCTCCGTGTCGTACTTGTTGACAAAGTTGCTCTCGGTGACCCCCTCGTAGAAGCAGAGGTTCTCCACGGTAATGGTGTCACCGGCGGTGTCGATGGCCCCGCCGCTGGTGGTGAGGTTGGCGGGGGCCTGGCCGTAGGTGAGGCGAAGACCCACCAGGCTCTCGTACTGGGCCAGGCGCAGGGACAGGCCCACCTTCTCATTTTGCTGGAACACCCCGGAGATCCAGGTCTCCCAGCTGCCCCCGGTGAGCTTGCCGTCATTCTGCTTGAGGATGGACACCAGATAGGTGGTCAGGAAGGGGACGGATACCTTCCGGGTGGCGCCGCAGGTATCCAGATAGGTGATCTCCAGGGTGAGGCACTCCTGACTGTTGGGGCCCAGGTACCAATAGGCGCTGGAGGCGTCCTCGCCCACCTGCTTGCTCATCTGTAAGCGCGCCATTCCGGAGACCCGCTGAATCAGGTTCAGGTCGGTGCTGGTGGCAAGCTGCAGCATATTGGTCGCCAGCAGGGTCTCGATGCCCGCCCCCGCTGTGTCGGCCAGCTGGAGGGAGACGGCCACCCCGTCCCCCGAGTTGTCCACCAGGGGGCCCTGGCCCCGGGCGTAGGTGGTCAGTCCCCGGGTCTCCAGGCTGCCGTTGGTAAAGGTAATGGAGTTTTTACCCAGAACGGTGTAGGTGCCGCCGGTGGACTGAGCCAGCAGCCGGCCCTTCCAGCCGTTGGTACGCTCCAGGCCGAACATGCCGTTCCAGTAGTTGGCGCCCAGTTCGGTGAGCTCATACAGGCGGACGCTCTGGAGCTCCAGCTGGTCGTCCTCATCCAGCTTGACGGTGATGCTGTTGACCCGGCTCAGGTTCTGGGGCATGACGATCTGGAAGGTGGTGGCGGTATAGGGCAGCAGGCAGGTGTCGGTGACATCCTTGTAGGGGTAGTAGTTGCCGGTGTAACCCGCTGCCAGGCCGTTCATCTCGGTGATGCCGGTGGTCAGCCAGGGGGAGGTGAGGCTGTGGCTGTAATTCTCCTCCGAGCCCTTCACCTCGCTGGCGGGGAAGAGGGCCTCGTACCCCGCGTCAAAGGTCACCGTCCGGTCATAGGTGATGCCCAGGCTGTCGGTGTAGTTGACGGTGACGCTGCCGCTTTTCCGGACATACCCGTCGCCGCCCGTCACCAGCTCCACAGCGTAGACCGACTTGCCGCTGGAGTTGTTGGCGGTGTCCTCGGGCCAGTTGAGCCGCCATAGATAGCTGCCCCAGCCCTTGTAGTTCAGCTGGGTCAGCTCGCTGACCCCCGCCATATAGATCCCCTGGAAGTCCCGGTATTTGTAGCCCAGGCCGTCGTCCTTCACCCCGCCGATTGTGCCGGAAACCTTGGCCACCCGGAGGTAAGATGCCGCCCACGGGTTTTTTCCCTGACTGGGGCCGCCGTCCTTGGAGAAATAGACGGCCAGGATCTCCCGGCAGTTGTTGGGCAGCTGGATGGAGACGGCGTCCATCTGGTTGGCCTTCAGGGCGGCGGTGTTGCCCATAAAGTCCTGGGAGGCGCCGTTGAACTCAAAGTCGTCCGTCCAGTATACCTTGAGGTCGCCGCCCAGGTAGAACAGGGCGAAGTCCATGTGGCAGTTGGAGGCGTTGCCCGCCAGCCGCTCGTAGGCCACGGTGGTATAGACCTCCACCACATAGAGGCTGCGGTCGGTGGAGGCGGAGGTGGAGTTGACCTCAAACTGATCCGAGCCGCTTCCCTTGGACAGCTGCCTCCCCACCTGGTACCCCCTCTCCTGGGCCAGGGCGGCGGCGTACTCGCTCAGCTCGTCGTCCACGGCGGCGCTGACGGGAAGGGGCGGGAGGCACATCAGCACCAGCACGCAGCACAGAAAGCGGCTCAGCCAGCAACGGTGGGTTCTGCCTTTCACAGGTTCTTCAACTCCTTTTCCAAACCAGGCGTCAGGGCAGCCAGCCCTGCCGCAGCATCTTCTTTCGCATGTTAGATGCTAGCAAGTTTTTTTTGCCGCCGCAATTCAAATTCAAAATCCGCACCATTCCCGCAAAAACAGCACCCCCACGGCCAAAACACTTGTTGTAAGATAAAATTAAGTAAATTGGGCCGCCTGGCGTATCAGGAAAGGAGTTCTCCCGCCATGCTGAAATTTATCTCCAAAAAGTTGCTCCTCCGGAGTCTTGTGCTGCTGGTGCTGGCCACGGCCCTCTCCGCCGTTCTGGGGATGGTACTCAGCGTCCCCCTGTTCCACGCCAGCACACTGTATGAAGGGGTCGCCCTGTCCGACTTCTTCCAGCTGGAGGCCCTCACCGACCCCATGACCTGGGCCCTGGGCTGGGGCGTGGTGCTGGTGGTGCTGGTGCTGTGGCTGGCCCTGGGCAGGCGGAAGAGCGGGGCCAAGAAGCTGCTGGGCGGCCAGGCCGAGGGGGTGGACAGTCCCCTGGAGAACAGCCGCTTTCTCACCGACAAGGAGCGGGACAAATACTTCCCCGGCTTCGACTTTGACGACGCCGCCGCCTCCAGTAAGGACGGCATTCCCGTACGGGCGGTGCTGGACAAGAAGGGCCATTTGCAGGTAAACCTGCTGGGGGGCGCCCACTCCCTGGTCATCGGTGCCACCGGCTCGGGCAAGACCACCACCTTCATCAACCCCATGATTCAGATTCTGGGCGCCACCTCCGCCGGCTCCTCCATGATCATGACCGACCCCAAGGGGGAGCTGTTCTCCCTCCACAGCAAGTACCTCCAGTCCCGGGGCTACAACGTGATGGTGCTGGATCTGCGGGATACATACTCCTCCTACCGCTGGAATCCCCTGGAGTCGGTCTGGGACATGTACCAGGACTATGTGGAGGCGGGCAAGGGCATCTTTGTCCATCGGGACAGCCCCGAGGGCTACCCCGACCTGCAGTGGATGGGCACCATCCTCCCGGGGGATCAGTGGTACGAGTACCGGGGCTACGCCTACGCCGACCGGGAGCGGCTGGTGGACGACATCTCGGTCACCCGCCAGAAGATCTATGACGAGATGTACGAGGATCTCAACGACCTGATCTCGGTCATCTGCCCCATCGAGAGCAAGGACGACCCGGTGTGGGAAAAGGGGGCCCGGTCCATCATCATGGCCGTGTGCCTGGCCATGCTGGAGGACAGCGAGGTGCCTGAGCTGGGGATGACCAAAGAGAAATTCAACTTCTTCAACGTCAACAAGATCATCGCCAACAGCGAGGACAACTTCCGGGAACTGAAGGCCTATTTCGACGGCCGCAGCCCCCTGTCCTCCGCCGTCACCCTGTCCCGGCAGGTGGTGTCCGCCGCCGACTCCACCCTGTCCAGCTACATGTCCATCGCCTTTGACAAGCTGTCCATGTTCAACGACCGGGGGCTGTGCGGCCTGACCTCCGCCACCGACATCAACCCCGCCGACTTCGCCGAGCGGCCCACCGCCCTGTTCATGAAGATCCCCGACGAAAAGGACACCCGCCACGGCCTGGCCGCCGTGTTCATCCTGTGCATGTACAAGGCCCTCATCAAGGTGGCCTCCGCCCGGGAGGATCTGAGCCTGCCCCGGAATGTGTACTTCATCCTGGATGAGTTCGGCAACATGCCCAAGATCGAAAAGTTCGACAAGATGATCACCGTGGGCCGCTCCCGGAAGATCTGGTTCAACATGGTGGTGCAGAGCTACTCCCAGCTCAACAACGTCTACGGAGAGCAGGTGGCCGACATTGTCAAGTCCAACTGCGGCGTGAAGATGTTCATCGGCTCCAACGACATCGGCACCTGCAAGGAGTTCTCCGAGCTGTGCGGCAACGTCACCGTCTCCACCCGCTCCCTGTCCTCGTCCCTGGGCAGCAAGGAGGGGGAGATGAATGTGTCCACCCAGCTCCAGACCCGCCCCCTCATCTACCCCAGCGAGCTTCAGAAGCTGAACAACAAGGAGTCCACAGGCAACGCCATCATCGTCACCTTCGGCAACTTCCCCCTGCGGACCCAGTACACCCCCAGCTACAAGTGCCCCCTTTACCAGATGGGGCAGATGGATCTGAGCGATGTGCGCTCCAACGTATTCCACGCCGACCGGGTCTTTTATGACATCACCCGGCGCAACAAGCTGATGGTGCCGGAAAAGGAGGCCGCCCCGGTCTGACGCCCTGTATGGATGGGGCAAACGGCGGCAAAGCAAGATCTGGAAGGGAGAGAAACCATGGTCAAAAGATTGCGCGCTGCCCTGCTAGTCTGGGCGCTGGCGTGGCTGCTGCTCTTGCCCGCGCTGGCCGCGCCGGTGGAGGGTCTGGAATCTGAAACCATTCCGCTCTCCCAGGCCGACCCCAGCTACTCCGGCCCTCTGGACGCCCTTACCGGTCTGCCCGCCAAGGACAGCCTGGATGCCGAGCGCTACTACCCCTTGCAGTCCGGCGTTTCCAGCTTCGACCGGGAGAGCCGGTGCTACGTCAACACCCTGGGCAGCAGCAGCTTTACCAGTAGCGTCCCCAACGGGGCGGTGGTCTCCGAGGGCCAGACCGTTTCGGTGACCCTGCCCGCGGGAACAACCGGCACCCTGTACCGCGGGGGCGAGACGGTGGAAAACCCGGATCTCACCAACATCACCCAGGCGGGCAACTATCTGCTGGAGGTGCGAAGCAGCAGCTCGGGGGAGAGCCAGACCTTCTCCTTCCGCATCCTGGGGGAGGTAACCAATTCCCTCAAGGAGCTGTCCCTGCCCGGCGGCTTCACCTTTGACTCCATCCGCCTCAACGGCGAGGAGCTGACCCCGGAGTACGCCAATTACCTGGAGCTGCTGGAGGACGGGGACTATGAGATCCGGTGGTCCTGCCCGGCCATTGCCCAGGGCTACAACATCTCCTTCACCCTGGATACCCAGCCCCCCGTTCTGGCCCTGCCGGAGGTGACCGACGGCGAGGCCCATTCCCCGGTCACACTGACCGACCTGGAGCAGGACGCCTACATCCTGCTGGAGCAGGATGGGGAGAGCAGCGTCATCCGCTCCTCCGACACGGTCATCCAGGACGCGGGGGCCTACCGTCTTACGGTGTATGACCAGGCGGGAAACAGCACCACGTACGAATTTACCATCCATCTGTATCTGAATCTCAGCGCCATCGCCGCCATCGGCCTGATCCTGGCCGTGCTGGCCGGGCTCTGGATTTACAGCCGCTATATCAAGTCCCATCCCCGGGTGGGCTGACAGATTTCTCGGAAGGAGGCAAAAACCATGGGCAACTGGCTGCTGCGACTGCTCTTTGACTGGGTATTCGTCCTGCTCTACCGCCTGTTTCAGAGCTTTCTCAACCTGGTGGACTTTATCGAGTCCTTCTTCGATATCTTTGCCGGCACCGCCAAGGTTTTTTACCAGGGGAACGCCGACTTTCTCATCAACATCTTTTTCGGCCACGACGCGGTGACCAACGCCTTCTGGGCCATGGCCCTCATCGCCATCGTCCTGGCCTTCGGCTTCTGCATCTTTCAGATGGCCCGCAAGGCGGCGGACACGGCGGGGGCCGTGCGGCAGTCGGTGGGCCAGATCATGTCCAGCTTCTTCCGCTGTCTGCTGATCATCCTCCTCATCAACGCCATCACGGTGGCCTCCATCAACATCACCAACGTGCTGCTGGACCGCATCAACTACGCCCTGGAAAATGCGGCGGTGCTGGACCAGGAGGAGCAGGACAAGACCTTTACCGACCAGGAGTACGCCACCATGGCCAAAATCCTGGCCACCGTGGCCAACTACTCGGTCAACCCCTCCGCGGACAGCCGCTACAATGTGAACAGCTGCTTCAACGCCATACGCCCCGATCTCCTCAGCCTGCATACATCCGGCTTTTTCCAATACGACTACCCTCTGGACGAAAACGGCCATTACACGTGGCAGGGGGCGCTGGCCCTTTTGGCCTCCTCCGCTGACCTGACGGCCGATCTGAACCTGGACACCTATTACTCCGACGTGACCACCGCCATTCAGACGGTAAGCCGGGAGATCAGCACCTACCCCGACTTTGCCCCCGTCCAGTCGGCCCACTTCGCCACCACCGAGGCCATCGACACCGATGTGCTCATCTTCCTCATCGCCGGCATGGAGGCCTCCCAGAACGAAATGTACAACACCGGCGACTTCAATGACGCCATCCGCAAGGGGTACATCTCCGGCGAGAAGGATTACAACAACCTGACCCAGGTGCGCAAGGACTTTGACATCTGGGAGATGGACTATCTGGTGGGGTATATCTCCTGCATCGTGTTCATTATCATCATGGCCATCTGCATCTTCACCTTTATCGTACGCATGTTCAATCTGCTGCTGCTCTACCTCACCGCCCCCCTCTTTGCCTCCAGCATGCCTCTGGACGACGGCGGCAAGTGGCAGAGCTGGATCCAGGCCTTTGTCATCCAGCTTTTCTCCGGCTTCGGCATGGTCATCGCCATGCGCCTTTACCTCATCATCATCCCCCTGGTCATCAGCAGCGACCTGGTGTTTTTTGCCGGGGACGGGGTGGGCACCGCCGTGCTCAACCGTATGGCCCAGCTGCTCATGGTGCTGGGCGGCGCCTGGGCGGTGCTCCAGTCCGGCAGCGTGATCACCGGCATTCTGGCGGGCAACCCGGGCATGGCCGCCATCCAGCAGGAGGGGCGCATCGGCGGTATGGTCACCGCCTGGGCCATGCGGGCCCCCAGGGCCGCCCTGGGCACGGCGGGAAGCCTCACCAGGAGCATCGCCCATCTGCCCCAGTCCGCCCGGGACAGCCAGACCACCCATCTCAAGCAGGCCGGGCAGCGGGCCGATCTGGCCACCCGAAAGGCCATGGCAAGGCAGGGCAGCGCCGACGCCATGTTCCAGAAGGCGGAAGAGCAGAAGGCCTCCGGCGCCAGCGCCGCCAAGGTCAACCGCACCATGCGCAGAGCCCAGCAGCTGCAGAAGACCGCCGACCGGGCCAGCGCGGTGGCCGACCGGAGAAATTTCCAGGCCGGACGCCGTCCCCCCGCCGAGGGCTACGGGCGGATCCAGCGGGAGGAGCATACTTCCGCCACATCTGACGCCGCCTCCGGGGGCGCTTCCTCCGCGGTCTCCTCCAAGGCCGTCCCGGAGCACACCGCCGCCGCGGAAACGGCTCCGCCCATTCCCTCCCGCTCCCGCAACCCCTACACGCCGGAGATGTATGCCTCCACAGCGTACCAGCCCTCCGGCGGCTCTTCCGGGGGCGGCTCCGCCGGGGAGGGAGGCTCCTCCGGCCAGCGGAGCTCCGCCTACTATTCCAACCTTGTGGCGGGCAAACGCTGGACGCCTCCTTCTTTGTCCAGCGCGGACGCACCGTCCGCCTCCCACATTACACCCCAGCCGGTTCCCCCCTCCGAGCAGTACGTGAGCGCCGTCATTTCCACCGCCGACGCCCCCAGGGCCAGAACTTCCGCCCCTGCGGACAGCGCGGCAGGCGGCGGCTCTCATGCCCGGCCCTCCTCCCCTCCGTCCACGCCCCCCGGCGGCTCCGGCTCCGGCTCTGCCATCCCCCCCAGACGAAAGAGAGAGTGACGGCCGGCCTTCCCCATCCCTTGAATTGAGGTGACCCCATGCGTATCATTCCAAAAAAGACCAAAGTGTCCACGGAATTTTTCCGAGGGGTGTCCCTGTGGGACGTCTTGGTGGGCTTTTTCGGCATCCTGGTGATGTTCCTGGTCTTTCTGTCCTCCCTGCCCGGAAAACTCTGGATCGAGCTGGTGCTGTTTTTCATCTTCGGCCTGCTGCTGGTGCGCATTGACGAGGCACCCAACTATAAGTTTCTCCTCCAGCTGGTGCGCCACTTCTCCCACGAGCGGCGGTTCCAGAAGATGGACCACTCCGCTGCTCCCACCGCCCAAACGGAAAAACGCTCCCGGAAGGAGCGAAAGCTGGCCAGACAGCAGGCCCATGGAACGCAAAAGGAGAAGAAGGGCGGCCGAAGGAAGGGAAAAAAGAAGGGCGGGCAGCCTGCTCCTCCCCCGGAGACGGAGGACCCCCAACCCTCCGCCGGTCAGGAGGACTCCGATCAGGAGGACCTGCTGAGCCGTGTGGACGCGGTACTGAAGGAGGAGCGCGGGGGCAAGGAGTCCGGAGAGGATCTGGATGACCAGCCCATGACCCGCAAGGACCGCCGTCTGGCCGCCAAAGTCCAAAAGAGGGAGGCCAAACAGAAAAAAAGAGCCAAAAAGGCCGAGGATAAGTTTTTAAAGAATAAAAAGATACCCGAAGAGGAGAAGGCCCCCATCCGGGAGCGCCGCAAACGGGAGGCCGAGGAGCGTTACTGTCAGGCCAAGATCGCCGAACAGAAGAGAAAACGCAAGGACATCCAGAAGATGACCAAGATCTCCGAGATCTACAACAACTGCATCTCCTACGGCGGGGAGTATTTTGGGGCAGCCATCGAGATCCCGGCGGTGGAGTTCCGCTTTTTCAGCCCCCACCGGCGCACCAATGCCATCGACCGGGCCCTGGGCAGCGTCATCCGCAGCGTGGGCCCCAAGTACGCCGCCAACCTGGTGAAGATTGAGCGGCCCCTGGTGCTGGACCGCTACATCGACGGAGAGTATGAAAAAATCGAGGCCCTCAAGCGCAGCTATCAGCGGGGCGTCTTTTCCGAGGAGGAGCTGAAGGCCCGCATCGAGGTCATCTACGACCGTATCAACGCCCTGGAACGGAAAAACCGGGAGGACAAGGTGCTCACCCCCCACTTTTACCTGGTGCTCTTCGACAGCGACAAGCGCCAGCTGGAAAACCAGGTTCAGACCGCCCTGGCCTCCCTCCAGCAGGGAGAGATGTCTCCCCATCGTCTGGACGACAAGGAACTGGCGGTATTCCTGCGGTATCTCAACGGAGTGGACGGGGATGAGCGGGAGATAGAGGAGGTAGATCCCATGGACTACCCCCAGTTCATCATGCCCTCGTCTTTGGAAATGAAAATGCGGACGGCCGAGGTGGGGGGGATTGTCACCCACACCTTCCGGGTTCTGAACTACCCCCTCCAGGTGGACGACGCATGGGGGGCGTCTCTGTTTGACATTCCGGGCACCAAGGTGGTGATGAAGTTCAGCCAGATGGACCGGGACAAATCCATCCGGGCCATCGACCGCTCCATCAGCGAGCTGAACAGCCAGCTGGACAAAACAGGGGTCTCCAGCCGGGTCATTGAGCTGCAGACCCATATTGAAACCCTGTCCGAGCTGCTGGTGATGCTCCAGAACAACAATGAGAACCTGATGGCGGTAAACCTGTACATCACCGCCTATGATATCGCGGCCACCCGGGACAACAAGCTGCTGGTCCCCCAGCCGCCCCCCTCCGTCCTGCCCCGGGTCAGCGGCATGAAAAAGGACATCAAGCGCACCTTCTCCGAGCTGGGCTTCAAGCTCACCGACCTCACCGGCCAGCAGTTCGAGGCCTTTGTGGCCACCCAGGTCAACGGCTACGACCCCTTCGCCCAGAAGGCACGGGGCATGCCCAGCAGCACGGTGGCCGGGGTCTTTCCCTGGATCTACGCCACCCCGGAGGATGAAAACGGCCTGAATCTGGGCTCCAGTGACGGAACGCCCTCCTTCATCGACTTCTTCCGCCGGGACAGCGAGCGGGTGAACAGCAATATGGTCATCGTGGGCAAGTCGGGCGGCGGCAAGTCCTACGCCACCAAGAGCATCCTCACCAATCTGGCCGCCGACGACACCAAGATCTTTGTCCTGGACCCGGAAAACGAGTACACCGAGCTGGCGGCCAACCTGAGGGGAAAGTTCATCAACGTGGCCAACTCCTCCCACGGACGGATCAACCCCTTCCATATCATCACCTCCCTGGAGGACGACGAGGCCGCCGACGGAGAGGAGACCAGCTCCTACGCCGCCCATCTCCAGTTTCTGGAGGAGTTCTTCCGCCAGATCCTGCCCGAGATCGACGGGGACGCCATGGAGTACCTGAACAACCTGATCAACCGGGTATACAGCCGCAAGGGCATCGACCAGTACACCAGTCTCACCTCCCTGCGGCCGGAGGACTATCCCGTCTTTGACGATTTGTACGACTGCATTCTGGAGGAGTTCCAGCACACCAAGAGCGACTACCTGCGCTCCAACCTGCGGGTACTCATGAACCATGTGGCCAAGTTCTCCACCGGCGGGCGGAACGCCAATATCTGGAACGGCCCCTCCACCCTGTCCACGGTGGAAAACTTCATTGTCTTTAACTTCCAGACCCTGCTGGCCAACCGGAACAACACGGTGGCCAACGCCCAGATGCTGCTGGTGCTGAAGTATCTGGACAATGAAATCATCAAGAACCGGGAATACAACATGAAGTACGGCGCTGCCCGGAAGATCATCGTGGTCATCGACGAGGCCCATGTGTTCATCGACGCCAAATATCCCCTGGCTCTGGACTTTATGTTCCAGTTGGCCAAGCGCATCCGGAAATACAACGGCATGCAGATCGTCATTACCCAGAACATCAAGGACTTTGTGGGCAGCGAGGAGCTGGCCCGGAAATCCACCGCCATCATCAACGCCTGCCAGTACAGCTTCATCTTCTCTCTGGCCCCCAACGATATGCATGACCTTTGTACCCTTTACGAAAAGGCCGGCGGCATCAATGAGAGCGAGCAGGAACAGATCATCTCCGCCCCCCGGGGCCAGGCCTTTGTGGTCACCAGCCCTGCCAGCCGCTCCAGCGTTCGAATCGAGACTCCCAAGCCCATTGAGGAGATGTTCTCCAATCCCATCTACGCCACCCACTACTTCGGCGGCGAGGAGGGCGAGCAGGCCTGGGAGGAGGTCATCGCTCCCAGCCGGGCCCTGCGGGCGGAGTACGACGCCGCCCAGCCCGCCCCGGAGGAAAATACCGCCCCGGAGGAGGCTCTGCCCGACTTCCGGGACGTGGGCGTGGATCTGGTGGAACTGGAGGAGGAAGAGGTGCTGCTGATGGATGATACGCCCACTGCCGCAGATTCTCTGCCCAGACATATGAAGGCCCAGGCGGAGGAGGACTTCCTCATGGAAGATGCTCCCAGCCCCGCTCCGTCCGGAGGCGGCCTCTTCTCTCCCCAGGCTTTGCAGCAGTATGGCTTTGAAGCCCTGGTGGGCGAGATCCGCCGGGCAGTGCGCCAGGAGGTGGAAAGCGAGCTGGGCATGGCCCGCCGGGACACGGAGACCGCCGCCCCCTCCCCCGTCTCCGCTCCGCCCGCTTCTGGAACGGAGGATTGGGTTTCCCCCGTTCCCGCAGATTCCCAGGAGGAGGATTGGTTCGCCGCTCCCCCACCCCAAGAAAGCCCATTCCCGGAAGAAGACTGGTTTGCTCCCGTCCCGGCCTCCAGCGGTCCCGGAGGGGAAGACTGGTTCGCCCCTGCTCAGGAACCCCCTCCGGAGGAGGACTGGGCCGCTCCGCACGCCGACGGTTCGGGCGGCGACCTGGACACCCTGTTCGACCGTCTGTTTGCCGCCAACCAGGCCGACGGCGGCGAGGAGGATGCGCAGCCCGACCTGGCCTCCGCTCCCAGCGAGGAACAGACGCCGGCCAAGGACCTTCCGGATGAAGAAACGCCTCTCCAGGAACTGCCTCTGGTCTACGAGGTCACTTTGGAGCAGCTGATGGCCATGACCGGCTGAGCCCGGCCTGAGCCGTGCGCCCCACAGCGGTACAATTTCTCACAGACCCGGCAGAGTCCAATTTCTTCCCCCAAAGCAGAATCCGCTGGAATCACACGATTCCAGCGGATTATTTCTGCTGCTTGCACTTTGGGGACAGTCTGATTTTGCTGCCGGCCCGGCAATATTTACTCCGGGTAAAAAGGCTATTTCCTTCAAAAAAGAACGATACCATGGACGACAAACAAATTTTACACGGCGAGACTTAGATTTTGCATTGGCTGTGGAACGTCTGCAGTTCCAGCTATATAATACTCCATGACACCATGCACTTATTTCAGTTGTGAAAGCAGTTCCAGGATACCTAACGCAGCCGGCTTTACCTTTGGGGTACAGGAGTGAAACAGTTCCAGCACTTTTTCACATTGATAACGATTT
>DWXF01000021.1 GCA_019119335.1 Candidatus Flavonifractor merdavium
CCGTGACATGTTCCTGATGCAGTTCCAGGCGGACATTCTGGACCGCCAGGTGCTCCGCCCCGCCATCCGGGAGACCACCGCCCTGGGCGCGGCCTATCTGGCCGGTCTGGCCACCAACGTGTGGTCCGGCACGGAGGAGCTCAGCCGCCTGTGGCGGTGCGACACCGCCTTTACCCCCGCCATGGAGGCCGCCAATCGGGAAAAACTGATGGGCGACTGGCACCGGGCGGTGGAGCGCTGCCGCGGATGGGCCGACCGCTAAGTTCACAGAGCATCTGATCAGCCGCCCCCGGGCGCCCTTCCGGCGCCCGGGGGCGGCTTTACAAACGGCGGGGATTGTCCTAAAATGAAAAGCAGTATCACGAAAACGCCACTGGAGGAGGGAGAGCACATGGCTCAGCCCCAAAGCGCCGCGCCCCTCAGCGCCCTGCTGCTGGATGAGGCGGAATTTGGCTCCGACGCCCTTTTGCGGGCCCATCCCTGTGTCAGCACCGGCTTTCCGGCCCTGGACAGACTGCTGGGCGGGGGGCTCTCTCCCGGCCTGACCGTGCTGGGGGCCAGCCCCGGCCTGGGGAAATCCACCCTGGCGCTGAACATCGCCCAACACGCCGCCGCCCACGGCAGCCCGGTCCGCTACTACTCCTATGAGATGCCCCCCAAGCGGCTGGGGATGAAGCTGATCACCCGGGAGAACTTCCTCCGGGGCGGCAGCCCGCTGTTCTCGGTGAAGGACCTGTTCGACGCGGACACCCTACGGGGTTGGACCGACGGCTGGGAGGCCTACCGGCAGGCCCGGCGGCAGGTGGCCCAGCGGTTGGACCGGCTCTACATCATCGACTGCGACGCCGGCGGAAAGGCCTACACCGCCGAGGACATCCGGGCCGACTTTTTCCGCTTTATGGAGGAGCAGGGCGGGACCGGGGGAATGCCTCTGCTCATTGTGGACTATCTGCAGATTCTCCCCCTGGAGGACGGGGTCCGGGTCAGCGACGCCCGCCAGGCGGTGGACCACAACGTGCGCAAAATGACCGCCCTGTCCAAGGCCTTCGGCGGGGTGGCGGTGCTGCTCATCAGCTCCCTGGGGCGCAGCTCCTACAAGATTCCGGTGCAGATTGACTCCTTCAAGGAGTCCGGCTCCATTGAATTTTCGGCAGACACCCTGCTGGGCATCCAGTTCTCCGCCTGCCAGGGGCAGGACGGCTCCCCCAACCGGGAGTGGAACATGCTCCAGGAGAAGGACAAGAACCCCCGGGAGATGGACCTGGTGGTGCTCAAGCAGCGCTACGGCGAAACCGGCAAGGTCCCCTTCCTGTACTACGCGGCCTACGACTGCTTTACCGAGGCCGGGGACCGTCCGCCGGCGGTTCCCCTCTCCCGAACGGAGGAGGCGGCCCCTCCGGCCCAGGCCGCCGCCCCGAGCCAGGCGGCCGCTACGCTCTCCCAGCCGGCAGTGGAGGAGCAGGTGGAAGCAGCCGAGGAGGTACCGCTGGCGGAGGAGGTTGTCCGTCCCCGGACCCAGGGGCTGGAAAAGGCCTGCATGAACAACACCATGATCGCCCACAGCCTGCGGGGCGGCGGCGGAAGTCCCGGGGAGGAGCAGAGCTGCCGGGTCATCCCCGCCAAGGGCATTTCCACCCGCTACACCATTTCGGCGGAGCTGTCCTGCGGCGACTGCGACGTGGCCGACGCGGTGTACTCCCTGTTTTTGACGGAGAAGTATTTTTCTCCGGAAAACAGCTTTTCCCTCCGGCGGCTGCTCACCCTGCTCACCGGGGACAGCCGGCAGACCCTGACCGCCCGGCGGCGGGACGCCCTGTTGGCCAGCCTGGACCGGCTCCAGGGGGCCACCCTCTCCATCCGCTGCGGGGAGGAGCTGGAGGCCAGGGGCATGGACCGGAAATATGAAAAGGCCGGCTTTGATCAGCCCCGGAGCTTTCTGCGGCTGGCCCAGCACAACGGGCGGTACTACTTTCCCTCGGTGCAGCTGGCGGAGGTGCTGCCCCTGTACGCCTACGCCACCATGACGGGGCAGGTGATCTCCTTCCCCACCGCCCTGCTGAGCGCCCGGCCGGGACCGGGCAAAAAGCCCCTCAGCAGCACCGCCGAGGCCATCGCCATCCGGCACTTTCTCATCTACCGGCTGGAGGTGGTGCGCAACCGGAAGAGCCCCCAGGAGCAGCACAAAATGCGCACCATCGCCCTGGGGCGGGACTCCCAGCTCTTCCGGCTCCTCCGGATCCGGCGGGAGGACTACAACAGCGCGGACTGGAGCCGCCGGTGCCGCCGGGTGGCCCGACTGGTGGCGGACGCTCTGGAGGCCTTCCGGCAGGCGGGCTACATCCAGGGCTATGTGTTCCACGAGGAGAGCAGCGTCACCGTCACCGGCGCTGTCGCCGACCCGTGGACCCTGGACTACGAGCCATAAGCAACAGCAGGCGGGACCGTCTCCGGGCGGTCCCGCCTGTTTTCCTGCCCGGCTCACTCCGGCAGCCACCCCCCTTCCGGCCCGTAGGGGCACGTATAGCAGTCCCCCGGGCAGTCCTCCTCCTGGGCCACGCCGCAGCTGCCGCAGTACTTGCACGCCTGGCAGTCCTGCTGGCAGAAGGGGTAGTTGCCGTCGCAGAGCAGCGGCTCGTCGTCCGGCTCCTCGTACGGCCCGTCCCAGTCGTCCCGGCCGTCGTCCTCCGGCAGGGGGCAGCCGAAAAGCCGGTAATCCGCCAGGAGGAAGGGGTCCTGCGGCTCCTCCCAGCCGTCGCCGAACAGCGCCCGGTCATAAGCCTCGTCCAGGGGCAGGTCCTCCCCCAGGATTTCCTCCCAATCAATTCCCATGAGAATCGCCTCCTTTCCGGTCGTTTTGATTTTTGTTGTGTTCGATATGGTAGTTCATATGGATTCTCCTTCCGTATATTCGTATTGGTAGGTCAGCCCCAGCCCGTCCAGGTAGTCCTTCAGGGGCCGTTCCGGCCACGAGAGCTCAAACTCCCGGGCGATGCGCTGCTCGGGCCGGTCGCCGGAGCCCCGGCTCAGGGTGGCCAGCAGCTTTTCCGCCTCGCCGGCCTCCAGGATGTAACGGTACTCCGCCCCCATTCGGATCGGGCGGTCCCTGGAGAAGCGCAGGGGGGTTGCGCCGGTGAGCTGCAGCCGCTCCCCCCGCACCTCCACCAGCAGGTAGGACAGGGGCTCCCCGGTGTAGGCGGCGGGCCCTCTGGCTCTGAGGGCCTCCAGCAGCGGATAGGCCTGCTCGCTCACAGCGCCTCACCCCCCTTCTCCCCGGCGGCCTCGGGCAGTTCGCCGTAGGCCTCGTGGGTGTGGAGGTCGTACTTGACCACCAGCCGGGGCTTCTGGCCCCTGGTGAAGAGGTAGGCCTGCTCCAGGGGCATGTTGAGGATGGTGTCCGCCGTCTTGTTTGCCTTGGCGGCGATGTACCGGGCGGTCTCCACGTCCTGGCCCCCCAGGTACAGGCAGTTGTCGCAGTTGTTGATGATGGTCATGCTCTTCTCATGGCCGTAGAGGGCGGACAGCTGGGAGATACTCTGGAGGATGATACTGACGTAGATCTCCCGGGAGCGGATCACCGAGATGAGCTTGTCGAACTCCGGGATGCAGGCGTTGGTGGCGAAGTCGTCCAGGATGAACCGGACGGGCACGGGCAGCCGGTGGTCGGGGTAATCCTTGTCCGCGCTGGCGCACAAGGTCTGGAGGGCCTGGGTGTAGAACAGGTTTACCAGGCCGTCCATGGACCGGTCGGTATCGCTGATGGTGAGAAAGACCGCCGTCTTTTCCCGGCCCATGGCCTTGATGTCCACCCGCCGCCCGCTGCGGTACATCTGCATGGGGCCGTCGTAGGACAGGGACCCCAGGGCCCGGGAGACGAAGGCCTGGATGCTGGAGTCGGTCTTTTCCGAGTTCTGCACCACATTGTAGAGCTGGAACTGGCGGGCGGCGAAGCTGTCGGGCTGCTCCTGGGCCAGCTCCTGGAGCAGCTGGCCGTAGATACGCTGACCCAGCCCGCAGCTGCCATCGGTGGCCGTGAAGAGCCGCACCACGTAGTCCAGGGTGTGCTCCTCCCGGGGAAGGACCTCCAGCACGTAGCCCACCAGGCAGGCCAGCAGGGTGCGGGCGCTCTCCTCCCAGAAGGCGTCCCGCTTGTCCCCCAGGGGTACCAGGGCGGCGCACAGGGTCTGGATGTCCTGCTCCACGTACTTGCCCCGCTTGGGGTCGAAGCGGATGTAATCCAGGGGATTGTAGCCGTCGGAGGCCAGGGTGTCGGTGAAGTCCAGGCTGAACACCTGGTAGCCCCGCCGCCGGAGGAGGGGGCCCAGCTCCTCCTTCAGGCTGCCCTTGGTGTCGGCGATCACCATGCTCTCGTTGCACTGCATGATGTTGGGCTTGACGTAGCCCCGGGTCTTGCCGGCGCCGCTGGGGCCGATGATGAGGTCGTTGTTGTTGATGCCGGTGGTACGGGTGCTGTTGCTGATAAGCTGGCCCTGGGCCAGAATTCTCTGATTGTCCTGCATGGTGATGTTCTCCTTTCCAAAGTTAGATTTTTTCCACAACCCGGTCGGCCAGGCCGAACTCCACCGCTTCCTGAGCGTCGAAGTAGGTGTCCTTGGCGGTGGCCTTGTTGATTTGACGCAGGTTTTTGCCGGTGTGCCTGGCCAGAATGGCGCACAAGTCCTTGCGGCACTTGAGCAGGCGGCCGCTGGTCTCCTGCAGCTGCAGGGCGCTGCCGCCGGCCCCGCCGGAGAGCAGCGGGTCGTGGATCATCACCGTGCCGTGGGGCAGAATCTCCCGGCGGCTCCCTGCCGCGAAGAGGATGGCGGCCATGCTGGCGGCCATCCCCACGCAGACGGTGCGGACGGGACAGGAGAGGCTCTGCATCACGTCGTAGACGGCCAGCCCGCTGTTGACGCTGCCGCCGGGGGAGTTGATGAGCAGGGTAATCTCCCCGGCCGGATCCTCCCGTTCCAGCCAGCGGAGCTGGCGGATGAGGGAGTAGGCGCTGTCGGGGGTGATTTCGGTGACGCACTCCACCTCCCGGCGGGCCAGCATGTCGTCGGTAATGCGGCAGCTGAAGTATCCGCTGCTGGTCTCGCGGATAATCATGGGTGTTTCACAGTTCATTGGTGAGAGACCTCCTTCCGGTCGTATCGTTTTTTCTCTTGGGCAATGAGGCAGTAGGGCTCGATGAGCAGCAGATAGAGCATGTGGACCCCCACATCCTGCATCCACTGGTCGTCCTTATCCAGACTGTCCTCCGCCATGTGGAGCAAATCCACATAGGGACATCTGGGGGGCAGCTCCAGATAGGCGCGCAGCATACCGGCCAGCCAGCGGGGGTATCCGCTGCGGGTGAGGGCGGCCACCCCCTGGAAAAAGCGCTCCTGGGTGCCCATGGCCAGCCGGGCGCTGTCAGGAAGCCATCGGTTGAGCCGGCTGATCCGGTCCCGGAAGGACTGGAGCGGGCGGATGCTGCCCTCCTCACTCTGGTAGCGCTTGGGCATGTTGTCCGGCCTCCGGCCGGTGACTCTGCGGCCCAGCCTCACGGCGTTCACCATGGTCTGGTCCCCCCGCAGGGTGGCGGCCATCAGGCGCATGAGCTCCACCCCCTGATAGTAGCGCTCCCAGTCCCCGTTACACAGCAGCTCCCGGGTGGCCAGGGCCGCGTCCTCAAAGGTGACGCACCAGTCGGGCAGCACCGCCCGCATCTGGCGCAGCTGGTCGGGCAGGCCCCGCATCCAGGCCTCCAGGGTCATCTCCCCCACCCGGCCCACCAGTTCTCCGCTGCGGCCTTCGTCGCTGGACACCCCGGCCCGGTAGTCCGCCAGCAGCTGCTGGAAGGGGATGCCGTCCTGCCGGAGCGGAGCGGGCTCCCGGTCCGCCGCCAGCAGCATGGGCAGCCGCCGGGCGGTGCGGGCGGTACACATGGCCTGGCTCCGGCCGTCCTGGAACACGCGGATCAGGCCGCCGTACAGGCTGCCGTACTCGGTGGGCGCCGTGCCCTCCCTCCGGCACTCCAGCATGCTCTGCCGGAACAGCTCCCCGGTCAGCTCCGGGGGACAGGGCTCCAGATGGCAGTACCACTCCGGCGGGTCGCCCCGGGCTGTCACGGCCTCCAGCATGGCCAGAATCTCCCCCACCTCCCCTTTGGAGAACGGGGATGCGGAGGTCCGGAATGTGAGACAGCCGTCCAGCCGGGCGTGGCTGCCCCGCCAGGCGTCCCGGTCGGTAATCTCTATCGCCAGCAGCACGGCTTCCCCCCGGCACACCAGATAGTCCAGCCGCTCCCGCTGGAGTACCCTGGGCCACTGACAGTCGCCCTCCGGCGCGGACAGGTCCGCGCAGACCGCTCCGCAGAGCAGCCGCAGATGTTCCCGCCGGAACACCTCCGACTCCGCCAGCGCCCGCTCCCCCGACTGGGGGTTAAAGACGTCAAACGGCATATTCATGGGCCAGCATACCCGGATACCACAGTCATTCATTTCAGATTCCTTCCTTTCCTGATTGTTTTTTCAACGTCCCAATCGAAGGCAGGGTACCCTGCCTTCTTTATCCTCCAGGCTCCCGCAACCGCCGGCTCCCCGCACAGCGCGGAACCTCCGTCCAGGACCCTTCCTTCCACAATTTCACCCGGCGCCAGCGCAAGCGGCGCTCACACGCCCGGCTCCCAGGCCTCCACACCGCTGCCGGATCACGCGGAAGGTACCGATACCGCAAATCGTCGTCCCAACGGGACGGTCGGACATTTTCAATGTCCGTCACTTGATGAACAAAATACTTAAAGTATTTATGTTCATCAAATACATATAACATAGCGCCCGTTTCAAAATCCTTAAACCGCTTCTGCCCCTAAGGATTTTTCTTCATTCCAAAAATCAAACTTTTTATAAATTAAAGCTGTTTTTCATCTCTTTCTGTTTTGCTTCATCCCTGAGCAGAACAGAATCTCATTTCTTGAAAAGTCCCCCGGCTTTTCCGGCAGCACGGCCCTCTTGCAAAGGGTTTGGAAATGTGTTATAAATTTTTAAACTCATCATTTCAGTTTTGGGGGAATTGCGGTGGAGCTGAATCTGTTGATGGAATTTGCCCTGCTGGCCCGGCACCTGAATTTCAGCCGGACCGCCCAGGAGCTGAATCTGACCCAGCCAACCCTCAGCCGACACATTGTGCAGCCGGAGGAGGAGCTGGGGGTGCAGCTGTTCCGCCGGGACAAGCAATCGGTGGCCCTCACCGAGGCGGGCTCTCTCTTTCTCCCCGAAGCGGCGGCGGTGCTGGCCCGGTATGACGCCGCCCGCCGCCGGCTTCAGGAGTACCGGGACGGTATGGCGGGCAGTCTGATTTTGGGCTACCGCTGGATCTACGGCGGCGGCCCCTGGCCCGGCCTGCTCCAGCGGTTTCGGGAGGCCTATCCGCTGATCTCCGTCCGGCTGGTGGCCTTTCAACAGGGGGAGCCCCTGCAGGACGCGGTGGCCGAGGGGGTGCTGGACGCAGCGGTGACCCTGTGCGCCAGGGATTGCCCCTCCTCCGGCTTTCAGAGCGTCACCCTGTGTCAGGTGCCTCTGATGGCCACCATGGGGGAATCCCACCCTCTGGCGGGACGGGCGGCGGTGACCCCGGCGGAGTTGGCCCGGGAGCGGCTGCTGGTGCCCCAGGCCCGGGGGAGCGTGGGCTTCCCCGCTCTGATGACCGAGCTTTTCCACTCCTGCCGTGTAAGTCCCGCCATTACCTACACCGGGGAGCGGATGGAGGAGGCGCTGCTGCGGGTCCAGCTGGACGACCAGGTGGCCCTGATCCCCCGCTGCTACCTCCCCGACACCCCCCAGCCCGGCCTCCACGCCGCCCAGGTCTCGGGCACCACCGGCCTGTTCCGCCTCACCGCCCTGGCCCGGGGGGACAGCCCCAACCCCGCCGTAACCCTCTTCCTCCGCCTGTGCCGGACAGAGGTAAAGCGCAGCCGGATGGAGCAGCTCTCCTCCCCGGAATAGCAAAAAGAAAACCGCCCGGAAATGTAAACCGGGCGGTTTATTTATTTTCCGTATTACGGCCACAAAAACCGAATTTCCCTTCTCAGGAAAGATGTGGTAGCCTATCGTTAACTTCCTCGCAATGGATCAGAGGAAATAAACATTTTTCAGGAAAATGAGGTGTTGAGGCATGTCTCAAAAGACGGCGGAGAACCCATGCACCTGCTGCTGCGGCTGCGGCGCGGAGAATGAGGAGCTTTTGCAGGAGCGCATCCGCACCCTGGCCCGGGAGTACCGTGGGAAAGAGGGCTCGCTGATCCAGGTACTGCATATGGCCCAGACCATCTACGGGTACCTGCCCCTTGAGGTGCAGAAGATTGTGGCCGACGAGCTGGGGCTGCCCCTGTCCCAGGTGTCCGGCGTGGTGACCTTCTACTCCTTCTTCTCCACCCAGCCCAGGGGCAAACACACCATCCGTGTATGTCTGGGCACCGCCTGCTACGTGCGGGGAGGCAAGAAGATTGTGGAGCGGCTCCAGGAGCTGCTGAAGGTGGGGGTCGGAGACACCACCGCCGACCGGAAGTTCACCCTGGAGGTGGCCCGGTGCATCGGCGCCTGCGGCCTGGCCCCCGCCATGTCCATTGACGACACGGTGTATAAGCAGGTCAAACCGGAGCGGCTGGAGAGTATTCTGGCCCGATATGACGAGAATGGGGGGGACGAGGCGTGAGTCAAGTGCGATCTGCGGCCGACCTGAGCCGCATCAAGGAGCGTTATCTGGCCCAGCAGAGCAAGTGCGCCTGGCAGGTGCTGGTGTGCGGCGGCGCGGGCTGCGTGTCCTCCCACTGTCAGCAGGTGCGCCAGGCCCTGGACCAGGCCCTGGCTGACCACGGTCTCACCGATTCCGTCAGCGTGCTGGTCACCGGCTGCATGGGTACCTGCGCCGCCGGTCCGGTGATGCTGGTGGAGCCCGACGGCATTTTCTACACCTCCATGGATCCGGAAAAGGTACGGGAGGTGGTGGAGCGCCACCTGATCGGCGGAAAAGTGGTGGAGGAATACACCTTCTGGGACAGCTATCAGAAAAAGCGTATACCCAAGCTGGATGATATCAGCTTCTTCAAGGAGCAGGTCCGCATCGCCCTGCGCAACTGCGGCCGGATGGAGTACTCCTCTCTGGACGCCTACATCGCCCGGGACGGCTACGGCGCCGCCGCCAAGGCCCTGCTGGCCATGACCCCGGAGCAGGTGGTGGCGGAGATGAAGGCCTCCGGCCTGCGGGGCCGGGGCGGCGCGGGCTTCCCCACCGGCGTGAAGTGGGAGGCCGGCATGAAGGCCCCCAAGGGTCAGAAGTACATCGTGTGCAACGCCGACGAAGGCGACCCCGGCGCGTTCATGGACCGCTCGGTGTTGGAGGGGGATCCCCACTCCATCATCGAAGGCATGCTGCTGGGGGGCTACGCCATCGGGGCCGACAAGGGTTACGTCTACGTCCGGGCGGAGTATCCCCTGGCGGTGGAGCGGCTGGGGGCGGCCATCGACCAGGCGCGGGCCGCCGGGCTGCTGGGCACCGATATTCTGGGTTCCGGGGTGGATTTCGACCTGGAGATCCGCATCGGCGCGGGCGCCTTCGTCTGCGGCGAAGAGACCGCCCTGCTGGCCTCCATCGAAGGCATGCGGGGCGAGCCCCGGCAGAAGCCCCCCTTCCCCTTTGAAGCGGGTCTGTTTGAAAAGCCCACTATTATCAACAACGTGGAGACCCTGGCCAACGTGGCCCCCATTATCCTTAACGGCGCTGCCTGGTACGCCGGCTTCGGCACCGAAAAGAGCAAGGGTACCAAGGTGTTCGCCCTGGCCGGGGCCATCGTCAACGCCGGTATCATCGAGGTACCCATGGGCACCGTGCTGGGGGACATCATCTATAAAATCGGTGGCGGCATCGTGGACGGCAAGGGCTTCAAGGCCATCCAGTCCGGCGGACCCTCCGGCGGCTGTCTTACCAAGGAGCACCTGAACGTGACGGTGGACTACGAATCCCTGTCCGGCCTGCTGCCGCTTTCCGGCGCCGATGGCGTTGCCCACAAACACCGTGACCCCCATGGTCAGGCCGGTGAGCACCATCGTAAGCAGATTCAGCAGCTGGCTGCCGGAGGCCACGCCGGACTGCTCGCTGATCCCGGCAAACCGCCCCACAATGATCAGGTCCGCCGCCCCATACATGGCCTGCAGAAACAGGGCCAGCAGAACAGGCAGCGCAAAGCCGAGCAGGGAAGGAAGGATCTTCCCCCGAACCAGACTGTTTGTGTTTGTTCGACTCATGCCAACACTCCCTTTCATGCAAGAAAAAAAGCCGGATAAGAGAACGGGAATTTCACCCGTCATCTTATCCGGCTCACAGCTCCATGGCTGCTTACCCTCCGATGAACAACTGGATTGTAGCAAAAGTCTGTCCAATTGTCAATGGATTCCGGCCCTTACAGATCCATTGCCGGGTAATAGCCGTCAAACACCATGAATGGGCCTCACCGTCCAAGGATCACCTGTGTTATAACGCAGATGGTTTGTATAGGTTTCGCGTGTTTTTATCTCTTTTCACCCATTTTGATTGTCCCTCTTGTGCAACGAGGCAGCTTATGGCATACTAAAGGAGATTTCATCGGCCGGAGGTGTCCCCTCCCCGCTCTGTTTTCCGGCTTTGGCCGCGATCGGAACGTCTGTCCCTGATGCGCCTTGGGAAAGGCGAGCCCATTTGAGCTTCTGGAGGACCTGGTATCCGCCCCGCCCCCGGCGGGCCCCTAGCAGTCCGCAAAAAGTCCTGTGGCCGGCACAATAAGACAAGGAGGCGCTGCCATGTACAAACTGGTGGTTAGCGATATTGACGGCACCCTGCTGCCCTATGGCCAGGAGCGGCTGGATCCAGCTGTGTTTGACGTGCTCCGCAGGCTGCGGGCCAGAGGCGTACTGTTCTGCCCCGCCTCTGGCCGTCAGTTTCACTCCCTGCGCCGGCTGTTTCAGCCGGTGGAGGACGACGTGCTCTGGATGTGCGAAAACGGGGCCATTTTATACGGAAACGGACCGGAGGACCAGGCCCCCATTCTCCACCGCACCCCCATTCCCCGGGCAGACGCCCTGGCGCTCTGCCGGGAGATCATCGCCCTGCCGGGCTGTCAGGTGCTGATCTCCGGGGCCAATGTCAGCTATCTGTACGACTGCACGCCGGAGTACGCGGAGTACATGCAGACGGCAAAGGGAAACCGGACGGTGATCTGCCAACGCCCGGAGGACATCCAGGAGGAGATCCTGAAGGTATCCGCCTACTGTCCCCAGGGGACTCTGCCCTACGAGCAGGAGCTGCGCCCCAGGTGGGCGGACAGGCTGACCGTGGCGGTGGCGGGACCGGACTGGCTGGACTTCACGGCGGCCAACAAGGGAATCGGTCTGGCCGCCCTGTGCCGCATTCTGGGCATTCCGCCGGAGGAGACCCTGGCCTTCGGCGACAATTGGAACGACGCGGAAATGCTGGACCAGGCCGGCCTGGCCTTCCTCATGCGCGGATCGGACCCCGCCCTTCTGGCCAGATATCCCAATCACTGCGCCAGTGTGACCGCCGTTCTGGAAGCCAATATGGAGACCTGGTTCCCCCCAAACAGCCCGTGACGAAATGAAAAAGGAGCGCTCCAGCACAAGCTGGAGCGCTCCTTTTTTCTAAATTTACACCCGCTTTTGAGCCGCGAACCGGGCGCAGGCGGGCAGCACGGCCAGGGCAAAGAGGGCCGCCATGGTATACATCAGATGATAACCCATTTCCGAGGCAGTCCACCCGCACACCATGGCGCCCAGACCGTAGCCCAGGTCCTGGAACAGGAAGAGCGTGCTGCTCCCCGCCCCTCGCTTTTCCCGGGGCAGGGTGCGGATGGCGGCATAGTTGAGGGTGGGATTGGCCACGCCGGAGCAGGCGCCGTAAGCGGCGGCCAGCAGAAGGTAGACGGCCTGGGAATCCGCCCACCCGGCCAGCAGGGCGGCCCCAGCAAAGGGAATGCAGACGCAGCACATGGTTCTGGGCAGTCCCCAGCGCTCACCGAGCCGGGCGGCGGAGCTGTTGGCCACCACCATCACCGCCGAGCCCAGCAGAAAGAACAGGCCCCCCAGCGTATAACCCCTGGCATCGGCCAGTGCCAGGGCAAAGTTGTTTACCGAGGAGAGGGCCATAGAGACGAGAAACAGCAGAATACCCGCGGGCAGGGCGGCGGGCTCGATAATCCGCAGGGGGGCGGACTGGCGGTTCCTGGGCGGCCTTTTTTGCTCGTAGCGGCAGAACAGGGAGAGCACCGCCCCCACAGTCAGGATTCCGGCGGTGACCACAAACAGGAGGGTAAAGCTGCCTCCGGCGGTGAGGGCCAGGCCAATATAGGCGGAAACCGCACCGGCCAGGGCCAGACTGATCCAGAACAGCCCCAGACTCCGGTTGGCGGCGTCGGGCGGGGCCACGTCCACGCTGGCGGCTGAAGCGGCGGTGTTGATCAGGGAAAATCCAGCCCCGTGGAGCCCCCGGAGGAGGAACAGCGCCGGCAGAGCCCCCGTGGCGCCGAACAGCAGCGTACTGACGGCAAAGAGCACACATCCCAGGAAGAGGACCAGCCGCCTGCTGCGCCGGTCGGCCAGCGCGCCGGCCGCCAGCCGGCCGGCCACGGCAAAGCCGGCATAGGACAGAGAGAGCAGTCCGGCGGTGCCCGCCCCCACGTAGAGGGCGATGGTATTGAGCAGGATATTCTGCCCCAGCGCGCCGCACAGCGAGATCAGCCAGATCAGCAGGAACCAGGCGGAGAGGTTCCGGAGGTTTGTTTTCATAGACAATCACACTCCCTCGTATACAGAGGACCTCCGCCGCCGGTGGTCCGGCGGCGGAGGTCCCTGGGCTGCGGGTGGATGGGGGCGGACTTAAAACGCCTTTTTCAGGATGTCCATGATGTCCTCCTGAGAGGGCTTTCTGGGATTGAACATGACGGCGCCCTCGTGGACGGCGTCGGCGGCCAGGGCGGGCAGATCGGCCTCGGTGATGTTGTAATCCCTGATGGTCTTGATGCCCACCCGGCGGACCAGGTCCAGCACGGCCTGGCAGGTCTTGCGGGCTCCCGCCTCGGCGGTCTCGTAGCTGGAGCAGCAGCCCATGGCCATGCCCAGCTCCTTGTACTTCTCGGGGAACTGCTGGGCGTTATACTCCATGACATAGGGCAGCACCAGGGCGTTGGCCACACCGTGGGGCAGGCCGTGCCGGGCGCTGAGGGTGTGGGCGATGCCGTGGACCAGGCCCAGGTCGGCGTTGTTGAAGGCAAAGCCCACGATGACGCAGCCCCGCATCATCTCCTCCCGGGCGTCCACATCGGCGCCGTTCTCCACCGCCAGGGGCAGGCTGTGGAAGAAGATCCGGGCGGCCTCCAGGGAGCTGTACCGGGTCAGGTCGGAGGCATTGACCGAGACATAGGACTCGATGGCGTGGGTCAGAGCGTCAATGCCGGTGGCGGCGGTGATACCGGCGGGCAGGCCGGTGGTCAGCATGGGATCGATGACGGCATGGCTGGCCCCCACATGGTTGCCCACAATCACGTACTTGCGGACCTCTTCCTCATTGATGAGGGCGATGACGTTGGTGATCTCGCTGGAGGTGCCGGCGGTGGTGGGGATGGCCACCAGGGGCAGACCCTGCTTTTTCACCTGGTTGGGGCCCTCATAGCGCTGGATGGGCCCCTCGTTGTTCAGCAGAATGTTGATGGCCTTGGCGGTGTCGATGGGGCTGCCGCCGCCCACGGCCACAATGCCGTCCACGCCGGCCTTGGCGGCCATCTCATAGCCGGCCTGCACCACGCCGTTGGTGGGGTTGGGGATAACCGCGTCAAACACCACGGTCTCAATATTGGCCTGGGCCAGAGGAGCCAGCACCTTGTCGGCAATGCCGCAGCTCACAATGCCCTTGTCACACACAACCAGGACCTTTTTCAGGCCGATTTCCGTTACGATTTCGCCCAGCTCGGCAACGCTGTTCCGGCCGAAATAGACCTTGCTGGGGACATGATAAATGGCGCTCATGATTGTTCTCCTTTGCTGTTTGATAGGGTCTGGATGGAGTCCATGGTCTCCTTCAGCGACTTCAGGTCGCTGTCCAGGTCCCGGTACATGGACAGATAGTAGGGGTAGAGCTTGTCGTACACCCTGGCCCACTCCTCCACCGGCTGGATGGTGTCCTTGATCTGGATGAGTTCCTGGATGCTCTTGGCGAAGTCGGGGTACAGGCCCACGGCGTGGCCCGCAATCAGCGCGTCGCCGAAGGGCACATCGCCGGTCTTGTCGTCCAGTGTGTACACCGGCACGCCCAGCATGGAGGCCTTGATCTGGCACCAGGTCCGGCTCTTGGAGCCGCCGCCGGTGATGCGCAGGCAGTCCACCCTGGCCCCGGCGTCCTTGATGGTGTCCAGCACGTGGCGCACGGCAAAGGCGGTGCCCTCGAAAATGGAGCGGATGATGTGCTTGCGCTCGGTATCCAGGGAGAGGCCGATGAACATGCCGGTGGCGTGGGAGTTCCACAGAGGGGCCCGCTCGCCCAGCATGTAGGGGAAATAGAGCAGGCCGTTGCTGCCGGCGGGAGACTCCAGGGCCAGCTGATTCAGGTAGTCGTAGACGTTAATGCCGTGGGCGTCGGCGTAATCCTGCTCCGCCTTGCCCAGGTTGGTGAGGTACCACTTCAGAGAGGCCCCGCTGGTGTTGATGGGGGCGTTGAAGAAATGGGGGATGCCCTGGATGGAGCAGGGCTTGGCCACCACGGGGATGTCGGTGGCGCTGGGGCCGGTGTGTCCCACAAAGAGCAGGGATGTGGTGCCGGAGGACTCTCCCGCCTCACCGATGCGGCTCAGACCGGTGGCGTACATGGAGGCGGTGGCATCGCTGGCGCCCGCCACCACCGGCACGCCGGCCTTCAGGCCGGTGATTTTGGCAGCCTGCTGGGTCACATGGCCGATAATGGTGTCGCTGGACACCGGCTGGGGCAGGATGGCGTTCAGATCCATGCCCATGGCTTTGGACAGGGACTCCGACCAGGTTTGGGTCCGCAAGTCCAGGCACTGACACAGGGCGCCCTGGTCGATGTCCATGGCCATAACTCCGGTAAGCATGTAGTTCAGGTAGCCGTTGGCCTGGAGCACCCGGTGGGTGCGGGCAAACAGCTCCGGCTCATGCTTTTTGAACCACAGCAGCTTGCAGGGCAGGAAGGCCACATCGGGCTGAGCGCCGGCGGAGGCCACATACTCCTCCCGGCCCATGCGGTCCAGGATCTCGTCCAGCTCATGGCGGGAGCGCTTATCCATCCAGATCATGGCGTTGCGCAGCACGTTGCCGTCCTTGTCCAGGGGGAGCAGGGAGGGCAGCTGGGAGCTGACGGAGATGCCCCGGATAGCGGCGGTGACCGCCTCGCCGGCCTGGCTGGTGACCGAGCGGAGAATCTCCACCGCCGCGGACCACCAGGCGTGGGCGTCCTGCTCCACCTGGTTGGGTCCGGGCATGATCAGGGGATAGGTGGCGGAGGCGGTGGCCACCGATTCCCCTCTGGTGTCGAAGATAACGGCTTTGATGTTGGTGGTGCCCAGATCAATGCCCAGCAGATAGTCCTTCACAGGGCCCACCGCCTTTTACTGCTCCATCCCGTTGGGGAAGAGCACAACCTTGATGGCCTCGCCGGTCTTGGTGAGCTGGATGCCGTGATTGATCTCCTCCAGGGGCAGGCGGTGGGTGATGAACTTGGAGGAGGGGAAGTTCTTGGCGATGGCCAGCTCAAAGGCCTTCTTGGACTGGATGTAGGAGGCGCCGAAGTGGCCCTTGATCCAGATGTTGTTGTAGTGGATGTAGTTGGTGTCCAGCTCGGTGAGGGAGCCCTTGGGCACGCCGCCGAAGAACACCACCAGGCCGCCGGGCTTGACCATGAAGATGCTCTGGGCCTGGGCGGAGTTGGCGGGGTTGGCGGAGATGACCTTGTCGGCGCCCTTGCCGCCGGTGAGCTTTTTGACGGCCTCGATGGGGTCCTCCTTGGCGGAGTTGATGGTCACGTCCACGCCGAACTGCCTGGACATGTCCAGGCGGGTGTCGTTGATGTCGATCATGATAACCTTCTGGGCGCCCCGGATCTTGGCCAGCTGGGACATAAAGCAGCCGATGGGACCGGCGCCGATGATCACCAGGGTATCGGGATAGCCCACCTTGCAGTTGTCCTCGCAGGCGTAGACGGAGGTGAGGGGCTCGCCCAGGCTGGCGGCCTCAAAGCTCACATCCTCGGGAATCTCATAGATGCCGCCCAGCTGGATCTTGCGGGCGGACACGGCCACGTACTGGGCAAAGCCGCCGGTGCCGGCCAGGCCCTCGGCGTTGTGGCAGTTCTCGCTGTGGCCGCTGATGCAGTCGTCGCACTCCATGCAGTAGGTACCGGGGAAGAGGAACAGCCGGTCGCCCACTTTATACTTGGTCAGGCCGGGGGCAACCTCGTCCACCACGCCCACAATCTCATGGCCATAGACGAAGGGATAATTGCCCCTGCGGGAGTCGCTGGTCAGGTTGCGGATGTCGGAGCCGCACAGGCCCACCGCCATCACCTTCAGGATCAGGCCCCCTTCGGGGCAGGCGGGGCGGTCGATCTCCTCCACGCGGATATCGTTGGGACCATACATCAGAGCAGCTTTCATTTTCATAGCAGACAACTTCCTTTCTGTAATCGGTGACTTCTATTTGAATCAGATATCCCGCATGGCGTAGTAGGCCTCGCTCATGGCCTGGGTGATCTGCCGGGGAGCCTTGCAGTCGCCCACCACAAAGTATTCAGGGGTCAGGTTGACCAGCTCGTTGGTCTCGTCCCGGCGGGGACGCAGGCCAGCGGCGCAGATGATCTGGTCGGCGGGCAGCTCCATCTCCTGACCGTCGGGTCCCTTGCAGCGCAGGCCGGTTTCGGTGACGGCGCAGGCGGCGGTGTTCAGATAGGCGGGGATGTCCTTGAGCTGCTGCTCCAGAGCCATACGGTGGAACTCGTTGACCTCCTTGGCCAGGCCATCCATCATCTCCACGATGCACACCTGCTTGCCCATGTTCCGCAGGTTGATGGCAACCTCGCAGCCCACCAGGCCGCCGCCCAGCACCACAATGCGCTGCCCCAGCGTCTCGGGGTGCTCCTCCGCCTGGGGGGCCTGGAGCACCTTTGGGCTGTCAATGCCGGGAATGGGGGGCAGGAAGGGCACCGCCCCGATGGCAATGACCAGAACGTCGGGGTTTTCCTGGAGCACCAGTTCTTTCGTAACGGTGGTATTCAGCCGGAGCTCCGCGCCGCAGTTCATGGCGCGCCGCTTTATGCACTCCAGATAGGCGTTCAGATCGGCCTTGAAGTCCACAAAGGCGGCGTGCCTGATGGCGCCGCCCAGGGCGTCGGAGGCCTCGCACAGGATCACCTGATGGCCCCGGGCCGCAGCGGTGACGGCGGCCTCCATACCGGCGGGGCCGCCGCCGGCGATCAGCACCTTTTTCCTCCTGACTGCGGGCGCGGGCAGACACTGGTTAAACAGCTCGTGGCCGATTACCGGATTGACGGTGCAGCGGATATGGTTGCGCTCGGTGTTGCCTCCCAGGCAGACAAAGCAGCGCAGACAGGGGGTGATCTCCTCTTTCTTCCCGGCGTAGGCCTTCTTTGGGAAGTCGGGGTCGGCGATCAGGCCCCGGGCGATCTCCACAATATCAGCCTGACCGGAGGCGATGATCTCCTCGCACTGGGCGGGGTCGTCCAGGGCGCCCACGCAGGCCACCGGCTTCTTGACCACCTTCTTGATCTCGGCGGCCAGGTAGACGTTGCAGCCGTGGGGCAGGAACATGGAGGGGTGGGTGCGGACAAACAGCCCCTCATCGTCGTGGCTGCCGCAGGAGATGTGGAAGAGATCCACCTTGTCCTCCAGCATGAGGGCCAGCTCCTTATATTCCTCCAGGTGCATGCCGCCTTCCACAAAGTCGTCGCCGTTGAGCCGCAGCTCAATGGGGAAATTCCGGCCGATGCGCTTGCGGACGGCGTCCAGGGCGAGCATCAGGAACCGGGCCCGATTCTCCAGGCTGCCACCGAACTCATCCTTCCGGTGGTTGTACTTGGGGGATAGGAACTGGTTGAACAGCCAGCCGTGGGCTGCGTGGACCATCACCAGACCAAAGCCGGCCTGTTTGGCCACGCCGGCCGCCTTTCCCCAGGACTCCACAATGCGGTAGATCATGTCCTGGGGCATCTCATGAACCTGCTCCCCGGTGGGCATGGTCAGGTCGCTGGCGCCGTAGGCCTTGCCCTTGCTGGCGGTATCGGTGCCGCCAATGCTGGACAGGCCGGCATACATGCCGCCGTGGGACAGCTCGATATTGGCAATGGCGCCTCCCCGGTTGATGGCGTCCACCGTGCGGGACAGGCAAGGAAGGATGTGGGGATCGTCCATGGCCACCTGCCGGTCATGGCTGCGGCCGGTGGCGGTATCCACAATACTTTCCCCCAGCGTAACGACGGCTGCGCCGCCGGCGGCCTTCCGTCCGTAGTAGGCCATATTGTCATCCGTCAGGTGACCCTGGGGCGTAAGGCTCATCATACCGGTAGGCGCGGCAAAGATACGGTTTTTTATGTAGAGATTTCCCACCTGCAGCGGAGTAAAGAGATGCGGATACTGCAGCTGCATGTAAAACACTCCTTCCTGATGTGTGGTTCCGGACACAGAATTTTCTGTCTGGCATCATTGTAATAAGATTTTTAAAACATCGGCAAACAAAGATTTTCCGTTTTATAACGGAAAGCGGCAGGTGTTGGAACATGCAGAAAGAAACGGAAAATGCGGCATTTATCCGTTGCGCAACGGAAAGAGTTGGGTTGCAGGGCCGCGCACGCCTCTGGTAATATGGCACCGTAAATTACGACGAAAAGCACACCAGGAAAGCCACAAACGGCCGTCAAGTTGCCGGAATGGTATTGGAGCGTTTGTGCAATGCGTGAGGAGGCAGTTATGAAAAAGAAAATGCTTTTGTGCACTCCGATTGGGGAAAAGCGTCTGGCGGAAATCAAGGAATACTGCGACGTCACCATCGGCGGCGAGCTGAAATACGGCAAAGGCAATGTGGATTCCGCTCAGTTCCAAAAGGATGCGGAGGGCTATGAGCTGGTGGTTTTGGGCGACGAGGTGGCCAACGGCGAAATGCTGCGGGACTGGGCTGCTTCCGGCATGAAGTTCATCGGCTGCGCCAAGGGCACCCCCGCCACTGTGGATAACGCCACGCTGATGGAGCTGGGCATCGACCTGTCCTACACCCCCGGCCGCAACGCTGTGACGGTGGCGGAGTTCACCATCGGCCTGATGCTGGCGGTGGTCCGGCACATCGGCTGCTGCTTCCACGACCTGCGCTCCGGACGCTATGTGGGCCAGCCTAGCGAGAATGTCTATGATGTGCCCGACGTGAAGAACGTGGTGTGGGGCCCCCTGGATGAGACCCACCCCGCCGTTCACTACGGCATCGGCTTCGAGCTCCACGGCCACACCCTGGGCATCGCGGGCTTCGGCGCCATCGGCCGCAAGGTGGCTGAGCTGGCCCGGGCTTTCGGTATGACCGTTCTGGCCTATGATCCCTTTGTTCCCGCTGAAGCCATCCAGGCGGCCGGCTGCGTACCCTCCACTCTGGACGAGATGCTCTCCGGCAGCGACATCGTCAGCATCCACCTGCCGGTGCTGCCTGAGACCCGGGCCACGGTCAATAAGGACTGGTTCTCCAAGATGAAGCCCACCGCCTACCTGATCAACACCGCCCGGGCCGCGGTCATCGACCAGAAGGACCTGGTGGAGGCCCTGCAGAACGGCACCATCCACGGCGCCGCCCTGGATGTGTACTGGCAGGAGCCCATCCCCGCCAATCACCCCCTGCTGAGCATGGACCACGTGCTCCTCACTCCCCACATCGCCGGCATGAGCACCGACGTGGACGGCTGGTCCGGGGAGCTGATGGCCCAGGAAATTCTGGCCTACCTGAAAGGTGAGCCCCGCAAGTACCTCTGGAAACGGAAGTAAAGGGTTCGGCAGCCCTTTCTTTGATGTAACAACTCATCAATTATTAAAAGGAGAGAATGTACATGAAGCTCGTATCCAAGAGACTGCTCCCCCTCTGTCTGGCCGGTGCCATGGTACTGGGCATGACCGCCTGCGGCAACAGCGACTCCGGCAGCGAGTCCCCCGCCGGCAACAGCGGCACCCCCGCCGCCACCGGCGAGAACACTCCCTCCGGCGGCGCTGAGGGCGCCAGCTACACCTTCGGCTACAACAACTTCGGTCAGGGCGCCTACCCGCTGGACCTGAACGAGTCCACCACCGAGTACGCGCTGGAGTGCATGGGCATGGAGATGACCGTGGTCAACAACCAGTTCACCGTGGACAACCTGATGACCGGCGCCCAGAACCAGATCGCCCAGGGCGTGGACGGCATGATCTTCTGGAGCGCTGCCGACACCCTGTTCCAGCCCTTCAGCGAGCTGTGCGAGAGCACCCAGACTCCCTTTGCCCTGGGCGACAAGTATCCCCAGAGCGATGAGACCAAGGCTATGCTCCGTGCCAACCCCTACTTCGCCGGCGCTATCTCCACCGACGATATCTCCACCGGCTCCGACATGGCCCAGATGGCTCTGGACGCCGGCCACAGAACCGCCGTTATTATCGCCGCCGCTGTGGGCGATATCAACCACGACCTGCGCATCCAGGGTTTCACCGAGACCTTCGAGGCCGGCGGCGGCGAGGTGCTGGCCGTCGCCCACTGCGCCGATCCCTCTGAGGCCGTGCAGAAATCCAACGACATGCTGACCGCCTATCCCGATGTGGACTGCATGTACGGCTCCGGCGGCGACTACTCCCAGGGCCTGCTGAGCGCTCTGGAGAGCGCCGGTCTGGCCGGTGAAATGACCATCTACGGCACCGACATCGACCCCAACGTGATCCAGGCCGTCCGTGACGGCACCATCGCCGCCGCCAACGGCGCCGCCGGCCCCTACTGCGCCGGTATCGCCGGCGCTCTGCTGGTGAACTACCTGGACGGCCACCCCATTCTGGACGAAAACGGCGAGGCCCCCATGAGCAACGGCATCATGACCGTCACCATCACCGCCGAGAACGTGGACGACTACGAGGAGTACTGGGTCAACAACCAGATCTTCAGCCCCGAGGATTATCAGAACCTGCTGTACCGCTACAACCCCGAGGTCACCTGGCAGGACTATGTGGACATGATCGAGGGCTACACCTTTGACAACATGCTGGCGCAGCGTCAGGCCGGCTAAACCACCCGAACCCGAGATGAGCGGGAGGAGTTCCTCCTCCCGCTCATCGTCCAATAAAAGTAGGTGAAATCAGTGGAGAAACTCCAGACGAAACAACAGTCAACGAGCCAGACCAGCACCATCATCGGCATTGTGATCCTCATCGTCCTGCTGGCGGCCCTCCATTTCATTACCGGCGGAAAACTCCTGACACCCAGCAACATCAAGACCATTCTGGTCAACGCCTCCACCCCGACCTTCATTGCGCTGGCCTTTGTGTTTCTGCAGGCCAGCGGCTTTACCGATCTGTCTCTGGGCGCCGCCATCATTCTGGGCGCCAACGTGGCAGGCACCTTCGGCAATATGATGGGCTATCCCGGGCTGCTGCTGGGCGGACTGGTCAGCGGCATCATTCTGATGACCATTAACTTCTGCGTATTCCAGTTCACCAAGATCCCCTCCTGGATCGCCGGACTGGGCATGACTATGATCTACGAGGCTATCGCCTTCTTCTATTCCCAGCAGCGCCTGAACGCGGGCCTGCGCGTCGTTAATTTGGAAAGTGAGTACCGGTCCCTGGGCCAGGCTCCCCTGGTGTTTGTCGTGATGGCCATTGGTCTGGTCTTGGCATATTTTATCTACAACCGCACCACCGTGGGCCTGAATATCCGGGCTGTGGGCGGCAACCAGAGCGTGGCCCGGGTCATGGGCATCCCCATGACCAAGACGGTGATCCTCAGCGGCGCCATCGCCGGCATCTTTGTGGGACTGGCCTCGGTGGTGAAGATCAGCTTCGCCGCCAGCGTGCCCGCCGTCAGCGGCCTTGCCAGTCTGAGCGGCACCTTCCAGCCCCTGGCCGCCGTGCTGATGGCCTCCGCCCTCTCCAAGCGCATCAACATCACCATTGGCGCTTTGATCGGCACCGTATTCATTATGACTGTGTTTAATATCCTGACCCTCCTGGGCGTACCCTCCGGCACCTGGCAGGAGGTCTGCCTGGGCATCTCGGTGGTGGTGTTCGGCATCGTGGCCAACCGCCGGAACGCGGAGGTGGTAAAATGAGCGAGAAAAAGAATGAATACGCCTTCCAGGTTACCGGCCTGAACAAGCGCTTCGGCCCCACCCACGCCAACAAGGACATCAACTTCACTCTGAAGCGGGGCGAGGTGCGGGGTCTGGCCGGTGAGAACGGCTCGGGCAAGTCCACCCTCCTCTCCCAGCTGGCCGGCATTTACATCAGCGATTCCGGCACCATTCTGAAGGACGGCCAGCCCTACGCCCCCGACAGCCCGCTGTACGCCATTGAGCACGGCGTGTCCATCGTGGTGCAGGAGCTGGGCCTCATCGGCAACCTGCCCGCGGGCATCAACGTGTTCCTGGGCCGCACCAAGCCCTTCTCCAAATTCGGCGTGGTCAATGTCAAGAAGGTACAGCAGCAGGCCAACCAGATTCTGGACAAGTGGGGCCTGCCCCAGGTGCCCCTGCACCGCATGGCCGCCGCCATGAACGTGGAGACAAAAAAGATCGTGGAGCTGGCCCGCGCCCTCTCCACCGATCCTGACATCCTGATTCTGGACGAGGTGACCCAGGCCCTGTCTCAGGACAACCGTGTGAAGTTACATAAGCTCATCCAGAAGTACCGGGAGCTGGGCCGGTCGGTCATTCTGATCACCCACGATCTGGAGGAAATGCTGGAGATCACCGACAGCATCTCCATTCTCCGGGACGGCGAGCTCATTGAGACTGTGGACAGCAAGGAGCTGGACGTGGAAACCCTCCGCTCCAAGATGGTGGGCCGCAGTCTGGAGGGTGAGTACTACCGCAGCGACATGGAGACCAGCCACGAGGAGGAGGTCGTCCTGTCGGTGGAGGATCTGAGCACCGAGAGCGGCCTGAAGGACGTGACCTTCCAGGTCCACAAGGGCGAGATCATGGCCCTGTGCGGACTGAGCGACTCGGGCATCCACGAGGTGGGCAAGGCGGTATACGGCCTGACCCACATCCGGAAGGGCCATGTCAGGCTGGTGCCCGATCAGGTGGAGATCCGCCACCACTCCCAGGCGTGGAAGCACCGGGTGGGCTACGTACCCAAGGACCGCGACAACGAGGCCCTGATGCTCAACGCCTCCATCCGCGAGAATTCCTGCATGAGTTCGGTCCCCCAGCTGACGGGCAAGGCCCTGCTGGTGAAAAACGGCGATCTGGACCGGCTGGCCAATCAGGTCCGGGAGCAGTTCCAGGTCAAGTGTACCGGCATCGACCAGGTCATCAACGCCCTCAGCGGCGGCAACAAGCAGAAAATCAACCTGGGGCGCTGGCTGGTCAAGGACCTGCAGCTGCTGGTTGTGGACTGCCCCACCCGCGGCGTGGACGTGGGCGTCAAGGCTTACCTCTACCAGTGTCTGCGGGAGGCCAAGAAAAAAGGTATGGCCATTCTGATGATTACCGACGAGCTGCCCGAGGCCATCGGTATGGCGGATAACATCCTGGTCATGAAGGACGGCAGCGTCTCCGGCCAGGTCACCAGAAGCTCCGGCTTCAGTGAAGAGTCCATCGTGCAGGTGATGATATGAAACGTACAAAAGTTCAGCTGTTTGATTTGCTTCCCCTGATCGCCCTGGTGGTTCTGGTCATCGCGTTCGGCATCACGTCTCAGGGGAGGATCTTCTCCCCGTTCAACCTCAAGTCCATCTGCACCCAGTCCATCCCCGTTATCATCGGCGGTCTGGGCGTTATGTTCGCCGTGGCCATGGGCGGGTGCGACCTGTCCGTGGGCGCCGTGGCCGCCGTCTCCGCCACCGTGGGCGCCTGGGTGGGCAGCCAGTACGGCCTGCCCGTCATGATCCTGGTGGCCCTGCTCATCGGGCTGGTCTCCGGCATTGTGGTGGGCTTCATCGTCTCCCGGCTCCACGTGCCCTCCTTCATGGTCACCCTGGCCATGCTGATCGGCATGCGCGGCTTTGTCAACGCCCTGCTGTCCGCCTGGGGCCAGGTGTACAACCCCGACGGGCTGGGCGAGCTCAGCTCCTTCGGCGCCAGCATGGCCCTGGTGGTGGTTCTGGTGATCGTGGTGGGCTATGTGTTTGAAAAGACCAGCTTCGGCTACTACTGCAAGGGCATGGGCGAAAACGAAAACACCATGAAGAGCATCGGCGTGGACACCGCCAAGGTCCGCCACATCGCCTATATCATCTCCGGCGTGCTGGCCTCCGTCATGGGACTGGTGCTGATCTCCAGCGTGGGCGGCTCCAGCAGCACTCTGGGCCAGTTCATGGAGATGAAGATTCAGATGGCCATTTTCCTGGGCGGCGTGCTGGTCACCGGCGGTATAAAGTCCAAGATCTACAAGCTGATTCTGGGCTCCCTGTCCATCACCGTCATCACCAACGGCCTGACCCTCAGCGGCGCCGGCGGCGGCATTACCGAGATGGTGGAGGGCATTCTGCTGATGCTGATCCTGTTCGTCACCATCAAGACCTCCAGCCTGCCCGGCAAGGGCCGGTCCAGCAAGGACAAGAACAAGCAGGCCGCGGCGGTGGGCTGAGTCCGCCGTCAGCCCCGCAGCAGCTCCAGCAGATCGTCAAAGCTCTTGACCTGGGTCACCCGCCGGGCGGAGCGGTCGCTGCACAGATGGCCGATCAGGTTGGTGAGCAGCGTCCCGAAAATGGGCAGGTCCGCCTCGGACACCGAGGGCAGGAACACGGTGCTCACCTTCTGGTTGCCCCACAGGATGGGCTTGCGCAGCTGCGCGAAGGCAATGACCGTTCTGCACGGCCCCAAAACCCGCACCCGGGGAACGGCGATGCCGTTTCCCACGGCGGTGGAGGAGAGGTACTCCCGGTCCAGCGCTCTGGCCACGCACTCCGAGGTGGCGTATCCAAGGTCCACAATGCGGTGGGTCAGGTAGGTGATGACCTCCCGCTCATCAGAGGCATCCAGCTCAGGAAAAAACAGCTGGGGGCAGAAATAGCGCTCCATGGGCACCGGCAGCTTCCGGAACAGAATGGACTGACGGCACTCCTGAATCAGTTCGTTCATCCGCAGAAACACATCGCCGCTGAACAGGGCGGGAATGGTAAGATGGGGAATGCTGACCAGCTCCTCCCGCACGGTCTCCAGCCGGACGGTGGAGAGAATGATGCGGGGGTTGGCCTCCATAACGGGCTCCTTTTCGTAGATGGAAAAGGGGCCCAGCAGATGGATGGTGTTGCTGTAAATGGAGCGGATCTGGCTGGCCAGCATCTCCCGGTCGCTGCGGCCCAGGTGGCTGAGGAAGGCCACCGGGATTCCGTTGGGAAAGTGGCGGTCGGCGGTGCGGTTGAAGGACGTGATCAGCAGGTCGGCAAAATAGCCCCACTCGTCCTCGCTGAGGGTCATGCCGTAGACGTTCTGAAAGCTCTCCCGGATGGTCATGGCCATCTCGAAAAAGTACACGTACCGGGATTTGATGGTAGGCAGCAGGGAGTTGCGCCGCTCATAGCTGTATCGCAGGCGCTTTTCCAGGCGCCAGACATGGTAGGCCAGGTCCACGTAGAGCTGCTGGTCATGAAAAAAGTCCACCCGGTACTCGTCCTTGATCTGCTGCAGGAACAGGTCGGCGGCGTGGAGGGCATTGCCGTCCACCAGCCGGGCAATGTCGTAGCGGGTCCGGAGGACCAGCGGCGGATTCTGCCGGAAAAACATGGACAGCAGAATTCCGGTGCGCTCGTTCCGGTCAAAGGCGGTGTGCAGGGTGCCTTCGATGTCATCCATGATGCGCTCCACCACAGGGGCCACCTTTTCCGCCGCCTCAACGGCCTCCAGCCGGGTATCCAGGGGATGGCCGGTGCGGATGCGGAACTCCGCCACCGTAATGGTGAAGGCCAGGGCGATCAGATCATAGTCGTCCATTTTGATGTTGTTGCTGCGGATGAGGTTCTTGGCCAGGTCCAATACAGTTTGCAGGGTATCGGAGGAGATGGGGGTGTTCTGCAGAAAGACCCCCTCCCTGGAGTGGTAATCCCAGCTCTCGGAAAAGATCTTGGTCAGCACCAGCCGGCGGTTCCACTCGCTGGTTTCGATGGAGATGCGGTTGTCCTTGCGGTTGAGATAGAGATGGGGCCGGCGCACGGTAACCAGCTTACGGAGAAAGCGGATATCGTTTTCCAGGGTGGTGCGGCTGACGAACATCTCGTCCTCCAGCTCCCCCAGCTGAAAGCCGGTATTGGACAGCAGCAGCCTGACCAGAAGGTAATTGGCCCGGTCCTCCCTGCTCTGCAGGGAGTCCGGGGTACGGAGCAGGTCATGCAGCATGGGAGAGACCTCGTTCTCCGGCATGTGCAGCATCAGGCCCTTTCCGCGGATGGTCTCAATCCTGGCGCCGTAGCGGCTCAGAATACCGTTGAGGGCCTGTACATCGTTGCGCACCGTACGGTCGGACACCTCCAGCTGGTTGGCCAGATACTGACTGGTCACAACCCGGGGCTGCGACCGCAGCAGGATCAGAAGTTGTTTTTGCCGGCCGTGCAGCACTTCTTGTTCCACAGGATAACCTCCCATCCTCAGTCATTGGTTGAAAGAGTCCGGCAGACCCTTTCCGGGACCGCCGTTCTCCATATTTATTCAGTTCTATTCAGAAGGAGATATGTGTCATGAAATACGAGAAAATCCGTCAGCAGGTTCTGGACGCCATTCTGGAAGCCACCCAGCTGGGCCTGATCCACGGCACCTCCGGCAACATCGCCGTCCGTGATTTTGAGGAGAACGTCATCGCCATCACCCCCAGCGGACGCCCCTATGATACCATGAAAGTGGAGGACATTGCAATCGTCACCCCCGAGGGCGAGTGGATCGACGGTCCCTACAAGCCCTCCTCCGAGACCCCCATGCACACCGCCGTGTTCCGTGCCCGTCCCGACGTGGGCGCCACCGTACACAACCACGCCATGTACTGCACCATCATGGCCATGGCCTGCGACGAGCTGATCCCCACCACTCCCCCTCAGGCCGAGTTCTCCCCCATCCGCGTGGTGCCCTTTGAGATGCCCGGCACCCAGGAGCTGGCCAATCACGTGGTCAACACTCTGGGCGAGGGCCGCGCCGTTCTGCTGAAGAACCACGGCTCCTTCTGCTGCGGCAAGGACATCGGCGCCGCCATGGCCGCGGCCATTTACACCGAGGAGGCCGCTCAGATCGCCTACTGCGCCACCCTGCTGGGCAAGTTCGAGCCCCTGCCCGCCAAGAACATCGCCGACATCCAGGCCATGATTGCCGCCGACAAGGCGGTCTGATGACGGAACCGGCGTGCGGACAATCTTCTGTCCGTGCGCCGGTTCTCCTATATTTCCCTGGACGAAGCGGCAGCACAGATGGTATAAGATAACAGAAGGAGGAACAATTATGGGCGATTTTTATACTCTGGGCCGTGAGATGACCCACCCCCGCACCAGCGGGCTTCATTTCGGAGACCTGAGCTACGACCAGCTGCGCGCCCTGAGCACGGAGCTGACGGAGGAGGAGCGGGCCGCCCGCTCTTCCGACCACTACTACGAGCCTATGGCGGAGCTTTCCGAGGAGCACCGGAAGGCCATTGTCTCCGGCCCTATGGCGCCGGAGGCCTGCTATATGCCGGAGCAGGCGGGGGCGCATCTGCTGAATCCGGCCGGAGACACGGTGGAGAACGGTTACGGCGTGCTGCCCAACGGGGTGGGCTACGCCGCCATCCTGATCCGCCAGACCGGCGTCACCGAGGAGATGATCCGAAAGTACCGGGACGAGTTCACCTGGGACGGTCCCCGCACCCTGTTCTACAAAACCTGGTATCCCGGCGCCCACCTGGTCCACTACGAAAACGGCGTGGTGGAAAACTTTGGCTGGGGCATGATGAACCTGGAGATGGAGATGGCGGATTTCACTCTGGCCCATGTGGGGCTGAAAAAAGAGGAGATCCCCCGGCGGGACCCCCGCTGCATCAGCCTGCTGGGCTTCTACGGCCGGGGCTGGGAGGTGGCCTGCCCGGAGAACGGGCCGGTCTACACCTGCATGGTGCAGCACACCCGGGAGATCCCTCAGGGCCGGGAGCTGCGGGTACGCTACTGGAGCGGCCTCACCTTTGCCTCCGGCGGCACGGTGGAGCTCCACACCGACCCGGACCGGCTGCGGACGGGGATGCACATGCGCATGATGATGGAACACTGCATGCGGGAATACAGCAACGAGCTGCGCCTGATGAAGCAGTTCTGGGAAACCGGGGTGTGAACCGGGATACAGGTATCAGAAAGGGCCTGCCGCTTATGCGGCAGGCCCTCTGTTTGTCTGTTCCGGCGGATGAATCAATACACGCCGTACTTGTAGACGCGGTCGGGCACGTCCTTGTTGATCTTGTCCTCGTCGATCATGGCCACGGCCCGTACGATGGTGCCGTCGCCCATGTACCAGCGCAGGGGGAAGGCGCAGAAGGTGAAGCGCTGACCCTTGACCTTCTCGATGTCGCCGCCCAGGTTCTCAATGCCCATGACGTTGTTGCTCAGCAGGATGGTGTGGACGGGCTCCCACTCGGGGAAGTCCTCCAGAGGCTCGTGGCCGAACTCCTTCTTGTACTCGTCCACGATGCGGGGCACATAGGGCCCGGGGCCGTGCTGGGCGGCGTAGGTGTACAGGATGTGGTCCAGAGCCTGCAGGTCGAAGCCCACGCCCTTCACCTTGTGGTCCACCAGCCAGTGGGCGCCCTCGATGGACATGCCGGGAGAGTACATGAAGTAGTCGTCGTTCTCGCCCCAGCGCTTGTTCATGCCGGTGCAGATGAGGACCCAGTCGCCCTCCTGGATGCCGCCCTCCACCTTGGCGGCGGCCTTCTCGATGTCCTCCACGGTGATCAGCTCCCAGTGCTTCCTGGGGATGTCCAGGCAGACAGCGGGGCCGTAGTAGTTCTCCAGGGGCAGCTCGTGGGTGAAAGCGCCCTCGGGAATCACGTGGGAGGGGGAGTCGGCGTGGGTGGAGTTGTGCATATGGAAGTCATTGAAGGTCTGCAGCAGGCGGTAGTGCATGGGCATGTGCTGCACGCGGTCGATGTGGAAATCGCCATTGGAGGGCCACAGGGGATTGCCCCGGCCAAAGGGATGAGACAGGTCCACAAGAACGGTCTTACTCATAACGAAAACTCCTTTTCTAAATAGATTGACAAAATGAAACCGGGCGGGACTCAGGCGCGGGCGGCGGCAAAGCACTGGTCGGTGGCGGCCAGCACCATGTCATCCCAGGTGGAAAAGCGGGTGCTCTCTTTGACAAAATTGTTGAACACCACATCGTCGTAGACCAACTGGTCGGCATTCCAGTTCACAAATACGGCGCTGGAATAGCGGAATCCCTCAAAGGACTGGAACCGGGAGTTGGCCTGCATGAAGGTATCGGTAAAGATCCTGTTCAGCAGGTCCTTCATCTCCTGGGGATAGTCCACATACTGAAACGCCATACTTACGCCTGCTCTCCGTAGAATTTTTTGGCCTGCTCCTCCACGTACTTGCGCCACACCGGCTGGTCGGCCGCCATACGGGGACGGATGTACTCGCTCATCTGGCCGTCCTTGCCGTGGACCAGCTCGCCGTTGGAGATGGACATGTACAGCAGAGGCTCGGAGGGGGGGCAGCCCTCGATGTGGATGGCGTCGGGGTGGTCCTTCAGGTACTTGCGGGTGCAGTTGCCGTGGAGCACCAGCTTCTTGTCGTCCACATCGCCGGGGATGGTATTCTTGCCGCCGGCCACGACCACGAAGTCAGAGCGGCGCTCATAGTCGCCGATGGCCTTCAGGGTCTCCATGTTGATGGCCAGCAGCGCCTGGCAGCTGGAGCAGGCGCCGTCGCACAGCACCTTGTACTCGGGCCAGCGGGTGCTCATGTCGCCTATATAGGGCACCCACATCTTCTTGTAGCACTCCTGGACGGAAGCGCCCACCACGTCGATTTTCTCCCGCTCGGTGATGCCCAGGCCGGTCTCGGCGGCCACCCGGAAGTAATCCACCGCCTCGGCGTCGATGCCCACCAGGTCGCAGGCGATCAGATCCACGGCCACGGGGTCGGTGGAACCCAGGATGCAGCCCACGTCGATGGGCACGGGGGTGTGGGGAGAGTAGCCGCTGGCGGGACGGATGGCGTCCACGATGTTGATGTCGGCCCGGGAGACGCTCCAAACGTCCATCATGGCCATGGTCAGGTTCTGCTGGTGCATCTGCAGGTGTACAGCATCCTGCACTACGCCCTTGATGTTCTTCAGGGCGCAGGAGAACACCATGCTGGCGTGGGCCTTCAGAATGGGCAGGTTGATGAGGTGGTCGGCCTCCATCAGGCGGCGGGGCAGCTTCACGTGGTGCAGGTTGGAGCGGTAGCCCCGGACGGCCACGTTGATGAGGTCCTTGTCGGCCTTGATGTCGTAGAGCTCCACGCCCTCCTCCCGGGCCACGTCGGCAATGCCGGACACCTCATAGCACTCCATGGTGTCGCAGCCGATGGCGGCGGCCTCGGCGATGACGATGCTCTTGGGATTGGCCTTCTTGACCTCGCGGATCACGGCGCGCACCACCTCGGGGTTGGTGCACACGGAGGTATCGGCAGGGGCGGCATGGCCGGCGTTGGGCTTCAGGAATACGGTGGTGCCGGCCTTGATCATGTTGGTGACGCCGCCCATCAGGTCAAAAACCTTGGTGACGCTCTCCTGGATGCTGGCCTCCTTGGCCAGGGCCACCAGCGCTTTCTTGTCGGACATACTGGATTCTCCCTTCATGTAAGACTAAATGGAAGGTTTACGCCTGAAAGTTAAGCAAAACGGATGCCAAGTATTTTACGGGGTATTCCCCGCCGCTCCGGCGCAAACAGAGGGTTTTGTTGCATTTGCAGCACAAAACGGCGGTTTCTGTTGCAGGGCGGGAACAGAGCCCCGCTCAGAGCAGCTTGTGGAGCTTGAGCAGCTGGGCAAAGGCCCGGTCTCGGAACTTGCACACGCCCTCCACCGTGTTGCCCATGGAGGGGTCCCGGTTGGCGATCTCCTCATCCACGCCCTGGGCGTACACCTCGTTCCAGGGGGTGGGCTCCTCGCCGTACTTCTCAGCAATGGCCCGGAAGCCGCCGTCCACACCCAGACTGATGGTGAGCAGCTGGCCGGTGACCGCCATGCGCATGCCGGGACCGAACATGATGGCCTTGTCCATGTCCTCCACGGAGCACACGCCGTCCCGCACGCACTCCTTGGCGGCGTCCAGGGCGGCCCAGGACAGCCGGTTAACGATAAAGCCGTAGATCTCCTTCTTGCAGACCACCGCCACCTTGCCCATGCCGGTGTAGATCTCCTTGGCCTTTTCAATGGCCTCGGGGGCGGTCTGCTCGCCGCCGCACAGCTCGATCAGGGGCAGCAGATAGGAGGGATTGTAGGGGTGGCCCACCAGGATGGACTGGGGATAGAGGGCCCCCTCCTGCAGCTTGGTGGGAAAAAGCTTGGAGGTGGAGCTGCAGATGATGGCGTCGGGGCCGGTGACCTTCTGGATGGTGGCGTAGGTGGACTTCTTCAGCTCCAGCCGCTCGGGAATGCACTCCTGCACAAATTGGGCGCCCTGCACCGCCTGCTCCAGGTCGTTGGAATACCGGCAGGCGGCCAGCGCCTCGTCGGCCTGCTGCCTGGTGGCGGCCCCCGCCTCCACCAGGATGTCCATGATGTGGCGGATATTGCCCTCCATCTTCTCCTGGGGCACCACATCGTAGAGAACGGTCTCATAGCCGTTCAGCATGGCGTTGGCGGCCAGGCCGGCGCCGATCATGCCGGTCCCCACAAAAACAGCTTTTATCTTACCCATGTTCTCAGCCTCATTTCATTATGATCTGGGGTGTCATAGCGACATCGTCCTTCGTCATCTGGTATGAGCAAGTTTCATGCCATACATTTTCCGGCCCTCCGGCGGGTAAAACCGGGGAAACCGCCTCCTGACATTGCAAAACCGCAACACACCCTTCCGGCTGGAGAATGCGCAGTTGCAGTTTGGAAACAGGACGTGTATCCCCTTCTCTGGCCCGCGAGTTGACAAAGCAGGTATAATAGAAAGAGATCCTGTACGTAAAAGGAGAGAAACACCATGGATCAATATTTGGCCATTCGGGAGGTCCGCGCGCTGCTGAAGGACGCGATGGACCAGGTCCGCCAGCCGGAGCTGCTGACCCAGCTCCAGGAAATTGACAGCCGGCTGGAGGCGTTTCACAACAAAGGGATCGACTTCAAAGAAGTGGTGGACTGCCTGGACGACAGCGTCCTCATCACAGACGCCGCCGGCGTGGTGCTCTACATCAACCCCGCCTACACCCGCAACACCGGCATCACCGGCCAGGACGTGCTGGACCGGGATATCCACACTCTGATCGGAGAGGACAAGCTGTTTACCGGCGGCGCTGTGACCAGCGTGCTGGAAAGCGGCAAAAGCGCCTTCCGTCTGTCCACCACCTACAAGACCGGGGAGCCCCTGGTGGGCTACGTGATGGGCACCCCCATCCTCAATGCCGACGGCAGCCTGCGGCAGGTGGTGGCCTGCAGCCGCCCCATTGTGTCTCTGAACTATCTGCAAGAGGATTTTGAGGCCTTTGTCAAGGAAGTAGCCTCTCTCCGGTCCAAGTACATCTCCAAGGACTCCGACCAGCACCTCTCCGACAGCATGGTGGGGAAATACGGCTCTTTGCAGTCCATCAATACCCTGATCCACCACATCGCCCCCACCGACGCCTCGGTGCTCATCACCGGCGAGTCCGGCGTGGGCAAGGAGGTGGTGGCGGATGAGATCTACCGGCGCAGCCAGCGGCAGAACAAGCCCTATGTGAAGATCAACTGCGCCTCCATCCCCGGCCACCTGCTGGAGTCGGAGCTGTTCGGCTACGAAAAGGGGGCCTTTACCGGAGCCAATGCCAAGGGAAAAATCGGTCTGTTTGAGTACGCCAACCACGGCACCCTGCTGCTGGACGAAATCGGGGACATGCCCATCGACCTGCAGGTGAAGCTGCTGCGGGCCATCCAGTCCCAGCAGATCACCCGCATTGGCGGCACCACTCCCATTCAGCTGGACATCCGGTTCCTGGCCCTCACCAACTCCGATCTGAAGAAAAAGGTCTCGGAGGGCACCTTCCGTCAGGACCTGTACTACCGGCTCAACGTAATCCCCATCTCCGTGCCGCCCCTGCGGCAGCGGCTGGAGGATTTTGAGGCCCTGTGCGACCACTTTATCCAGCGCTTCACCAAGAAGTACGACCGGGCCTTCACCCTGACCCAGTGGCAGCTGGACTATATGAAGCGCTATTCCTGGCCGGGAAATATCCGGGAGCTGGAAAACGTGATGGAATACCTCATCCTGTGCAGCTCAGGCATCGGCCGCATTGAGGACGACGTGCTCCGGGGCCTGCTCAACGTGCCGGAGGAGCCCGTCGCGGAGGCTGTCCAGCCGGAAAGCCCCCCGCCCGCGCCGGAGCCGGAGCCGGAGGCGCCGCCGGAAACCCAGGACTTCAGCACGGCGGTGGCCCAATTTGAAAAACAGCTGCTGGAGCAGGTGCTGAAGGACTCGGCCAATCTCCGGGACGCCAGCCGGAAGCTGAACATCAATGCCTCCACCATCTGCCGGAAAATCAAGCAGTACGGCATTGACTACGAAAATCGCAGAAGCTGACAAGATGTTAAAAACGCGGCAAGGGCCGCCGGACATGTCCGGCGGCCCTTGCCGCGTTCAGGGATGGGAACAAAGGGAACAAAATGGAGGAAAACAGAGAGATTACTTCAGCAGCTTCTGCTCTGCGGCAACATCTCTGTTATACTTGGTGGGATTAATGATCTTGGTGAGCACCATGTTGACCACCAGCAGGCCGATGTAGAAGATGTAGGCCCCCCGCAGGCTGCCGGTGACCCGGATGGCAAAGGCATTGACCTGGTAGTTGGTCATCAGCACAATCTGCATCAGCGGGAAGAACACGGAATTAACCATGGTGAAGCCGTGGCGGCCGAACACGGAGGCGGGCAGGGACACGATAAAGTTGGCGGCGGCCCCCACGGCAATGCCGATCATGGCCACGGACACATATACGCCGATGGTGGTGTCGGTGCAGTTGACGGCCAGGGCCACGCAGTACCACACCAGGAAGAGCAGGATGGCTTTCTTGACGCCGAACTTCTGGTCGATGGCGCCGAAGAGGTAGGAGCCGCACACGCCGATGATGGCGCACACGGTCATCAGGCCCACGGCGGCCTCCTGGGTGAAGCCCAGGCTGGTGTTGCGGACCACCAGCTGACTCATGACGCCGGTGGTAACCAGCTGGTTGATGCCGATGATGAGGGCGCACAGCCACAGTTCCCGGGTCATCAGCAGCTTGCCGGCTGTCCAGCCGCCGTTATCCTCGCTGCTGCCCTGAAAGTACTCCCGCTCGTAGACCTCTTTGGACACGTTGTCGGGATACATGCCGCATTCCTGAGGGGTATTGCGGACAAAAATCAGGCCGATGACGCCCAGCACGATGGCTCCCACGGCCACGTAGCTCATGCCGTTGGCAAAGCCGAAGGCGCCGATGGAGAAGGAGATCAGGGGTACATAAAAGGCGGAGCCGCAGTTGTGGCCCATGGTGGTAAATCCGTTGGCCAGGCCCTTTTTCTTGGGGAACCACTGGGCGATCAGGGTGTTGCCGGCGATGTAGGCGGCGCCGTTGATGAAGCAGGTCACCAGCGTCAGGGCGATAAAGTAGGTGGTCAGGGTGGTGCTGTGGCCCAGGAAGATGTAGGACAGGCCAGCTCCGATGAGACAGATGCCGCTCAGCAGCCGGGCGCCCACCTTCACGTTGATGCGGGCGATGAAGATATAGGCCACCACGCCGATCATGCCGGCCCAGGTGGCCACACCCAGCACCTGGTCATAGGCAATGCCGGTGGACTCGGCAAAGGCGGGGGCCACGATGTTCAGTCCGTCGATGGAAAAGCCGATCAGGAAGAAAAACATGAGGGCCTGGTAGAGAATAATGCCCCACCCTTTGGAGAAATGCATGCTCATGTTTTCACTGGCAATTTGGGAATTCTTTTTGCTCATGGTTTACAGCTCCTCTCGTTGCAAAGGGGCAACAAAGGTTTGGGTGGAACCGCAGTCTAGCCCAGGGCCAGCTGCAGCAGCCGGAACACGGCGTCGTAATCCAGGGGGCGGAAGTTGCCGCCCAGGCTGCCGGTGCGGCCGGGCAGAGCCCGGAGGGCCAGCCGCTCCACCGACACGTCGCCGAAGCCGGCCTCCCGCAGGGTTACCGGCAGCCCCGTCAGGCACAGAAAGTCCTGAAAGGCCGAGATGCCGTTCTGGGCGGTCTGGATCTGGCTGAGGCAGGGAGGGACCTGCCAGACCAGGGTGGAAAATTCCGCGATGGCATCCGCCTCATCGGTCAGCATAAACTTGCACCACGCCGTCATCAGGATGCCCAGGGCCACGCCGTGGGGCAGCCCCAGCTCCCCGGTGAGCACATGGGAGAGGGCGTGGCAGGCGTAGTCCCCCTCGAAGCCCAGCATGTTGCTGTGGGCCACGGTGGCCGCCCACATCAGCTGGCTGCGGGCGTCGTAGTTATCGGGCTGGGCCAGCGCCCGGGGGAGCTCCTGGATGACGGTACACATCACCGCGGCGCACATCCGGCTGCGCAGCGTGCCCCGCTGCTCCTTGTGGAAGTAGCGCTCAAAGGCGTGGGAGAAAATGTCCACCGCGCAGGAGGCGGTCTGCCGGGGGGGCAGAGAGTAGGTGAGCTCCGGATTCATCAGGGCAAACCGGGGACAGGTCAGCGGCTCGGTGAGGGCCGCTTTGGTCTGGAGGGTGTCGTGGCGGAGCACGGAGACGCAGTTGGCCTCGCTGGCGGTGGCGGCGGTGGTGAGCACCACGCCGATGGGCAGCGCCCCCTCCGCCTTGGCCTTGCCCTGATACAGGTCCCACAGAGGCCGGCTGCTCACCGCGCCCAGGCTGACAGCCTTGGCGGTGTCAATGACGCTGCCCCCTCCCACCGCCAAAATCAGGGTGCAGTGGTTTTCCCTGGCCAGAGCGGCTCCCTCCTCCGCCTTGGACAGCAGGGGATTCTCCTGGATCCCGCCCAATTCAGTCACATGGAGGCCGCGGGCCTTCAGCTCCGCCTCCAGCCGGTCCAGCAGCCCACTGCGGCGGACCCGCTGGCTGCCATAGAGCACCAGTGCGTTGGGGCCGTAGGGGGCGGCCAGCTCCCCCACCCGGCGCTCGGCTCCCCGGCCGAAGATCACCTGGGTGGGAAAGGAAAAGGTAAAATCCTTCATAGCGGCTTTCCCGGCTCAGGCCATTTCGATAAGCACCGCCGTGCCCATACCGCCGCCGGCGCACAGGGTGGCCAGACCGTACCGGCCGCCCCGCCGCTTCAGCTCATGGAGCAGGCTGACCACCAGCCGGCTGCCGGTGGCGCCCACCGGGTGACCCAGGGAAATGCCGCCGCCGTTGACGTTCAGCTTCTCCACATCAATGCCCAGCTCCCGCTGGCAGGCCACGCACTGGGCGGCAAAGGCCTCGTTGATCTCGAACAGGTCCACGTCGGCCACCGACAGTCCCGCCTTTTCCAGGGTCTTTTGGGTGGCGCTGATGGGGCCAATGCCCATCAGATCGGGAGAGACGCCGGTGGTGGCGGTGGCCACCACCCGGGCCAGCACAGGCAGACCCAGTTTGCGGGCCATCTCCTCCTCCATCAGCAGCACACCGGAGGCGGCGTCGTTCATGCCGGAGGAGTTGCCGGCGGTGACCCGGCCGTCCTTCTTAAAGGTGGGCTTCAGCTTGGCCAGCTTCTCATAGCTGGTGTCCCGGCGGATGTGCTCATCGGTGGTGATTACGGTGTCTCCCTTCTTGCCGGGTACCGTGACGGGGATGATCTCCTCGGCAAACTTGCCGCCGTCCGCTGCGGCGGCGGCCCGCTGCTGGGAGAGGAGGGCGTAGTTGTCCATATCCTCCCGGGTCACGTGGTAGGCCTCGGCCACGTTCTCGGCGGTAATGCCCATGGCGGGGCCCACGCCCAGGTTGGTGAGGGAGTCCCACATGGAATCCCGCAGCTCCATATGGCCGAACTTCTTGCCGTAGCGGGCGTCAAACACCATGAAGGGGGCTGCGCTCATACAGTCGGCGCCGCCGGCCATGATGCAGTTGGCCTCTCCGGCCATGATCTGGTAGAAGCCCATCTGGATGGAGGACATGGAGGAGGTACAGTTGCGGTGGACGGTGATGCCGGGCACCGTCTCCGGCAGGCCGGCCTTGACAGCGGCCACCCGGGCCAGGTTGTTTTCCAGATAGGTACGCTGATAGTTGCAGCCCCAGATCACGTCGTCAATACAGGCAGGGTCCACGCCGGAGCGCTGGACCAGGGCCTGCATGACGGGAATGGTCAGGTCCAGAGCGGTCAAGGTCTTGAACTGGCCGCCGATGGTCCCGATGGGGGTGCGGCAGGCGGCCACAATGGCAACATGTTTCATGGTGGTGTAAGCTCCTCTCTGCGCACGGCGGCGCTGCATGATGCCCGTTAATTCAGCAAGCGGTATGCCAACTGCTTTTCCGGCAAACGGGGGCTTTTTTCCGCCGCTTTGGCCCATATCCATGCAAAAACGCAACAGCAGCCGGCCAGGCGGACCGGTTGTGTTTCCATACCGCAACAAGGGTCCCAAAACAGCGCCGGAGGGCCTTCCAAACCGGGGAAAAATATTGGCATAGAACTTGCTCTTTCCTTTTTCAACAGGCCTTCTGACATTGGGGCCCGACATGAAGGAGGAACGGAACCATGAATCAGGATAAAACCATCATTACCATCGCCACCACCGGCGCATGGCCCAAGAAGGAAAACAACCCCAACGTACCCATGACCCCCGAGGAGATCGCCGAGGACATCTACGCCTGCTGGAAGGCGGGCGCGGCCGTGGCTCACATGCACATGCGGGACGACCAGGGCAACGGCACCATGGACAAGGCCAAATTCCGCAAGACGGTGGAGCTGCTGCGGACCAACCACCCCGACTGCGACGTCATTCTGAATATGACCACCTCCGGCGCGGCCTCCTTCCCCACCGAGGAGTGCCGGTACGAGCACATTGTGGAGCTCCGCCCCGAGATGGCCTCCTATGACTGCGGCTCCATGAACTGGATGCACTCCGGCCTGTTCCTCAATCCGCCCGCCTTTCTGGAGAAGCTGGGCGGGATCATGCAGGAGAACAACATCAAGCCGGAGATCGAGGCCTTTGACCCCGGCATGATTGCCAACGCCCAGTACTATCTGAAGAAGGGCGTGCTGAAGGCTCCCCTACACTTCCAGTTCTGCATGGGCTGCGCCAACGGCATCCCCGGCACCATGAAGAACCTGATCTTCATGAAGGAGACCATGGAATCCCTGTGCCCCGGCTCCACCTGGAGCTGCTTCGGCGTGGGTCACTCCGCCCTGACCATGCTGTACGGCGCTGTGGCTCTGGGCGGCCACATCCGTGTGGGCATGGAGGACAACGTGATGTACTCCAAGGGCGTGCTGGCCGAGAGCAACGTGCAGTTCGTGGAGCGGGCCCGTCGGGTCATCGAGGAGTTCGGCAAAAAGGTTGCTACTCCCGATGAGGCCCGTGAGATCCTGGGTCTGGCCCGGTAAGGGTCCGGTCCATCGTGGAAAAGAAAAAGCGAACCATGCGGGAGATTTCCCGCATGGTTCGCTTTTGTTTTGTCTGAAGGCCGCCGGTTACAGCAGTCCTCTGGCGAACTCCAGGATGGACTGGTAATCCACCGCCAGGTTGAGATTCTGTCCGTCGTCAAAGCCCGCCGTTATGACCCCGATCAGGTTGCCGTACAGGTCCAGCAGGGCGCCGCCGCTGCTGCCGTGGGAGGTGGGGGCGGTAAACTGGAGCATGGACCGCCGCCCCACCGTCCGGAAGCCGGAGATGATCCCGTCGGACACCGTGTTGAACAGGCCCAGGGGACTGCCGATGGCCACCACCTTCTGGCCTCTCACCAGCGGCTCCGGCCCCCGGTAGATGGGGATGGGGGCACGCCGCTTCTCCATGCGCAGGATGGCCAGATCCAGGTCCTGGTTGTACTTGATGAGCTCGTCGGTATAAAAGACCTCCGTCTCCTCCTCCAGCAACACGCCGTAGTACCGTCCCCCCGCGGCCACATGGAAGTTGGTGAGGATGTACCCCGAGCCGTTGATGAGCACGCCGGAGCCGGTCTTGTAGCACTGGTTCTGGTCGTCAAACACCTGCAGCATCACCACCGACGAGGCCAGCTTGGCCAGCTCCTCGTAGGGCAGGGGCTGCCGGGCTCCCCCGGCAGGCGGGCTGCCGGTCTGCCTTCTGGGGGGCGGCGTCACCACCGGCCGCCGGGCCGGCTGCCGGGCCGCCGGGGGCGGTGCGGCGGGTGTGGAGACAGGCGTGGAGACCACCACCGGCTGGGGCGGACGGTCCGGCCCCTCAACCACCACCGACAGCCCCAGCAGTTCTCTATCCTCCACCCCCACGTCCTGGCTCTCGCTTACATACAGCACATCGCAGCCCATCCGGTACAGCAGGCAGAGGAACAGATACTCCGGCAGCTTCACCACGCCGCCGCAGGCAAATTTGGGAAAACTGGAGATTTTCTGAGTGCTGACAAACAGGCGGGGAAAATACTGGTCGATCCAGAACAGCAGCTTGACGGCAAAGTTGCGCACAATGGACTCCTCCGCCCGGCCCCGGCTGCGCTGGAAGGCCTCCAGGGTCTCCCGGAAGCTGGTATCAAAGGCCTCCTCCAGGATCCGGTTCTCAAAGCGGAAGGGCAGCTGCCATTTTCCCCCGTTGTACAGCTTTATGTATGTCTCCAGCGCCCCTTGGTCCGGCTGTCTGGCCAGGGCCGGGACATACACATACCCGCTCTGGCGGGCCCGGTCGTCCTTCTCCCACATACTCAGCCGCTCCAGCACGCTCTTGTAGCCGTATCTGGCCAGATAGCGGATAAAGCAGGTCTCCTTCTGGAAATTGGAATACCGGCCGCTCAGGGCGAAGAACTCCTCAACGGCGTGCTCGGAGCGGGGGCGGAGCACCGCCTGAAAATATTGTCTGTAATCTGCCATACACACTGCTCCTTTTCGAGGCGTCCGTCACCCGATCCGCGCCGCCGCCTGTCTCAGCACAAATTCGTAAAACCGCTCCTCCGGTCCGCAGACCACCGTCTCCCGGCAGGGAAGGCCTTGGGCCAGCTGCCCATGGGGGACGATGGCCACGTCGGCCCGCTCCAGCATGGGCCGGTCAATGGGGCTGTCCCCGGCACAGATCACCCGCTCCGCTCCAAACCGCGCCCGCAGCCGGTCCACCGCCGCCCCCTTGTTCATGGACGGCGGAAAGCAATATACCTTCCGTCCGGTCACCTCCACGTCCAGGGGAGTGCGGTCCCACAGCCCCGCCTGGAGCGTCAGGGCTTCCTGTGGTCCGTCACAGGCGGCGAACACAAACAGCTCATCCACCATGCGAAAGCGCCTGGCCTGGGGCTGCTTCCCCAGGGCTGCCAGCACCTCCTCCATGGCCTGCCGCCAGGGCCGGACCAGCTCCAGGGACTCCTGCCGCCAGGCCTGGTCCACCTCCCCGCCGTCCAGCAGGATGCCGCCGTTGGCGGCCGCCCCGTACCGGGGCCGGCACCGGGGCGGGAATTGAATCCGCAGGTACTGCTCCACCGAGCGGCTGGTCACCGGGATGAACAGCGCTTTTTCCATCAGCTCCTCCAGCATGGCCGGAGCCGTTGGGGGCAGATAGCCCTGAGGCTTCCCGTCCAGGTACTCCACGCACAGGTCGGTGGCCAGGGCATGCTTGTACGAAAAGATCAGGGTATTGTCCAAATCGCTTGCGAAGATCGTCTGTTTCATGCTCAGTTGTCGGCCAGCTGCTGGATCAGGCCGCAGGCCCGGTAGTTGACCAGCGGATACTCCACCAGCGGGACCCCCTTCTCCTTTGCCAGTTGATAGATGTGACCCAGATGCTCCTCATCCTCCATGCTGTGGACCAGCATCTTCCAGGGCATCCGCCGCAGCAGCACCCGGGTGGCCTCCCCGATGCTGGGCTTCACCAGGTTGCGGTCGGCGATGGAAAAGGCCCGGCACAGCCCGTCCACCTCCTCCAGGGCGCTGAGGGCGGGGGGCGTCTCCTCCCCCTCCTCCTGGTCCTCCGGCTGGAAGTAGGCGGCCACCGCGTCGATAAACTGGTAGGTGAGGTCCTGCTCCAGCAGCCCTTCATAGAAGGCCGCGCCGTGGAAGTCGTGGTCGCCGATGATGTCCTTCCGGTAAAAGGTGCGGCTCAGCAGCCCGGACACGGTGGAATTGAGGCAGGAGCTGGCGATGAGGAAATCATCGTGGGTCCCCCACTTCTCCGCCAGCCGGGCCGGGTCGGACAGCACCGCCAGCCCGGCGCTGACGCCGGGGTACTCCTCCATGGCCCGGCTCAGCTCCCGCTGGATGGCCCCCTTGCCGGTCCAGCCGTCCACAAACTGGAGCTGCTCCGGCCGGTGGCGGGCCAGCAGATAGGCCATGGCGTTGCGGTCGATCCCCTTCCCCCGGATGATGGAAATGGTATAGTGCTTCACGTCGGCGTGGTAAAATTGGGCGATATACCGCTTGAGCAGCACGCCGATGGAGGTGCCCGCCCGGGCCAGGGAGACCAGCACCGCGTCCGGCCCCTTGTCCCGCCAGATCTGCCTGGATACGGCGGCCACCGCCCGGGCGGTCATGGGGGCGTACCGGGCCAGGCCGTCGTGGTAGGCCGCCAGGTAGGCCGGCGACGGCTCGTACTCGATGGGCAGCATTTCGGAATAGTGGACTCCGCTCTGGATGCGCTTCTCCCGCTCCGCCGTGGGCAGGGGCTCCACCAGCCCGGTGATGTCCTTCAGCAGGATTTCCACATCCTGCGGCTTATAGGTACCAAACATGTCGTCCTCCCTGGACATAAAAAACCTTCCGGCCCGCCTGGGGCGGGAAGGCCCCCAGCAGGCTGGCCAGCGCCCTGGTCCCCTCCACCGGCGTGTCGGAGACCACCACAATGGCGTCATAGCCGTCCATGTTGTAGAGATAGGTGGGGCGGGCCTCGTCATAAAAGCTGGGCAGCTTGGCCCCGGAGCGGATGGGGTAGTCCCCCCGGCCGCAGACGCCGATGGGGCTTCTGGTGGTGGCGTGGCAGCGGACCGCGCAGCCCCGCTCCTCCAGCATGGCCCCCAGCGTCAGGGCGGGGTACATGCACTCCTCCGTACCCAGCACCGCCACCCGGCTGCCCGCCGGGATGTCCCGGCCCGGCCCCGTGAGAAAGGCCCGGGCCAGCCGGGCGCAGTCAGCCTGGTAGCCGCCGATGGGCAGGCCCAGTCTGGGGTCGCCCTGTTTTCCACATTCCAGCTCCTGGCTGTGGAAAACTTCCGTAACCGGCTCCGCCGGAGGGGCCTCCGCCACCTCCAGGTCCGCCACCAGGGCGGCGTAGTCCTCCTGGGGGAGCTTGACCAGGTACTGGCTGCGGATGCCCGCCTCCTCCAGCAGCCGCTGGTTTTCCGGGGAGACCCGGTTGAGGATGGAGGCGGCCACGATCTGCTTGTCCCGCAGCTGGGGATACCGCCCCTCCAGCTCGGCCACCATGTTACGCAAGGTCTTTCCGGTGGAGATCTCATCGTCCACCAAAATCACCGTGTCCGTGGCCGCCAGCCACTCCGGCAGGCGGTCGCCGGGCAGCTTCTGCTCCACCGCGTGGCTGTGCTCCTCCAGAAATTCCAACCACTGACCGGCCTGGGGAAAGCGCTCCCGGGTGGTGTGGAGATAGACGCACTCCGGCCCCAGGGAGGCGGCCACCGCCGCGCCCACGGCGGTGGCGGTCTCCGCGAAGCCGAGCACCAATCTGGTGTTGGGATATTGCTTTGCCAGCAGCTCCCCCAGGGCCCCCATCATGGTCAGGGCCGCCGAGGGGCTTACCGGGATGTGCTTGGCCTGCAGCGGATTCACCAGCAGGTAGGGCCGCTTGCTGTTCTGAAACCGCTTGGCCAGCCGCAGGGTATTTTCCTTGGTGTAATCAGGCATTCCAATTTTCCTCACTGTTATCGAGACTTTCGGCGGCCACCCAGCATAAAGCCGAAGGCCGTGCCGCACAGTCCGCCCACAATGTGCATCAGGTTGGCCACGTTATCCCGGACAAAGGCCATGGCGTACACCTCCTGGCCCAGGTACAAGGCGCCCACCAGCAACAGGGTCAGGGGAATCTTCCCCTCCCGCATGCCGGAGAGGGAGCCCAGCATAATGAGCATGAACACGATGCCGCTGGCCCCCAGCAGAGCGGTGCCTGGGAACAGAAGAAAGTGCAGCACGCCGGAGACCAGCGCCGTCAGGACAATGGCGGCCAGCAGGGAGCGGCTGCCGTACTTCTCCTCCATGGGGGGGCCCACCACCAGCAGCAGCAGCATGTTCCCCATAAAGTGGCTGCCGTCGGCGTGGCCCAGCACATGGCCCAGAAAGCGCACGTAGGTCAGGGGGTTGGCCAGAGAGGAGCGGTACACGGAGAACAGGGCGGAGGTGGTCCACCCCTTGGTGAGGTAGCCCAGCACCAGGGCCAGCAGGGAGAGAAAGAAGAAGCTGAGAATCACCGGCGAGTTATACTGTAATTTTTTCATGCCACAGGGCCTCCCATGCTTGGAAAAGGGGTACTCCCTGGGGAGTACCCCTTTCCGGTTTTATTTCGGGGTGACAGCCTTCCGGATCATATCCACGGGGATCATGGTCACCGCCAGGATCCCCACCACCAGCCAGCCCACCGGCGGGAAGGGCACGCAGCTGAACATGCTGCCAATCCACGCGCAGGCAGGCACCAGGGGGGCGTTGACGATCAGCGCCTGGATCACCACGATGGCGAGGAACACCTTCATGAAGCCGGTGTTCTCGTTCAGGCCCTTGAAGATGGCGAAGCCGTCGTCACGGACGTTGAAGCCGTTGAACAGGGCGCTCCAGATAAAGAGCACGAAATAGGCCGACAGCTTCTGCTCGGTGCTGGCGAAGAACTGGTTGAAGAAGGGGAGCTTCAGGAACAGGAAGCTGAGCACGGTGAGCCACAGGCCCATGGTGAGAATCTGCACCATCATGGGCTTGCTCACAATGCTCTCGTCCCGGCGGCGGGGCTTTTCGGTCATATACCGCTCCTGGGCCGGCTCGTTGCCCAGCATGATGGCCCCCAGGCCGTCCATCACCAGATTGACGAACAGCAGATGGGTCACCTTCAGGGGCTCCTCCACCCCGAAGAAGGGGGAGATGGCGCTGACCACCACGGCGGCCACGTTGATCACCAGCTGGAACTTGCAGAACTTCAGGATGTTGTGGTAGATGGTCCGGCCGTACCAGATGGCGTCCTTGATGGACTTGAAGTTGTCGTCCAGAATGACGATCTTGCCGGCCTCCTTGGCGGCCTCGGTGCCGCTGCCCATGGCGAAGCCCACATCCGCCCGCTTCAGGGCGGGGGAGTCGTTGACGCCGTCGCCGGTCATGCCCACCACCAGGTTCATCTCCTGGCACAGGCGCACCATGCGGGACTTGTCGGTGGGCAGGGCCCGGGCGATGACCCGGATGCGGGGGATGATCTGCTTGACCTCCTCGTCGCTGAGCTCATTGAGCTGGGCGGAGGTGAGGGCCACGTCGTCCCCGGTCTTGAGCAGGCCGGCGTCGGTGGCGATGGCCACCGCGGTCTCCAGCCGGTCGCCGGTGATCATGACCACCTGGATGCCCGCCCCCTGAACGGCGGCGATGGCCTCCCGGGCCTCGGGGCGCACGTCGTCCCGGATGCCCACAAAGCCCACGATCACCGTGTCGTCGTTGATCTTGTTCTCGGTCATCTGCTGGTTGGAGTACCCGAAGGCCAGTACCCGCATGGACTTGCTGGCCAGCTCGTCGATCTTGGCGTTGATGGCCCGCAGGGAGATGGGGTGCTCCTCCCCGCTGAGGCTGAGGTATTTGGTGGAGGCGTTCAGCAGCCGCTCGGGAGCGCCCTTGTAGAAGGTCTTTTTCAGCTCGCCCAGGTAGGCCTGGCTGAACTTGTTGGCGGAGTTGAAGCCCTGGGAGAGAGTGACGGTGCAGGAGCTCTCCAGCTTGCCGAACAGCTCCTGTCCCAGGAATTTCATCAGCGCCTGGTCGGTGGCGTTGCCGCCGATGACGTTGCCGGAGGCGTCAAACATGGACTGGCTGTTCTTGCCGATGGCCAGGTCCACCAGGCCCTTGATCTTGCCGTGCTGGGGCAGCTCGGCCAGGGGGATGGTGATGCCGTCCCCGGTGAAGAACTCCACCACCTCCAGCCGGCCCTTGGTGATGGTGCCCGTCTTGTCGCTGAACAGGATGTTCAGCGAGCCGGCGGTCTCGATGCCCTCGGCCTTGCGCACCAGCACATTGTGGTCCAGCATCTTGCTGGTGTTCTGCATCAGCACCAGGGAGATCATCAGCGGCAGGCCCTCGGGCACCGCGCACACGATGATGACCACCGCCAGGGACACCGCCTCCACCACGTCCTTGATGATCTCGGTGGCGCCGGTGTCCAGGTAGGGGCCGATGCCGCCGGCGGAAATGACATAGAAGGCCAGGTACATGGCGGCGATGACCACGGCGCCGATATAGCCGAATCTGGAGATCAGGCCCGCCAGGTTGGAGAGCTTCACCTTCAGGGGGGAGTCGGGCTCCTCATCCTGCATCTCCTCGGCCATTTTGCCCATCATGGTGGCAAGGCCCACCTTCTGCACGTCCAGCACGCCCTCGCCGTCAAAGAGCACGGCTCCGCGGAACAGGGAGTGCTTGTCCACAAAGGTGTCGCCGGTGATCTCGTCGGCCAGGCGGAACTCTCCCGGGGCCGCCGTCTTGGAGCACTCCTCCGCCTCGCCGTTCAGGGCGGAGTTGTCCACCTTGATGTGGCCGTGAATGAGCACGCCGTCGGCGGGGATCTTGTCGCCGGACTGGAGCAGGACCTTGTCCCCCACCACCACGTCGTCCATGTCGATGACGGCCACGACGCCGTTGCGGTAGACCTTACACTGGTCCTTTTTGGTGCTGTCCTTCAGCTGGCGGTACTTGGTGTCGCTGGCCACTCCGGTTTTGGCCGAGACAAAGGCCACGATCAGGATGGCCACAATGGTGCCGATGGGTTCGTAGATGTCCGCGTAGCCCAGAACACACATGACGATCATCAAAACCGCGATCGCCAGGAGGATCCGGATCATGGGATCGCCGAAGGTCTCCTTGAACTCCGCCCAAAATGTGGTGGGTTCTGAGTCTGGAATCACGTTGCTGCCGTATTTTTCTCGAGATTCGGCAACCTCTTTGTCCGAAAGCCCGTTATAGTGCATAGTTTATTCTCCCGTATACACAGGAAAAGAGAAGCCAGGTGCAACGCCGCTTCTCTCTCCTGTTTTCTATGTTGTCAAACAGAAATGAATGCTTACATATACCGCCGGCACAGCTCGGGCAGGCCGGGGTCGGTGGTGGCCTGACCGATGGCGTTGAACTTCCACTCGCCGTTGTGGCGGTAGGCCTCGCCGAAGATCATGGCGGTCATGCCGTCATAGTTCTCCGACAGGTTGTACCGGCACAGCTCCTGGTTGTTGCGGGCGTCCATGATGTGGATGAAGGCGTTGCGGATCATGCCGAAATGCTGGTTGCGCTGCACCGCCTGATAGATGTTTACCACAAACACGATACGGTCATACTCGGCGGGCACCTGCTGGAGCTGAATGACGATCTGCTCGTCGTCCCCCGCGCCCGCGCCGGTCAGGTTGTCGCCCATGTGCCGCACCGCCCCGGTGGGGTGCTGCAGGTTGCCGAAATAGATGACGTCCTTTCCGTCCAGCAGCCTTCCGCCCCGCAGCATGACGGCGGAGGCGTCGCAGTCGATGGCCTGGGGCTTGGAGCCGAACAGGCCGCCCAGCAGGCCGCCCTTGCTGGCCTGGGCCTCATCCCAGCCCAGACCCACAATCACCTGGTTCAGACCCTCCTGGCCCTCCTTGGTCAGGCTGACCTTCTGGCCTTTTTGCAAACTAACAGACATGGTTTTTCCTCCTTATTTTCTCCCGGCAGTCCAGGACAGGCCCCAGTGGAAGGCCTCGTCCAGGTCCCGGTGGCCCTGGTAAAACTGGACGATCTTCTCCACGCTGAAGGTCTCGTCGTTGATGTTTTCCAGCAGCACCAGGCCGCACATAATCTTTTGGGAGCTATACTCGTCCATCTTCACGATCAGGTCCTCGGCCCCGGGATAGCGGATGGTGACCACCGCATCGGCCTGCTGCCAGTTGGCAACCCCCTCGTAGATGTAGGTATAGACCAGCACCCGCTGGATTTCAGCGATGCGGTTGCCGTCAATGCGCAGATTCTCCCCGGTGGTCACCGCGCCGGTGCGGTCGTCCCCGTCCAGAGCGATGTAGGGCTCCCGCTGGAGGGAGCCGAAGGCGTTGCCCAGGGCCTGGACGGCACCTTTTCTGCCGTTTTTCAGCTCAAACAGGCAACCCAGGTCCAAATCAATACCGCCGGAGTTCTTGGAGCCCATCAAGCTGGCGAAAAAGCCCTGCTTGGCGGGCTTGCTGTTCCAGTTCAGATTGACCAGAATCTCTCCCAGGCCGGCATTCTGCTTCTTTTGCAGATTGACCTTTTTTCCCTTTTCCAGACTGATGGCCATGGCTTCCTCCTTATTCCACCTCGACCCCGTAGTTGGCGCACAGGGCCGCCAGGCCGCCCTGATAGCCGCTGCCGATGGCGTTGAATTTCCACTCGCCGTTGTTCTTGTAGAGCTCGCCGAACACCGCCGCCGTCTCGATGGAGAAGTCCTCCCCCAGATCGTAGCGCAGCAGCTCCTGTCCGTTGGTCTCGTCGTAGATGCGGATGAAGGCGTTGTTCACCTGGCCGAAATTCTGCCGGCGCTCCTCCGCCTCATAGATGGTGACGGTGAAGGCCACCCGGGTGACGTTGTCGGGCAGGCGGCTCAGGTCCACCTTGATCTGCTCGTCGTCCCCGTCGCCCACGCCGGTCAGGTTGTCGCCCAGGTGCTCCACCCCGCCGGAGGGGTCCTTCTGGTTGCCGTAGAACACAAAGTCCTCGCTGCGGGCGGTCTTGCCGTTGTCCCCCAGCAGGAAGGCAGCCGCGTCCAGGTCGAAGGCTCCGCCGGTGTCAAAGGCGTTCACGTCCCAGCCCAGGCCCACCACCACACGGGTCAGACCCGGATTGTCCTTGGTGAGGCTCACTTTCTGGCCTTTTTTCAGATTAACAGGCATGATCGGTTTCCTCCTTACGCAACTTCAATTCCGTAGTGGCCGCACAGAGCCGCCAGGCCGCCCTGGAAGCCGCTGCCGATGGCGTTGAACTTCCACTCGCCGTTGTGCCGGTACAGCTCGCCCACCACGATGGCGGTCTCGATGGAGAAATCCTCCCCCAGGTCGTACCGGATCAGGTCGGCGCCGGACACCATATCCTGGATGTGGATATAGGCGTTGGACACCTGGCCGAAGTTCTGGTTGCGGCTCTCGGCGTCATAGATGGTGACGGTAAAGGCGATGCGCTCCACGTTGGCGGGCACCTGGGACAGATCCACCACGATCTGCTCGTCGTCGCCGTCGCCCTCGCCGGTCAGGTTGTCGCCCATGTGCTTGACCGAGCCGCTGGTGTGCTCCAGGTTGCCGTAGAACACAAATTCCTTCTCGGTGGGGCACTTGCCGGAGGCGTTGGTCATGAAAGCCGCCGCGTCCAGGTCGAAGGCCGCCCCGGAGTCATAGGCGTTCACGTCCCAGCCCAGGCCCACCACGATCTTGGTCAGTCCCGGATTGCCCTTGGTCAGGTCTACTTTCTGTCCCTTGGTCAGATTGATCGGCATAGTGATATCCTCCTTATTCCCAAATCGTTTCTTTATTTCTTCTCAGGCATACTGTACCTGGAGTTGAAATCGGCCTTGATGGCCTCCAGCCGCTTCTGGTCGTCCACCCGCTGCTTGCGGGCGTTCTCCTGGATCTGCCGGGTCTCGTCGATGCCGGAGACGATGGTCTGCCAGGTCCGCTCCAGAGTCTCGATCTTGATGGAGCTGCCCGAGGCCAGCCGGGCGGTCATCTTGGACTGCTCGGCGGTGTTCTGGGCGTTGCGGATGAGCATTTCGTTGGTCTTTTCGTCCAGGGCGGACATGGCCTCGGCCTGGATGCGCTGGCGCTTGAGCATGATGGCCTGGGTGAGGGCCTGCTTGAATACCGGCAGGGTGATGATGAAGGCGGAGTTGATCTTGCGCACCAGGTTCATGTTGCTGAACTGCATGGTCTTGATCATGGGGATGGCCTGCATGGCCACACTCTCCGCCGTGCGCAGGTCCTGGGTGCGCTGCTCCAGCATCATCAGGGCCTGGTTCAGGCTGGTCAGCTCGAACTGGATGGAGTTGTCGCCGCTGGCCTCCATGTCGGCCTGCCGCTGGGCGATGTAGGCCTCCAGCTCCCGGCAGCCCTGCTCTCCTGCCAGGATGTACTTCACCAGCTCGTGGTAGTAGTTCACGTTGGCCTGGAACATCTCCTCCAGCTTGCGGTTGGACTGCTTGATCTCCGACTCGTACTGCTTGAGCTGGACGTAGATCTTGTCCACCTCCTGGCCCATGGTGTGGTACTTGGCCAGGATCTTGTCCAGCTGCTTGCGGAGATTGCCGAAGAGCTTGCCGAACAGGCCGGGGTTTTCCTTGATCTCCTCGATGTCGAACTTGTCCATGATCTTGGCCAGGGTGGTGAGCATGGCGCTGGACTCGTCCAGCTGGGACATGTTCATGCTGTTGAGCACCACGTCGGAGCACTTGGAGATCTCCTCCGCCGCCCCCGCACCGAAGGTGACGATGGTCTCCAGGTTATAGACCTCGATCTGGCTGGCCAGCCGGTCCACCTCGGGGGAGTTGGTCAGGGCCTGGCTCATCTCCTGGCGGTCGGCCACAATGTCATACTGCTGATAGTTTTCCTGCTCCGCCGGGGGAGCGGCCGCGGCCTGCCCCTGGTCGGGAAGGGCGTTGGGGGTGGGTCTGCTGAAATCCAATCCCATAGTCATGTACTCCTTCCAAATAGTCTTCTGATGGAACTCAGTCCGCCCTCCTGGACGGCGTTGAGGTTGGGAACGGACAGATCGTACAGGTACTCTCCGATCTGGTGCTCGTTCACATACCCCTCCGGGAGATATTTTTCGATACACTGATACCCTGTGGGCACAAAGAACAGGATGTCGAAGCCCACCAGGTTGAGATAGGCCACCAGGATGCTGTCCTCCAGGGAGAGGATTTTTTCCGTGGTGTTGATGAAAATGAGCTTGGGATTCTTCTTGGTAAAGTCAAACTTCTGGATGAGCCGCAGCAGGTCCCGGTTCAGGTTGAGGGCGGTGGCCACCACGGTGTACTCCGTGCCGTTCTGGTAGGTGCCCGCCACCACCTTCTGGTCCAGCAGCAACTGGAGCTTGTCCAGCAGATGCTCCTGCATCTCCCCCCGGAGGATGCCGTAGGGGTAGGCCTTGTGCTCTTTGATCTTCCCCCGCTGCAGCCGCCCGTTTTTCAGAAATTGGGTGGCGAAGGGCTTGATGGGGTTGGCGTCGGTCCCAGCAAGCCAGGGCACCGACCGGACCACCAGAGTGTCCGGCGTCACCAGCTTTTTCAGTTCCAGCCAATAGTTGTTGACCTGCCCGTCCTTCACGCCGCAGATCTTCTCCAGCAGCACCGGCATGGTCACCGTCTGGTCCACCACCGAAAAGCTGGGGCGGTATTTCAGCTCCTGGTCCCACAGAATGGAGATCTCCTCGTACATGGTACGCAGGGTGACCGCCTCCGCCTTGCCGTACTGCTGGTTACGGTACATGCCAGAGTCCTGGTACATCAACGAGTCCAGGTCCCGCTCGGCCTGGTAGGCCGCCGTGCTCACCCGCACCTGGGCGGGCTCCACGGGGAAGCTGTCCATGGGGAGGGACTGCTCATACCGCAGCTCCAGCAGGGCGGGGTCCCGAAGGGGGCAGCCCTGGTTTCCATCGGGCAGCAGCACCAGCACGTCCACCGGCAGCCGGGCCAGCAGCCGCAGAAACAGGGCCTCGCTGGGGGTGGCGCACCTGCCGAAGAGGAGGAACACCCCCACCTCCGGCATCTGCCAGTTGGCAAACAGCTCCTTCTGATACCGCCGGAGCCACGCCAGCAGATAGACCGCCTTGTTGGTCAGGCGGGAGACCGTGCCGCCCGGCTCCTTGGCCTCCTCCAGGATCAGGTCCAAAAAGGCCTTCACCATCAGCCGCTGGAGCTCCTGGCTGGGGGGGTACTGGATGTTGGGCGTCAGCCCCGCCGCCAGCTGCTCCACGTTGGCGTAGTTCTGCCGCTTGATGGACGCGATCTCCTCCGGCGTGGGGGCGGGAATGCCGCCGTTCACCAGGCATACCCGCCGCTGGCCGCTTTTCAGCTGCTTGTAGAAGGAGAACATGTCGTTGGAGAAGAGCAGCTTGTCCTCCACGCCGTACTGGATGACAAAGCCGTTGTAGAAAAAGCCCGGCTCGCTCCCCCGGCCCTGGGCGCTGGTAAGCAGCTCCTGGACCTGGGGGCTCTTCATCCAGGCGTTGGTGCAGGGGCGGAGGGAGGGGAGCGGACCGTAGAGCCGCTGGCGGTTTTCCTCCCTGCGCAGCTCCTCCTGGAGCCCCTTCAGGCCAAAGCCGTCGGGAAAGGCGGTCATGCCCGGCTCCTGATAGAGCGTGGACAGGGCGGAGCTGGGGTCCAGCTTCAGGTAGGAGGCGTCGCCCCCCCGCTCCAGCAGAACAATGTCGGCTCCTGCCCGGGACAGCACGGTAAGCAGCTGCAGCTCGTACTGGCTCACTGCCCCGTCGTACAGGATCTGGGGCAGCTGCTCCGCCCCCAGCCGGTTGACGATGCGCTCAAACTTGTAGTAGAGCCAGCACATGTACTTGATATAGGCGTTGCGCAGCATATTTTCATTTTTCCCCTCCCGCAGCATGTCCTGCAGGGTGGAAAACATGGCCTCCACCACAATGGCCCGCTGGGGGTCGGCCATCCGGGGCAGCCACCGGCGCAGCTTGCCGTCCAGGAAGGTACGGTCCAGCCGGAAGTCCTGTCCCATCATCTCGGAGAAATAGGCCAGGTTGTTCACGTCGGGGTTGGGGATCTTCCCGTCGATGATTACCCCCGTGCGTCTGGCCGACTGGTAATAGGCCTTGAGAAAGTCCGCCACGGCGGGGGAGTAGCCCGCAATCCGGCAAAAGTAAACCCCCGCCTCTCTCCGGCTGGAGAGCGGCAGGAAAACGTCATTGAGTTTTTCCGGTATGATCAGTTTCAGCATGCCATCAACTTTCTCCGACTGAAGTATGGAATCATTCCCATTATAGCATCTCTTAAAATTTTTTCAACTTGAAGAAAGGGCCATTTACCCAATAAAATGGCCTCTTTGCGCCCAAAAAATTTTTAATCTTCTTTTCATGTTCTCCCATTATCTTTTGTGGTAGAATTATTAGGTTGTCCCCCTGTCTGTGGGATATGATTTTCAGCTGTAAAGAGGGATTGTGATGATCGAGCAACTCAGCGGGTATGACGTGGGCGCCTTGATGTACTGCCCGGCCCACGCCCACGGGACCATTGCCGGCGCTCTGCTGCGGGAACAGTATCCCAAGCCCTTTTCTCTGGCCTTCTGCCTGGAGGATACCGTACCGGAGGCCCTGGTGGAGCAGGCTGAGGGGGAGCTCTTTCAGATTCTGGAGGAGATTTGCCGCAACCGCTCGGAGCACACCTTTTATCTCCCCCTCATTTTCGTCCGGGTGCGCTCCCCCCAGCAGCTGCGGAAGCTGGCCGCCGCCTACCGCCCCTTCTCCTCCATCCTCCGGGGCTTTATCCTGCCCAAGTTCTTTGTGGAGAACTGCGGGGCCTATATCCAGGCCATCTCGGACATTGCCGCCGCCGGGGCGGACTACCGCTATATGCCCATCTTTGAGTCCCCCGCCATGCTGCCCCTCCACACCCGCTATGAGCATCTGGCACAGGTGAAGGAGCATCTGGACACCGTGGCCGACAGGATCCTCAACGTCCGGGTGGGAGGCAACGACCTCTCCCACGCCTTCGGGCTGCGCCGGACGGTCCATGACACCATTTACGACGTCCGGCCGGTGGCCCACCTGCTGACCGACCTAGTCACCACCTTCGCCGGCCGGTATGTGGTCTCCGGCCCCGTGTGGGAGTATTTCTCCGGGGCGGGCTGGGAGGAGGGCCTGCGGCGGGAGCTGTCCCTGGACCTGCTCAGCGGATTTATCGGCAAGACGGTGATCCACCCCAACCAGATCCCGGTGGTCAACGACATGCTGAAGGTCTCCGCCGGGGACTACCGGGACGCCCGGGCCATCACCGGCTGGAACGGGGCGGACGGGCTGCTGGTGGCCTCCAGCGCCGACGCCACCCGTATGAACGAGTACAACACCCACTTCAACTGGGCCAGCAAGGTCCTCCGGCTGGCCCAGGTCTACGGCGTGCGGGAGGACTGACAGCCCTCCCGGCCCAGATGGGGATGCCCACCGTAAGCCGGCAAAAATACGCCGGACAGGAACCTGTTCCTGTCCGGCGTATTTGTACTCATGTGTTGTCCTGGACCAAATCCGGATTGCGCAGCCGCCGCAGGCGCTCCGCCTCCTTCGAATCCTTCTGAAGGCCGTTTTCGTCCGCCAGCAGGATGGGAATATATTGAAATACCTCGTCTACATAGTTGTGATACATATGCTCACAGGAAACCGCATGCATAAAGGGAATGCAGCCAAACTGGATATAGCTCAGCGCCTTGCGCATCAGCTGGGCCGAGGAGCACACGCAATGCAGCTGACCAAAACCCAGATCCTCAAAAATCCGGCTGGCCACATAGCACTCGTCCGAGGAATTGTATACCCCTTTCTCCCCCTTATACTTTTTGTTCATCTCCTCCCCAAACAAGGCCTCCGGCGGCAGGCCCTGCTCCATCAGATATTCACAGCCCGCACGGCTCAGCGAAAGCTGATCTGCCACTCCATTTTCCATGTGCAGGCTCCCTGGGACATAAATGCGGGTCTCAATGCCCAGGGCCGTTTGTGTACGGTAGAGCCACGCAGCCAGGTCCAGCCGCTTTTGGAATTCCTCATTGGGCCGGCGGCCATCCACCAGGGGATGCTGGGCAGCCGCTTCAATCAGACACCCCTTCATCTTCCTGTGCCGCTCCATATTTTGTCTGGCCCTGTCCTGCTTTTCCGCCCATATTTCATACTGTTTATCCATGGATTCTCTCCTCTAATTCCTCCAGGCTTTCCGAGTTGTAGTTCCAGATTGTATCAAAGTTGCTCTCCATCATATCCACAAAATTGATCTCCGCTTCCTCGTCCTCCTCGCCGCCTTTCCTGCCCCGGAGCACAAAGGCTTTGGTGGATTTATACGGCGGCAGGGTCATGGTCAGCCACGCCTTCACGCTCCCGTCCCCATAATAGGCCAGCACATATGGGAGCCGGTACTCGGTGGAATAAAAGCGCATTTTCATTCCAAAGGCCCGGTATTTCTCAATCAGCGCCCAGACTTCCGCGCCAATTTTATCCTCCTTCTCCCGCATCCGTCTTCCGTTTATGATCGTGTGATATTCCAACCCCTCGATATCGGTGAGGAATCTGCTGTCCGGCGCGGCGGCCAAAAACTGTATTTCCAGCCCCCTGGCCAGGGCCTGCTTCAGCAGTTGCTCATTGTCATTCAAATAATGAAAGCCGGAAACGTTGATGATCTTGACCTTGACCGCCTTTTCGCACATTTCCTTCATTTCCTTTCGGGTCTGCTTATTTGTACTGGTATTTACAAACCCGTAGGACTGCATTTTCGCAGAAAACTGAAGCTTTGAGATGTATTTACTGACCAGGCAATAGCCCACCACCGCCGTAATCGCCGTTATGGAAAGGCCGGAAACAATATCCTGTATGACGCTCCCCATGTCAAAGGAAAACTTTACTACCGTCTCTCCGGCTGCCTGGGCGGGTACAAGCAAATACCCGGCCAGCGCCAAAAAGATGCCGCCGCACCTGGATATGCAGAGTTTATGCGCATCCGCCCGGCTTAGTCCCCGCCGGGACCTGTTATATCCGAACATAACATCCTTCCTTTTTCGAGGGTACATCCCCTTTCAGATCAGTTTCATCATACCGTACTTTCCCTGCCTTTGCAAGGGATTTCACCCCTCTGGCCTTTCTGCGCTCGCCAGGATGAAGCAGCCCGCTGGACAGCCCGGACACAACAAAAAAACGCGGTCTTTCCCTCAGGGGAAAGACCGCGTTTTGATTTACCGGTCGTTGCGGCACAGGTCGGCGAAGGACTCCCGCTCCACTGCCACATAGTGCTCCCGGCCGCCCCGCAGCATGACGATGGGGGGGCGGGGCAGACGGTTGTAGTTGGAGGCCATGGAGTAGTTGTACGCGCCGGTGGTGCACACGGCCAGAATATCTCCCCGGCCCACGCTGCCGGGCAGCTGGACGCCCTGCTGGATAATGTCGCCGCTTTCGCAGCAGCGGCCCACCACCGAACAGGTGAAGTCGGCCTTCTCGTCCATCTTATTGGCAAGCAGGCAGGTATAATTGGCCTGATAGAGGGCGTAACGGGGGTTGTCCGTCATGCCCCCGTCCACAGAGACATAGTTTTTGTAGCCGGGGATCCGCTTGACCGTACCCACGGTGTACAGGGTCATACCGGCGGCGCCCACGATGCTGCGGCCGGGCTCCATGTGGATCTCCGGCATTTCGATGGACAGCCGGGCGCAGGTCTGCTTGATGGCGTCGGCCACCTGGGCCACCTTCACGTCCACGTCCAGATGGGGGTCACTCTCCACATAGCGCACGCCGTATCCGCCGCCCAGGTCCAGCTGAGGAGCCATGTAGCCCAGCTTGCGCTTCATGTCGGCCACAAACTCCAGCATGATGACGGCGGCCCGCTCGAACACGTCCTCGGCAAAGACCTGGGAGCCCACGTGGCAGTGGAAGCCCATCAGCTCCACATGGGGCTGGGCCAGGGTGAAGGCGGTAATCTCCTCGGCCTGGCCGGTCTCAATGGCGCTGCCGAACTTGGAATCCACCTTGCCGGTGGCGATGGCCTCATAGGTGTGGGGGTCAATGCCGGGGGTCAGGCGCAGCAGCACCTTCTGCCGGATGCCCCGCCGGGCGGCCTCGGCCTCGATGGCCCGGATCTCCTCCACGTTGTCGGCCACAAAGTAGCCGATGCCGTGCTCCATGCTGTAACGGATATCCTCGTCGGTCTTGTTGTTGCTGTGAAAATAGGCCTGGCCCAGATCATAGCCCGCCTGCAGCGCGGTATAGATTTCGCCGGAGGAGACCACGTCGATGCCCATGCCCTCCTCCTTCATGATCTCGTAGATACGCTTGAAGGAGGCCGCCTTGCTGGCATACAGGGGGCGTGCCTTGTCCCCAAAGTGCTTTTGGAAGGCCGCCAGGTACGTCCGGCAGTTTTCCCGGATTTTGTCCTCATCCATCAGATACAGCGGTGTGCCGTACTGCTGGGCCAGCGCCGTCACGTCCTGTCCCGCAAAGTACAGGTGGCCGTCCGCGGCGGTAATATTATCACAGATCATGGGACTCTTCCTTTCTGTCTCTCTGGACCCGGGGAGGGTCTTCCGGCGGCGGAGGCCGGGGCCCCGCCGCCGGAAGTTAAGAGGGAATTATTTCTGAAGCTGCTTGCCGCTGATGGCTCTCTCCAGCCAGTTCTTGCCGTCGGTGATGCGGGCCACGATGTAGCAGACCACATAGTCGCCGGAGGAGTTGATCATGGTGGCGGGAGGATCCACCAGGTTGCCGATGGCCACCAGGATGGGGAAGGCCACCTCAATGTGCTGGGGGAAGAAGATGGAGCAGATGATATACTCGCCGATATAGCCGCCGCCGGGCACGCCAGACATGCCCACGGAGGAGAGCACGGCCACCAGCACCACCAGGGGCAGCATGCTCCAGTTCATGTCGGAGCCCATGGTGCCCAGAACAAAGGCGATCTTCAGCACGCAGGAGAAGCAGGAGCCGTCCATGTGCATGGTGGCGCCCATGGGGATGACCATTTCGGCCACGTCCTTGGGGATGCCGGTATCCTCCGCCTCACGCAGGTTGGTGGGGATAGTGGCGGTGGAGGAGCAGGTGCCCAGGGACATGACGGCGGGACGGGCGATGTGCTGGAACATGGTCCTGACGCCGTGCCTGCCGCCGCCGAACCAGGCAAACAGGGGGAAGGCGGTGAAGATGTAGATAAAGCACAGGGGATAGTACACGATCAGGGCCCGGCCGTAGGCGGTGGCCACTTCCGCGCCGTAGGTGGCTACCAGGTCGGCAAACAGGGCGAAGAAAGCGATGGGGGCATAGTAGGTGATGATCTTCACGAAGGCCATCATGACCTCGCTCAGGCCCTCCAGGAACTTGCCGATGATGTGGTCCGGGCCGCCCACCAGGTTGGTGGCGAAGCCGAAGAAGATGGAGAACACGATCAGGGGCAGCATGGCGCTGCGGCTGAGCAGGCCCACAAAGTCATCGGTGGTGAAGAAATTGACGATCATGTCCGACAGGGAGGCGTGCTCGCCCATGGCCTCGGTGGCCATGTCGGTCCAGGGGGTCAGCACCGGGGGGAAAATCTTCATCAGCACAAACATGATGACGGCGGCGATGGCGCCGGTAACCACGAAGGTGGCCACGGTGGCGCCCATGATCTTACCCGCCCGCCGGCGGCTGCGCACGCTGGCCACGGAGTTTGCGATGGAGGCGAACACCAGCGGCACCACCACGCAGAACATCATGTTGATAAACACCGTGCCGAAGGGCTTGATGGCGTGGCCGAAGTCGGGGAAAAACCAGCCCGCGATACAGCCCAGCACCATGGCGGCCAGCATGATGACCAGGAACGTGTAGTTCTTCATTACCGTTTTCTTATCCATGACAGATACCTCTTTTCTCTACAAAATCAGTATGAAGGGACCTTCTGTGCTCCACTTTCCGGGGCCTTACCTCCTTTCCGCATCACGGCGCGTATCCACAGGACTGCTCTCTCCTTCAGACCTTTGGCAACACCGGAGCGGCGTCCTGTTTCTTTTGCAAAATATGTGCCAAAAGCTTTTCCGGAGTGAACTCTTGTGACTTGCGCTTATTTTCAGCCCTTCTTTTTTTGGATCCCGCCGTAAATTTACCCTCTTTTCCTTTTTATTCCCATATCTAAGAAAATAATCCTGTTGAAATTGTAAAAAGAGAGTTCGGAAATCAGGACCGGCTTTCCCGATTCCCGAACTCCTTGTCCGTCTATTCGATCTGGTGCTCCTTCAGCTTGCCGTAAAACACGGTCTTGGATATGCCCAGCTGCTTCATGGCCTTGCTCCGGCTGCCGCCGCACCGGGCCAGGGTCTGCCGGAGGATCCTGGCCTCCTCCCGCTTGAGCAGCTCCTTCCAGGTGCCGCCCTCCGGTTCGCTCTCCAGGTGGATGTGCTCGGGATAGATGATATCCGACTCGGAGAGGGCCACCGCCCGCTCCAGCACGTTTTCCAGCTCCCGGATGTTGCCCGGCCAGCGGTAGGACATCAGCCGGCTGAAGGCCTCGCCGGAGAGCTGCTTGCGGGGGGCGCGGTACTTTTCCACAATTTTCTCCATCAGGTCGTTGATGAGAAAGCACACGTCCTCCTGGCAGTCCCGCAGGGGCGGCAGCTCCAGGGAAAAGCCGCTGAGGCGGTAGTACAGGTCCTGCCGGAACCGTCCAGCGGCCACCTCCTCCCGCAGGCTGCGGTTGGTGGCGGCCAGGATGCGCACATCCACCGGGATGGGCTGGGTGGAGCCCACCCGGCAGACCTCCTTGTTCTGGATCACGTGGAGCAGCTTGGCCTGGATGTTCAGGGGGATCTCCCCGATCTCGTCCAGGAAGATGGTGCCCCCGTCGGCGCTCTCAAAAAAGCCCGCCTTGCCCTTGGGGTTGGCCCCGGTGAAGGCGCCCCCCACATAGCCGAACATCTCGCTTTCAAAGAGGGTGGGGGCGATGGTGGAGCAGTCCACCGTCACCACGGGCCCCTTCCGGGGCTGGAGCTGGCAGATGGTACGGGCCAGAAAGGACTTGCCCGTGCCGCTCTCCCCCGTGATGAGAATGTTGCAGTCCAGCTGGGAGAGCTTGTAGGCGTAGCGCCGGACGGAGGCCGAGCTCTCTCCCCCGCCCAGGGCCGGAGCCAGGGCTCCCTCCTCCCCCTGGCGGTACTTCTCCTCGGCGGAGCGGATGACATTGTTGCGCTCCAGAATGGCGTCCCACAGATCCTCCACGTTCCGGAACTTGACGATGACCCCCTCCGGTCCGTCCTCCCCTGCCACCGGCAGGATGGAGGCGATGAGCTCATAGCCGTTGACTTCGTAGGCGGTGTCCACATATTGCTCCGCCTGGCCCGCCAGCACCTGGGCCAGATGGGCCTCAAACAGCGCCCCCTCGAAGAAGTCCTGAAAATGGTACCCCTCCACGCAGATCTCGTATCCGGTCTCCTTGGCCATATAGGGCGCGCCCTGGAGCAGATTGCGGATGGACTCCTTCCGGGCGGAGTAACCCTTTTCCTCCCAGAACTTCACCTCCAGGGTGGCGCCGTCCAGAATCACCATCTGGCCGATGGAGAGGAAATAGTCGATGGTATAGGGCACCCCGTCCACCAGCACGGAGGCGGACTTGTTTTCAATGGTCACGGTGATGGAGCGGGAGCGGAAGGCGGTCTGGAGCTGGAGCCGGTCGGCGTCCCGGCTGGGCAGGAATTTGTATACCGCCCGGCTGCCCGGCGTCTGGTACCGGCCCACGGCCACGATCCGGTCCCCCGTCCGCAGCCTGCGCTCCTGGATACCGATGCAGGCCAGGTCCTCCGGCGTCAGTCCGCCGTCGTCGGCGCCGATGGCGGTGTCCGCCAGGATCACCACGTCCCCCGGCTCCAGCCGGCCGGCGCCATGGGGGTGGGGGCTGCGGTTGAACAGGCCGAAACGCTGCTTGGCCCGCTGGTTGATGTGGGTAATGATTCCCTGCCGGTCCAACGTGAGGACAGCGTGGGAGGATGCGTCTAGCAAACTCTGTAACAGGCTCATGGAACGGACTCCCTTTTCCCGGTTTCAAGTATAGCGGTCTATTATAGCACATCGCCCCCGGCCCGTCGAGGGACGCCGGAGGGGGAAAGGCGGCCCGTCCCGTGGGCAAAGCCGGTCAGAGCCGGGCCAGAACGTCCTCCAGTTCCAGCGTGGTGAAGCCGTCCTCCAGGATAAAGCAGGGGATCCCCAGGGTGCCGTTGGCCTTGGGCCCGTCAAACAGGGAGCTGCTCTCCCGCAGAGCCAGGAAGGCCTTCAGATCGGCAAGGCTGGCCGACAGATTCTGAAAGGTGATATTCACCTTCCGGGCCGCCAGGACGTTGATGGCGTACAGGGTGTCGGCACAGAGATGGCTGCCGATGATCGTAACATGCATGGTTTTTTACTCCTATCGCGTCATAATCAAAGGAAATATTACAGGGCGTTGACCGCCTGCTCCAGCTGGGCCATGGCCCGCTCCAGCACGCTGCGGGGGCAGGCGGCGTTGAGGCGCATGAATCCGTTCAGGCTGCGGCTGAAGGTCCAGCCCTCGTTCAGGCCCAGGCCCGCCTTTTCTATCATGAACTTCCGCAGGGCCTCATTGTCCAGCCCCAGACCCCGGCAGTCCAGCCACATCAGGTAGGTGGCGTCGGGGGCGTAGGTCTTGATTTTGGGGATGTGCTTGGCGCAGTAGTCCACCACATAGTCGAAGTTGGCCGACAGATAGGGCAGCAGCTGCTCCAGCCACTCCTCCCCGTGGTTGAAGGCGGCCGCCATGGCGGTGAGGGAGAAGGCGTTGTTGCGGTGGATGTCCATGCTCATCCAGTAGTGGTCAAAGACCTCCTTCATGTGGCGGTTGGGAAACACCACGGTGGAGGCCTGCAGGCCGGCCAGATTGAAGGTTTTGGTGCCGGAAATGCCGGTCACCACATATTGGGCAATCTCCGGGGAGAGGGTGGCGGTGGGGGTGTGCTTTTTTCCGTGGAAGATCAGGTCGGAGTGGATCTCGTCGGAGAACAGCATGACGTGGTGCTTCATGCACAGCTCCGCCATCCGCCGCAGCTCCTCCGGGGTCCACACGATGCCCAGGGGGTTGTGGGGATTGCACAGCAGGAACAGGTCCACCTGCTCCAGCTTGGCCTCAAAGTCCGCCCAGTCCATCTCCCACTTGCCGCCCCGCTCCACAAAGTGGTTCTCCACCACCTTGCGGCCCGCGGCCTCCGTCATGTCGTAGAACTCGGAATACACCGGGGTCTGGATGAGCACGCTGCCCCCCTCCGGGGTGAACAGCCTGACCATGGCGCTGATGGACTGCACCACCCCCAGGCTGAAGCTCATCAGGGAGGGGTCGATCTCCCAGTTGTTGCGCCGCTTCTGCCAGCCCCGGATGGCCTCAAAGTACCAGTCCGGGCGGCTGGTGTAGCCCCAGACGCCCTCCTGGGCCCGGGCGGTCAGGGCGTCAATTATGGGCTGGGCGGTCTGAAAGTCCATGTCGGCCACCCACAGGGGGATCACCTGGTCCGTTCCAAACTTCTTAACCCGCTCGTCATATTTGGCCGCACAGTTGTCCTTGCGGTCAACCACGGCGTCAAAATTATACTTCATTACATACCATCCTTTCCCGGTGAGGTTTGCCCTCTGTTTGAGCAAGGGACGTGCCGGATTCCCGTTCTCCCGCCAGCTTTTTGATCCGTCCCCTCATTTTATTCATCCTGCCTAAGTTTTTAGCTCCCATTTTATGCAACAGGCACAGGGGAACCCACGGAGCGCCCCCGGGGGCCGCCCATTTAACTGGTTAAACCATGACCTGTTTTATAATTGGTTAATCCGATTGACCATTTTTTGGTTCTTTCGGGCTATTTGGCCAGCCGCTGGGCCCAGAGCCGGCCGTTGGGGGTCAGGCAGGTGCCTCCCCTGCCTCTGCCCACCCGGGCCAGCCCCTGCTGGCTGAGGGCCAGGAGGATGCGCCGGATCTCCTGCTGGGAGCAGGTGAGCCCTGCCTCTCTGGCCGCCTTCAGCAGGCTCTCCCGGCCCGCGCCCCCGCCGTTCTCTCCCGCCTGGTAGAGATACTGGAGGACAAAGTCCTGGTCCCGGCTGGGGTACTCCTTCAGATAGGGAAAGCCGGGAGTGGGGGCGTCGGGGGGCGCCCCGCCGCCCTCGCCGGACACGGGCAGGTAGTGGAAGGTGGGAGGCAGGTCCTCTGGGCCGATTACGGGGCTGCCCACATAGCTGAAATACTCCACCACGTTGCGCAGCTCCCGGATATTGCCCCGCCACTGGTGGGTCAGCAGCAGCTGCTTTACCTCCGGAGAGAGGGTGAACTCCGCCCCGTTCTCCCTGCGGAACTCCTCAATAAGCAGCAGCAGGTCCTCGCCCCGCTCCCGCAGCGGGGGGATCAGGACCGGCAGGGTATTGAGCCGGTAATAGAGGTCCCGCCGGAAGCTGCCCGCCTCCACCCGCTCCTCCAGGTCCTCGTTGGTTGCGGCCACAATGCGCACATCCACGGGGATGATGCGGTTTCCCCCCACCCGCATGATCTCCCGCTCCTGCAGCACCCGCAGAAGCTTGCACTGGAGGGCGGCGCTCATCCCCTCCACCTCGTCCAGAAACAGGGTGCCCTTGTGGGCAAATTCAAACAGCCCGGGCTTGCCCCCCCGTCTGGCCCCGGTAAAGGCCCCCTCCTCGTAGCCGAACAGCTCGCTCTCCAGCAGATTTTCCGGCATGGCGGCGCAGTTGATGGCCACAAAGGGGCTGGAGGAGCGGAGGGAGGCCCGGTGGATGGAGTGGGCGAACAGCTCCTTTCCGGTGCCGGTCTCCCCGATGAGCAGGATGGGCAGCTGGGTCTGGGACATCTTGTTCAGCATGGTAATGCACCGCCGCAGGGCCGGGGAGTCCCCCCGCACGTCGGCGAAGGTGTACTTGGCCCGATATCCCTTGTGGTGCAGCTGGGTGCGCAGCTCGTTCTGCCGGTTTTCCGCGTCGGAGAACCGCTGGACGGTGGCAAAGGCGCCGATACAGTTGCCCCCCCGGAGCACAGGGGTCACCGCCACGTTCATATTGACCTCCCCCACCCCCACCACGCTGGCCGGCTGGGGCCGTTCCTCCCGCAGGCAGGCGTCAAAGGGGATAAAGGGGTAGACCTGCCCGGCGGGCTGCCCCAGGGCCTCCGTCCGGGGGATTCCGGTCAGCTCCTCCATCTTCCTGTTGCAGGCAAACACCTGGCCGTGCTCGTTTACCCCCACCAGACCCTCGTCCAGAATCTCCATCAGCATGTCGAACTGGCTCTCCAGACGCAGGCCCCTGGAGAACACCCGGTCGAAGCTGTATGTGTTGGTGGCCACCTCCTCCTGGTACCGCCGAAAGGCCTCCGACTCCAGCAGGTCCTCGTAGCCCAGGCGCAGGGCGGCCTCGATCATGGTGGAGCTGGTACACACCCGCTGGCCGATGTCGATGATCTCCCTGGCCCCCTCCGGCACATAGCGGCTCTCCCTGGGGGTGATCACATAGTCGTATTTGGACATGTCGGGCCGGGGGGCGCCGGGGTGGTAGAGGTCCATCAGCAGCTGGTTCACCCCCAGCTGGTTGAGGTGGACCACCGCCTCCCGGCACATCTTCTGGCTCAGGTTTACAAACAGCGCCCGCCGCCCCGGCGGCAGCGCCTGGAGCTGCCGGATCACCGACCACAAAAAGGTGACCTGAATTTCCATCATTTCTCCGTCGATGGGCACATACTGGTGCAGATCGCCCACCGTGTCAAAGGCGTCGGTGGTGATCATGTAGAGGGCATACCGGCGGGAAATGTGCCTTACCGAGCCGTCCTGCACGCTGTAAGCGTCCACCGAAACCCGCTGGCCGAACAGCTCCCGCACCTGCCCGGCGTAAAACTGCCCGGCCAGCGGGTCCAGCGAGATGACGGCGATGTCCTGTTTCATCCAATCCCCCCAACCAATTAACCTATTCTTTAACCTATTTATCTTTATCATGGGCCGCAAACCAGGAGTTAGTCAAGGAAAACTCCCTGGTTTTTCCCACAAAAACCCAAAAATTTGCCTCAAATGGGGTTATCGCCCCCGGCGGCGGTCTTGGCACAAAACTTGCACTCTTTTTCGACAGAAGAACATGGCGCCCATTTGTACGCGCGTTTGAAAAAGGAGAGATTATCATGCAGCTGACCAAGGAAGAGATGCTCACCCTGCTCCGTCAGGAGGTGGTGCCCGCCCTGGGGTGTACCGAGCCGGTGTGCGTGGCCCTATGCGCCGCCGACGCCTACCACGCCATTGGGGGGCAGGTGGTGTCCATCAAGATGGAAGTCAACCCGGGTATCTACAAAAACGGCATGTCGGTGGGGATTCCCGGCTTCAACCGGGTGGGGCTGAAATACGCCGCCGCCCTGGGGGCCTGCCTGGGGAATCCGGAAAAGGGGCTGGAGCTGCTGGAGGAGATCAACAGCATCGTCAGCAAGGAGGCCACCCGGCTGGTGGAGGAAAAGCAGGTCTCGGTGTCCATCGCCGAGGAGGAGACCCAGCTGTACGCCCACGCCGAGATCATCACCACCCGGGGCATCGGCATCAGCACCATCCGGGGCACCCATTCCAACATTGTCTACACCAGCGCCAACAACCAGGTGCTGTACGAGAAGCCCTTTAGCCTGGACAGCGAGGACGCCCTCCACGAAAAGCTGAAGTCCATGACGGTGGCCCAGATCCGGGAACTGGTGGACAGCGCCAGCCAGGAGGAGCTGGCCTTCATGCTGGACGGTGCGGAGATGAATGAGAAGCTCTCCGACTTCGGCCTGGAAAACCGGCTGGGCATCGGCATTGCCGACACCCTGAAAACCCAGCTGGGCGCCGGCGTGCTGGGGGACAGCCTGATGGCCAACACCATGGTACGGGTGGCCTCCAGCGCCGAGGGGCGCATGTCCGGCTGTCCCTACGCCGTCATGAGCAGCGCGGGCAGCGGCAACCACGGCATTACCGCCATCCTCCCGGTGGTGGAGCTGGCCAAGCACCTGGGTTCCGGCCAGGAGGCCACCGAGAAGGCCCTGGCCTTCTCCCACCTGCTCAATGTGTACATCAAGCTCTTTACCGGCAAGCTGAGCGCCACCTGCGGCTGCGGCGTGTCGGCGGCGGCGGCCGCCAGCGCCGCCATGGTGTGGCTGCTGGGGGGCAGCGACGCCCAGATGGGGGCGGCCATCATCAACATGAGCGCCAACCTCACCGGCATGATCTGCGACGGCGGCAAGATCGGCTGCGCCCTCAAGCTGGCCACCGCCACCAGCGCCGCCTTCCTCAGCGCCTATCTGGCCGTGGGGGGCGTGGTGGTCAGCGCCAGCGACGGCATCTGCGCCGCCACCCCGGAGCAGGCCATCCGGAACATGGGCCTGGTGAGCACGCCGGGCATGACCCAGACCGACAAGACCATTCTGGGCATCATGATGCAGAAGGACCAGGGCTGACCGGTTCTGCGGATATACAGACGCCCGCGGCGGGGCAGGCTTGCCTGCTCCGCTGCGGGCGTTTTTATCGCTGTATAACGGCTATTACCAGGGGGTCAGCTCCAGATACAGGTCCTTGTACTGTCTGGCCGACTTCTCCCAGGAGACATCCTTGGCCATGTCCCGCTGGACGATCTCGTCCCAGTGATAGCGATTGTCGAAGTAGAGGCTCTTGGCCCGGTTGATGGCGTCCAGCAGCAGTCCCGCGTCGTAGCGGTCGAAGGTGAAGCCGTTGCCGTCGCCGGTAAAGGTGTTGTAGGGCTCCACGGTGTCCTTCAGGCCGCCGGTCTCCCGGACAATGGGCAGGGTGCCGTAGTGCATGGCGTTGAGCTGGGTCAGGCCGCAGGGCTCAAAGCGGGAGGGCACCAGCAGGGCGTCAGCGCCAGCGTAGATGCGGTGGGCCCGGGCCTCGTCGTACTGGATGCAGGCGCAGAAGGTGCCGCGGTGGGCGCTCTCATAGTAGCGGAAGGTGTCCTCGTACTCTCGGTCGCCGGTGCCCAGCACCACCACCTGGGTGTTGCCGTCCAGAACCATGGGGATGATGGAGCTGACCAGGTCCAGACCCTTCTGGTTGGTCAGGCGGGAGATGAGGCCGATGACGAACTTGCCCTCGTCCTGCTCCAGGCCCAGCTCCTTTTGCAGAGCCAGCTTGTTGGCCATCTTGTGGTCCAGCACGTTGCCCAGGTCGTAGTGCTCCGCCAGAGCGGGGTCGGTGGCGGGGTTCCACATGTCATAGTCAATGCCGTTGACGATGCCACGCAGTTTACCGCTGTGGTAGCGCAGGTGGCCCTCCAGGTGCTCGCCGTACTCGGCGGTCTGAATCTCCCCGGCATAGGTGCCAGAGACGGTGGTGACCCGGTCGGCGTAGGCGATGCCGCCCTTGAGCATGTTGGCATCCTGATAGCCGTCCTTCAAAGCGCCCATCTGGAACACCTCATTGGGCAGGCCGGACCAATACTTGATGGTGGGGATGTTGTAAATGCCCTGGAAACGCAGGTTGTGGATGGTGAGGATGGACCGGGCGTGGCCCACGGGGGAGTCCTTGAACAGGGTGCGCAGATACACGGGGACCAGACCTGCCTGCCAGTCGTGGCAGTGGACAATGTCGGGAATCCAGTTTAAGTAGTTCAGAGCAGCCAGAGCGGCCTTGCTGAAGAAGCAGTACTTGGGGATGTCGTCCACCAGGTTGGTGTAGGGGTTGCCGGTGGAGAAGAACTCCTGGTTGTCGATGAAGTCGTACACCACGCCGTCACAGACATACTCCATAATTCCCACATAGTAGTTGCGCCCGGTGTTGCCCAGGTCCATGTAGAACGCGCCCCGATACTCCATCTTCTCCTGGAACTTCTGGGGGATGCAGGCGTAGCGGGGCAGAATCACCCGCACGTCACAGTTGAGCTTCACCAGCTGACGGGGCAGGGCGTACATCACGTCGCCCAGACCGCCAGTCTTGACAAAGGGGTGACATTCCGAGCCAATGAAGGCAATGCTTCTCCGGGGCAGGTTGGACATCTCATACATAGGTTTGACCTCCTCCACAACAGGTGATACATCTTCTTCCACACTGGGAGCGGTTTCCTCTTTAACAGGGGCGGGTTCTTCTTCCGCAGGAGCGGCTTCCTCCACCACGGGGGCAGCCTCTTCCACGACGGGAGCGGGCTCCTCTGCCACGGGGGCAGCCTCTTCCACGACGGGAGCGGGCTCCTCCACCACGGGGGCAGCCTCTTCCACGACGGGAGCGGGCTCCTCCGCCACGGGGGCAGCCTCTTCGACCACGGGAGCGGGCTCCTCCACCACAGGGGCGGCTTCCTCCGCCACGGGAGCGACCTCCTCCACGACAGGGGTGGTCTCTTCCACCACGGGAGCGACCTCTTCCACGACGGGGGCGGTCTCTTCCACCACGGGAGCGGGCTTCTTGGCGGCAGAGGCGGGCTTCTTCCGGGTGCTGGTGGTCTTGCGGGTGCTGGTTCGGGTCTTGGGTGCGGCAGGTGCGGCGGGCTTGGCAGCGGTGGGAGTTTCCACCACAGCGGGCTCCGTGGGCTGCACGGCGGTCACAGGCTCTGCCACCGGGGCAACGGTACGGGCCGGGGTGGGGGCTTTCTTGACCACTTTCTTGGCAGTGGTTTTCTTTTTGGAGGAACGTGCCTTCTTGTGTACCATTATGGATCTTCCTTTCCTGTATGTATCGCCACGCATGGGGGGCGGAAATGGTGGATTGCTCACACCTGTAAGTGTTCCGGGGGCCGATACTGGAGGGCCTCCGCCAGGTGGTGGGGCTGGATGTGCTCCGACTGGTCCAGGTCTGCCACGGTGCGGGCCACCCGGAGGATGCGGTCATAGCTGCGGGCGGTGAGGCCCAGCTTTTCATAGGCGCTTTGAATCATGGCCTGGCAGGTGTCGTCCAACTGGCAGTACGCTTTAAGCTCCTGGGGGCCCATATGGGCGTTGCAGGTGGGGCCGTGGGGGCCGAAGCGGGCGTGTTGGATGGCGCGGGCGGCATTGACTCGGGCCCGAATATCCGCCGAGGATTCGGCGGGGGTGGACTGTCCCGCCAACTCGTGGTATTCCAGGGCGGGCACGTCCACACAGATATCAATGCGGTCCAGCATGGGACCGGAGATGCGACTTTGGTAGCGCCGAACCGCCTGCTCGGAGCAGGTACACCGCCCCGAGGGGTGGCCGTACCAGCCGCATTTGCAGGGATTCATGGCACACACCAGCATAAATCGGCTGGGGTAGGTCACCGTCCCGGACACCCGGGTGATCTGGGTGCTCCCATCCTCCAGGGGCTGGCGCAGCACCTCCAGCACATCGGAGTGGAACTCGGGCAGCTCGTCTAAGAACAGCACCCCGTTGTGGGCCAGGGAGATCTCCCCGGGGCGCAGGGTGGTGCCTCCGCCTGCCATGCCGGCGGCTGAGATGGTGTGGTGGGGGGCACGGAAGGGGCGGCGGAGCACCATGGGGTGCTCCCGGCTGGTCAGGCCCACCACGGAGTAGATCTCCGTACAGGCCAGGGCCTCCTCCCGGGTCAGATCGGGGAGGATGGAGGGCAGGCGCTTGGCCATCATGGACTTGCCTGCCCCGGGGCTGCCGGTCATTAAAATATGGTGTCCGCCGGCGGCGGCTACTTCCAGGGCCCGCTTGGCACCCTCCTGGCCCTTCACGTCGGCAAAGTCCGGCCCGGTGGGCACCGTCTCCGGCGGGGTCCAGGGGAGGGTGGGGGAGAGGGGGGCCTCTCCGGTGAGGTGGGCGCACAGCTGCGCCACCGTCTCCACCCCGTAGACCTCCAGCCCCTGGGCCAGGGAGGCCTCGGGGGCGTTGTCGGCGGGGACAAACAACTGGCGGACCCCGCAGCGCACCGCTGCCAGGGCCATGGGAAGAATTCCGGACACCGGGCGCAGCGCTCCGGACAGGGACAGCTCCCCCAAAAAGGCGGCGTCGGCGTACCCCTTCATGGACAGTTGGCCGCTGGCGGAGAGAATGCCCAGCAAAATGGGCAGGTCGTACACCGTGCCCACCTTCTTTCGGTCGGCAGGGGCCAGGTTGATGGTGATGCGGGAGACGGGGAAGTCAAAGCCGCTGGAGCGAATGGCCGAGCGCACCCGTTCCCGGGACTCCTTCACGGCGGCATCGGGCAGACCCACCACATCAAAGGCGGGTAATCCCCCGGAAAGGGCACATTCTGCCGTGACCGGATATCCATGGATGCCATTGAGGCCCAGGGAGAGCAGATTGCACACCATGGGGTCCCACTCCTCTCGAGAAAAAAGTAACCGAAATTCTTTATCATCTATCATACCACGGGGGGTTGTTGAACGCAAGGAAACTTGTTGGCATCAGGCAAATTTAGGAAAAGTTCTCCATCCGGTCCGAAACGTGAACTTTGGGCGAGACGGCCGGTCACGGCGCTTGTGGGGTTGGAGAATTTGGTCATTTCATAGTTGTACGGTATGACCACCCAAGGTTGGGTAAGTTTGGCGGCTGCGTGGGCTCCAAGCACACCCTATGTCCGTGAGAGGGCGACAGAGCATTTGATAAAAAAGTAACAAAAAATCTTTTTTTCTATGATACCGCCCAGATTTGCCCGGTGCAAGGTATCTGATTTGAAACGGAAGGGGAGAGGGCGGATGGTGTGTGAGAATTTACAAGAAAAAATGGAATTATTCATTGAATTTATAGGAGAAATGTGGTAGACTGAGGTGTATTCGGAATTCAGATGCCTCAGCGCTCTTTGCTGAGAAGCAAAAGGAGGAAACGAAAATGGCACGTAAGTTCAAAACTATGGACGGCAACACCGCTGCCGCTCACGTGTCCTACGCATTCACAGAGGTTGCGGGTATTTACCCCATCACTCCGTCCAGCCCCATGGCTGACAATGTGGATCAGTGGGCCGCTGCTGGCCGGAAGAATATCTTCGGCCAGACCGTGAAGGTTGTGGAGATGCAGTCCGAGGCCGGCGCTGCCGGTACCGTCCACGGCTCCCTGGCCGCTGGCGCCCTGACCACCACCTACACCGCGTCTCAGGGTCTGCTGCTGATGATCCCCAACATGTACAAGATTGCCGGTGAGCTGCTGCCCACCGTGTTCCATGTCTCCGCCCGTACTGTGGCCAGCCATGCTCTGAACATCTTTGGTGATCACTCCGACGTTATGGCCTGCCGTCAGACCGGCTTTGCCATGCTGTGTGAGTCCAACCCCCAGGAGGTTATGGACCTGGCTGCTGTGGCTCACCTGGCTACCCTGAAGAGCCGCGTCCCCTTCATCAACTTCTTCGATGGCTTCCGTACCTCTCACGAGATCCAGAAGGTCGCCGTTTGGGACTACGAGGATCTGGCCGAGATGTGCGACATGGACGCTGTGGCCGCGTTCCGCGCCCGCGCTCTCAACCCCGATCACCCCGTGATGCGCGGTTCTCACGAGAACGGCGACATCTTCTTCCAGCACCGTGAGGCCTCCAACCCCTACTACGATGCCGTTCCCGAGATCGTTGAGGAGTACATGGGCAAGGTCAACGAGAAGCTGGGCACCAACTATCAGCTGTTCAACTACTACGGCGCTGCCGACGCTGACCGCGTCATCATCGCCATGGGCTCCATCTGCGACGTGGCCGAGGAAGTCATCGACTACCTGAACGCTCACGGCGAGAAGGTGGGTCTGGTGAAGGTGCGTCTGTATCGTCCTTTCCGTGCCGACAAGCTGCTGGCTGCCATCCCCGCCACCTGCAAGCAGATCGCTGTGCTGGACCGCACCAAGGAGCCCGGCGCTCAGGGCGAGCCTCTGTACCTGGACGTTGTCACCGCTCTGGCCAACGCTGGCCGCAACGACATCCGTGTCATCGGTGGCCGTTATGGTCTGGGCTCCAAGGACACTCCCCCCGCCAGCGTGTTCGCTGTGTATGAGGAGATGACCAAGGCTGACGCCAAGCGTCTGTTCACTCTGGGCATCAACGACGACGTGACTCACCTGTCTCTGGAGGAGAAGCCCTCTCCCAACACTGCTGCCGAGGGCACCATCGAGTGCAAGTTCTGGGGTCTGGGCGGCGACGGTACCGTGGGCGCCAACAAGAACTCCATCAAGATCATCGGCGACCACACCGACAAGAACGTGCAGGCTTACTTCCAGTACGACTCCAAGAAGACTGGCGGCGTGACCATTTCCCACCTGCGCTTCGGCGACAAGGCCATCCGCAGCCCCTACTACATCAACAAGGCTGACTTCGTGGCCTGCCACGTGCCCAGCTACATCACCAAGGGCTTCCCCATCGTCCGTGACGTGAAGCCCGGCGGCGTGTTCCTGGTCAACTGCCAGTGGAACTTCGACGAGCTCAACCACCACCTGGATGCCGCTTCCAAGCGCTACATCGCTCAGAACAACATCCAGCTGTACATGATCAACGCCATCGACCTGGCCATCGAGATCGGTATGGGCAAGCGCACCAACACCATTCTCCAGTCCGCCTTCTTTGCTCTGGCCAACGTCATGCCCCAGGAGGACGGCATCCGCTACATGAAGGAAGCTGCCACCAAGTCCTACCTGAAGAAGGGCCAGGACGTGGTTGACATGAACCACAAGGCCATCGACCTGGGCGCCACCGCCTTCGTCAAGGTGGACGTGCCCACCGACTGGGCTACCGCTGAGGACGCTCCCGCTGCCCACAACTACGAGGGCAAGGCTGAGCTGGTGGCTCAGGTGGAGAACATCATGGAGCCCGTCAACAAGATGGACGGCGACTCCCTGCCCGTCTCCAAGTTTGTCGACTGCGTGGACGGCACCTTCCAGCAGGGCGCTTCCGCTTACGAGAAGCGCGGCGTGGCCGTCACCGTGCCCGCCTGGAACGAGAGCACCTGTGTCCAGTGTAACCAGTGCTCCTATGTCTGCCCCCACGCCACCATCCGTCCCTTCGCTCTGACCGAGGAAGAGGCTGCTGCCGCTCCCGCCGGTTCTCAGATCGTGGACATCAAGGCTGGCGCTGGCAAGGGCAAGTATAAGTACTCCCTGGCCGTGTCCGCTCTGGATTGTATGGGCTGCGCCGTGTGCGTGGGCGTGTGTCCCACCAAGAGCCTGACCATGGTGCCCATGGAGCAGATGCTGTCCAAGCAGCCTGCCTTCGACTACATGGTTGCCAACGTTGCCCCCAAGAAGGACATGGAGTCCGTGGCCAACGTCAAGGACAGCCAGTTCAAGCAGCCCCTGCTGGAGTTCTCTGGCTCCTGCGCCGGCTGTGCCGAGACCTCCTATGCCCGTCTGGTCACTCAGGTCTGCGGCGATCGTATGTATGTCTCCAACGCCACCGGTTGTTCCTCCATCTGGGGCGGCCCCGCTGCTACCTCTCCCTACTGCACCAACGCCGAGGGCAAGGGTCCCGCTTGGGCCAACTCCCTGTTCGAGGACAACGCCGAGCACGGCCTGGGCATGCTGGTTGGTGTCAAGCAGCGTCGTGAGAAGCTGGTTGAGGTCGTCACCGGTCTGACCACCGCCGACTGCGCCAGCGACGAGCTGAAGGCTGCTGCCGCTGAGTGGCTGGCCAAGCGCGACGAGGGCGAGGGTTCCAAGGAGCCTTCCGCCAAGCTGCTGGAGCTGTGCAAGGCCTGCGACTGCGACGCTTGCCGTCAGGTCGTGGAGATGTCCGACCTGCTGGTGAAGAAGTCCGTGTGGATCTTCGGCGGCGACGGCTGGGCTTACGACATCGGTTACGGCGGTCTGGACCACGTCCTGGCTTCCGGCGAGGATGTCAACGTCTTCGTCTTCGACACCGAGGTGTACTCCAACACCGGCGGACAGGCTTCCAAGTCCACCAACATCGGCCAGGTGGCTCAGTTCGCCGCTGCCGGTAAGACCGTGGGCAAGAAGAGCCTGTCTGAGATCGCCATGCAGTACGGCTACGTCTACGTGGCTCAGGTTGCCATGGGCGCCAACCCCAACCAGACCCTGGCTGCCATCCGTGAGGCTGAGGCCTATCATGGTCCCTCCCTCATCATCGGCTACGCTCCCTGCGAGATGCACTCCATCAAGGGCGGCATGACCAACTGCCAGACCGAGATGAAGCGCGCTGTGGAGTGCGGCTACTGGAACCTGTTCCGCTACAATCCCACTCTGAAGGAGCAGGGCAAGAACCCCTTCACTCTGGATTCCAAGGCCCCCGCTGGCGGCTATCAGGAGTTCCTGATGAACGAGGCTCGCTACTCCTCCCTCACCCGCTCCTTCCCCGAGCGCGCCAAGGATCTGTTCGCGAAGAACGAGAAGGCCGCTATGGAGCGCTGGGAGCACCTGCAGAAGCTCATCGAGCTGTACGCTCAGTAAGTTTCTCCCAAGCATTCAAAAGGACGCAGCCACCGGCTGCGTCCTTTTTTATACCAAACCATTCGACGTAATTCGACGCAAAGCGGGGTGGCATAGAGATGAATCTGGTGAAGCTGGTGTTGGATTTGATCTATCCGCCCCGCTGTCCCTTCTGTGGCCATGTGCTGGAGGTGTGGGAGGAGGAAGGGCTGTGCCACCAGTGCCAAAAGACCCTTCCCTGGCAGCTGGAGGTCGGGAAACAGGTGGACTTCTGTGCCCGGTGCTTCTCCCCGCTGTGGTATCGGGGGAGTGTACGCCGGGGAATGGAGCAGTTTAAGTTCCGTGGCGGGCAAATCCACGCCCGGCTGTTTGGCACCCTCATGGCCCGGTGTCTCCACGACCAGTGGGGCGAGGAGGTGGACTGTATCACCTGGGTGCCTGTGACCCGTCGGCGCCTGGGAGAACGGGGCTTTGACCAGTGTGAGCTACTGGCCCGGGAGGTGGGGAAGAACCTGGGCGTGGAAGTGGTGTCCGCCTTGGAGAAGGTGCGGGATACCAAGCAGCAGGCCCGCATTACCTCCTCATCCGCCCGACAGGCCAACGTGACGGGAGCTTACGCGGCGCGGGAGGGAATCGACCTCACGGGGAAACAGGTGGTCCTGGTGGACGACGTGGTCACCAGCGGTGCCACCCTGGCCGAATGCGCCGCCTGCCTGCGCATCGCCGGGGCGGAGAAGGTCATTGGGCTGACGGTGGCAAGAGCGAAATAATCAAAGCTGAACTTCTTGCGTTGCTGGGCGTAGGGGAGGGGCTTGCCCCTCCCGAATCTCCCAGGGCAATGCCGGGACAGCATCGGGCCGGGCAAGCCCGGCCCCTACCCACACATAGCAGTCAGGACTGGCTGCCAGACAAAAAATACTGTACTTTGACGGTGATCTGTGATATACTTGCTTGAACAAGCTCCTCCCCATCGAGGGAGTTGAGCGGTTTTGATACGGCGTAAAGCGTGGCTCGTGGGCACGCTTCGGATAGAGACAACCACACAGCGGTGCATAGCGCAGGGTGAGGCGGCCGCCCCCTCATCTGTCTGGCGAAACAGGGCCAGAGAGATGGGGTGGACGACGGCGCTTTTCTCCTGCGCCCAAAAGGGGGACAATTTGCCCTTTTGGTGGTAACACAGCGTGCATTCCGGGCACACTCATCTCAAGGGGAGGTGGGCGGTCCGGACCCCCAGGGGGGAGTGTGCCCACAGGCCCATAAATACGCATGAAACAAGATAAGTATAGGTTATTACTGGTAAAGGAGTATTTATGGCAGAAAAATTGAAAATTATCTCTCTGGGCGGTCTCAATGAGATCGGAAAGAACATCACCGCCTATGAGTATGGCAACGACATTATCATCGTGGATGTGGGCATGGGATTCCCAGACGACGAGATGTACGGGGTGGACGTGGTCATTCCCGACTTCAGCTACCTCATTCAGAATCGGGACCGCATTCGGGCCATCTTTATCACCCACGGCCACGAGGACCACATCGGCGGCATTCCCTATCTGATGCGGGATGTGAACGTGCCCATCTACGCCACCCGCATGTCCGCCGGGCTTATCCGCCTCAAGCTGGAGGAGCACCGCCTGGACAAGAAGGTGAAGCTCATCACCTGCGAGGCCGGGGAGACCGTGCGGGCCGGCAAGTTCACCGTGGAGTTTATCCACATCAATCACTCCATCGCTGACGCGGTGGCTTTCGCCATCCGCTGCCCCCTGGGCGTGTGTATTCACACCGGCGACTTCAAGATCGACCCCACCCCCATTCAGGGCGGCATGGCCGACCTGACCCGCCTGGGTGAACTGGGCCGGGAGGGTGTTCTGGCGCTGCTGGCCGACTCCACCAATGTGGAGCGTCCCGGCTTTACCAAGAGCGAGTCCAGCGTGGGCGCCTCCTTTGAGGCCTTATTCCGGGGCTGTGACCAGCGCATCATCGTCACCACCTTCGCCTCCAACGTGGACCGTATCCAGCAGATCATCAACGTGGCCGCCAAGTACGGCCGCAAGGTGGCGGTGACGGGCCGCAGCATGGAGAATGTGATGCGGGTGTCCACCGAGCTGGGCTATATGCAGGTGCCCGCTGGCACTGTGGTGGACGTCAACCAGATCAAGGGCCTGCCCAAGAACAAGGTTTGTATCATCACCACCGGAAGCCAGGGCGAGACCATGTCTGCCCTCACCCGCATGGCCTTTAACACCCACCGCCAGGTGGAGATTCAGGCCGGGGACCGGGTGATTCTCTCTGCCTCCGCCATTCCTGGCAACGAGAACGCCATTGGCAACGTCATCAACGAGCTGTACCGCCGGGATGCCGAGGTGGTCAATGAGCGGGAGCTGCCCCTCCACGTCTCCGGCCACGCCTGCCAGGATGAGCTGAAAATCGTTCACGCTCTGGTGCGGCCCAAGTATTTCATCCCTGTCCACGGTGAGCAGCGCATGCTGAAAACCCACGCCAAGTTGGCCCGAAGCATGGGCATGGACCCCCGGAACATCATCATCAGTGATGTAGGCAAGGTCATCGAGATTACCCAGAAGGGGGCTCGCATCAGTGGTACCGTGCCCTCCGGCAAGGTGTTTGTGGACGGCTACGGCGTCGGCGACGTGGGCGCTGTGGTGCTCCGGGACCGCCAGCACCTGGCCCAGGACGGCATGATCGTGGTGGTGGTGTCGATGTCCGCCGAGGACGGACAGGTCATCTCTGGACCCGACATCATTACCCGTGGATTTGTGTATGTCAAGGAGTCTGAGGCCCTGATGGACGAGCTGCGTCAGGTGGCTGTGGATGCTCTGGACAGCTGCCAGGACCGCCGCATTCGGGACTGGTCCACCATCAAATCTGAGATCAAGGGGAACCTGTCTGGCTACCTCTACAAGAAGACCAAGCGCAATCCCATGATCCTCCCTGTGATCATGGAAGTGTAACAATTGGGACTGCCCTGCATGGAAAATGCAGGGCAGTCCCTGTATATTTTTTGCATAGGTGTTGAATCGGGCCATAGGCCTGGTTCAGCGCCTTTTTAACCAGAAATTGCAGAGATACTACTGAATTTTTACCGTACCTTTGAGCAGAACTATACTACAATGCTTGAAAGACGGGAGAGAGTTCAATGAGTCACATCTATGGATATATACGAGTCAGCAGTCGAGACCAAAACGAAGACCGGCAGCTTCTGGCCATTCAGCAGCTGTCCATTGCCCAGGA
>DWXF01000005.1 GCA_019119335.1 Candidatus Flavonifractor merdavium
CTCCCTTTGCTATCGTTTGTGCAGTTGGCAGACCGCACTCCTATTATAGCAAAGGGAGTTTTTTTATCTTTTTCATCGCCTTAGGCTTTTTTGAACCACTCGCCTAGCGAGTGGTTTTCTTTATACAAAAAACCGTGGACCGGCAGGTCCACGGTTTTTTTGTGTCTTACAGCTGGGGGAATACGGCCTTGACCGCCGCCAGGGTGGCCTCCAGCTCCGCCTGGGTGTGGGCGGCGGAGACAAACATGGCCTCGAACTGGGCGGGAGCCAGGGCAATCCCATGATGGAGCATCCCCTGAAAATACCTGGCGTACCGGCCCACGTCGCTGCCCTTGGCGTCCACAAAGGCGCTTACCTCCGTGGGGGTGAAGAAGGGGGAGAGGAGGGAGCCAATCTGGTTCACCGCCACCGGGACCCCCGCCTCCCCGGCGGCGGAGCGCATCCCCTCCGCCAGCCACTGGGCCTTGGCGGCGATGTCGTCATAGACCTCCGGATGGTCCCGCAAATAGGTGAGCTGGGCCAGTCCGGCGGCCATGGCCACCGGGTTGCCGCTGAGGGTGCCCGCCTGATACACCGGGCCGCAGGGGGCCACCTGCTCCATCAGGGCTTTGCTGCCGCAGTAGGCCCCCACCGGCATACCGCCGCCGATGATCTTGCCAAAAGTCACCAGGTCGGCCTTCACCCCAAAATATGCCTGGGCGCCTCCCAGGGCCAGCCGGAAACCGGTGATCACCTCGTCGAAGATCAGCAGCGCGCCGCTCTTGTCGCACAGCCTGCGCAACCCCTCCAGAAACCCGGGGGCGGGGTTGACCACCCCCATGTTGGCGGCCACCGGCTCCACGATGATGCAGGCCACCTGGCCGGGCCAGGCCTCCAGCAGGGCCTCCACCGAGGAGAGGTCGTTGAACTGGGCGGTGAGGGTGTGCTTGACAATGTCCTCCGGCACGCCGGCGGAGGAGGGGTGGCCTCCCGCCAGGGCGGAGGAGCCGGCGTTCACCAGCAGGCAATCGGAGTGACCGTGGTAGCAGCCCTCGAATTTGATGATCTTATTCCGGCCGGTGGCGCCCCGGGCCAGCCGGACTGCGGACATGACGGCCTCGGTGCCGGAGTTGACCATCCGCACCATCTCGATATTGGGCACCAGGTCCACCATCAGCTGGGCGATCTCCACCTCCCGGCGGGTGGGGGCTCCGAAGGAGAGGCCGTCCTTCACGGCCTGTTCCACCGCCTCCCGGATTACCGGGTGGTTGTGGCCCAGGATCATAGGCCCCCAGGAGCACACGTAGTCGATATACTGTTTCCCGTCCTCGTCCCAGAGGAAGGGGCCGTCGGCTTTTGTGATGAAGCGGGGAGCCATACCCACCGCCCGGTAGGCCCGCACCGGGGAGTTGACCCCGCCGGGCAGCACCTTCACCGCCTGTTCATACAGTTCCTCCGAGCGTCCCATCAGCCGATATCCCCCTTCCGGATGGCCTCCGCCAGCTCCTTGGCGTAGTAGGTGATGAGCATATTAGCCCCCGCCCGGAAGATGGAGACGGCAGTCTCGCACATAATGCGGTACTCGTCGATGAGCCCGGCGGCGGCGGTGGCCTTGATCATGGCGTACTCGCCGGATACCTGGTAGGCGCACATGGGCACATCGTAGGCCTCGGAGCAGGCCCGGATCACGTCCAGGTAGCTGAGGGCGGGCTTGACCATGATGATGTCTGCCCCCTCCTCAATGTCCAGGGCGCACTCCTTCAGGGCCTCCCGGCCGTTGTGGGGGTCCATCTGGTAGCCTTTCCGGTCTCCGAAGGAGGGAGCGGAGCCCGCCGCCGAGCGGAAGGGCCCGTAGAAGGCGGAGGCGTACTTGGCGGAGTAAGCCATAATGGGGGTGGTCTCATAGCCGTGCTCGTCCAGCACCGCCCGGATAGCGGCCACCCGGCCGTCCATCATGTCGGAGGGAGCCACCATGTCGGCGCCCGCCTGGACGTGGGAGAGGGCGGTTTTGGCCAACACCTCCAGGGTCTTGTCGTTGTCCACCTCGTGGCCGTGGAGGATGCCGCAGTGGCCGTGGTCGGTGTACTCGCACATACACACGTCGGTGATCACGTAGAAGTCGGGGTACTTGGCCTTGATGGCCCGGATGGCCTGCTGTACCACCCCGTCCTCCGCCCAGGCGGAGGAGCCTACCGCGTCTTTCGTGGCGGGCAGGCCGAACAGGATGCAGTGATTCACTCCGGCGGCCAGGCACTCCTCCACCGCCAGGTGTACGCTATCCAGCCCATAGTGGTTCTGCCCCGGCAGAGCCTCGATGGGCCGGACGCCCTGCAGGGTCTCGTCCACGAAGATGGGGTAGATCAGGCTGTCGGGGGACATGCGGGTCTCCCGGCACAGGCGGCGCACCGCGTCGCTGCCCCGCAGGCGGCGGGGCCGTTGGATCAGTTCCATGTCAAACACCTTCTACAATCAATTCCACCAGGGCGTCCATGGTGGCCGCTTTGGCTGTTTTTACGGTCATGCCATGCTTTTGGGCTTCGGCGGCGGTCTGGGCTCCGATGCACATGCCCGCCATCCGGGAGAAATCTGCGTCCGCCCCTACGGAGGACACAAAGCCCTTCACGGTGGATGCGGAGGTAAAGGTGACCAGCAGCCCCTCCGTTCCCTCCACCGCCTCCCGCAGCTCCTGGGAGCGGGGGTTTTCATACACTGTGCGGTAGGTGGCCACGTCGTCATATGCAATGTTACGCCTGGCCAGCTCCTCTGTCAAGGCGGGGGAGCCCTCCTCCGCCCGGAGGATGAGCACGTTTCCCCCGGCGGGCAGCCCCGCCCCCAGATGGGCGGCGTCGTACACCTCCGGCACGTAGTCGGCCCGCAGGCCATACTTGCCCAGCTCCCGGTCGGTGCCGGGGCCGATGGCGGCCAGGCGTACGCTCCCCAGGGCCCGGGCGTCCTTTCCGTGGTCCTTCAGCCACCGCCACAGGGTATCCACCCCGGCGGGGCTGGTGAGGATCAGCCATTCATACTGGGAAAGCCGCTCCATGGCCCCGTCCAGAGCCGGGCAGGGGTCCAGCGGCACGGTGGCGATACAGGGATACTCCCACACCTGGGCCCCCAGGGCCCGCAGCCGGGCGGACAGGGTGCCGATGCGCTCTTTCGGGCGGGTGACCACCACCGTTTTCCCCTTCAGGGGCAGGCTGTCGAACCAGTCAAACTGCTCCGCCAGGGCGCACACGCTCCCCACCACGATGACGGCGGGGCTCTCCACCCGGGCCTGCTCCGCCGCCTGCCCCAGGGTCTCCAGGGTGGCGGAGATCCGCCGCTGGGCGGGGGTGGTGCCCCGCTCCACCACGGCGGCGGGGGTGGCGGGGTCCATGCCCGCCGCCAGCAGCCCGGCGCGGATATTGGGCAAGGCGGTCACCCCCATGAGAAAGACCAGGGTGCCACGGGTGCGTACCAGGGCCTCAAAGTCGATGTCCAGCTCCTTCCCCGCCCGCTGATGGCCGGTGATGATGTGCAGGGAGGAGCAGCAGTCCCGGTGGGTCACCGGGATGCCCCCATAGGCGGGGGCGGCGATGGCGGAGGTGATGCCGGGCACCTCCTCAAAGGGCACGCCGTGCTGGACCAGCAGCTCCAGCTCCTCCCCGCCCCGGCCGAAGAGGAAGGGGTCGCCCCCCTTGAGGCGGACCACGTTTTTCCCTTCCAGGGCTTTGTCCAGCAGGATGCGGTTGATCTGATCCTGGGGGATGGGGTGGTGGGAGGCCTGTTTGCCTACGTTGATCTGTTCGGCGTGTTCCGGCATCAGGGCCAGGATGGCGGGCCCCACCAGCCGGTCGTACACCACCACCTCCGCGTTCTGAAGGGCCTCCAGCCCCTTTCGGGTCAGCAGGCCGGGGTCTCCCGGTCCCGCCCCCACCAATGTCACTTTTCCGGGCATGGGCAAGCCTCCTTCATCTCATCCGCCAGGGCGATAGCCAGCGCCTCCCCCTGGTCCTTGGGGCCGGTGACCCTCCGGCGGAAGGTGTTTCCCGCCTCGTCCACATACAGCCCCGTCATCCAAATTTCATCCCCCACAATTTGAGCGTGGGCGGCGATGGGGGAGGAACAGCCCCCGTCCAGCCGGCGGACAAAGGCCCGCTCGGCCATGGCGCACAGGGTCCCTTCCTCATCCACCACCTGGCTGAGATAGCTCAGGTCCTCCCCCGCCCGGCTCTGGAGGGCCAGGATGCCCTGACCGGCGGCGGGGATCATCTCCTCCACGGTGAAATACCGGGTAATCCGGTGCTCCAGCCCCAGCCGCTTCAGTCCGGCGGCGGCCAGCACCAGGGCGGAGAACTGTCCCTCGTCCAGCTTGCGCAGCCGGGTGAGCACGTTGCCCCGCACCGGGGCAACCTCCATGCCAGGGAACAGCTCCCGCAGCTGCACCGCCCGCCGGGCGGAGGCGCAGCCGATGGGTTTCCTCTCGTCCAGCTCCGTGACTCCCTCCGGCAGCACCAGCACGTCCCGGGGGTCCTCCCGGCGGGTAAAGCCCGCCAGCGGAATTTGGGGGTCGATATCCATGGGCAGATCCTTGCAGCTATGTACGGTCAGATCCGCCCGGCCCTCCAGCAGGGCGGCGTCCAGTTCCTTGACAAACAGACCCTTGCCGCCGATCTTGTCCAGGGTGCGGTCCAGGATCTTGTCCCCGGTGGTCTTCATGGTCACCAGCTCCAGGGCAATGTCCGGGTGACTTGCCCGGATGGCCTCCATCACCAGCTCCGACTGGATGACCGCCAGCCTGCTCTCCCGGCTGCCCACCCGTATGGTCCTCATTCCAATCCCTCCAGTACGGCCCGGATGGCCTTGGCGGCCCGGGCGGTGCGGGCGTGGTCGTCCCCCCGCCCGGCCACTCCGGCCACGATGTTGTCCCCGGTACACACTGCCGGGAAAAAGAAGGTACACTCCTCGGGGGCGTCGGCCACGCTGACGGGGATGCCCAGGCTCCGGGCCTCCTCCCCCACCCCGTGGTTCACCGCCCGGTCGTCGGTGGCACTCACTGCCAGCTCCGCCCCGGCCAGATCGCCGGGGGCGTAGGGCCGCTGGAGCCACTTGACCCCCTGGGGCAGACTCTTGCACCGGGGGGCGATCAGGACCACCTCCGCCCCGAAGCGGGCCAGTACCCCCGCCCGGCGGCAGGCTACCGCGCCGCCCCCCACGATGACGGCTTTCTTGCCCGCCAGCTCCACAAACAGGGGAAACCGGAAGGGCTTTTCCTCCGGCTGGCTCCACCGGGGTCTGGCGGCGGTGTGGACCTCGATCTTGCGGGCGGCCCGCTCCAGGTCCTCCGGGGTGAGGCTCTCTTTCAGTCCGCCGGAGAGCAGGTCCACTGCCCGGCTCACCGCCAGCTCCACCAGGTCCCGGGCCTCGGGGCCGTCCAGGTCGGTGGACAGCACCCGGGCGGTTACCGCCTGCTTCACCCGCTCCAGCCCCGGCAGGCAGGCGCGGTAATTCTCCCATTGCTCCAGCTGGGAGAGGTATTTCTGCAAAATCTCCTCCGCCTCCGGGGGGATGTCCCGGCACACCTCCACCCCCAGGTCGTCCACGTTGTAGAGGGTAAAGCCGGGCAGCTGGCCCACCGACGGCTCGATGTCCCGGGGGATGGCCAGATCGGCCAGCACCTTGGGAGGCCGGGCCAGCTCGGCCAGCTCGTAGGCCGCCACGGTGTAGTGGGGGCTGGTGGTGGCGGAGAGCACCAGGTCCATCCCCTCCATGGCGTCGTATCGCTTCTCATAGGGCACCACGGCGCACCCGGCGGGCACCACGGTCTGACCGTGGTGGTAGCTGCGCAGGGTGATGGTGACGGCGCATCCGGCGGCGTGGAGCAGCTCGGCGGCCAGCCGCCCCATCTCCCCGTTGCCGATGACCAGGCCCCGTTTGCCGGTCAGACCCCCAAGGGTGTCCGCCAGCTTCTCCACCCCGCTCTGGGCGGCGGAGCGGGGCACCCCCACGAAGCGCACCTTGCTCTTAATCTCCTTGCCGGCGGCGGCGGCGTTGCGGAACAGGGTCTCCAGCACGCTGTCCGCCGTCCCCGCCTCCCGGGCGGTCTGGATGGCCCCCTTCACCTGGGTGACGATCTGATCCTCCCCCCAGATCTGGGAGCGGAGCCCCCCCGCCACCTCCATGAGACGGCGGGCGGCCTCCCGGCCCTCACAGGCGGTAAAGGCCTGAGCAAAGGGGGCGTGCTCCACCCCGGCGGCGGCGCACAGCAGCTCCCCGGCGTCCACCTCCGCCCCGTCGGTGCAGGACAGGTAGAGCTCCGTACGGTTGCAGGTGGACAGCAGGGCGCAGCCCTCCACCCGGGGGTCCTTCCACAGCCTGCGGTCCAGCTCCACCACCTGGCTGCGGGTGAAGGACAGCGCCTCCCGCAGGTCGATGGGGGCCCGGTGCCAGTCCAGGCCGGCCATGATGAGATTCACGCCTGTTCCCCCTTCTTCACCAGCACCACCGAGAAGTAGCCGCTGCCGTCGGCCATATCGGCGAATTTGGGGCAGACCAGCTCACCCTCCATGCCGCAGTTGGCCACCATGGAGGCCCGGTCCAGCAATCCCCGGTCGGCCAGGGTGTCCTTCAGGGCCCCGATCTCCTTGCCCGCCTTCATGAACACCAGGTTGGCGTCCAGGTCCATGCAGTCGGACATGTCCTTGTGGGAGGCGGGGACGATGAGCAGCCGCTCGCTCTTCTCGCACAGGGCCATGCCCAGCCGGGCGGCCACGGCGCAGAAGGAGGGCACGCCGGGGATGATCTCCGCCTCATACCCCCTGGCCACCACCTTCCGGTGGAGGTAGAGGTAGGTGGAGTATACCGTGGGGTCTCCCAGGGTGAGGAAGGCCACGTCCTTCCCCTGGTCCAGCTGGGCGCACACCAGATCGGCGTTCTGTTCGTAGGCGGCGTCCAGCTGGGCCTCGTCCCGGATCATGGGGGCGGCGCAGTACAGCAGCTGCTTGCCCTCCGCCAGCTCCCCGGCGATGGCCAGGGCGGTCTTTTCCCCCCGGCCGGCGTCAGGCACCGCCAGCACCGGCGACTGGCGAATGATCCGCTGGGCCTTGATGGTGAGCAGCTCGGGGTCGCCGGGACCCACTCCCACCCCGTAGAGTTTCCCCTGATTCATACCTTTTCTTCCTCCTTGAGCAGGCGTAAAATCTCCCGCCGGGCCGCGCCGATGGTGGCGGGGGCGCCGTGGGTATCCAGTCCGTCGGCCTGCCGCAGTACCTCCATCAGGTGGGCGATGCGGGGCAGGCGCAGATGATTGGCCCGGAGGGCCTCCGGGTTTGCAAACAGGTCGTCCGGCGTTCCCTCCAGCAGCACCTTGCCGCCTCCCAGCAGGTAGGCGTAGTCGCAGTAGAGGGGGACGATGTCCATGTCGTGGGTGGCGATCAGAATGGTCATGCCCAGGCTGTCCCGCAGCTGGACCAGCAGGCGCATGATCTCGGTGACGCCCTGGGGGTCCAGCCCGGCGGTGGGCTCATCCAGGATGAGCACCTCCGGCTCCATCACCAGCACCCCGGCGATGGCCACCCGCTTTTTCTGGCCGTAGGAGAGGGCGTGGGTGGGCCGGTCCCGCAGCGCGGAGGTTCCGGTGCGCTCCAGGGCCCCCTCCACCCGGCGGCAGACCTCCTCCGGCTCCAGGCCCAGGTTCACCCCGCCGAAGGACACATCCCGGTACACATCGGCGGAAAAGAGCTGGTCGTCCGGATCCTGGAATACGATACCCACCCGCCGCCGCAGGGCGGCCAGCCCCTTCCGGTCGTACTTCACCGGCTGACCGTCCAGCAGCACCTGGCCGCTCTTGGGGGTGAACACCCCGTTGAGGTTGAGAAACAGGGTGGACTTGCCCGCCCCGTTGGCCCCCAGGATACCGGTAACGCTCCCCCGTCGGGCGGACAGAGTGATATGGTCCAGAGCGGTGGTGCCGTCCTCATAGGCATAGCACAGCTCTCTTGTCTCGATTGCAGGATTCATCCCACCGCCATCCTTTCCAAACAGAACACCAGCATCTGGCCTCCCGCCACCCCCGCCGTCAGGGGGAGCAGCCACAGGCCGGGGGTATAGTCCCCGGCCAGGGTGGTGAGGCTGCCGGTGTAGCCCCGGGACTCCAGGGCGGTATAGATGCTCTGTCCCTTCCGCCAGGCCCGGAGGAACACCATGGAGGACAGGGTGCCCAGGGAGTTCACCGACCGGCGGAACCCCTGGTAGCCCAGCCGGGACTCCTGGGCCAGGCGGATGTTGGCCGCCGTCTCCGCCAGCACGAAGATGAAGCGGTAGATGAGCTCCATCAGCTCCACCAGCAGACGGGGCACGTGGAGCTTCTCCAGGGCCATGGTCAGATCGGTGATGGGGGTATTGAGGGACAAAAAGTACATGCACCCCACCGCCCCCAGGGCCTTGCAGAACAGCCGGGCCGCCTGATAGAGGTCATGGGCGGTAAAGCCCCACAGCCGTTCCCCCACCGGGAGGGCGGCCACCACCGCTGTCCCCGCCGGGTAGCTGTGGATTAAAATGGTGATTCCCCCGATGACCAGGAAAGCCAGGGGCACCTTGAGAAAGTGGAGGTAGACCGTGACGGGCAGGCCGCCCAGGGCCGTGATGAGTACCCCCATCATCAGCACCGTCACCAGGCCCACCCATACGCTGTCGCAGCACAGGCACACCACCAGGGCCACCGCCGCCAGCGCCAGCTTGGGCAGGGGGGACACCCGGCGCAGCCGGGACTGGTAGGCGTAGCGGTCGGTACCCATGGTCAGTTCGCTCCTTTGTTTTTATCGGATTTGGTCAACCGGCCCAGCACGAAGCCCACGACCCCCGCCCCGATGGCGGCCTGGAGGGCAAAGAGCAGGGACTCCACCTCACCGCTGGCGGGCTCCAGAATGGGCTCGAACCAGGGCTCATAGTCGGGATTGAGTTCGATAATGGCCTCCTCGGCCGCGCCGTCCGCCCCGCCGAACTCGGCGTTGGGCAGCAGCCACAGGGGGACGGCGGCGATAACGATGACCAGGAGAATCAAAATCAGGTTTTTCTGCCAGACTTTCATATCCGTTCCCTCCTCACAGCACCCGCAGCTCCTGGAGCTGGGCGCGGCTGTACTTCTCCAGCACGTTGAAGATCACCACGGTGAGCAGCCCCTCGGCGATGGCCAGGGGCACCTGGGTGACGGCGAAGATGGTGAGGAATTTCACCGTGCCGCCGTTGACGATGCCCAACTGGAGGGAGGTGACCACATAGGTGAACAGGTCGCCCAGGGCGGCGGCGGCAAACACCGCCACCGAGGCGGGGGCGTTCACCTTCCGCAGCAGCTTGTAGATCGCCCAGGACAGAATGGGCCCGGCCACCGCCATGGAGAAGGTGTTGGCCCCCAGGGTGGTGATTCCGCCGTGGGCCAGCAGCAGGGCCTGGAACAGCAGCACAATGAGGCCCAGCACCGTCATGGTGAGGGGCCCGAACAGGATGGCTCCCAGGCCCACGCCGGTGGGGTGGGAACAGGAACCGCTGAAGGAGGGGATTTTCAGGGCGGAGAGCACGAAGGCGAAGGCCCCGCACATGGCCAGCAGGATCTTGGCCCTGGGCGCCTGGTCGATGCGCTTCTTGATGGAGAAGAAGCCCGCCACCACAAAGGGGATGCACACCGCCCCCCACAGCAGGCACCAGTTCACCGGCAGATAGCCCTCGGCGATGTGCATGGCTCCGGCGTTGACGGCGAATACCCCCGCCAGCGCCGCCAGCATCCCGACCGTCAGCAGGATTTGGTTCAGCTTGGATTGTCTCATGATTGTCTCATCCTTTCCTATCGCTCGTAGGTGGTTGGATTGCCGGACCGGGCAGGTTTTCCGGCTCGAGCCTCTCTGCCGCCCCGCGTCTTCCCGGGGTTCCCCAGTGACATGGTGCGTGGCGGCTCTTCTCTTACGGCAGCGGGACTGCGCGGGACTTCCACCCGACTTCCCTCTTCCCGGCCCTCGCTCTATTCCAAACAGGCTTACGCCTGGGTCTTTCTGGCGTGCTCCACGAACAGGGCCCGCACCTGGGGATACTCCCCCAGGCCGGTGAGAACGCAGCTGACCCGGTAGCCCATCCCCTCCAGGATGTTTTTCCAGGAGTCCTCCTCCTCGCCGGCCAGATCGTTCTTGGCGTGGTCTCCCGCCACCGTCATCAGGGGGCGCAGCTCCACTTCTTTGACCGCCGGGCACTCCTTCAGTCTCCGCAGGGCGGCCTCAAAGTCGGGATAGCCCTCCACCGTGCCCACGATCACGTCGCTCCGCCCTAGGTCGTGGAAGGCGTATTCCATCAGGGCGTAGGCGGAATTGGCCTGGTGCTCCGAGCCGTGGCCCATGTAGAGCACCGCCCGCTCCTCGGCTTTGGGCGGCAGCACCTCCATCAGGACGCGGCCCAGGTCCAGATAGTCCTCCGCCGCAGTCAGCAGGGGCGCCCCTACTACCAGACGGTCAAACCGGTCCCGAAACAGCTCCGCCTGCTGGAGCATCTTGTGGTACTCCTCCCCGTTCACCACGTGGGTGGGCTGGAGCAGAAGGTCGGTATACCCCTCCCCCGCCAGCCGCTCCAGGGCGGCGGGCACGTCGTCAATCTCCACCCCCCGCTCTTTCTTCCACCGCCGGAGGACCATACCGCTGGTAAAGGCCCGGCGGAGGGTACGCTCCGGGAAGGCGGCGGCCAGATCCCGCTCAATGGCGGCGATATTTTTCTCTAACGTGTCTTCATGGGTGGTGCCGAAGGACACCGCCAGCAGAGCTTTTCCTTCCATGGTAGTTCCTCCTGTGTTCATTCCCTGGCGTTGTTGCTGGCCTGATACAGCAGGGCGTTGCAGATGGCGGCGGCCACGTTGCTGCCCCCCTTGCGGCCCCGGGCCACGATGCGGGGCACATCCATAGTGAGCAGCAGCTCCTTGCTCTCCACCACGTTGACAAAGCCCACCGGCACCCCGATCACCAGGGCGGGGCGGAATTTGCCCTCGTCCATCAGCTGGCAGGCCCGCACCAGGGCGGTGGGGGCGTTGCCCACGGCCAGGATCACGGGGCCCTCCAGCGCCGCCGCCCGCTCCATGGACACGGTGGCCCGGGTCTCCCCCCGCGCCTTGGCCTCGGCCGCCACGTCTGGGTCGGACATAAAGCACACCGCTTTCCCGCCGAACTTCTCCAGCACCCGCTTGTTCACCCCGGAAAAGGCCATTTGGGTGTCGGTAACGATGGTGCAGCCACCCTTGATGGCGGCGATGCCTTTTTCCACCGCGCCGGCGGAAAACACCAGGTTGTCGGCGTAATCAAAGTCGGCGCTGGTGTGGATGACCCGCTTGATCACCGGCAGCTGGTCGGCGGGAAATACCCGCTCCCCCAGCTCCTGGCCGATGATCTCCATGCTCCGCTCCTCAATGTCGGCGGGGGCCACCCGCTGTAATTGGATCTTTTTCATGTTATATCTCCCCGTTCAAAATCCGGTAAATCTGTTCCATATCCAGGCTGGAGCGCAGCCCGTCCGCCAGCTTGTCGTACTGGAGCTGGGCGTAGGCCTGCCAGTCCACGCTGGCCGCCTGCCGGTCCAGGCCCTTAGCCTTCAGCAGGCAGTTTACCAGAGCGGCGGCGCACTCGGCCTTGTCAAAGATGCCGTGGACGTAGCAGCCCCACACGTTTCCGGCGGTGAGGCCGTCGGTATGTCTCTCCCCGGTCTGGGTGGTGAAGGCCACCAGCGCTTCGGCATCGCTGGCTGTGCGGCCCATATGGATCTCGTACCCCTCAAAGGGCACGCCCCCCATGTCCGCAAACAGCCCCGTGGGGGCCCGGAAGGCGCCGGTCACCCGGGTGCGGGTCTTTTCCCCCTGGAACACGGTGTGGGCGGGCAGCAGGCCCAGGCCCTTTAGGGTGCCTCCGCTCTCCACCCCGTCGGGGTCGGAGACGCTCTGGCCCAGCATCTGGTAGCCGCCGCAGATGCCCACCACCGCCCCGCCTTTAGCGGCGTGCTTGAGAATGGCCCCCTCCAGGCCGCTCTGCCGCAGCCAGCGCAGGTCGTCCATGGTGTTCTTGGTGCCGGGCAGCAGAATGAGGTCGGGATTACCCAGCTCCTTCACGCTGCCCACGTACCGGAGGGTGACCTCCTCCATCCGCTCCAGGGGGTTAAAGTCGGTAAAGTTGGACAGACGGGGCAGGCGGATGACGGCGATATCCACCAGGCCCACCTTGCCGCTGCCCGACAGGCGGCTGGAGAGGGAGTCCTCGTCGTCCACATCCACGTCCAGCATGGGCACCACTCCCAGCACCGGCTTGCCGGTGAGCTGTTCCAGCTGACCCAGGCCGGGGCGGAGAATTTCCACATCGCCCCGGAATTTGTTGATAATAAGGCCCTTGATCAGCTCCTGCTCGTCGCTCTCCAGCAGCTTCACCGTGCCGTAGAGGGAGGCGAACACACCCCCCCGGTCGATGTCCCCGCACAGCAACACCGGGGCCTTCGCCCGCTTGGCCATGCCCATGTTGACAATATCATCCTGCTTCAGGTTGATCTCCGCCGGGCTGCCCGCCCCCTCGATAACAATGATGTCGTACTCCGCCGCCAGGGATTCGTAGGCGGCCATCACCTCGGGAATCAGGCTCTTGCGGTAGTGGAAATACTCCCCCGCCGGCATGGTGCCCCGGGGCACGCCGTTGACGATCACCTGGGAGCCCACGTTGCTGGTGGGCTTGAGCAGAATGGGATTCATCCGGGCGTCGGGGGCCACCCCGGCGGCCTCGGCCTGCACCACCTGGGCCCGTCCCATCTCCAGCCCGTCGGGGGTGATGGCGGAGTTGAGGGCCATATTCTGGGACTTGAAGGGGGCCACCTTGTAGCCGTCCTGCCTGAAGATGCGGCACAGGCCCGCCGCGAGCAGGGACTTGCCCGCGTTGGAGGCGGTGCCCTGGAGCATGATTGCCTTTGCCATTACAGCACCTCTTTCAGGGCGGCCAGCAGCCGCCGGTTTTCTTCCCCGCCCTTGACGCACACCCGGTACCAGTCGGGGCCCAGGTTGTGGTAGTTGGCGCAGGAGCGGATCAAAACGCCCCGTTGGAGCAGTTTTTCTTTTAAATCTGTGATATGTTCCGCCTGGAACAGCAGATAGTTGGCCTGGGAAGGTACCACCCGGCACCCCAGCCCTTCCAGCCCCGCCGCCAGAACGGGCCGCTCCCGCTCCACCAGGGCCCGGGCCTGTTCCGGCCACTGGGGGCAGAGGGCGAAGGCGGCGGTCCCCGCCGCCTGGGCGGGGGCGGACACGCTCCAGGGCTGGGCAAACCGGCCCAGGGTCTCCAGCAGCTCCAGGTCCGCCGACAGGCCGTAGCCCAGCCGCAGCCCAGCCATGGCGTAGCTCTTGGTGAAGGCCCGCAGCAAGAACAGGTGGGGAAACTCCGTCAGGCGGGGGGCCAGACCCGCCCCGCCCCCAGCCAGGGGGAGAAAGCACTCGTCCACCACCAGCCGGGCCCCCACGTCCCGGCACCGCCGGGCGGCCTCCGCCAGCAGCTCAGGGTCAATGAGCCGCCCGGTGGGGTTGTTGGGGGTACACAGAAACACCAGCTCCACCCCGGGGACGATGGCTTTCAGAAATCCCTCGTCCAGGTCAAAGTCCCGGTCAATGTCCAGGGCGTACCGCTCCACCTGACAGCCTACGCAGGTCAGGGCCCCCTCATACTCGGAAAAGGTGGGGGCGGTGAGCAGGGCCTTTCGGGGTTTTAAGGCAAAGGCCAGCCGGAAGATCAGGTCGGCGGCCCCGTTGCCGCAGATCACCTGCTCCTCCTCCACCCCGTCGTGGGCGGCGATGGCCTGCCGCAGATGGCGGCACAGGGGGTCGGGGTAGGCGGCGCCGTCGGCTTCGGCGGCGGCCTGCTTTACCTGGGGGGGCATCCCCAGGGGATTCAGGTTGGTGGAAAAATCCAGCACCGCGCCGCCATACCGGCTCTGGGCGGTGAGCAGGTCCCCGCCGTGGGTGTATTCAGCCATGGTTTGTTCCTCCTTTACGGGAACAGCAGAATCAGCAGCGGCACGCCGCAAAAGACAAGCAGGGCAAAAAAGGCGGTGGCGTACAGGATCCGGCCGGAGCGCAGGATGTCCAGGGGCTCAATGGGCCGCTGGTCGTCCCCGATATAAGGCTTGTCCACCAGCTGGCCGAAGTAATAGTTGGGCCCCGCCAGCCGCAGCTGGAGGGCTCCGGCGCAGGCCGCCTCGGTGTGGGCGGAGTTGGGGGACTTGTGGTTCTTCCGGTCCCGGATAAAAATACGCCAGGCGTTTTTCCCATCGTAGCCCGCCGCCGCCCCGCCCAGACACATGAGGACCCCGGCAACCCGGGCGGGAATCAGGTTCAGGATATCGTCAAACTTGGCCGCCGCCCGGCCAAAGTAGAGATATTGGTCGTTCTTGTAGCCCACCATGGAGTCCATGGTGTTGGCCGCCTTGTAGAACATCCCCAGAGGGGCCCCGCCGATGGCCAGGAAGATGAGGGGGGCGATCACCCCGTCGGAGGCGTTCTCCGCCACCGTCTCCACCGCAGCCCGGGCCACTCCGGCCTCGTCCAGCAATGCGGTATCCCGGCCCACGATCATGGACACGGCGTACCGGGCCTGGTCCAGATCCCCGGTCTTGAGGGCGTCGTACACCTTGCGGCTCTCCGCCGCCAGGGATTTGGTGGCCAGCAGCTGATAGCTCAGCAGACTCTCCACCGCCAGGGCCAGCCAGGGGCTCACCAGATTGCATCCCCACAGCAGCAGTACCGTCAGGCCGGTGGGGATGGCCAGCGTCAAAAGCACCAGCGCCACGCCCCCTGTCAGCTCCCCCGCCGGGGATTTGGGCAAAAGCCTGCGCAGCAGCTTTTCCAGCCCGGCGATCAACGCCCCGATGGCCCGCACCGGATGGGGGGCCCAGTGGGGGTCCCCCAGCAGCAGATCCAGGCAGAAGCCGATGAGCAGGGCCAGCAGGTGACTGATTCCCCAGCTCATCCCTTATACTCCTCCAGCACCGTCAGCTCCAGGGTGTCGGGGTTCAGGGCCATGCGGAAGCCGCCGCAGTTGGGACACATCCAGCCGTAGTACTCCCGCACCGGGCGGCCGTACTTGCTCAAAAGACCCATGAGGGCCCCGCCGTGGGACACCACGCCCACCCGCTCATAGCCGTGGGCGGCGGCGTCCTCCGCCAACTTGGCAAGGCCGATGGACACCCGCTCCACCACCTGCTCCGCCGTCTCTCCCACCGGCATGGCGGCAAAGTTCAGGTGGTCTCCCGACTGGCCGATCCAGGCCTGATACAGGGGGTCGTCCTTCAGCTCCTCATGGTTCTTCCCCTCAAAGGGCCCGAAATCGCTCTCCCGCAGCTCGTCGATCACGGTGGCCTCCACCCCCGGCCACAGCAGCTCCGCCGTCTGGCGGCAGCGGGTCAGGGGGGAGCGGTAAATATGCTCCACCCGGGGCAGGGTGGGCCCCACCTTACGGGCCAGCTCCTCCCCCTGAGGGGCCAGGGGAACGTCCAGGGTGCCCACAAACCGCTTTTCCAGGTTGCCCTGGGTGGTGCCGTGGCGAATGAGGATCAGTTCCATGATAGAGAATCTCCTTTCAGGGTCATGGGCAGGCCGCAGAAGATGCGCTCCACCCGCTCCGCCCGCTTGGCCAGGCGGCAGCACAGCCGCCCCACCTGCTCCCGCCAGGCCCGCTGGGCCGGGTCGATGGGTACCACGCCGCAGCCCACCTCGTCGCAGATGAGAATGAGATCGGGATTGGCGGAGAGCAACGCCTCCTCGTCCAGGTCGGGCCACGCCTCCACCCCGTCGAAGATGGGCAGCGTTTTGGCCTCCTCCGGGGTGCGGGCCACCTGGTCCGGGGCATACCCGGTCTTTTGCAGCACATAGTCCAGCTTTCCCTGGGCCGCGCCGCCGATAATCAAGATCATAATACCGCCACCACCTTCTGCACAATCACCACCGCCAGCACCATGGCCAGCTCGCAGGTCTGGAGGAAAAAGCCCGCCAGGTCGCCGGTGACGCCGCCGAACTGGCGAAAGCTCATCACCCGGTAGTACAGGCAGGCCAGCCCCGCCCCCAGCAGGGCGGCCCCCCCAACAACAGGGGAGATCCACAGCAGGCCGGCGGCGCACACCACCACCCAGATCACCAGCACACCCCTGGCTCTGGCCGTGTCCATAGGCTCCGTAAAGGTAGCCAGCAGGCCGGTGCCTCGGGCGTTGGGCAGGGTGACGGCGAACAGGCCGGACAGGCTGCGGGACAGGGCGGGCCCCAGGGCCAGCACCAGGGCGGCGCTTTCCGCCGCCTCCACCTCGCACCAGAGGGCGAAGAACACCAGCAGATAGAGCCCGCAGCAGATGATGGCGAAGGCCCCGGTGTGGGAGTCCTTCAAAATCTCCAGCTTCCGCTCCCTGCTCTGGTGGGAGGAGAGGGCGTCGCAGGTGTCGCAGAACCCGTCCAGATGGATGGCGCCGCTGAGTGCAATGGGCAGGAGCAGAGCCACGGCTCCGAACAGGGCGGGACCGATGTGCAGCAGCTCCGCCAGGGCCATCCAGCCGTACAGGATGGCTCCGATGACCACTCCAATCAGAGGAAACCAGCACAGGGCCCAGGACAGGGCCCGTTTCTCCCAGTCCACCCTGGGCATGGGGATTTTGGAGTACATGGCAAAGGCAATGATGAGGCTTTTCACGCAAAAACTTCCTTCCAGGCCACGGGAATCCCGCACACCACTTCGTATACCCCGTCCGCCCGGGCGGCGATAGCCCGGTTCAGCCGGGCCAGCAGCTCCAGATAGGCGGCGGTCTCTGGGTCGTACCGCACCCCGTCGGAGTAGAGCTCGTTGGTGACCACCACCAGCAGTTCCACCCGTGCGGCGGCCCGCTGGATCCCCGCCAGCACCCGTTCAAAGGAGCCGTCCCGCTGAGAGGAGAAATACTCGTTGGCGGACAGATTGGACAGATCCTCCAGCAGCACGGCGGAGCCGGCGGGTACCTTCAGCCGGTCCAGGCCGGTGGGGCACTCCAGGGTGGCAAAGCCCTTTCCCGCCCGCATGGCCCGGTGGCGCTCCACCCGGCGGACGCTCTCCTGGTCCCACACCTGCATGGTGGCCAGATAGACCCGCTCCTTCAGGCCGGCGGACACCACCAGACCCTCGGCAAATTCCGACTTGCCGCTGCCCGACCCGCCGGATACCAGAATCAGCATGGCCCTACCTCAGCTCAGGGGCTGGTAGGCCTCGATGTCGGCGGCCTCGAAGGTGGTCATCTCCCGGTACACCGCCAGACCCATGTCCAGCAGGGGCATCACCGCCACCGCGCCGGTGCCCTCTCCCAGCCGCATCCCGGCGTACAGGAAGGGCTCCAGGCCCAGCTCAGAGAGCACCAGCTTGCTGGCGGGCTCGTCGGAGGCGTGGGAGCCCAGCATGTAATCCTTGCAGGCGGGGCAGAGCCGGGCGGCGATGAGGGCGGCCACTGAGGAGATGAACCCATCCACCAGCACCGGCACACGGCACAGGGCCCCGCCCAGGAACACTCCGGCCAGCCCGGCCAGATCCAGGCCGCCCACCTTGCTCACCACGTCCAGAGGGTCGGCGGGGTCGGGCTTGTTCACCGCAATGCCGGTCTCAATGGCGTGGATCTTCCGCACCAAACCTTCGCTGGACAGTCCGGCTCCCCGGCCGGTCATCACCACCGGCTCCTTGTCCAGGAATACCGCCGCCACAGCGGAGGAGGTGGTGGTATTGCCGATGCCCATTTCCCCGGTGCCCAGCAGCTTCACGCCCTTGGCGCACAGGTCGCGGGCAATCTCCACCCCGGTGAGCACCGCCCGCTCCGCCTCATCCCGGGTCATGGCGGGGCCATGGGTCAGATCGGCGGTGCCCCGGCGGATATTTTTCTGCAAAATCCGCTCCCCCTTCAGAGGAGTGGCGGTTCCGATATCCACCGGCACCACCTCCGCCCCGGCGGCGCGGGCCATGGCGCACACGCTGGTGTCACCGGAGGACATATTCTCGGCCACGATGGCGGTGACCTCCTGGCCGGTCTGGGTGACCCCCTGGGCCACCACCCCGTTGTCGGCGCACATCACCACCACCGCCCGCTTTGAGATATCCACGTTGGGGCTGCCCGTCATGGCGGCCATACGGATCACAGCGGTCTCCAGCGCTCCCAGGCTGTCCAGGGGCTTGGCGATTGCGTCCCAGCGGGCCTTGGCCGCCGCCGCCGCCCTCTGGTCGGCGGGGGTGATGGAATGGATCACTTCTGCCAGCGTCATAGCAATGCCTCCTGCATATAGCGGCGGGCCGCCGCCGCGAAATTACGGGCCAGCTCCGGTCTGGCCCAGAAATGGAAGTGGGGAAACCCGGCGTACAGGGTGGGGGTGTGGAACGCGCAGTCCCATCCCCGGTCGCTCTGGGGCTTCTGAGCGTGGAAATCCGTGCCGGGGGTGGTGCTGTCCCAGTAGTGGAACTCATGGGCGGGGAAGGACTCCCCCGCCCGGCACAGCAGGCCGTCTTTTTGGGCCGTCAGGGTCACGTAGCCGAACCGGCCCAGCTTGCCGGTGTTGTGGGCGTCCCCGGAAAAGGCCCCCGCCATGTGCCAGTCGTACCGGCCGTCGGCGTCGCCCAGGTGGCGGTGGAGGTAGAGAAACCCACCGCACTCGGCCACCGTGGGCAGACCGTGGAGAATCTTGTCGTGAATCTCCCGGAGCAGGCTGTGGTTGTCCGCCAGTTCCCTGGCAAACTCCTCCGGATAGCCGCCCCCCAGATAGAGGCCGCAGGTCCCCTCAGGGAGCGCCTTGTCCGCCAGGGGGGAGAACTCCACCAGCCTTGCCCCCATCTGCTCCAGCAGCTCCAGGCCATCGGCGTAGTAGAAGCAGAAGGCCTTGTCACGGGCCACCGCGATCACCGGCGCCCCCTCCACCGGCTCCGGCAGTTCCACGGGCTCGGGATCCAGCGCCGGGGCGGAGGACGCCAGGGCCAGCAGGCCGTCCAGGTCCAGGCTCTTTCCCGCCTGGGCCGCCAGTTTGTGGAGCTTTTCCTTCAGATTGGCCACCTCTCCGGCGGTGACCAGTCCCAGGTGGCGGCTCTCCAGGGCGCAGTCGGGGAGGCTGGGCAGATAGCCGTACACGGCAAGCCCGGTCTCCGCCTCGATGCACGCCTTCAGCCGGGGGTAGAGCATGGGGGACACCCGGTTGAGGATCACGCCTTTGATTCCGCTGTCTTGCCGGAAATTTGCCATCCCCTTCACCACCGCCGCGATGGTCAGGGCGCTGCCCCGGCCGTCCAGCACCAGCACCGCCGGGGTCTCGGTCTCCCGGGCCAGGTGGTAGGCGCTGGCCTCATGGCTCATGGCGATGCCGTCATAGTAGCCCATAACCCCCTCGATAAGGGCCAGGCCCGCCCCGGCGCTGTTCTGCTCCAACAGATACCGGGTCTTATCCGCTCCCAGGAAAAAGAGGTCCAGGTTGCGGCTCTTGGCCCCGATGATCTCGCTGTGAAACATGGGATCGATGTAGTCCGGGCCGCACTTGAAGGCCACGGGGTTTACCCCCCGGTCCATCAGTGCCTGGAGGACGGCGCAGGTGACGGTGGTCTTGCCCCCTCCGCTGGCGCTGGCGCACAGCAGCAGCCGGGGGGCGCTCATGCCCGCCCCTCCCCGGAGAAAATCCACACCGGATTTTGGGCGTCCATCAGATGATACCGCCCGGCGGAGCGGGTGCGGGTGGCGGACACCTGCACCATGTCGGCCCCCTCCAGGTGGGCGAACAGCCTTGCCGCCTCAGCCACCGTCTCCAGGGTGACGGCGGTACACACCACCCGGGCGGCGGGGTTTTTGTCAAAGATCACGTCCAAAATCTCCCCCAGCTCCCCGGAGGTGCCGCCGATGAACACCCGGTCGGGGGCGGGCAGGTCCTTGAGGGCCTCCGGCGCAGTCCCTCCCACAATGGACAGGTTGGCGGCCTGGAACCGCTCCCTGTTTTCCTCCAGCAAGGCCAGGGCCTCCTCCTTCTTCTCCACGGCGAACACCCGCCCGGCAGGGCAGGAGAGGGCGCACTCCACCGACACCGAGCCGGTGCCCGCCCCCACGTCCCACACCACATGGCGCTCGGCCAGCCGCAGCTTGGACAGGGCCAGGGCCCGCACCTCCTCCTTGGTCATGGGCACGTTCCCCCGCAGGAAGGCGTCGTCCGGCAGGCCGGAGCCGTTCCAGGGCCGGGTCACCGGCCGGGGGTTGACCGCCAGCAGCACGGACAGGTCGGCAAAGGTTTCCTCCGCCAGCTCGGCGGCGGTGCCGGTGACCACTCGCTCGTCGGGGTAGCTCAGCCGCTCTCCCACCGAAACCGTCACGTCCCCCAGCCCCCGGCCGGTCAGCTCCCGGCAGATGTCCTGGGCTTTCGTACTGCCCCCGGTAAGGGCGAAGGTACGCCCGTTGCGCTGGATCTCCCCCACCACGTTGTGGCTGCGGCCGTGGGCGCTGACGATTTTCACGTCCTGCCAGTCAGTGTGGAGTTTGGCGCAGAAGTAGCTCAAAGAGGAGATACCGGGGAGGGTGACCACCTCATGGTCCTCCAGCAGGGCCCACAGCCGCTTGGCCCCGCTGTAAAAGCCGGTGTCTCCGGACAGGAGCACCCCGATGGGGCCCTCCTGCTGTTTGCCGATATACTCCGCGATATCGGCCCCGGCGATGAGGGGCACGCAGTCGTGGTCCTGAGCCCAGCGCTCCAGCAGCCGGGGAGCCCCCACCAGCACGGGGCAGGCTCTGACAGCCTCCAGGGCCTCCGCCGTCATGGTGTCTGGGTTGCCCATACCCACTCCGATGAGATAGACTTTCATACCCGTCCCTCCCTCAGGCGCGCCTGGATCTCCTCCAGGGTATCGCCGGTTTCATCCCTGGGCCGCTCCACCACCAGCAGGGCCGCTCCAGCCTCCCGGGCGGCCTCCGCCTTTTCCCGGAACCCGCCGTAGCCGCCGGTGTCCTTGGTCACCAGGGTTTTGATGTCATATTGCTTCAACAGGGCCACATTCAGCTCCTTGGAGAAGGGGCCCTGCATACAGATAATGTTTTTGGGCGGAAAGCCCAGCTCCAGGCAGCGGCTCAGCGAGTTCATCATGGGGAGCACCCGGGGGTAACACCGCTCCACCAGGCCGGGCTTGGCAAACACATCCAGTTCCTTGCTGCCGGTGGTGAGCAGCACGTTGCCCGGCAGCCGCTCCAGCATGTACGCCGCCGCCGCCATGTCCCCCGCCTTGTGGCACAGGTCCTCCCCGTCGGAGTGCCGCACCAGCCGGAGGCAGGGCAGGCCCACGGCCGCCGCCGCCGCCTGGATGTTGGCGGTGACCTCCACGGCGTAGGGGTGGGTGGCGTCCACCACATGGGTGAAGGGCCGGGAGGCCATCAGGGCCGCCATCCCCGCCTCGTCCAGCCGCCCCACGTGGGCCTCGATCCCCGCCGGGAGCAGGGTCTCGCCGTACTCGGTGGCCACGCACACCAGGGCGGGGATCTGCTGGGTCAGCAGCCACTGGGCCAGCTCTCTGCCCTCCCCGGTGCCGCCGAAGAGCAACACTTCCATTTTACTCCCCCCGCTGGAGATAGCCCCGGGGGGTAACCATCTTGCCGCCCAGCACCTTGGTCTGGCTGTTGCCCACAAACACGGTGGTAAACATGTCCACCTGGGTGTCCCGCAGCTGGCCCAGGGTGAGGAGCTGTCCTTCCTCCCCCGCCCGGCCGATGTTGCGGACGGTGCCGCACACGGTAGCCGGGTCCTTCTCCCGCAGCAGGATGTCGCAGGCCCGCTGGAGATAGTCGGGCCGGTTCCGGCTGGAGGGGTTGTAGAGGCAGATGACGAAATCCGCCTGGGCGGCGGCGGTGAGCCGCTTTTCGATCTTCTCCCAGGGGGTAAGCAGGTCGGACAGGGAAATCACCGCGAAATCGTGGGTCAGAGGGGCCCCCAGCACGGCGGCCCCGCCGCAGGCTGCGGTGATGCCGGGCACCACTTCAATTTCAATGGGGTCGTACTCCTGGGCCACCTCGTAGATGAGCCCCGCCATGCCGTACACCCCGGAGTCTCCGGAGCACACCACCGCCACGTCCTTTCCGGTCAGCGCGGCCTCCACCGCCGCCCGGCAGCGGTCCACCTCCCGGCGCATCCCGGTAGACAGCACCTCTTTCTCCGGAAAATCGTCCTTTACCAAGTCGATATAGGCGGTATAGCCCACGATCAGCTCGCACTCCTCCAGGGCAGCTCTGGCCCGGCCGGTGAGGTCGGCCCCGCCGCCGGGGCCCAGTCCGATGACAGTTACTTTCATAGCATATTCCTTCCCGCCACCGCCACGGTGACGTCGTTTTTTGCCTGTTTGGGCACCAGAATGGTCCCGCCCGCCCGGACTGCCGCCCGTTCGCACACGTTGTCCACTCCGGTGATCCCTTTTACAAAGTCGGAGGGGGTGAACTCCCCCTCCACCGCCGCCAGCTCCGCCGCCGGGTAAACCGCCAGGGGCAGGCCATGGGCGGCGCAGAAATCCAGCAGCCCGGGCTCGTCCTGCTTCAGGTCGATGGTGGCTGCCTGGCAGACCGCTCGGGGCTCATATCCCGCCAGGGCGGCCTCCACCGCCGCCTGAATCGCCGCCGCCGGCGTTCCTCTCCGGCAGCCGATCCCCAAAATCAGCCCTCTGGGGGCCAGCCGCAAAGTGCGGGCAAAGGGGCCCGTCCCGGTCTCCCAGGTGACCCACACCCCCAGCTCCGCCGGGCCTTCGGTAAGCCCCGCCGGGCAGGGGTGGCCAAATTCACTGGCAAAGCCCACCGGCTTGCCCTCCAGCAGGGCGGCGGACACCGCCTTGGCCAGGGCCCGGTCTGTAAGGACCATATCCCGCTCCCTGGCCCACACGTCCACGGCGAACAGGCCGTTGACGTCGGTGGCGGTGGAGAGGGCGGCCTGGCCGCCGGAAAGGGCAGCCACCTTCAGGGCCAGCTCATTGGCGCCCCCCACGTGGCCGGAGAGCAGGGGAATCACGAACCGCCCCGCCTCGTCCACGCTCACCACGGCGGGGTCGGTAAACTTGTCTTTCACATGGGGGGCGATGGCCCGGACGGCAATGCCGCAGGCCCCCACAAAAATCAGGGCCTCCCTGCCCCTCCACATCTTCTCCGTCCAGCCCTCCAGGCTGTCGTAGGCCTCCGCCCCCACCTCAGGGGCAAACCGGGCGGGCACATGGAGGGACGCCCCCAGGCTGTCCGCCAGCGTTCGCCCCAGCTCCGCCCCCCGGCGGGTGAAGGCGATCACCGCCGCTGTCACCGGCTGGCCTCCCGGAATTCATGGGTGAAGGCGGGGTCATAGAGTTTGGACCGCTCGTATTTTTCTCCCAGGAAATTACCTATCGTAATCAGCGCCGTCTTGGTCACGTGGTTCTCCCGGGCGGTCCGGGCCAGGGTGGACACGGTGCAGCGGTACACCTTCTCCTCCGGCCAGGTGGCTTTATACACGATGGCCGCCGGGGTGTCAGGGGCGTAGCCCCCCGCCGCCAGCTCCTTTTCCACATCCTCCAGCAGGCCGGTGGACAAAAACAGCACCATGGTGCAGCCGTGGGAGGCCATTTTGCGCAGCTGCTCCCCCTCGGGCACCGGGGTACGGCCCGCCATGCGGGTAATGATAACAGATTGTGATACGTCGGGCAGGGTATACTCCGCGCAGAGGGCGGCGGCGGCTCCGGAGAAGGAGGACACGCCGGGGGTCACGTCGTAGGAAATCCCCAGCTTGTCCAGCTCGTCCATCTGCTCCCGGTGGGCGCCGTAGAGGGAGGGGTCGCCGGTGTGGAGCCGGGCGGTGGTGCCGCCCTTGTCCTCGGTGGCCTTCATCACTTCAATGACCTCTTCCAGGGTCATTTTGGCGCTGTCGTACACCTGACAGCCCTCTTTTTTATAGTCCAGCAGGGCGGGGTTCACCAGGGACCCGGCATAGATGATCACGTCGGCCTCCCCCAGCAGCTTGGCCCCCCGGACGGTAATCAGGTCGGCCCCGCCGGGGCCCGCGCCGATAAAATGTACCATAAGCTCCTCCTATACCCGGTGGAGGACCAGCAGCCGGTCCGCCCCCGATGTTTTTCCCAAAATACCATATTGATTGGAGAAAAAGACCGCCTCAATCTCCAGCTCCGGCCCCGCCCGGCACTTCAGCTGCTCCTCCAGAGCATGGGCGATGGAGGCCATCACCGGCTCCAGCAGCCCCGCCTCCTGCAGCAGGGTCACGCCCGCGTCGGTGGTGGGGCTGTCAAACAGGGCCCGGAGCAGCTCCGGCCCTCCCCCCGCCAGGGCGGCGTGGGCGGTGAGGGTCTCCCGCCGTCCGTCGGCCACCCGGGAATGGGTGTTCATGCTCCCCGCCGCCGCCTTGATCAGCTTACCCAGGTGGCCCACCAACAGCAGGGAGGCAAAGCCCAGCCCGGCGGCGTGGTCGATGGCCGTCCCCAGGTAGTTGCTGCAGGTGCAGCGGTGGGTCAGGTCCAGGCCCAGCGTCTGCCGGGCAAAGGCGTCCCCGTAGTTGCCGGGGGTCATCAGCAGATCCTTCACCCCGGCGGCTTTGGCCATATCCTGCTCCAGGTACAGCGAGTCGATCAGGGCGGCCTCGCTCATGGGCCGGACGATGCCGCTGGTGCCCAGGATGGAGATACCCCCCTCAATGCCCAGCCGGGGGTTGAAGGTGCGCCCGGCCAGCGCCTCCCCCTGGGGCGCCGAGATGGTCACCGCCAGCCCGCCGGTATAGCCCGCCGCCGCCATGACGGCCTCCACCATGGCCGTGATCATCCGCCGGGGGGTGGAATTGATGGCGGCCGCCCCCACCGGCTGGTCCAGGCCGGGCCGGGTCACCCGGCCCACGCCCGCGCCGCCGTCGATGGTAACCCCGGGGGCGTCCGACCGCTCCACTCTGGCGCAGATCAGCGTCCCGTCGGTCACGTCCGGGTCGTCGCCCCCGTCCTTGCGGACGGCGCAGGCGGCCCAGTTCAATCCGGCGGCGTGTTCCAGCAGCTCGGCCTCCACAGTGATGCCGGCGGGGGTATCCACCCGCACGGCGGGCAGGCTCTCGCCGGTGAGCAGCCGCCGGGCCGCTCCGGCGGCCGCCGCCGCCGCGCAGGTGCCGGTGGTATAGCCGCAGCGCAGCCGCTCTCTCCCCACCGGGAGGTAGACCTCCAGTTTCGCCATACCGCCCTCCTTACCAAAAAGAAAGCCCTCCCATTGTGAGGGAGGGCCATTGTGCCTGTGTCCTGCCGCACTCTCCACCTCAGAGTTACGCAAACGACATTGCAGTGGGTCTCCTGGCTTGCGCTTCCTTCTCCGGCGCGCCTTCTCAGCCCTTGGGGGGCCAATGGCTCGTGCGCCTTCGTCCACGCTTACAGTAGAGGTAAGACTGCGCCGGATTCTCACCGGCTTCCCCTGATGCGGTTCTCCGCGGCTGCAAGTGCTTTCAGTTGTTACTTGGTCATTATAGCAACCTGCTGATAAAAAGTAAAGGCAAATCAGATGGATTCTCTTTTTTTCACACAAGTTGGACAAAATTTTCCCTTTTTGGCACGCCTATTCATACCGTTTCCCGGCGATCATCATGGGCACAAACAGCCCCAGAGCGGCCGCCAGCGTCAGCCACAGCCGCCCCGCCGTCCACAGCCAGGGGACGAAGCACTGGATGGCCAGGTAGACCAGTGGGAACACCACCGGCGTCACCAGCAGCCACCACCGGGCCGCCCCCATCAGATGGGGCCAGTTCCGGTTGCTGATGCGGATGCCGGCCAGATTCAGCCGGACAGGGCCGCTGCTGAAGGAGCTGATGTGGTTCTGATCGTAGTAGGCGGGCAGCACATCGGGGGCCAGCAGGCAGACCCAGGCGCCAAAACCCAGGCACAGCCCCTCCACCACCCCAAGCTCATCCCACAGCACCGGCCAGGAGAAGCCAGCCCACCGCAGGGCCAGCAGCTCCACCAGCGTCAGGCCTGCGGACAGGGCCAACAGCAGCCCCCGCCGTTTCCGGTTCTGCCGCTTCTGCTTTCGCTGAGCGCCGGACAGCTCCAGGGAGCCGGTCACCAGCTCCTCCACCTGCTCCACCGGCAGGGTCCGCTCCTCCAGCCGTTCCCCCCGGAGCAGCTCGGTCACCGTCACCCCCAGAATCTCCGCCAGGGGGGTGAGCAGGGAGATGTCGGGCAGGCTCAGTCCCCGCTCCCACTTGCTCACCGCCTTATCGGACACATAGAGCTGCCGGGCCAGCTCCTTCTGGGTCAGGCCCTTCTCCTTCCGCAGCCCCGCCAGGAAGGCCCCGAAGGCCTCCCGGTCAATCTCATACATCGTACCGGCCTCCTTCCTGCCGCCATGGTAACGCCGCCGGGTCATTCTTGGCAACCGACCAGCGGTAGAGCTGGGCAAAAAGTGCCGTGGAACCCATTCCACGGCACTTTTTCAGCACTCCATGACAAAATTGGTCAGCAGCACGCCATGGCGTTCCACCTGCTGCTCCTGCACCACATGCCAGCCTCTCCGCTCAAAAAAAGGCCGGGCGGTGAGGGAGGCGTGGGTCACCCTGGCCCCGGGCAGGGCGTCGCACAGGGCGGAGGCCACCCCCCGTCGCTGCCAGTCCCTGTGGACGTACAGCCGGTCCAGGTAGCCGTCCGCCGCCAGGTCGGCAAAGCCCACAATGGTCTCGCCCTCCACCGCCACCAGAGTGGTGTGCTCCAGGAAGGAGGCATTCCAGGCCGCCAGATCCACCCGGCCAACCGCCCAGGCGTCCAGCTGGGGCTGGGTGTAATCCCGGGCGCAGACGGTGTGGACAGTGTGATAAAACAGCTCCGCCAGGGCGGGGCAGTCCTCCGGACGGTAGGGCCGCAGGGTCATGCCTTCCGCCTCCTTCCCCGCAGGCTTTCGCCCCGCTTGAGCAGGGCGCTGCCCAGCTCAAAGAGGTTGAGCATCAGCTTGAATACCGAGTAGGACAGGCCCAGGAACACCAGCAGCACCAGGAAGGGCTGCAGTTCCAGGGGGCTGAGTCCGAAATTCTGGCCGAAGAACAGGATCGTCACCGCCGAGGAGCCCGCCATGGCTCCCCACAGCACCCGCCGCTTCCAGTCGAAGGGCTTGCACACCTGATAGAGCACCAGAATACCCATGACGATGAGCAGGATGGCGGAGATGGTGGACAGCTCGTCGGTGGTAAAGCCGAAGGCCAGGTAGAAGGCCTCCGCCCCCAGCACCACGATCAGGTCGGCCAGCCCGCCGGGCAGGGCAGAGCGGAACACGTTGGCCAGGAAGTTCCCCTTCACCAGGCTGTGGTTGGGCTCCAGGGCCAGGAAGAAGGAGGGCACGCCGATGGTCACCGCGCTGAGCAGGGAGAGCTGCAGCGGAGTCACCGGGTAGGGCACCGTGGCAAACAGGGAGATGATCGCCAGACAGAAGGAGAAGATATTTTTGACCAGATAGAGGGCGGCGGCCCGCTGGATGTTGTTGATCACCCGCCGCCCCTCGGCTACCACCTTGGGCATGGCGGAGAAGTCGGAGTTGAGGAGCACCAGCTGGGCGGCGTGGCAGGCGGCGTCTGCGCCGGAGGCCATGGCAATGCCGCAGTCGGCGTCCTTCAGGGCCAGTACGTCGTTGACCCCGTCGCCGGTCATGGCCACGGTGTGCCCCTGATTCTGCAGGGCCCGCACCAGCTTGCGCTTCTGGTTGGGGGTCACCCGGCCGAACACGGTGTAGTGCCGCGCCGCCCGCTCGATGTCGCTGTCGCTGCGGAGGGTGGCGGCGTCCACATACTTGTCCGCCCCCTCGATGCCCGCCTGACGGGCCACCTCGGCCACCGTCACCGGGTTATCCCCCGAGATCACCTTTACCGCCACCCCCTGCTCGGCAAAGTAGCGGAAGGTCTTGGGGGCCGCCGGGCGCACCCGGTTGGCCAGCATGGCCAGGGCCATGGGGGACACCCGCCGGGGATCAAGCCCCCGCTGCTGGTCGGGCACCCCGTCGTACTCCGCCACCAGCAGCACCCGGTAGCCCTTGGCGGACCAGGGATCCACCTGCTCCTTCAGGTCGGCGTACCGCTGGCCCATGATGAACTCGGGGGCCCCCACCACGAAGGAACCGTGGCCGGGGAACACGGCGGCGCTCCACTTGGCCGCCGAGGTGAAGGGGATGGTCTGGGCGGCGTGCCAGGTGGAGGCGCCGTGGAACTTCTTCTGCATGGCCCGGCCGGTGTCGTTGTCCGCCTCCATCACCTTGTAGAAGGCGTTGAGGGTCTCGGTGACCACCGTCTCGGCGTACTTCTCCGGGTCCAGGTACACCACCTCCCCCACCTCCATGTGGGGCTCGGTGATGGTGCCCGTCTTGTCCACGCACAGCACGTCCACCCGGGCCAGGGTCTCAATGCAGTTCATGTCCTGGGCCAGCACCTTGCCCTGGGCCAGGCGGATCATGCTCACCGCCAGGGCCACGCTGGTCAGCAGGTAGAGTCCTTCGGGAATCATGCCGATAAGGGCGGCCACCATGGACACCACCGCCTCCTGGGCGGTGCGCTCCAGGAAAAAGTACTCCTTGACAAAGAGGGCCACCCCGATGGGCACCAGCAGAATACCGATAATGCGGATGAGCTTGTCCAGGGAGGACATCATCTCGCTCTTGCCCACGGTGACGTCCTTTTTGGCTTCCAGGGTGAGTTTGGCGGCGTAGGAATCCGCCCCCACCCGGTCCAGCCGGGCCCGGCACCGCCCGGCCACCACGAAGGAGCCGGAGAGCAGCTGGTCTCCGGGATTTTTCACAATGGCGTCGGCCTCGCCGGTGATGAGGGCCTCGTTGACCTGTACCTGGCCGGAGAGGACGGTGGCGTCGGCGGGGATCTGCTCCCCGGAGGAGAGCTCCGCCACGTCGTCCCGTACCAGCTGGGCCGCGGGCACCGACACCACGCTCCCCTCCCGCACCACGTTGGCCCGGGGCGCGGACAGCAGGTTCAGCTTGTCCACTGTCTGCTTGGAGCGCAGCTGCTGGATGATGCCGATGCCGGTATTGGCCAGGGCAATGAGCAGAAACAGCAGGTCATCAAGGGACCCCACCGCAATGAGCAGGGCGGCCAGCACGATAAAAATAAAGTTAAAGAAGGTGCAGCAGTTTTCCCGCACAATCTGCCCCACCGTCTTGGTGGGGGATTCCACCGGGTCGTTGGCCCAGCCGTGGTGCTGCCGCTCCTTCACCTGGGAGAGGTTCAGTCCCTGTTCCGGGTCCGCCGTCACCTGGGGGACCTCCCGCCGGGTGCGCTGGGCCGGTTGAGCCGGTTCTGTCCGGCGCAGTTGTTTCTTTGCCATGCTTCCGCCTCTGCCTTTTCGTGGTCTTTTACAGGCATTATACTGGATTTGCCGCTTCTGGACAAGGGCGGCAGGAAAATCTTAACGGTTTCCTCACAATTTTTTCGTATTTTAACAAGTTTCTTTCGATTTTTGCGGGGGTCTCCGGTCTGCCCGGCCCTGTCCCCCGCTATACATGGGTACAAAGGAGGTTCGCCTATGGAATGGAAACCGGAGCAGAAAAAGACCGTTACCCGGTTGCTGCTGTGCGCCGGGGCGTCGGCGGCCCTGCTGGGGGCGGCGGGCAGGCTGTCCGCCCTGGAGCCCTACCGCCCCTGGCTGGAGGAGCACAAGCTGGAGGCGGGGGCGGCCCTGGCGGGGGCCCTGTTCGGGCTGTCCCTGCTGCTCCTCCCCCTGCCGGGAGAGGACGGCGGGGAGGCCGAGCCCGACCCCTGCGAGGGCTACGTACCGGTGGATTAGCGCAAAAAGGACCCGCCAAAAGGCGGGTCCTTTTTGCGTCAGCGGAACAGGGGCAGCAGAGCGGCGCCGATGATACCGGCGTCGTTACCCAGAGCGGCCTGCACCAGCCGGGTGCGGTGGACGCTGTTGCGGGCATAGTCCTCCCGGTTGAGGATGTAGCGCACCGGAGCCATCAGGGTCTCCCCCTGGGCGGAGGGCCCACCGCCGATACAGAACACCTCCGGCTGGAAGATGTTCACCAGACTGGCCACCCCGCAGCCCAGATAGTTCACATACTCGTCAATGACCTTTCCGGCGGCGGCGTCTCCCCGGGCGGCGGCGTCAAAGGGGGTGCGGCCGTTGACCCCCTCCAGGCTCCCAGCCAGCTGCCACAGCAGGGAGTCGGGGTGCTCCTCCATCACCTCCCGGGTGCGCTTGATGAGGGCGGTGGCGGAGCAGTAGGCCTCAAAGCAGCCCTTCCGGCCGCAGGTACACAGCCGGCCGCCGTACTCAATGACGAAGTGGCCCACCTCCATACCGGCGTAGTTGAAGCCGGTGTAAAGCTTGCCGTTCAGCACCGCGCCGCCGCCCACGCCGGTGCCCAGGGTGATGGCCACCATGGACTGGCTGCCCTTGCCCGCCCCGGCGGCATACTCCCCCAGGGCGGCGGCGTTGGCGTCGTTCTCCAGATAGATTTTCTTGTGCAGGCGCGCCTCCATCAGCCCGCCCAGGGGCACGTCCACAAAATTCAGGTTGGACCAGAACCTGATCAGCCCCTGCTCCGGCTCGATGGTACCGGGGGAGCCGATGCCCACCGACTCCACCTGCTCCAGCGACACCCCGGCCTTTTCCGCCGCAGCCCGGGCGGCGGCGGCCATCTGGTCAGCCACGGCCTCGGCGCCCGTCCGGGGTGTGGGCAGGCTGACCTTACCCAGGATGGTTCCCTCCCTGTCCACAACGGCGGCCGCCACGTTGGTGCCGCCCAGATCAATGCCAAGATAGTGCATACTCCCAGCCTCCTCCGTTTCTTCTGCTGCCATTATAAAACACCTCCGCCCCCGGCACAAGCAAAAAAAACGTCCCGGCGGGAGAGATTCCCCGCCGGGGCGTGAACAGAGCGCGCTTATGTGGTTACGGTTCCCCGGGCGGGCCGGGGCAGTCTAGGAGAGAGCTCCACCTGCCTTTTTCGGCGGGAACGCAGGTGAACCGCCAGAGTGATGACGCCGCTGACCAGCAGGAAGGCGTAGAAGCTGATCCCCCGGGACACCAGCACCGCCGGGGTCACCAGGGCGGGGCCGAAAAACAGGGCCATGGCGGTGACAAAGCCCCCCTCGGAGGCGCCTACCGCCCCGGGCAGGGGCAGGTTGGACACCGCCAGGGTCACCAGGGCCTGGGTGCAGATGATGCTCACCGCGCTGCTGCCGGTGAGGCCGAAGGCGTAGTACACCATCACGGGCACGGCAAACAGGGCGGTCAGCTGGAGGAAGCTCAGCCCCAGCAGCACAGGCACCAGGCCGGGGTTGGCCTTGACGCACTCCGCCCCCCGGCGGTACTCGGCCAGCTGCCGCTCCAGCTTCTCCCGGGCGGCGGTCTCGTTGCGCACCAGGCGCAGCCGCACCAGCAGACGCAGCACCCCGCCGGTGAGCTTGCGGGCGGCGTTGGGCAGGAACATGAGGCAGAGCATCCCCGCCGTCAGCACCCCGTTGACCAGGCCGCCGTAGAGCAGCAGGAGCATCAGCCCGCCCCCCAGGTTGGACACCAGGGAGAAATGGGAGAGCACCACCGCCAGGGCGTAGCCCACCACCGTCACCTGATAGCACACGGCAATGAGCATCATGTTCAGTGCCCCGTGTGCGGCGGGAATGTTGTCTTTGGACATATAGTAGACCTGGGCGGGCTGTCCGCCGGTGGAGGAGGGGGTGATGGAGCTGACATAAAAGCCCACAAAGGAGTAGCCCAGGCAGCGGCGGTAGCAGGTCTTGTGGCCCAGCCGGCTCAGGATCAGCCGGGAGCACATGGCCTCGCACCCCACGAAGGCCAGCATCAGCCCCAGGCCCAGCACCAGCCAGCCCGGCCGGACCTGGGCCAGAGCGCCGGCCAGCTTGCCGGGGGACAGGTCCTTCAGCAGCAGATAGCCGGTGAGGGCCATCAGCGCCAGGATCATGCCGATGCCCAGCAGACTTTTCCGCTTGTTCATCCTACCCGCGCTCCCTTCTCCGCCGCCAGGCCGGAGAGCACCCGGTTCAGGCTCTCCTCCTCCAGGCGGGATTTCATGGCCCGCATCCGGGCCGACATGGCCGCCAGGGCCACGTCGTTATAGATCAGATTCCGAATGGCCTCCAGACAGGCCTCCGGCTCCTTGGACGCCACCCGGCCCATTCCCCGCTTCACCAGGAAGCGGGCGTTGTTTTTCTCCTGCTCCAGGAAGGGCTCCCAGGCCAGGATGGGCAGCTCGGAAAAAATACTCTCAAACATGGTGATGCCGCCGGGCTTGGTGAGCACCAGGTCGGAGGCGGCCATATATTCATACACCCGGTCGGTAAAGCCCAGCACCTCGATGTTGGGATACTTGCCCGCCAGGCGGTCGTACAGCTTCTGGTTGCTGCCGGTGATGATGGTGGTGCGCACGTTGGGCAGGGCGTTGAGGGCCTCATAGAAGGAGTCCTTCCGGGGCATCAACCCCAGGCCGCCGCCCATGATGAGCAGCCGCCGCTGCCCGTCCGCCCGCCGCCGGCCGGGCCGCTTGAACTCCAGGCGCACCGGGATACCAGTGACGCAGATGATCTCCCGGTCCACCCCCTTGGCGGCCAGCTTCTCCTTGATCTCCTCCGAGCCCACCAGATAGCAGTCGGTGCCCTTGTGGAGCCACTCGGAATGGCTGGACAGGTCAGTGACGCAGGTGATGAGAGGCAGGGCGCTGCCGGTCTCCTTCTTCCAGCGGGACATCATCCGGGCGCAGATGGGGTGGGTGGCGATAACCGCGTCGGGCTGCCGGTCGGCCAGCAGCTCCTCCAGCCGGTCCATCTCCTGCTCCTCAAACAGCCGCCAGTCCCCGGCGGGCAGGTCCTCGGTGAGTTTATAATAGAGGTTGAACAGCCCGCTGCCCTGGGTCACCAGCAGGTTGAACCAGCGATACATGGCCTCGGAGCTGTTGGGTCTGGTGTAGGCGATCAGATCCAGCACCTCCGCCTCCGCGCCGGGGAACGCCCGCAGCAGCTGCTGGCGCAGAGACATGGATGCGGACCAATGGCCCATGCCGAATTTTCCGGTCAGAATCAGGATTTTCACGGTGTTCCCCTCCCTTTCCTAGCTTACAGCTCTAGTATAAAGGAGCTTTCTTTAGAAAACCAGAGCCAGTTTCTTAAAAAGAAATTAAGAAAAAGAAACATTTTATGGATGGCGTTCCAATATGCGCTCCGGCGGCTCCTCCGGGGGAACGCAGCAGACCGCCCCCAGCCAGCCGTCCCCGGCGTAGGAGCGGAAGACGAGTCCCTCCAACTCCCCCGTCTGTCCGGGGCCGATCAAGGGGACGGCGATGGCCTCGGGGCGCTGCCGCAGGCCCTCTCCGGTACATTTCACCCGGGCCTCCTTCAGGGTCCAGATGGTATACAGGCTCTCCCAGTCTCCCCCCAACTCCTCATACCAGGCGTACTCCTCCGGGGAGCAGATATACCGGGCCAGGCCGGCCCGCCGGGGCCGGATGGCTTCGATGTCCACCCCCAGGGGGGCGGTCCCCGCCCCGCACAGGGCCAGGCCCCCGCTGTGGCTCAGGTTAAAGTGGAGGTCCGGGCGTTGGGGAAAGAAGGGCTTGCCCCCCGCCTGCCGCTCCAGCTCCGGCAGCCCGGGCAGGCCGTATTCCGCCGCCAGCAGCTCCGCCAATAGTCCGTATGCCTCTCCTGTTCCCAGCCAGAGCACCATGGCCCTCCCCCCTTTTCTCCTCAAGATACCACAAATATTCCCGTTATTCCACCGTTTCAAACGTGCCCAGGAACAGAGGTACCCCCCGCTCCAGGTCCACCACGGCGTAGCAGAAGGGCCGGTCCAGGCACAGCTCCACCGGGTCCATCGGCTCTGCCTCCGCCCCCGCCGGCACGGCCACCACCGTGGCCGCGGCGGCCTCGGTGCCCTTCTCGTTCACCTGGATCTTCGCCCGGTGGTCCACGGAGCCGACAAACAGGGGCGCTCCCCCCTCCACGCTCCCCAGGGCGGAGAAGTCGGCCTGGCCGGGGTCAAAGGCGGACTCCAGGCTCAGGTCTTTCAGAGCATCGGAGAGGCTGCCGCCCCACTCCGCCTCAAACTTGGGCATGCGCAAATACACCAGGGTGTCCTCCGCCGAGTCCAGCAGATGGGAAAAGGTCTCCCCGTCCAGCTCCTCCAGCCAGCCGTCCAGCCCCCCGTCCGGCAGGACGGCCATAAAGGCCAGCCGCCCGTCGTCGTAGGGCAGTACCACCCCGGCGGCGGTTTCCGTGCGAAAATACCCCTCGGTCCGCACGCCGTTGGAGAGAAAGTCGGTATCGGTCACCGTGCCGTCGGCGGCGGTAAAGGGGTGGGTATCGGTGTCGTTGGGGTCAAACTCCTCCGCCCAGGCGGTTTTCAGCCACAGGGCGTTGACCAGCAGCAGGGCGGTATCCTCCGCCAGAGGCTTTTGCAGCATCTGGGGGATCATGCCCCGGGTGACCTGGTCGATCCAGTCGTTCACCGCGTTTCGGGTCCCCTCCGCCCCCAGGTCGGCCTGGTAGACCCCCGCCTCATAAAAAGCGGCGCACCGCTCCAGAAACAGGTCGTTGGCCGTCAGCATCTCGTCTACCCACAGGGAGTTGGCAATGGCGGACTGGGTGCTCCCCTCCAGGGCCAGGTAGTCGGCCAGGAGAGAGGCGGCGTTTTCGTTGAGGGCGTCCACATCCGCCCCCAGCAGGGTCTCAAATTCTTCCCGGGTGTCCCCGGCGGCCCCGTTGGCCGTCATGGACAGGGCCAGGGTCACCGACAGGGGGGAAAGCAGGGTATTTTCCCCCGGCCGCCGCACCGCCCGCAGCAGGCGGGCTCCCAGATTCCCGATGGCGGCGTCGGCCTGGGGCCTGGCCTGGAAATCCCCTTTGTCCCCCGCCTCGTGTTCGGGGATCAGGCTGACCGCTCCCGCCACCCGGGGAGCGGATGGATTTGCGCCGCATCCGGCCAGCAGGGCCAGGGGCAGCAGCAGCGCCAACAGCTTGCGTTTCATGGAATACCCTCCTTTTCTTCGGTTGCTTTTTAGACGGGAAGTGGGGTAAAATGTTCCTGGTCTTAAAGCACTCTTAAAACATTTCCCCGCCAGAACTTAATTTCTTTCCGCTAAACTGTAACCATGGTATGAGGTGAGGCTATGAATACCATTCTGATCTGCGACGACGACAAGGACATCGTATCCGCCCTGGACATCTATCTGTCCAGCGAGGGCTTTGCCACCCTGAAGGCCTACGACGGGCTGGAGTGTCTCCAGCTGGCCCAGGCCAATCCGGTGGACCTGATCCTGCTGGACGTGATGATGCCCGGCCTGGACGGCATCCGCACCACCGCCAGGCTGCGGGAGAGCTGCAACGTGCCCATCATCCTGCTCACCGCCAAGAGCGAGGACGCGGACAAGGTACTGGGCCTGAACATCGGGGCGGACGACTATATCACCAAGCCCTTCAACCCCATCGAGGTGATCGCCCGGGTAAAGAGCCAGCTGCGGCGGTACACCAGCCTGGGAGGCAAGGGGGGCGGCGGACCGGCGGAAGACCCTGGGGTGCTCACCAACGGGGGCATCGCCCTGGACGACGGGGCCAAGTCGGTGACGGTGGACGGGGAGCCGGTGAGCCTCACTCCCCTGGAGTACAACATCCTCCTGCTGCTGATCAAAAACCCCGGCCGGGTATTCTCCACCAGCCAGATCTACGAGCTGGTGTGGAACGACCCCTCCCTGGGTTCGGAGAACACGGTGGCGGTCCACATCCGCCACCTGCGGGAGAAAATCGAGATCGACCCGGCCAACCCCCGGTATATTAAGGTGGTGTGGGGGCTGGGCTACAAGATGGAAAAGGTGTGAGGGGAGGCCACCGCCCCTCCGCCCGGAGGGATGCGGAGCCATGAAAACCCTGAAAACCAACCTGGCCGTCAAGCTGACGGCGTTTTTCCTGGCCATAGCCACCGGCGCGGGGGGCTTCTGGGCCTCCCTGTTTATCCTGGCCCAGTGGGATACCCTGTGGACGGGGACAGGCTACTACACCAGCAACTCCTATTATCAGGATGTGAGCAACCGGTTCTATCAGGCCAATGAGCTGGCCTGGCTGCTCCAGCAAAAGGAGTGGAGCGACGGTTCCCTGCCCTACCTGGACCAGCAGCGGATGGAGGAGCTGCAGGAGCTGCTCTCCCCGGAGCGGACCAACTTCCGCTTCGCCATCCGCCGCAACGACACCGGCACCCTCCTCTACACCAACGGGGATACCAACCTACCCCTGAACGAGCAGGTTCATACGGTGGAGCGGCAGGCGGTGACCATCACCATGGGCCGGGAAGCCTTCTACCCCACAGGCCAGCAGCCGGAGGTGGCTGCAGATACCGGGGAGGAGCTCCAGTTTCTCACCTCAGAGCTGGCTCTGGAGTACGGCGTCACCGACCCCCTTACTGTGGAGGATGAATTCTATATCGGCCAGCAGGAGTACAGCGAGTACGCCAGCTACCTGCCCGCCCTGGCCCTGCTGGCCCTGGCGCTGGATATCCTGTTTGCCGTGCTGCTGGTGTTCCTCCTCCGCTCCGCCGGGTGGCGGAAGGGGTCTGAGCGGCCGGTGCGGGGCGGCTTTGACCGCATCCCTCTGGACGGGCTTCTCTTCTGCGTCTTTTGGCTGGTGATGCTGATGCTGGCCGGGGGAGACTCCATGACCTACGCCGCCAACCTCAACGGCCTGACCAACTATCTGGTGGTGGGGCTGGGCTTTATGTCCTGCGGGGTAGCCCTGTGCCTGCTGTCCTGCCTGGTCACCATTGCGGTGCGCGTCAAGACCCACACCGTCCTGTCCTGCACCCTGGTGGCCGCCTGCTGCCGGCTGGTGGTCCGGGCCGCCCGGGCCATGGCCCGGAGCTGGCCCCTCACCTGGCGCCTGGTGCTGGTGTTCCTGCTGTATCTGCTGGGCTCGGTGCTGACCGGGCTCACCGTCTTCCTGTTTCCCATCTATCAGGGGGCGGTGCTCTACGCCCTGTGCCGCTGGACCATCCAGTGGAAGCGGCTGCGCACGGGGGCGGAGCACATTCTGGGGGGCGAGCCCGACTACCAGATCGACACCGCCCACATGTACCACGACCTGGCCTCTCACGCCCGGCAGCTTAACGACCTGGGCCAGGCCATCGGCGCGGCGGTGGAGGAGCGCATCCAGAGCGAGCGGTTCAAGGCCGAGCTTATCACCAACGTGTCCCATGACCTGAAAACCCCCCTCACCTCCATCATCAACTATGTGGACCTGCTGAAAAAGCAGGGACTGGACAGTCCCGACGCCCCCGCCTATCTGGAGGTGCTGGACCGGAAGAGCCAGCGGCTAAAAAAGCTGACGGAGGATCTGGTGGAGGCCTCCAAGGCCTCCACCGGCAGCCTGAGCGTCCACCTGGAGCGGCTGGGTATGGTGCAGCTGTTCCAGCAGGCCCTGGGGGAATTTGAGGAGAAATTTGCCCAGAGCGGCCTGACGGTGGTGCCCCGGTTTCCCCCGGAGGAGCTGCGGATCATGGCCGACGGCCGCCACCTGTGGCGGATCATCGACAATCTGCTCTCCAACTGCAACAAGTACGCCCAGAGCGGCACCCGGATCTACGTGGATATCCTCCAGCAGGAGGGCCAGGCGGTGCTCACCATCAAAAACGTCTCCCGCCAGCAGCTGAACATCCCCGCCCAGCAGCTGATGGAGCGGTTTGTGCGGGGGGACGAGTCCCGCACCACCGAGGGCTCCGGCCTGGGGCTGTCCATTGCCCGCAGCCTCACCGAGCTCCAGGGCGGACAATTTGATATCGCCATCGACGGGGACCTGTTCAAGGCCACCCTCTCCTTCCCGGAGGCTCCGCCCCAGAGCGAGGAGGCTCTCTCCCTCCCCTCCGACCCATAAACCGCAAAACGCCCCCCGGCTCAGGCTGAGCCGGGGGGCGTCTGTGTGGTCCGTTACTTGTGATAGAGCTTGTTGGTCTCATACTGGGGCTCGCAGGTGAGCCGGAGGCCCAGGCGGCTGTAAGTGCCCGAGTCCACCGGGGACAGGATAACGGTGGAGTGGGCCTCGCACCCCCGCAGGGCGGAGAGCTGGTCCAGGGCCCGGCGTGCCAGGGGGTTGGTGGTGGCCGAAATGGCCAGGGCGATGAGGATCTCGTCGGAGTGGAGCCGGGGGTTCACCGAACCCAGGTGGTGGACCTTCACCTGCTGGATGGGCTCCAGGGCCTCCCGGGAGATCAGGTGGTGCTCATGGTCGATGCCCGCCAGGGCCTTCAGGGCGTTGAGGAGAGTGGAGGAAGAGGGCCCCATCAGGTCGGTGGTCTTGCCGGTGACCACCTCGCCGTTGGGCAGCTCAATGGCTCCGGCGGGCTTGCCGGTCTCCTCGGCCACCTGGGCGGCGGCGGCCACCACCGGGCGGATGGACACGTCCACATGGGCCTGCTGCATGATGGTCTCCAGCTTGAACACCAGCTCGTCGGCGGCGGTGCCGATGCGGCGGTCGCACAGGGCGGTGTAATACCGGCGGACAATCTCCTGCCGGGCGGCGGCGCACACCGCGTCGTCGTCCACGATGCACTTGCCCGCCATGTTCACCCCCATGTCGGTGGGGGACTTGTAGGGGCACTCCCCCATGATCTTCTCGAACATGGCCGAGAGGACGGGGAAAATCTCCACATCCCGGTTGTAGTTCACCGTGGTCTCCCCGTAGGCGGCCAGGTGGAAGGGGTCGATCATGTTCACGTCCCCCAGATCGGCGGTGGCCGCCTCGTAGGCCAGGTTCACCGGGTGCTGGAGGGGCAGGTTCCAGATGGGGAAGGTCTCAAACTTGGCGTACCCCGCCTTCACCCCCCGCTTGTACTCGTGGTAGAGCTGAGACAGGCACACCGCCATCTTGCCGCTGCCCGGGCCGGGGGCGGTGACCACCACCAGGGGCCGCTCGGTCTCGATATAGTCGTTTTTGCCGTACCCCTCGTCACTGACGATGAGGCCCGTGTTGTGGGGATAGCCGGCAATGGGATAGTGGAGGTAGGTCTTGACGCCCAGGTGCTCCATTCGCCGCTGGAAGGCGTCGGCGGCGGGCTGCCCGGCGTACTGGGTGATGACCACGCTGCCCACCAGCAGACCCTGGCCCCGGAAGGCGTCGATGAGCCGCAGCACATCCACATCGTAGGTGATACCCAGATCTCCCCGCACCTTGTTTTTCTCAATGTCGCTGGCGCAGATGGCAATGACCACCTCCACCGAGTCCCGCAGTTCCTTGAGCATCCGGATCTTGCTGTCCGGCTCGAAGCCGGGCAGCACCCGGGAGGCGTGGTAATCGTCAAAAAGCTTGCCGCCGAACTCCAGATAGAGCTTATTGTCAAACTGACCGATGCGCTCCCTGATGTGGGCCGACTGAAGTTCCAGATACTTCTGATTGTCAAAACCGATCCTGTCCATGTTCCGGTTTCCCGTCCCTTCTCGCAAAATTCACTCACCCGGTATTGTACCACAATTCCGGTCTGGTCTGTAACCTTTTTTCTCAATTCGGCAAAATTTCCGGCCGGGGTTGACAAGAACATCCTACAAGTGTAGTATGCTTATAGATACTACACTTGTAGGAGGGGCAACAATGCGTCTGAGCGACAAGGAGTGGCAGGTATTGGAGGTTCTGTGGGAGGCGCCGGAGGGTCTGACCCTGGGGCAGGCGGTGGAGGCCCTCCGTCCCGCCACCGGTTGGAGCCGGAACACGGTACTCACATACCTCACCCGGATGGAGGCCAAGGCCCTGGTGGTCATCCACAAGGAGGACGCCCCCCACCGCTACCGGGCGGGGGTGGACCGGGAGGCCTGCGCCGCCCAGGAGCGGCGGGGCCTGCTGGAGCGGGTGTACCAGGGCTCGGCAGGCAGGCTGGTGGCCGCCTTTCTGAAGGAGGAGAAGCTCACTCCCCAGGAGCGGGCGGAGCTGCGGAAGCTGCTGGACGACATGGAGGTATGACCCATGGAAAACATCTGGGCCTTTTTGCTGCAAACGCTGACGGCTTCGGTGGCGGCGGCGGTGCTGCTCATCGCCAAGCGGCTCTTTCTGGATAAGCTCTCCCCCCGGTGGCAGTACGGAGTGTGGGCCATTTTGGCCGTCCGGCTGCTGCTGCCGGCGGGGCTCTGGGGGCGGACGCCCCTGCCTGGCCTGGACGTGGCGGTGGAGGCAGTGAAAACCGGGGCGGAATCCCATCTGTCCTCCGCCCTCTCCTCCCCCTACGCCGCCACGGAGGTACTGGCTCCCATCCCTCTGGCGGGGCTCACTCCCCCCGCCAGCCTCACTGACTGGCTGTTTTACTTCTACACCGCCGGGGTGGTTGTTTCCCTGCTGTGGTTTTTCCTGTCCTATCTGGCCCTCCGGCAGCGGGTGGCGGGAGGACGCGCCCCCTCTCCCGCCGCGCTGGAACAGGTGAAGGCGGTAGCCGCCCGGTACCGTCTGGCCCGTCCCCGGCGGGTAGTGGTGCTGCCGGGGGTGGAGAGCGCCTTCGTATGCGGACCTCTGGCCCGGGTACTGGTGCTGCCGGAGCGGGAGGTGGACGACAAGGTGCTCCTCCATGAGCTGCTCCACCTGCAATACGGCGATCTGTGGGCGGGGGTGGCCATGTGCGCCCTGCGGTGCCTCCACTGGTGCAATCCCTTTTTGTGGTTCTGCTGGGACAGGGCACAGAACGACTGCGAGGCCCTGTGCGACCAGCGGGTGCTGGAGCGGCTGGAGGGGGAGGAGCGGCGGGAGTACGGCGTGATCCTCCTGTCCATGGCGGACGGCAGGTACGCCCGGGCACCGGGCACCACCTCCATGGCCAATGGCGGGAAAAACATCAAGGCCCGCATCTCCTCCATCGCCCGGTTCAAGCGGTATCCCCGGGGCGTGGGCTTCGGCTCCGGGTGTGTGGCGGCGGTGCTGGCCATCGCCTGCCTGTCGGGCACCAGCGGGGCGGTGGACATCCCCGACTTTGACCAGCGGGGCCCCCTGGCCCTGGCCCGGGCCCAGGTCAACCGGCCCACCACCGTAGCCGGCGCTCTGGACACCTACGCCAAGGCCCTGCTGAGCAACAGCCCCCTGTATTACGCCATGGTGGCCCCCGAAGCATCCCGGCAGGCCGCCGTGGAGGCGGCCTCCGCCCCCTACCGGGAGTCGGAGCTGGATGACTATCTGTACAGCGCCCCCTTCAGCGACCTGGGGTTCCGCTGGCACCGCCCGGCCTGGCAGGCGGAGTGGTCGGTGATGAACCTGCTGCCCGACGGGGCGGGTGGGTACACCGGGGCACTATTTTTCACTCCCTTCAGCTATGACGAAACCTTCGGCCTGGCTTACCAGTCCGTGGCCATCCGGCCCCTGGGGGACTACTGGACGGTGGAGCCCACCGGGGAGCTGACCGCCCAGCTGCGGGAGGACTGGTGGCTTTGCCCCAGCACCAGCACCCCCTACGCCACCTATACGGCGGAGGGAGAAGGGCTGCGGGTAGAGGTGGACTTCCAGTGCCGTCTGTGGGTGGACAACACCGTTCAGACCACCTCCTCTGACTTCTTCTCCTCCTTCTCCGGCTCTGGCTTCCTGGACCCCAAGCCCCTCCCTCACATCTCCTTTACCCAGCTGCGGACGGGGGTGGGGGCCCGGCTGGTGTCCACCGAGACGGGGGAGGCCATCTCCCTGCCCATCACCGTGGCCCCCATGAAGCCCGGTGACGATCCCGTCCAGGCTCTGCGGGAGAGCCTTTACACCTTCACCCTCAACCCCGGCAGTCTGGACGAGGACCCGGTCCAGGCAAGCAGCGGCATCATGGGCGGGGAAAACCTCACCCTGACCGAAATGCCCGCCGCCCTGGCGGTGTCCATCCGGGATGGAGCGGACACCTACACCTGGACGGCCACGCTGGAGAAAGGAGACCAGTCATGAATCGAGAACAGATTTACCGGGGCCTGAGCAAGGTGGCCTGGGGCTATGTGTTCCTCACCTTCAATCTGAACCTGGGCACCCTGAACGTGCTGCCCAACTGGGCGGGCTACCTGTTCTTCCTGGCCGCAATCGGCCTGCTGGGGGAGGAACTGCGGGATCTGCCCCTGTTAAAACCCTTCTGCGCCCTGCTGGCGGTGGTGGATGTGGTGGACTGGCTGGCCATCCTGGTCACCGGGGAGAGCCTGGTGGGACGATTCTTCCTGGTCTATCTTCTGGTGGTGTGCGTGTCCATCTACTTCCAGTTCCAGCTGATTACCGACCTGGCTCTGCTGGCGGAGGAGTATGGCCTGCCCTCGGAGGGGCTGCGGGGGTGCCGCAATGTGGACGCGGCCATCAGCGTCCTCATCCTCCTCCCCCTGCCCTGGGAGGGCAACGAGCTTCTGACCGTGCTGTCCATCCTCCTGCTGCTGACCGGCATTATCGTGCGTCTCATCCTGGTGTGGCAGCTGTTCGCCCTGCGGAAATCCTTTCGGCCGGAGGCGCCCGAGGCATAAAAAAACCGCCTGTCCAAACGGACAGGCGGTTTTCTTCTGCTCAATCAGTCGGTGACGAAGGGCAGCAGCGCGATCTGACGGGCGCGCTTGATGGCCTCGGTCAGCTGACGCTGATGCATGGCGCAAGTGCCGGTGGTGCGGCGGGGCAGGATCTTGCTCCGCTCAGACAGGAACCGGCGCAGCTTGGCGGCATCCTTGTAGTCAATGTGCTCCACCTTATCCACGCAGAAGGTGCAGACCTTGCGGCGCTTCCGGCCGCGGGGACGCTCTCTATCCATAGCCATAACAGGAAAACCTCCTTTTTACGGGCCTGCAGCCCGTTTGTTTGATCAGGGCGGTATCACCGCCGCAAAAGTTCAATCAGAAGGGCAGCTCCCCGTCGTCTTCGGAGAGCTCGGCGAACTGATCCCCCGCCGCGGGAGGCGCGTAAGCGCCGCTGGCCGGGGCCGGAGGCGGCGCATAGCCGCCGGGGGCTCCGTAACCGCCGGAGGGCGCGGCGTAAGCGCCGCCCTCGGCGTCCCGTTTGGAGTCGCCAAAGTATACGTTTTCGGCCACCACTTCGGCGGAGCGGCGCTTGTTGCCGTCCCGGTCGGTCCAGTCACGCAGCTGGAGCCGGCCCTCCACCACGGCCAGCCGGCCCTTGGTGAAGTAGCGGGAGACAAATTCCGCCGTCTGGCGCCAGGCAACGATGTCGATGAAATCGGTGCTCTTTTCGCCGGTGGTCTTGTCCTTAAAGTCCCGGTCCACCGCCAGAGAGAAGGACGCCACAGGCGTGCCGGTCTGGGTGTGGCGGAGCTCGGGGTCACGGGTCAGACGGCCCATGAGAATAATCCGGTTCAGCATAGCTGCCTTCCCCTCTCTCTTACTCGTCCGTGCAGACGATCAGGGAGCGCATCACACCGTCGGTGATCCGCAGGATACGGTCCAGCTCCCGGGGGAACTCGGGCTTGGAGCTGAAGGTCATCAGCACGTAGTAGCCCTCGGTCATGTCGTTGATGGGATAGGCCAGGCGGCGCTTGCCCCACTCGTTGACCTCGGCCAGGGTGCCGTTCTGCTCCACCAGAGTCTGGAACTTGGACACCATGGCAGCGGTGGCCTCCTCGTTCAGGTTGGGATCGAGGATGTAGACCACCTCATAATTTCCGCTGAGTTTTGCCATTTTGTTTGCACCTCCTTATGGACGTATGGCCCCCGCCCGTTGTCGGGGGCAAGGATAGTGCCTGTTTTTCAAACAAGCCCTATTATTATATAAAAATTTCGCGAAATGTCAAGAGTTTTTCCTGCTTTTCCGAAAAAGATCAGGTAAGCAGATCGGGGCCGGGGAGCTCCATTTGCCGTTTCCGGGCGGCGGAACGGGCCAGCTTGTCCGCCAGGGCCTGCCGGTCGCCGGATGCCAGGGCGTCCCGGTAGGACTGGAGGTTGTCCAGCAGCCGATCCAGTACCGTCAGCAGGGCGGGCCGGTTCAGGGAGAACAGCTGGGTCCACAGCCCCACGTCCAGAGCGGCCACCCGGGTGCAGCCCCGGAAGGAGGAGCCCTCAAACCCCCGGCAGGAGAACAGGTCCGGGTCGTCGCACACCGCCACGGCGATGATGTGCATGACCTGGCTGGTGTAGGCGATGAGGGCGTCGTGGGCCTCCGGCGTGGTGCGGCACACGTCCTTGCAGCCGATGTAGGCCGCCAGCCGCTCCAGCAGGGCCATGTGCTCCGGCTTGCTGCTCTCCCGGGGCACCATGAGGAAGTGGGAATTCTGAAACATCTCCCCAAAGGCGTGCTCCACGCCGGAGAATTCGGTACCCGCCATGGGGTGGCAGCCGATGAAGTCCACCGTGTCGGGCAGCCCCTGGGCCCTCTCCAGAATGGCGGTCTTGACGCCGCACACATCCCACACCAGGGCTCCGGGCTTGAAACGCCCCCGATGCTCCGTCAGAAAATCCAGAATCCCCTGGGGGTGGAGGGCCAGGGCCACCACGTCGGCCTGGGGGAGCACCTCCGCCGCCTTTTCGGTCACCCGGTCCCCCACGCCGTGCTCGGCGGCGTAGCGCAGGGTGGGCTGGGACACGTCCACTCCCACGACCTCGTAGTCCTCAAACCCCTTCAGGGCGATGGCCAGCGACCCGCCGATCAGGCCCAGGCCGATGATGGCAAGCGTCTTTTTCATCCCTTACAGCTCCCTTCCCACACAGGGGGCCAGCATCCGCAGCTTTTCCATCAGGCCGTCAAACTGGTCGGGGGTGATGGACTGGGCCCCGTCGCACAGGGCGTGGGGCGGGTCGTTGTGGACCTCGATGATGAGGCCGTCGGCCCCGGCGGCCACGGCGGCCAGGCTCATTTTCTCCACCATCCAGGCCTTGCCGCAGGCGTGGGAGGGGTCCACCACCACCGGCAGGTGGGACAGCTGCTTCACCGCCAGCACCGCCGACAGGTCCAGGGTGTTGCGGGTGAAGGTCTCAAAGGTGCGGATACCCCGCTCGCACAGGATCACCCGCTCGTTGCCCCCGGCCATGATATACTCGGCGGACATGAGCCACTCCTCAATGGTGGAGGAAAGCCCCCGCTTGAGCAGGATGGGCTTGGTGGTCTTGCCCAGCTGCTTTAAGAGGTCGAAGTTCTGCATATTCCGGGCCCCCACCTGAATGACGTCCACGCACATCTCAAACATCTCCACGTTGTCGGTGGACATAATCTCAGTGACGATGGGCAAGCCGGTGACCGCCTTTGCCTCCTGGAGCAGGCGGATGCCGTCGTTGCCCATGCCCTGGAAGGCATAGGGGGAAGTACGGGGCTTGAAGGCGCCTCCCCGGAGGGCGGCGGCCCCGGCGGCCTGGACGGCCTTTGCCACCGCCACGATCTGCGCCTGGCTCTCCACCGAACAGGGCCCGGCGATCACCGCCAGCTGTTTGCCCCCCACCAGGGCGCCCCCTCCCAGGTCCACCAGGCTGTCGTCCGGGTGGTACTTCCGGTTGGCCTTCTTGTAGGGCTCGGTGACCCGCATCACCCGGTCCACGCCGGGCAGCAGGGACAGCTCCTCCTGATTGATGCCGGCGGCGTTGCCCTCGGCCCCCAAAATGGTGGTCTCGGAGCCCTTGGACACCATGACCTTCACGCCGCCCGCCTCCATGGTGCGGATGGCCTGCTGCAGCTGCTCCGGGGTAAAGCCCGGCTTCATAATCACTACCATTGTTATAACTCCTTTCCGGAAAAAACAAAGACCCGCGGCCGCCCCAGGGCGGCCGCGGGTCTTTCTGCTCCTCGCTGGGAGGCGTGTCCCCGTCACAGGCCGGTCATGGGTAGGCAAAATCGCCGCTGGTCACATACCAGCGGTAATAGCCGTACACAGAACCGGTCATGTACTTCATCCGGGCACACCCTCCTTTCCTTGTAAGCACTTTAGCACTTTTAGGCGCGAAAGTCAAGAGGAATTTTCTCTTGAAATCCTACCACCAATGTGGTATTATATAATAGATTAAAACAAGGTAGGGATGCACATGAAAATTTCCACAAAGGGGCGTTATGCCCTGCGGCTCATGCTGGATGTGGCGCTGAACAGCAACGGGACGGCGGTTCCTTTGCGGGATGTGGCCCAGCGGCAGGAGATTTCCGATAAATACTTAGAGCAGATCGTGACCCAGCTCTCCCGTGCGGGCCTGGTGCGCTCGGTCCGGGGCGCAGGGGGCGGCTATTTGCTGACCCGTCCGCCGGAGGAGTACACCGTGGGGGAGATCCTGCGCACGCTGGAGGGCAACCTGGCCCCGGTGAGCTGCGCCGACAGCGACGACGTGTGCCGCTGCAGCCGGGCGGCCAAGTGCGTTACGGTGGATGTGTGGCGGGACATCCAGGCGGCGGTGTCCAGCGTGGTGGACCACCTGACCCTGGCCGACCTGGTGGCGCGTTATCATGAAAAGTGCCCGGAAAGTTGACTTATCTTTCATAATAAAAATCACTTTTCGGCAAATTGTCCTTTACACATTTAGCTTAAAAATCTTGCTATCGTTTGCTTATATGTTCACGACTCCCGATTATGCTAATCGGGAGTCTTCATATCCATGTTGTTTTTTATGCTTTTCGGTTCAAGATTCTTTTCAAGCTCGGAACAATACTCCGCGCACTTTATATACATATTTTCCCATTTTTCTGTCTCTTTTTTCATATAGTCTGCGTACGATGCTAGTTCAGATATCACCAATAATTTATGCAATATCCAAAAAGGAAAGGCTCCAAAAGCTAAAGCAAAGATTACTCCTACTATCT
>DWXF01000022.1 GCA_019119335.1 Candidatus Flavonifractor merdavium
GGCGACTTACAATAAGGAAGCTTTCACCGACCGCAATTCGATGAATATACATACAAGAAAAATGAAACATCTGCAACCCTGTAAAGGAGGGGTTATCGTGCATGAATTTTTAAAACGCACTTGGGCAGAAATCGACCTGAACGCCATCGGACATAATTTTCGGGCCATCCGTTCCACGCTGAAACCCGGCGTGAAAATGTGCTGTGTCGTCAAGGCCGATGCTTACGGCCACGGCGCACCCTTGGTGGCAAGAGAATACCAGCGGCTGGGCGCCGACTGGTTTGCTGTTTCCAATCTGGAAGAGGCCATTCAGCTGCGCCGCTGCGCCATTACCCGGCCGATTCTGATTTTGGGCTATACACCGCCCCAGAAAGCCGAAGAGCTTGCGGAGCTGAACATTTCCCAGAGTGTGCTCTCTCTGGACTATGCCCGCCAGCTTTCCGGCTATGCGCAGGTGGCCGGGGTACAGGTGAAAATGCACCTGAAAGTGGATACCGGCATGAGCCGCATCGGGTTTGTCTACCAGACGCCGGACGAGAGCGCCGATTCCCTCAACGAAATGGAGGAAGCCTGCCGTCTGCCGGGACTGATTCCGGAAGGAGTCTTCACCCATTTTGCAGTTGCGGATGACGGCAGAGACGGCGAGGACTTTACCCTGCGCCAGTTTGCCTGTTTCAAAGAAGCCATTGACACGCTGGAAAATCGGGGCATCCATTTTGCCATCCGTCACTGTGCCAACAGCGGCGCGGTGGTGGATTATCCGGAATTGCAGCTGGACATGGTGCGCCCGGGCATCATCCTCTATGGAATGGAACCTTCCGACAGCGTACAGCACCCGCTGGATTTACGCCCCGCTATGGAGCTGAAAACGGTCATCTCACAGAAAAAAGCCATTCCCGCCGGGGCAACGGTCAGCTATGGCCGCACCTTTACCGCCGAAAAGGAAACCATCATCGCCACGGTTCCCATCGGCTATGCAGATGGATACCCCCGGAAATTTTCGGGCAAAGCGGAAATGCTGGTACACGGCAAGCGTGCCCCCATTGTGGGACGGGTGTGCATGGATCAGCTGATGCTGGATGTGACGGACATTCCCGAGGCCCGAGAGGGCGACGTGGTGACCGTATTCGGCCGGGACGGAAACGCCTTTTTGCCGGTGGACGAGTTGGCCGCACTCAACGACACCATTCATTATGAAATGGTGTGTCTGGTGGGAAAACGGGTTCCGCGAATTTACTGGAAAAACGGCAAGCAGGTGGGCGAACTGAACTATATCTGCCCTGCGGAATAACCCCTTCACCCCCCTGTTTTTCTCAGGAATTTCCTTGCTTTTTCGACACACGGATGCTATCATTTGAGTAGAAACCGTATCTGCCGATTCTTCAAAAGACCTGCTAACAAAAGTCAAGTAGAAATTTCAGATTTGAGGGGAGCGGCAAAAAGACAACACAAAATCAAGCCGCTGAGCGTCTCAAAATCGAAACGGCGGCCAGCCAGAATGGTATGACACGAAAATTAGTTGTGCTCCAGAGAATCCAAGTAGGCTTTCACAGAAGCGTAGTAGATGCGTAGGAACTTGTTGGCGGATGCCATCATGTAGACACGGTAGGGCTTGCCCTCAGAGCGTTTCTTGTTCATGAACTGGTAGACCGGCTCATCCATTGGAGCGCATTGCAGGAGGACGCCCATCACCAGAAAAAGTGTCCTGCGCAGGGAGGCAGATCCCCGCTTGGAAATGCTGCGGCTGCGGACATCTATTTGGCCGGATTGGTAGGGCGGGGCGTCAATACCCGCAAAGGCCACCAGCGCTTTCTTGGAATGAAAACGGCGCACATCGCCAATTTCAGCTATGAGTTGGGGGCCGAGTGTGGGGCCAACACCAAACATCCCCATCACTACAGGATACTCCGGCAGAGAAGCTGCCAGAGACTGCATCTCCTGTTTGAGAGCAGCTAACGCGGCGGAAGTTGCCTGGAGTTGGGAAATGGCCTGTTCTACCAAAAGTTTTGCCGTCTTTGTTTTCGGCATGACACCGAAGCGTCCACAGGCGGAGACATAAATGTCCAGCGCCTTATCTTCACTGAAATTGTAGCCGTGCTTTCTGCACCACTTCTGGTACTTGGTGGTAAAGGCTTTCTTAGACAGGCCACAGACACATTCGCAATGCCAGAAAGCAGCTACAAAGTCCACCCACTTTTCGCTGCCATCGGCGCGGGGCGGACTGGTAAACAGGCGGTTTGCATCAGGGAAAGCGGTGTCCAGCAGGGAGATCAAGTTGTTTTTCAGCATGGTCTGTACTTTGGAATACTGTTGGTACTGGCGGTAGCAGGTCTTCAGCATGAGCCGGGCATCTTCTTCCGGGACATATCTCGGAAGTGTGAGCCAGTGGTCAAGACCGTAGTTGGCCAGCTTCACGGCATCCTTCTTGTCGGTCTTGCCCCGTCTTAAACTGTTGTTCCCGTAGTCGTGCACCAGCATTGCATTGACTACGGAAACATAAAGCCCCGCGCCGTGGAGCAGCCAGGCCACCGGCGCATGGTAATTGCCCGTGGATTCCATCACCACACGGGTCTCACCGTCCAGGCTTTTGAGCAGCCTTGCCAACTCGCTCAGTTCACTGGCGGTGTGGCACACTTCAAAGGGTGAAACCACTACCTCTCCAAAGGGCCGCATGACTGCAATCGTGCTCTTGCCCTTGGAAACATCGATGCCAACGCAGTTCATTCACATTCCTCCAATATCAAGAATCCGCAACCGGAAATCCATCTTTTCTCGCTGCCGATTCAATCTATTGGGTGACACGAACTCTCCGGTATCCGGTGGCTCAACCTGCTCAAATCGAACGCTGCAACAAGAGGATGGCTGACCGTCTTCAAAGCGGACATACGAAGCCCAAGGGAGTGAACGTCAGCCAGTTGCTCCTCTTATTGTAGCTTAGGCACGAGATGGAAAGAAAGCCGGACTGGCTGCCCGGCTTTCCTGTCCAAATTTATTGTAATAGGAGGGAAGGAATATGGAAGAGCAGGTGCTGCTGGCCGAGGACGAGGAACGGATGCGGACCATCGTCCGGGACTATTTTCAGGCCCACGGGGTAGGCTGCGACCTGGCAAAGGATGGGGCGGAGGCCCTGGAGCTGCTGCGGCAGCGGGACTACGACGCAGTGCTGCTGGATGTGCTCATGCCGGAGGCCGACGGCTTTACGGTGTGCCGGGCGGTACGGGAGCACAGCAGGGTGCCCATCCTGTTCCTCACCGCTCTGGGAGAGGAGCGGGATATGCTCCGGGGCTATGGGCTGGGGGCGGACGACTATATTACAAAGCCCTTCTCTCTGGCGGTGCTGCTGGCCAAAACCCGTGCCCTGATCCGCCGCAGCCGGGGGGAGGAGGGCGAAACGCTTACCTGCGGAGCCATTGCGCTCCAGCCGGCCCTCCGCCGGTGTACCGTGGGGGAGGCGACGGTGGAGCTGGCGCCCCGGGACTACGCTCTGCTGCTTTGCCTCACGCGCAACCAGGGCCAGGTTCTCAGCCGGGCTCAGCTGCTGGACAAGGTGTGGGGCATTGACTTTGACGGCGGCGAGCGGGCGGTGGACGTGCGTATCCGGGCCCTCCGGGCCGCCCTGGGTCCGGCAGGAAAGCAGATCCGGACGGTATTCAAGGCGGGCTACAAGCTGGAGGAGGGTTGAACATGAAGCGGTTCAAGGCGCTGTGGAAGGGAGCACTTCCTCTGTTTCTGGCCTTCTGGGCAGCCATGATGGCCATTCTGGCCTGGCTGAACCTCCAGACCCAGGAGGAGCGCATCTCCCGGCTGGTGTCCTCTGCCCGGCGGGATGTGGAGCGGAGCTATGAGGAGATCTGGACCGGCGGTGCGGAGGAAGAGCGAAAGACGATGATCCTGACCTGGCGGCTGGCCAGCCAGACTCTATGGGAGTATCATGGCTTTGCCGTATTCCGGGTGTATGACGGCAGCGGGGAGGAGCTGGCCCGGAGCCAGCTGGCCCAGGGGACGGCCTGCCCTTTTGGTACAGGGGTGTATAGCTGGTATCTCCAGTTGGACCCGGTACTCAGTGAGGAGGAGCAGCTGGCTCTGGCGGAGCTGCTGCGGGGCGAACCGCTGCTGGGGGACTTTCGCGGCACGGCGGGCGGCGTCTATGAGGCGGGGGAGCGCACGGGCCTGTACTGTGAGGTCACCGGCGTGGTGGACGAGGAGCGGCAGGTGATCTATCCCCGCACCATCACTTATGTCTACGAGGACCATACGGTGACCCTGGTGGACAGCGACAGCGACTTCTTTGCCGGCAAAGAGGAGGAAACCCTCCAGTTTGACGCGGTGTGGCTATCCTCCGCCCTGGTGGGGGTGCGCTCATCCCCCAAAGAGCTGCTGGGCTATTACCGGCAGGCGGAGGAGAAGCTGGAGCGGCTGCTGGAGGGGGGAAAGCCCAGCCTGAACAGGGTTTCCAGCAGCAGTGACGGCAGCAGCTGCGCCCCTATTGGGGGCGAGGCCGTTCTGGCCTCCTCCTATACCTGCGCTCCGGTGCGGACGGCCTTGATGGGCCTGGGGCCGGTAACGGTGCTCACCCTGCTGGCGGCGGTGGCGGCGGCTCTGTCCATCGACCGGCGGCAGCGGGAGACGCTCCGGCGGGAGCGGGCCTTTACCCGGGCGGCGGCCCATGAGCTGAAAACCCCTCTGGCGGTACTCCGGGCCCACGCCGAATCCCTGAAGGAGGACATCGACCCGGCCAAACGGGAGGAATATCTGGACGTGGTGCTCTCCGAGACCGACCGTATGACCGCGCTCACCGGCGCTCTGCTGGATCTGGCCCGGCTGGAGCAGGGCGAGGCTCTGGTCCGGGAGCCGGTGGAGCTGTCCGCCCTGGTGAAAGGGGTCTTTGACCGGCTGGCCCTGCCTTTGGAGCAAAAGGGAATAGAATGGAAGCTGGAGCTGTCTCCGGTTTGGACGGAGGGGGACCGGGTCCGGCTGGAGAGCGTGGCGGATAACCTGGCCTCCAACGCCCTGCGCCACGGCGTGTCTGGCGGGAGGCTCACCGTGACCTTGGCGGAAAAAGGCGGGAAAGCGGTGCTGACGGTGGACAACGACGGGGAAGCGGTCCCTGAGGACCAGCTGGCCCGGCTGTGGGAGCCCTTCTACCGGGGGGATCGGAGCCGCGGCCGGGATACCGGCGGCACCGGCCTGGGTCTGGCCATCGTCAGGGCGGTGGTGAAGGCCCATGGGGGAGACTGCGCCGTGTCCAACCGGGACGGCGGCGTAATTTTCCGGGTGTGGCTCCCCGGCTTGCAAAGCGACCAGTGATGTGATATGATACCTTCACCATAAAGAGATTGTGAGGGATTACCCATGGGATTTAACCGCCCGGAGGCAAAGTATCGGGCCAGAATGGCCATGCAGGGTGCCTACCCGCACCCCATGCTGGTGACGCTGGTATATGTGCTGCTCACCGGCGTCATTACCAATGTGATCATGTTTTTTGTGTCCGATCCGTTTACCACGGCCTATCTCTACATACTGGACGGGGCGGATGTGGATGAGGTCTACCGCTATATTCTGACCGGCCCCCGGGTGACGGTCTATCTGCTGGTGCAGCTGCTGATCACGCTTTATTTGTGGGTCATGCAGTTCGGCTACACCGCCTACGGCCTGGGCCTGACCCGGCGGACGGGACCGGGCTATCGTACCCTGCTGGAGGGCTTCCTCAACCTGGGCAAGGCCCTGCTGGTCAGCTTCCTCACCGCCCTGTTCACCGCCCTGTGGGGCCTGCTGGGCATGGTGCCCGGTATTGTGCTCACCTTTGTGGGGGCCCTGATGGGACCGATGGGTCTGGGACTTGTGATCTTGGCCATGTTTATGATGATAGGCGGCTGCTTTGCGCTGGAGATCGTCATGTCCTATCGGTACCGCCTGGCCACCTACTATCTGCTGGACCACCCCGATATGGGCGTTCTGGAGTCCATCTCCAACAGCAAGCAGACCATGCACGGCAAAAAGGCGGACCTGTTTGTGATGGATCTGTCCTTCCTGGGCTGGCTGATTCTCTCCGTCTTTACCCTGGGCATCCTGGGCCTGTGGGTATCGCCCTACCTGTGTGCCAGCGAGGCCAACTTCTACCATTGGGCGGTGAACGGCGTATTCCCCGGAGATGATGGCGTTGGGAAGCCCTCCTTCGGCGGGCAGCTCCCCGGCGGTCCCACCTCCGGCGGGCCGGACTCCGACAGTTCCGACAGCTCCGGCACCTATCACAGCCCCTACGGCGACTGACGGCAAAAAACGCCGGACTGCCTGTTTTGGCAGTCCGGCGCTTTTCCTTTATTCCAGCACCGCGCCTCTGGCGGCGGAGGTGACCAGCTTGGCGTACCGGGCCAGATAGCCGGTTTTGACCTTGGGCTCGGGGCATACCCACTTGGCGCGGCGGGCGGCCAGGGTGGCCTCGTCCACGTTCAGCGTGATGGAGCAGTTGGGGATGTCGATAGAGATGACGTCTCCCTCCTCCACCAGGGCGATGGGTCCGCCCTGGGCGGCCTCGGGGCAGACGTGGCCGATGGAGGCGCCCCGGGTGGCGCCGGAGAACCGGCCGTCGGTGATGAGGGCCACGCTCTCCCCCAGACCCATGCCGCAGATGGCGGAGGTGGGGTTGAGCATCTCCCGCATGCCGGGTCCGCCCTTGGGACCCTCGTACCGGATCACCACCACGTCGCCGGAGACGATCTTGCCCTCATAGATGGCGGAGATGGCCTCCTCCTCGGAGTTGAATACCCGGGCGGGGCCGGTGTGGCGCATCATCTCGGGGGCCACGGCGGAGCGCTTCACCACGCAGCCCTCGGGGGCCAGGTTGCCCTTGAGCACCGCGATGCCGCCGTCGGCGGAGTAGGGGTGCTCGATGGGCCGGATCAGTTCCGGGTTCCGGTTGACCACCCCCTCCAGATTCTCCTCCAGGGACTTGCCGGTGCAGGTCAGCACGCTGGTGTCCAGCAGGCCTTTCTTGGTCAGCTCCTTCATAACGGCGTACACGCCGCCGGCGCCCTCCAGGTCTTCCATGTAGGTGTCCCCGGCGGGGGCCAGGTGGCACAGGTTGGGGGTCTTGGAGGAGATCTCGTTGGACATGTCCAGATCCAGCTCAATGCCGCACTCGTGGGCGATGGCGGGCAGGTGGAGCATGGTGTTGGTGGAGCAGCCCAGGGCCATGTCCACCGTCTCGGCGTTGTGGAAGGCGGCCTCGGTCATGATATCCCGGGGCTTGATGCCCCGGCGTACCAGCTCCATGATCTGCATGCCGGCGTGCTTGGCCAGCCGCAGCCGGGCGGACCACACGGCGGGAATGGTGCCGTTGCCCCGCAGGCCCATGCCGATGGCCTCGGTGAGGCAGTTCATGGAATTGGCGGTGTACATGCCGGAGCAGGAGCCGCAGGTGGGGCAGGCGTTGTTCTCGTAGTCCTCCACGCCCTCCTCGTCCAGCTTGCCGGCCTTATAGGCGCCCACCGCCTCAAACATATGGGAGAGGCAGGAGCGGCGGCCGTCGTTGAGCCGGCCGGCCAGCATGGGTCCGCCGGAGCAGAAGATGGTGGGGATATTCACCCGGGCGGCGGCCATCAGCAGGCCGGGCACGTTCTTGTCGCAGTTGGGGATCATCACCAGTCCGTCAAACTGGTGGGCCAGGGCCATGGCCTCGGTGGAATCGGCGATCAGATCCCGGGTCACCAGGGAGTATTTCATGCCGATGTGGCCCATGGCGATACCGTCGCACACGGCGATGGCGGGAAACTCCACCGGGGTGCCTCCGGCGGCCCGTACACCGGCCTTTACCGCCTCGGCAATTTTATCCAGATTCATATGTCCGGGCACGATCTCGTTATAGGAGCACACCACCCCGATGAGGGGGCGCTCCAGCTCCTCCTTGGTGTAGCCCAGAGCGTAAAACAGGGAGCGGTTGGGGGCGCGCTCTACCCCTTTGGTCACATTATCGCTGCGCATGGCAAGCCCTCCTTGCGGTTTATTCGTCGGAGTTTATTATAGCGCAGCAATGTGTGAAAAGAAAGATAGCTATGATACAATCTTTCACAATTATGTGTCCAGCACAAAATAGGCCAGCTGGCAGCTCTGGGGATCGTACAGGGCGATGGTGCAGTTGAGGGGGAAGTCCCGGCTGTGTCCGGCCGGGGAGCGGTCGGTATACCAGTACCAGCCCTGGGCGGGGAGCGTGTAGTCCAGCCCCTGGCCGGCCAGCAGAGAGAGGATGGATTCCATCACCATGGCGGGCACCTCATCCAGAGGCAGGGCCTGCCAATCGGCCCGTCCGGCCAGCTCCTCCGCCAGAACCGCCCCGTTTTCCGGGGTGAAGGCCAGGAGCAGGCAGGAGGTTCCGTCCCCATGAAAGCCCCCGTGGGTGTCAATGTTGGTGAGCACGTCCCCGGCGGGCAGGGACAGATCCAGAGCCTGTTCCGCCTCTTTCGCGGGAGAGGCGGAACAGGCCGCCAGCAGGAGTACCGGAAGAAGCAGCAGCAGTCGTTTCAGCATGGGCAAGGCCCCCTTTCTGTCCAACAGGATACCACAAGCTATATTATAAATCAATGAATATTTATTGAAAAACAATATTTTAAGGAAAACGTAAGGGCCGCCTGTCCAGGCGGCCCTTACGTTTTTTGGTCAGGCGATGGTGAACTGGGCGTAGAGCATTTGTTGGTCATAGTCTCCGCTGTTCCGGAAGTCCACGATCTCCTTGCCCAGCCGGTAGGTGCCGGCGGGGAGGGAGCCGTAGAGCCATTCCCAGTCCACCGTCCACTGGACGGAGTCGTCCATGGGAATGGCCCATGCCTCTGCGGTCCATGCCACGTCGTACTCCTGGGGGAGCTGCTCCACCGCTGTCCAGCCTTCTCCCTCCAGAACCTCCAGGCTGTAATAGCTGCCGGTTTGCAGTTCTCCGGTGGGGGAGCTGCCGGACTGGGTGCAGGTGAGGGTGAGGCCGGTGGGGGACACGTCCTCAGCGGAGAGGGCTACCCCCCAGTCGCTCTCCGCCGCTGGGGGCGTGGTCTCGGCCTGGGGCGGCTGGGCTGCCGTACTCTGGGCGCAGCCCGCCAGGGTGAGGGCGGCGGCCAGCGCCAGGGCCAGCGTCATATGCTGTTTCATATTCTGTCCCTCCTTTGCTCCTTTGGACGAAACCGCACGGGAAAAGTTCCATAAAAACAGGGCCCCGGAGGATTCCGGAGCCCTGTCTACGATCAGTTCTTTAGTTGGAAGCGGTATCCAGGTCCTGGTCGCCGCCCCAGATCATGTTGCGGCGCAGCTCCTCGCCCACAATCTCCATCTGGTGCTTCTTGAGCTGAGCGCGCTTGGAGTTGAAGAAGGTACGGCCGTTCTTGTTCTCGGCAATCCACTTGCCGGCGAAGGTGCCGTCCTGGATGTCGGCCAGCACGGCCTTCATGTTCTTCTTGGTCTCCTCATAGGGGAGCACCCGGGGGCCGGAGACATACTCGCCATACTCAGCGGTGTCGGAGATGGAGTAATTCATGGCCGCCACGCCGCCCTTGTTGATCAGGTCGATGATCAGCTTCATCTCGTGGATACACTCAAAGTAGGCGTTCTCAGGCTCGTAGCCAGCCTCCACCAGGGTCTCGAAGCCGCAGCGCATCAGGTCCACCACGCCGCCGCACAGCACGGCCTGCTCGCCGAACAGGTCGGTCTCGGTCTCGTCATGGAAGGTGGTCTCCATCACGCCGGCCCGGGCGCCGCCGATGCCGGCGATGTAGGCCAGGGCGATCTTGTAGGCGTTGCCGGTGGCGTTCTGCTCCACGGCCACCAGGCAGGGCACGCCCTTGCCGTTGACATAGGTGGAGCGGACGGTGTGGCCGGGACCCTTGGGAGCGGCCATAAACACGTCCACGCCGGCGGGGGGGACGATCTGCTGATAGCGGATATTGAAGCCGTGGGCGAAGGCCAGGGCCTTGCCCTCGGTCATATAGGGAGCGATGTCCTTCTTGTAGACCTCGGCCTGAACCTCGTCGTTGATGAGGATCATCACGATGTCGCCCCACTGGGCGGCCTCAGACACGGTCTTGACCTGCAGACCGGCCTTCTCGGCCTCGGCCCAGCGCTTGGAGCCCTGGCGCAGGCCCACGCAGACGTCGCAGCCGGAGTCCTTCAGGTTGAGGGCGTGGGCGTGGCCCTGAGAGCCGTAGCCGATAATGGCGATCTTCTTGCCGTTCAGGTAGGACAGGTCGCAGTCCTTCTCGTAATACATCTTAGCCATACACGTTGCACTCCTTTATGATATGCTGTGGATCTTTGTCCCCGATGATAGCACAGCGGGGAGAAAAAGAATGATACGCATGATACAATCTCAAAAAAGATTTCCCGGCAGCCTTTACAGGAAGTTCTTGCCCAGGTTGAACTCAGCCTGCTCTTTGGTCTCGTCGCCGATGGTATAGGCGCCGCGCTCCAGGGCCACCATGCCGGTGCGTACCAGCTCCAGGATGCCGAAGGCCTCCAGCAGCTTCTGCATGGCTTCGGCCTTGGTCTCGTCGCCGATGAGGGCCAGGGTGAGGGACTTGAGGGACACGTCGATGATGGAGGCCCGGAAGATGTTGGCAATCTGAATAATTTCATTGCGGATATCGTGGGTTTCGGCCTTTACCTTGAACATGACCAGCTCCCGGCGGATGGACCGCTCGGGCAGCAGCTCCTGCACCGAGTAGACGGGGAACTGCTTGCGCAGCTGGTTCATGATCTGCTCGATCATGGGGCCGTCGGCCATCACCTCGATGGTGATACGGGACACGGTGGGGTCGTCGGTGGTGCCCACCGCCAGGGACTCAATGTTATATCCCTTCCGGGAGAACAGCCGGGACACCTGGCTCAGCACGCCGGCGGAGTTTTCCACCAGCACCGAGAGGGTACGGCGGATGGCATTGGGTTCATTCATGTTCCACGCCCTCCTTTAATCCAAAATGAAGTCGGTGACCGGGGTGCCGGCGGAGACCATGGGATGGACCATGGCGTCCTTGTCGATGGCGCACTCGATCACATAGGGCTTACCGGCAGCCACCGCCCGGCGGAAGGCGGCCTCAAACTCGCTCTGGGTGGCGGCCCGCTCCCCCTGGATGCCGTAGGCCTCCGCCAGCTTGACGAAATCGGGACCCCGGTCCAGATCGGTCTGGGAGAAGCGCTTATTGTAGATCAGGTTCTGCCACTGGCGGACCATGCCCAGGGTGCGGTTGTTGAAGATCACGGTGATCACCGGGATATTGTAGTGCTCGGCGGTGCACAGCTCATGGCAGTTCATGCGGAAGCAGCCGTCGCCGGTACACTGGACCACCACCTTGCCCGGGTTGCCCACGCTGGCCCCCATGGCGGCTCCCAGGCCGAAGCCCATGGTGCCGAAACCGCCGGAGGTGATGAACTGGCCGGGGCGGGAGAAGTGGTAGTACTGGGCGCACCACATCTGATGCTGGCCCACGTCGGTGGCGATGATGGCGTCGCCGTCGGTGACGGCCTGGATGGTCTCCAGGATCTCGTGGGGGTGGAGGATCTCGTCCTTCTTCAGGGGAACCTCCTTCTGGGAGAACACCCACTGCTTCCACTCCGGGTAGTCGTGGGCGGGCAGCTTGGCGTTGAGCAGCTCCAGCACCCGGCGGGCGTCGCCGATGATGTGGTGGTCGGTAACCACATTCTTGTCGATCTCCGCCCGGTCGATGTCGATATGGACAATCTTGGCGTTGGGGGCAAAGGTGGCGGGATCGGTGGCCACCCGGTCGGAGAACCGGCAGCCGATGGCGATGAGCAGGTCGCACTGGTCGCTGGCGTGGTTGGAGGCGTGGGAGCCGTGCATGCCGATCATGCCGGTGAACAGCTGATGGTTGCCCGGGCAGGCGCCGCCGCCCATGATGGTGGAGGCCACCGGAGCACCCAGGGTCTCAATGAATTTGCGGAACTCAGGCACCGCGCCCCGGGAGCGGATCACGCCGCCGCCCACCAGCACCAGAGGCCGGCGGGCCTCCTCAATCATGTCCAGCAGGGTCTGGATGTCCCCGGCGTCGGGCTCGGGGGCCTTCAGCTCGTGGCTGGCCCGGCGGAGCATGGCCCCCAGGCGGCCGTGGTTGGGGTGCTCGGACAGAGGCAGACGCTCGTATTCCGCTTCGGCGGCGGTGACGTTCTTGGCGATATCCACCAGCACCGGGCCGGGCCGGCCGGACCGGGCGATGGCAAAGGCCTCCCGGAGCACATCGGCCAGTTGGTTGGGGTCCTTCACCAAGTAGTTGCACTTGGTGATGGGCATGGTGATGCCGGTGATGTCCACCTCCTGGAAGGAGTCCTTGCCGATGAGGTTCTCACTGACGTTGCAGGTGATGAACACCACGGGGGAGGAGTCGTAATAGGCGGTGGCGATGCCGGTTGTCAGGTTGGTGGCGCCGGGGCCGGAGGTGGCAAAGCACACCCCCACCTTGCCGGTGGCCCGGGCGTAGCCGTCGGCGGCGTGGGAGGCGCCCTGCTCGTGGGCGGTGAGGATGTGGCGGATCTTGTCCTTATAGCCGTGCAGCTCAAACTCGTCGTATACATTTAATATGGTGCCGCCGGGGTAGCCGAATACTGTGTCCACTCCCTGCTCCAGCAGGCACTCCATCAGGATCTGGGCTGTTTTCATTCTCATGGGTTGGATGACCTCCTTTGACTGGAATAAAAAACATGGCGGCCTCGTCCCATAGGACGAAGCCGCCATGACACTCCGTGGTACCACCTAATTTCGCGGGGCAAACCCGCGCACTCTTGCCCTGATAACGGAGGGTGACCGTCTCCGCCTACCTGCACGTTCAGCGGAACTGCTCCCGGGTGACCTTCCAAAGCGGCCTCACGGGAGCTTACACCAGCCGCTCCCTCTCTGCGCTTGCGCGCCGCCCGTACTCTCCCGGTCATCGCCTTTGGCCTTCGTAATCTTACGAAAGATAGATTTACAAAATATGATAAGCTTCCCCACCCGGTTTGTCAATGCGGTAAGGCGGGATTTTTGAACTTCTACATTTTAAACAAGTAAAGTGCGCTGGAAGCCTTGAAAATGTACCGATCCATCAAAATTTAAACTGGACAGTCTGCGAGAAAAGAGCCCCGGTTTTTGAGGCGGAAAGAGTGGAAAAGAAACAAAACTGGACAGTTCAGCGAAAAAAGACAGAAAAATGTTAGATTTATCTAGACAATTTCAAGCGATTGCGATATGATTATTCTGTTTGAAATACCGGTCAAACGACTCAGAAAAATGACCCGTGTGTGGGCCAGATTTGCGAGGTGGACCTATGAAGCAAAGCTTTTATGGCGGCGTGCACCCCCATGACCGGAAGGAGTTGGCACGCCACAAGGAGATTGCGCCGCTGAGCGCGCCTCCCAAGCAGGTGGTCATCGCCATGGCGATGCATATCGGCGCCCCCTGCAAGCCCATTGTGGCGGTGGGCGACCACGTCAAGGTGGGCCAGAAGATCGGCGAAGTGGCCGGTCTGGGCGCTCCCATCCACGCCTCGGTTTCCGGCGAGGTGAAGGCCGTCGAGCCCCGTCCCTATGTGGGCGGCGGCAAGATGATGTCGGTGGTGATCGAGAACGACTTCCAGGATACCTGGGGGAGCGAGCTTGAGCCCCACGCCGACTACTCCAAGCTGAGTGCCGACGAGATCGTCAACATTGTCAAGGAAGCCGGCATCACCGGTATGGGCGGCGCCGGATTCCCCACCCATGCCAAGATCAGCTCCGGCATCGGCAAGGTGGACACCATCATCCTCAACGGCGCCGAGTGCGAGCCCTACATCACCGCCGACCACCGGCTCATGCTGGAGCAGGGCGAGCGGGTTATCGGCGGCGCCCGGATCCTGATGCAGGCCTTTGGCCTGAAGAGCGCCGTCATCGGCGTGGAGGCCAACAAGGAGGATGCCATCGAGCACCTGAAGGCTCTGGTGGGCGGCAAGGGGGATGTGATCGTGGAGTCCCTGCGTACCCGCTATCCCCAGGGCGCTGAGAAGCAGCTCATCCAGCGCATCACCGGCCGGGAGGTGCCGCCCGGAGGACTGCCCGCCCATGTGGGCTGCGCGGTGTTCAACGTGGGCACCGCCGCCGCGGTGTATGATGCCGTGGTGTCCGGCAAGCCTGTGACCCACCGTGTACTTACCGTTACCGGCGACTCCATTCAGGAGCCCAAGAACCTGCTGGTACCCCTGGGCACCTCCTTCCAGTACCTCATCGACGAGGCCAAGGGCTTCAAGGAGGACCCCGACCGGATCCTCACCGGCGGCCCCATGATGGGTATTGCCCAGTACAACCTGGACGTGACGTGCATCAAGGGCACCAACGCGGTGCTCTGCCTCACCAAGCGGGAGGCCGCTCCCGTGGTGGAGGAGGAGGTCTGCCTGCGCTGTGGCCGCTGCGTCAACGTCTGCCCCATGCACCTGACCCCCGTGTACATGCACCTGTATGCCGAGAAGGGCATGTGGAAAGAGGCGGAAGCCCTCAACGTCATGGACTGTATCGAGTGCGGTTCCTGCAACTACATCTGCCCCGCCCGCATCCATCTGGTCCAGTCCTTCCGGGTGACCAAGGGTGAGCTGCGGAATCTGGCGGCCAAAGAGAAAGCGGCGAAGGAGGCGGCCAAAGCATGAACGACGTGAAAAAGCTGAATCTGACGGTGGCTTCGTCCCCCCACGTGGCCTCTCCCATCGACACCCAGAACCTGATGCGGGACGTGCTCATCGCCCTGGTGCCCGCCCTGGTGTTCGGCGTGGTGTTCTTCGGCCCCCGGGCTCTGGTGGCCACCATCATCTCCGTGCTGGCCTGCGAGTTCTTTGAGTGGGGCTACCGCAAGCTGATGCACAAGTCCATGGCCAACAAGGACCTGTCCGCCGCCGTTACCGGCGTGCTGCTGGCCTTCGTGTGCGCCCCCACTCTGCCCTACTGGATGCTGATCATCGGCGACTTCTTTGCCATTGTGGTGGTCAAGCAGCTCTTCGGCGGCCTGGGCCAGAACTTCATGAACCCCGCCCTGGGCGGCCGTGCCTTCCTGATGCTGTGCTACCCTGTGGCCATGACCACCTGGGTGGTGCCCGGCATCGGCACCGACAAGTGGGCCGGCCTGCTCTCCGGCTCGGTTACCATGACCGGGGCCGATGTGGTCACCGGCGCCACCCCCCTCTCCGCCGACTTTATGCACGGCGGCCTGCTGCCCGACGTGTCCCTGCTGGACGCCTTTGTGGGCAACGTGGGCGGCTGTATCGGTGAGATTTCCGCCCTGGCTCTGCTGGCCGGCGGGCTGTACCTCATCGCCCGGGGCGTGATCCGGGCCCGCATCCCCGTGGCCTATATTGCCACCGTGGCGGTGCTCACCTTCCTGTTCCCCATGGGCGGCAACGACCGGCTGACCTGGATGGCCTATCAGCTGTTCACCGGCGGCCTGTTCCTGGGCGCCTTCTTTATGGCCACCGACTATGTCACCAGCCCCGTCACCAAGAAGGGCGAGGTCATCTTCGGCATCGGCTGCGGCCTGCTGACCGTGTTCATCCGCTACTTCGGCGGCTATCCCGAGGGCGTGAGCTACTCCATCCTGATCATGAACTGCTGCGTGTGGCTCATTGACAAGGTGGGTAAGCCCAACCGCTACGGCGTGACCAAGGAAATGAAGGCTGCCGCCAAGGCCGCCAAAAAAGCCGGGAAGGAGGGCTAAACCATGAGCGAAACTGCAACCAAGAAGAAAGAGCCTGGGATGGCCACTCTGGTTATCGTGCTGTTTGCCATCTGCGCGGTGACGGCCCTGCTGCTGGGCCTGACCAACTATGTGACCAAGCCCTTTATTGATGAGAACGCCCGGCTGAAGCAGGAGAAGGCCATGTCCGACGTGCTTCCTGCCGACAGCTATACCGAGGTTACCGACCAGTACACCGGCGGCGACCCCACCGTGCTCAACGTCTATGACGCCGGGGAGGCCGGCTATGTGGTGCAGGTCAAACCCGCAACCTCCTTCAGCGGCAACCTGACCGTGATGGTGGGCGTGGGGGCCGACGGCGCCTGCACCGGTATCTCCATCACCAGCAGCGGTGAGACCTCCGGCCTGGGCTCCAACGCCAGCAAGCCCGCCTTTGCCGACCAGTTCATCGGCAAGACCGGCGAGGTCAAGGTGACCAAGGACGGCGGCGAGATCAACGCCATCACCGGCGCCACCATCACCTCCCGCGGCGTGGCCGAGGCCGTTACCAGCGCCATCGCCGCCGCGGCCAGCATGGGCTAAGGAGGTAAGCGAAGATGAATGTAAAGAATCAACTGCGTGACGGCCTGTTCTTCCAGAACCCCGTTACCGTCCAGCTGCTGGGCATGTGCTCGGTGATGGCCATTACCACCACCCTGTTCAATGGCCTGGGCATGGGCGTATCCGTGCTGGTCATCCTGACGCTGGCCAACATTATCATTTCCATCCTGCGCAAGATCATCCCCAACAATATCCGTATTGCCTGCTTTATCGTGGTCATCGCCGGCTTTGTGACCATCGTTGACCTGTGCCTGCAGGCCTTCCTGCCGGACCTGTCCTCCAGCCTGGGCCTGTTCATCCCCCTGATCGTGGTGAACTGTATCATCCTGGGCCGCGCCGAGGCCTTCGCCTACAAGAACGGCCCCGCCGCTTCCGCTCTGGACGGTATCTTCCAGGGCCTGGGCTACACCATGGTGCTGGTCATCATGTGCGTGGTCCGTGAGCTGCTGGGCAACGGCACCTTCGGCGGCGGTTTGCTCAACGGCGGCGAGGGCATCCGCATCATCCCAGAGGGTATCCCCGCTCTGGGTATGATTCTCCCCGTGGGCGGCTTTTTGACCCTGGCCTGCGTGATCGCTGCCATGCAGTACATCCTGAACAAGCCCAAGAAGGACGAGAAGAAGACTGAGGAGGTGGCCAAGTAATGGAGTGGAAGGATCTTTTTACCATTGCACTGGGCGCCGTCCTGGTCAATAACTTCATTGTGGCCCAGTTCCTGGGCATCTGCCCCTTCATGGGCGTGTCCAAGAAGATTGAGACGGCCTCCGGCATGGGCCTGGCGGTTATCTTCGTCATGGGCCTGGCCTCCGCTATCTGCTGGCCCATCAATACCTTTATCCTGATGCCTCTGGGTCTGGGCTTCATGCAGACTGTGACCTACATCCTGGTTATCGCCTCTCTGGTGCAGTTCATCGAAATGTTCCTGAAGAAGGCCATGCCCTCTCTGTACGAGGCCCTGGGCGTGTACCTGCCTCTGATCACCACCAACTGCGCCGTGCTGGGCGTGGTGCTCCAGAACACCCAGAACAGCTACAACTTCATCGAGAGCGTGGTGTACGGCGTCACCGGCGGCATCGGGTTCCTGCTGGTTATCGTGATTTTCGCCAGCATCCGGGAGCGGATGGAGTTCTCCGAGTGCCCCAAGGCCTTTGAGGGCTTCCCCATCGCTCTGATGTCCGCCGGCCTGGTGGCCCTGGCCTTCATGGGCTTCTCCGGCCTGAAGGTCTTTGGTTAAGGGAGGCGGAAGAGAATGAATACTGTTATTTTTGCTGTGGTGGTCCTGGCTGTGCTGGGCGCCATCTTCGGTCTGGTACTGGCCATCGCCGCCAAGGTGTTCGCCGTGGAGGTGGACCCCCGTGAAGAGGCCATTCTGGGCTGCCTGCCCGGCGCCAACTGCGGCGGCTGCGGCTTCCCCGGCTGCTCCGGCTATGCCGCCGCCGTGGTAAAGGGCACCGCCCCTGTCAATGCCTGCGCCGCCGGCGGCGAGGCGGTGGCCGCGCAGATCGGCGAGATCATGGGCGTGGCCGCCGGCGCCACCGTGAAGCAGATCGCTCAGGTGCACTGCACCGGCTGCGGCCAGAACTACAAGCAGTACAACTATGTGGGCCTCCACGACTGCGTGGCCGCCTCCAAGCTCCCCGGCGGCGGCGACCTGGGCTGCTCCTACGGCTGCCTGGGCCTGGGTTCCTGTGAGAAGGCCTGTCCCTTTGACGCCATCCACGTCGTCGACGGCGTGGCCAAGGTGGACGAGGACAAGTGCAAGGCCTGCAGCAAGTGCGTGGACGTGTGCCCCCGGCACATCATCGCTCTGGAGCCCTACAAGACCAAGCGTCACGTCACCATTCCCTGCTCCTCCCACGACAAGGGTGTGGACGCCCGGAAGGTGTGCGACAACGGCTGTATCGGCTGCTCCCTGTGCGCCAAGAACTGCCCCAAGGAAGCTATCACCATGGTCAACAACCTGGCCGTCATCGACTACGAGAAGTGCATCGGCTGCGGCATCTGCGCCCAGAAGTGTCCCCGCAAGCTGATCACCGTGGACGGCAAGGTGCCCGAGGTGAAGCCCGCGGCGCCCAAGGCGGCTCCCGCCGCCAAGCCTGCGGCTGAGGAGGCCAAGGCTGAGACTCCCGCCCAGCCCAAGGAGTAAGCAAGAAAAAATCAGGACCTGCAAGATTTAGCTTGCAGGTCCCGATTTTTTTGCCCAGTGGCTTAGTGCTGGCCCAGCTGGAAGGAGGCGCACTCGGTGGAGGCGCACTTGGTGGCGTTGGGCTCGCAGCAGCCGACCTTGATCTCGTTCAGGGTGCAGTAGTTCTGGCCCTGGCAGTGGTGGGCGCAGCTGGACACGGAGCACTTGATGCTGTTGTTAGGGGTCTGATTCATGGAATAATTCCTCCTTACTTCCGTGGTACGCCATTAGTATGGCACGGAAAGAGGAGGATTATTCGCAATCTTTTTTGCCGGCCCGCTCCGCCTCATGGGGCAGGGCTTTGGGAATGAAGCGCCGGGCAAAGGAACCCTTGCCCCGGTTTTTTACGTAAAAATAGCCGATAAAGGAAAAGACCACCGCTCCGATGAAGTTGACGAACAGGTCCTTCATGGTGTCCAGAATGCCAATGTCCAGATAGCCCCCCAGCCCCAGCGGATGCTGGCTGCCGTCGGCGGTGACCACAATGACGTCGGTGATGTTGTGGATGGCCACCGGGGTGTTGCCGCCGGTGGGGTCCAGCATGACCGAACCGATGGAGTGGACGATGGTATCCTTCTGCATGTCCAGCAGGAAGAGCTGGTCCATAGTGCACTCAAAGAATTCCCACAGCACGCCGATAGTCATGGAGAAGCAGAAGGCCACCACGGCCAGATAGACGGGGGAGAGGCTGAAGGTGAGCCGCTCGTTCCGGTTCAGGATGTCCAGCAGGGAGAAGCCGATAGCGGCGCACAGGAACCCGTTCAGGGTGTGAAGCATGGTATCCCAGTAAGGGAAGGTGACGTAGTAGGCCCGAATCTCCCCCAGGATCTCCGCGGCAAAGATGAACAGGAGAATGATAATCTCCAGCGTGTTGGGGATGTCAATGCGGATCTTCCGCTCCAGAAAGCTGGGCAGGGTAAAGAGGAACAGGGTAAGGACGCACAGAAAGACGTTTTCAAAGTTGCCGTTGAAGACCTGGGCGATCAGCATGAGGACCACCAGCAGCCGCAGGATAAAGTATACGGCGGCCAGTCCGGGATTTTTCCGGACCTGATCCCGGAACTGTCTGCGGCGGTCGGCCCGACTTTCACGTTGCTTCACAGAGACCTCCTTTACCGGGCGGCCGCCGCCGGCAGCTGCAGGGCGGATACCCGGCGGTATTCCGCTGCCGACTCCACAATGCTTTCGGTCTCCTCGCTCCGGAGGGGGCGGACGACCCTGGCGGGAGAGCCCACCACCAGGCTGCCCGGCGGAATCACGGTGTCCTGGGTGACCAGGGCGCCCGCCGCTACCAGACTGCCCGAGCCGATGACGCAGCCGTTGAGCAGGATCGCCCCCATGCCGATGAGGCAGCGGTCCTCAACGGTGCAGCCGTGGAGAATGGCGGCGTGACCCACGGTGACGTCCTTGCCGATCAACACCGGGAAGGACCTGTCGCAGTGGACCACCGCGTTGTCCTGAATATTGGAGCCGTCTCCCACCCGGATGGCGGCTTCATCCCCCCGGAGCACCGCGCCGAACCACACGCTGACTTCCGCGCCCAGGGAGACGTCTCCCACCAGCGTGGCGTTTTCCGCCACCCGGGCGGAGGGGGTGCAAACAGGGGCCTTGTCCTGATAAGATTGAATCACAGAGACCTTCACACTCCTTAAAAAAATCTGAAAAATAACATACTGCTTTCATTATAGCCCCGGAGCCGGGGGCTGGCAAGTCAAATCTGGGCGGAGCCGGCATAGGATAGGGAGGAGGTGAGCAAAATGGATTTGAAGCACAACAAGATCACGGTGGGGGAGCTGATGGATCACCCCAATACCCGGGCGGTGCTCCAGCGGCGGTTTCCCATGCTGATGAAGCACCCCCTGATGGGGGCCGCCCGGACCATTACATTGGAGCAGATTTTATCGGTGGCCCAGGCCTATGTACCCCAGAAGAAGATTGACGAGACCCTGAACGAGCTGCGGCGGGCATAACCATCCGGGGCGGGAGAGTGCTTCTCTCCCGCCCCCGTTGCCGCTCAGGCAGCCCTGCGGCGGGCGGGGGGAAGGTACCAGCGCAGGGCGTTGGTGTCCCCGGTCCGCCGCAGCACCAGGGCGGTGAGCAGGGTATCCGCCCCCCACAGCAGCAGGGCGGGGGGCAGCGCCCAGAGAGGAATGGCGCTGACCAGCAGAGCGGCCCAGGGATGGATCACCCACAAAGTCAGTACAGCCAGCCCGCCCCAAAACAGGCTGAACAGGGGACACACCCGGCCGCCCAGATTCATGGGCAGATGGGAGTAGTCCCAGAAGGACACCCGAAATACCCGCTGGTAAAACAGGCCCGCGCCGTATTCCACCCCGGTGCAGGCCAGCGCGGCTGCGGGAAAGAGCAGCAGCGGATGCTGCCGCACCGGCTCCGGCAGCAGCAGGATGGCCAGGGCACCCAGCCCGTAAACCGGGCAGACCGGCAGGAACAGGCGGCACTTTCGGTCCCGCTTGGGCTCCCCCCGAAGGCGCACATACACCACCTCCACCAGAAAACCCAGAAAGCTGTAAAACAAAAAATACCAGAACCAGGCCAACCTTCATCCCCCCTTTTGTGGCTTTAGCATGAGCGAAGGGAGAAAAATCATGCCATGCAGTTTTTAGCAGACAGGCCACTCCATACGGCCCACAAGGGGCGGCGGGAAAAAGTGTGGAATTTTGTCCATTCTGCTCTTGCCGGAAGATAGTGAAATATGATACGATAGAAAAAATTCAAAAGGGGTAATGAAGCGTCATGCGGCATCTGATCGACTTTGGAGACCTGACGAGGGCGGAGTGGGAGTCCCTGTACCAGCGGTGCAGTGAGATTATGGACCACCCCGCCGATTTTATGGACGCCTGCCGGGGGCGGGTGATGGCCAGCCTGTTCTATGAGCCCTCCACCCGTACCAACTTTTCCTTCCAGACCGCCATGCTGCGGGTGGGCGGCACGGTGTTCGGCTTTGCCGATCCCAAGTCCACCTCCACCGCCAAGGGTGAGACCCTGAAGGACACCATCAAGATGGTGTCCGGGTACGCCGACGTGGTGGTGATGCGCAATCCCAAGGAGGGCGCCGCCAAGGCCGCCTCTCTCTATTCCGACGTGCCGGTGATCAACGCCGGCGACGGCGGCCACATGCACCCCACCCAGACCACCGCCGACCTGACCACCATTACCCGGCTGCGGGGCGGGGTGGACGGGCTGTCGGTGGGCCTGTGCGGCGATCTGAAAAACGGCCGTACCGTCCATTCCCTCATCAAGGCCCTGGCCAAGTTTGACGGGGTGAAGTTTTACCTGATTGCCCCCCGGGAGCTGGCGGTGCCCGAGTATATCCGGGCCTTTATGAAGGAAAACGGGCTGTGGTTTGTGGAGGTCACCGGCCTGGAGACCGTCATGCCTCAGCTGGACGTGCTCTACATGACCCGCATCCAGCGGGAGCGGTTTGTGGACCCGCTGGAGTATGAGCGGTGCAAGGGCGTGTATGTCCTCAACCGGCGGAAGCTGGACCGGGCCCGGAAGGACCTGCTGGTGATGCATCCCCTGCCCCGTGTGGACGAAATCGCCATCGACGTGGACGACGACCCCCGGGCGGTGTACTTTGACCAGGCACGGTACGGCATGTTCGCCCGGATGGCCCTGCTAACCGACCTGGCCAACCAGGACCGGAAAAAGGCCGAGCCCGTGGAGATCGGCACAACCCCCGTGTGCTCCAACCCCAACTGCATCACCCAGACCGAGCACTATCTGCCCCCTTTGGTGAAGCAGAACGGCGGTGTGGACTGCTGCGCCTACTGCGACGCCCAGCTGCGGTAAAAAGAGAACAATGGAAACGAGATGCGGGACGGCCTGTGAGCCGTCCCGCATTGTGCTTTTTAAAAAAGTTTTGGGCCACCTGCGACCTGCTGCCGGTTTTGTCGCTCTATATAGGCAGAAGGGCCTTTCAAAAGCAGGGAGGGAGAAATCATGACGGACCAGGAACTCATCCGGCTCTATCAGGCCAGAGATCCCCGGGCGGTAGAGGAGACCAGGACCAAATACGGCGCCTACTGTGGGACCATCGCCCGCCGTCTGCTGACAGATGAGCGGGATGTAGAGGAATGTCTCAGCGACTGCGCCATGGCAGTGTGGAACGCCATCCCGCCCGCCTGCCCGGAGCATTTCAAGGGCTGGCTGGGGGCTGTGGTCCGCCACCGGGCGCTGGCCATTGGCAGGGCCAACGGCCGCCGGCCGCCCACGGTGGAGGAGAGCGCCCTGGAGCTGGCCGCCTGCCTGGCGGAGGGGAACGTTCCCCACAGGCAGCTGGAGGCCAGGGAGTTGGGAGAGGCTCTCTCCCGCTTTCTCTCCCAGCAGAAGCCGGAGGTGTGCACGGCCTTTTTGCGGCGGTACTGGTATGCCGAAAGCCTGGAGGAGGTGGCCGCCTATATGGGCTGGGGCCTGTCCCGGACCAAGAGCGTGCTCTTCCGGACCAGAAAGCGGCTGGGAATCTATTTGAAACAGGAGGGATATTTATGAAGCAGCAGGAGCGGCTTCAGGAGGCGCTGGGGTATGTAGACCCGGCCCTGGTGGAGGCGGCGGACTGTCCCCGCCGGAGACGGCCCCTCAGGCTGGGGCGGCTGGCGCTGGCGGCGGCCTGCCTGTGTGCGGCGCTGCTGGGCACGGTGTGGGCGGCGGGCCTGACAGGCGGATTCCGACTGGTGGAGTTTTTTGAAGGCCTGAGTGTTGCGCATGGGGAAGAGACCGTCTACGACGGTTACACCCTCTGGGGTGGGGTGTCCTTTACCGCGCTGGAGGATTTGCCTCGGGAGGTCTTGGATACAGCCAAAGCCCACCCCGCCTCCACGGTGGCGGTGGATGTACACAGCTGGAGCGGGGCAGAGGAGTACTTCGCCCTGGACTTACCGGAAAACGAGTATTTGAATGAGCTGATTCCCTCCGGTTTCCGGAGCGAGTTGAGCAGCGATCAGGCGGGCCCCACGCTGCTGGAGTGTCGGGCCAGCTATCGCAGCCGTCAAACGCCCGGCCTGCGGCTGAAGGTGAGGATGATGGCCTATACCGAGCGGATGTACCGGCCCGATGACGAGCTGTCCATCAGCTCCCTGTTTCCCGAGGGCACCGAGTTTACCACCCAGGCGTATACCGCCGCCAGTGGTCTGGAGGCCCTGGTGACCACCGTGGAGCTGCCCCCAGACGACCCCCGGGGCAGCCGGATGGTGCGGGCCGACTTTGCCCTGAACGGCGTGTGGTACCAGGTGGAGGCCAGCAGCCGGACCGAGCCGGCCCAGGCCCTGGAGGCTGTGAAGGCTGTTCTGGACGGTTTTGAACGTTAAGAGAGGAAAAACGGGGTATCCTTGACAGAACGTGAAAAAGCGGATATAATAACATTCTGAAAAAGACGCAGATGGGAAGGAGTACCCCCACGGAAGGTGCAGAGAGGAGCCGGTCTGGTGCAAGGCTCTCCGGCGGTGGGGGGAAGGTCGTCCCGGAGTCCCGTTTCCGAATGCGAGTAAGAGGCGGCGGAATCCTCCCGTTACAGAGGCAATGAGTGTCCCGCAAGGGAAATTCAGGTGGTACCGCGGACTTTACCGGTTCGCCCTGAGCAAAGGCTTGGGGCGGACCGTTTTGTTTTGCCCCGAAAAGGAGTGTATCAGATGAAGAAAGAACTGCCCAAGGTCTATGAGCCCCAGGAGGTGGAGGGCCGGATCTATGAGATGTGGGAGCACAACGGCTGCTTTGAGGGCCGCCGTGATCCCGACAAAAAGCCCTTTACTATCGTCATGCCGCCCCCCAACGTCACCGGCCAGCTCCACATGGGCCACGCCATGGACTGCACCCTTCAGGACATCCTGACCCGGTTCAAGCGGATGCAGGGCTATGCCGCTCTGTGGGTGCCCGGCACCGACCATGCCGGTATCGCTACCCAGATCAAGGTGGAGGAGGAGCTGCGCACCAAAGAGGGCCTGTCCCGCTATGACCTGGGCCGGGAGAAGTTCCTGGAGCGGGTGTGGGACTGGAAGCATAAGTACGGCAACCGCATTGTGGAGCAGCAGAAGAAGCTGGGTTCCTCCTGCGACTGGTCCCGCTCCCGGTTCACCATGGACGAGGGCCTCAGCCGCGCTGTCCGTCACGTGTTTGTCTCCCTGTACAAGAAGGGACTGATCTATAAGGGCTCCCGCATCATTAACTGGTGCCCCAACTGCGTCACTGCCCTCAGCGACGCCGAGGTGGAGTATCAGGACAAGCCGGGCAGCTTCTGGCACATCCGCTATCCCATCCAGGGGGAGGAGGGCCGGTATGTCATCGTGGCCACCACCAGGCCGGAGACCATGTTGGGCGACACCGGCGTGGCCGTCAACCCCAACGACGAGCGGTACAAGGACATTGTGGGCAAGAAGTGCATTCTGCCCCTGGTAGGCCGGGAGATGCCCATTGTGGCCGACGACTATGTGGACATGGAGTTCGGCACCGGCTGCGTGAAGATGACCCCCGCCCACGACCCCAACGACTTTGAGGTGGGTCTGCGGCAGAACCTGGAGACCATCCGGGTGCTGGACGACAACGGCAAGGTGGTGGAGGGCTACGGCCGCTACTCCGGCATGGACCGCTACGAGGCCCGGAAGGCCATCGTGGCCGACCTGGAGGAGCAGGGGTATCTGGTGAAGGTGGAGCCCCACCAGCACAACGTGGGCACCTGCTACCGCTGCCACAACGACGTGGAGCCCCTGATCTCCGCCCAGTGGTTCGTGAAGATGGGCCCTCTGGCCGAGGAGGCCCTGCGGGTGGTGAACGAGGGGGAGGTCAAGTTTGTCCCCGACCGGTTCTCCAAGATCTACACCAACTGGATGGAGAACGTCCATGACTGGTGCATCTCCCGCCAGCTGTGGTGGGGCCACCAGATTCCCGCCTGGACCTGCCAGGAGTGCGGCCACATTACCGTGTCCGAGACCGACCCCACCGAGTGCGAGCACTGCCACTCCAAGCACATCAAGCAGGAGGAGGACGTGCTGGACACCTGGTTCTCCTCCGCTCTGTGGCCCTTCTCCACCCTGGGCTGGCCGGAGGAAACCGAGGATCTGAAGTATTTCTACCCCACCGATGTGCTGGTCACCGGCTATGACATCATCTTCTTCTGGGTGGCCCGGATGATCTTCTCCGGCTGCGAGCACACCGGCAAGCCCCCCTTCCACACCGTGTTCATCCACGGCCTGGTGCGGGACGACAAGGGCAGAAAGATGTCCAAGAGCCTGGGCAACGGCATCGACCCGCTGGAGATGGCCAATCAGTACGGCGCCGACGCCCTGCGGTTCAACCTGGTCACCGGCAACTCCCCCGGAAACGACATGCGCTTCTACACCGAGCGGTGCGAGGCCATGCGCAACTTTGCCAACAAGATCTGGAACGCCAGCCGCTTCCTGATGATGAATCTCACCATCGACAAGTGTGAGCTGCCGGACAAGCTGGAGCTGGAGGACAAGTGGATCCTGTCCAAGCTGAACAGCGTCATCCCCGAGATCACCGAGAACATGGAGCGGTACGAGCTGGGCGTGGCGGCCCAGAAGGTGTACGACTTCATCTGGGACTCCTACTGCGACTGGTATATCGAGCTGACCAAGACCCGCCTCCAGGGGGAGGACGAGGACTCCAAGGTGCGGGCCCAGCAGGTGCTGTGCTATGTGCTCACCCAGATTCTCAAGCTGCTGCACCCCTTCATGCCCTTTATTACCGAGGAAATCTGGCAGGCCCTGCCCCATGAGGGCGACTACCTGATGCTCCAACAGTGGCCGGAGCACCACGCCACCCTGGACTTCCCCGAGGAGGAGAAGGCCATGGAGCTGATCATGGACGCCATCCGGGCCATCCGGGCCAGAAGGGCGGAGATGAACGTGCCTCCCTCCAAGAAGGCCCAGTTGACCGTCTCCACCCTGGAGCAGGCGGTGTTCCACCAGGGCATTCCCTTCCTGAAGCGTCTGGCTTACGCCAGCGACGTGCAGGTGGTGGAGGCCACCCGGGAGATGGATACCCAGGGCATGGTCACCGTCACCACCCACGCCGCCCGGCTGTACCTGCCCCTGGCGGAGCTGGTGGATCTGGAGAAGGAGAAGGCCCGTATTGCCAAGGAGCTGGACAAGAACCGCAAGGAGCTGGACAAGCTGGAGACCAAGCTGAATAACCCCGGCTTTGTGAATAAGGCCCCCGCCCAGGTGGTGGAGGCCGAGCGGGAGCGGGCGGACAAGCTGCGGGCTTTGCTGGTGAAACTGGAAGAATCCGCCAAAACTCTGGGCTGATAAACAGGCGAAAAACGGCGAAACGCCGCCATCGAATGTGTATGGCGGCGTTTTCGTGTCCATATTGTCACTCTTTGTAACACGGTAGTGGTTGTACTTTTGTCGGTATTCCGGTAAAATACTAAAAAATCCTGCGTGACGATCAGGAAAGGAGGCTGGGCTCAATGAAGAAATGGATTCCGCTGCTGGCGCTGCTTCTGCTGCTGGCGGGCTGCACCAGCTCCTGCGGGGAGACGGAGGCCAAAGAGCCCGTCCAGCCGGAGGAGAGTCCCGGCGCCCAGGTGAGCGCGCAGCCCACCGCCAGCGCCACGCCCTCCGCTGCTCCCACAGTTACGCCCAAGCCCACCCCCACGCCCATAGAGACGGAGGAGGTTGTCAGACCCTCTCCCGACCCGGTTCCCACATCCTCCCCGACGCCCACGGCCACGGCTGCTCCCGGGCCCACGGACGAGGAGGTGCTGGCGGTCTACCGGGAGGCCCAGGAGGCCTATTCCTGGTTCCACCTGGCCCCCATGCCCTTTGATCCGGAGGACAGCCGGGAGGTGGACGGCGTGGTGTATTACCGGGTGGACTACCCTGGAATTGACAGCCTGTCCGCGCTGCGGGGATATCTGAAGGGCCTCTTTTCCGACGCCATTGTGGAAAATCTGCTGCCCTATGACGGGGTGCAGTATCTGGACATCGACGGCGTGCTCTGCGTCCAGGACGGAGGCCGGGGCGACGACATCTACCGGGGTGCGGAATACACTCAGGTCATGCGGGGCGACAATCCCAACCGCCTGGTGGTGCGGGCCACGGTAGAGGTGGTGGATCCGGAGCAGAACGGCGCGGTGACCGGGAGCGTAACCTATGAGTTTCCCTACGAAAAAGTGGGAGAGCAGTGGATTTTCACCGATTTTTCCCTGGTGCGTTGATTGCTTCGACAGAATCGGCGGAAGGCATATGATAGTATCGCGGTATACCATTATCTGGTATGCCGCGATTTTTTTGCACAGGAGGGACAAGCCATGGCAATGAACTGCAGGGCGGAGCACCGTACCCTGTATGCCGCCATTGACGGAGAGGTGGATCACCACAGAGCCAGGGAGCTGCTGGCAGAGCTGGACCGGCAGCTGGACCTGGAGCTGCCCCGCAGCGTGACGCTGGATCTGGGCGGGGTCAGCTTTATGGACAGCTCCGGCATTGCCATCCTGCTCCGGGCCCGCCAGCGGGTGAGCGCCCTGGGAGGCGCGCTGCGGGTGGTCCATGTGCCGGAGCAGGCGGCCAAAGTGCTGCGGGCGGCCGGCGTGGACAAGCTGATGGATTTGGAATAAGGGGGAAGATACATAATGAAACCGATCAACGAAGCCGTGGTGAGCTTTCTCAGCCGGTCGGCCAACGAGGGCTTTGCCCGCACCACCGCGGCCTGCTTTGCCGCCCAGCTGGACCCCACCCTGGATGAGGTGAACGACATCCGCACGGCGGTGAGCGAGGCGGTGACCAACTGCATCGTCCACGCCTACCCGGACACCCTGGGGCTGGTGACCATGCGTCTGCGGCTGTTTGCCGACAACACTCTGGAGGTTCAGGTGAAGGACAGGGGGGTGGGCATCCCGGATGTGGACCAGGCCCGCCAGCCCATGTATACCACCGGCGGCGCCGAGCGCAGCGGTATGGGCTTTACGATTATGGAGAGTTTTATGGACAAGCTGAAGGTGCGCTCCGTTCCCGGCAAGGGCACCGTGGTAACCATGCGCCGGCGGATCGCCCGCCGGGCGGGGGCCGCGGGGTGAAGGTAGCCGACACCCCGGAGCTGTTGGAGGAGGCCCGCCGGGGGGATAACGAGGCCTGCACCCGGCTCATTGAGGAGAACGGCGGACTGATCTGGTCCATTGTCAAACGCTACTACGGCCGGGGGGTGGAGCCGGAGGACCTGTATCAGCTGGGCTGTCTGGGATTTCTCAAGGCGGTGCGGGGGTTTGACCCCGCATTTGGCTGCCAGTTTTCCACCTACGCCGTGCCCAAGATCGCCGGGGAGATCCGGCGCTTCCTCCGGGACGACGGGGCGGTGAAGGTGAGCCGTGGGCTGAAGGAGCGGGCGGGGAGCATCCGGGCGGCCCGGGAGAAGCTGTCCGCCCGGCTGGGCAGGGAGCCCACCCTGTCCGAGTTGGGGGCGGAGACCGGCCTGGAGCCGGAGGAGATCGCCGCCGCCGAGGAGGCCAATCTGCCGGTGGCCTCCCTCCAGATGGAGACCGGGGACGGTCTGACCCTGGAGAGCGTGCTGGGTACCGAGGGCATGGAGGAGGGCATCGTGGAGCGGGAGTCCCTCCGCTCCGCCATCGGCAGTCTGCCCGAGCGGGAGCGGCGGGTGGTTCTGCTGCGCTACTACCGGGGCATGACTCAGGAACAGACCGCCCGACTGCTGGGGGTCAGCCAGGTCCAGGTCTCCCGCATTGAGCGGCGCACCATGGAGCGGCTGCGCCGCAAGCTGGAGGAGTGAAGGGAGGGGGCGAGCGTCGGCTCGCCCCCTCCCCCTTTTGTAGAAAGTGATGGTTGAATCAACCTGGAGAACATGATAAGCTATAAAGGAATGTGTGTACGCTCCGGCAAGAGCGGGAATAAAGGAAGTGTACGGTGCATGAGAGCGGACAGCCTTTCTGTCTGGCTGGGCAGGGCAATGCTGGCGATTTTCCTGGCGGTGTGCGCCGCGGCGCTTGTTCTGGGGGTTACCCAGGAGAGAGCCTATACGCAGGCCTTCCTGCTGGCGCTGGTGTGCGTGGCCGCCGCGCTGTGGCTCCTGCGGCCGCTGTGCCGGTTGGCGGCGGAGCTTGGTACATTGCGGATATGGATTGCCCTGACCGCCCTCTGTCTGGCGGTCAAGGGGGCGTGGGTGCTGCTGGTGCAAGTGCCTATGTCGGGGGATTACGCGGTATTCTGGGGGTATGCTCAGTCCCTGGCCCAGTCGGAGACCATTGACGGGGGCCGGTATATGGCCCTGTTTCCCCATATTTTCGGATACGCCTCCTTTTTAAGCTGGTTTATCCGGGTGCTGGGGCCTTTGCCTCTGCTGGCCCAGACTCTCAATGTGGTCCTGTCGGCGTGCTCCGGCAGCCTGTTGTTTTTGCTGGGGGAGCGTTGGTGGGGCCTGCCCGCCGGGATCTCTGCCTATCTGTTCTGGATCGCCTGCCCCTCCCAGACCATGTACAACAGCCTGGTACTGTCCGAGCCGCTGTATACCACCCTGATTTTGCTGTTTCTGCTGCTGGCCACCTGCCTGACCCGGTGGAGCGGCAGGCCCCGTCCCGTGCTGCGGGGCGCGCTGTGGGGGATAGCTGCGGGGCTGCTGCTGCGGTGGATCAACGGCCTGCGGCCCATTGCCGCCATTCTGCTTATCGCCAGTTTCCTGTGGGTGCTGCTGCTGCGGAGCGGCAAGCTGAAGGATGGGGGGACGAGACGGCTGTTTCTCCCCTTCCTGGCGGTGATGACGGCGGTGTATCTGGTCACCGGCCCCCTGTGGAACGCCCATATCGCCAGGCGGATTGGGGAGGAGCCTTCCACCACGCCCGGATACAGCGTACTGGTGGGCTTCAATCCTGCCTCCGGCGGCCGGTGGAATCAGCAGGACAGCGATACCCTGTTCGGATACAGCGACCAGCCCGGCGCCACGGCCCAGCAGGCCCAGGCGGCGGCCATGGAGGACGCCAAAGCCCGTATCACCTCGGGCCAGGTGGACTTTACCGCCCTGTTTCAGCAGAAAATCCGCACCTTTTTGGGCTCAGACGACACCTGCGTGGGGTACAGCTCCGCCGTTCTGCGGCATACCGAGCTGTTTTCCAAGGTCTGCAACGGCTTCTATTACGGTATTGTGCTGCTGTCTCTGGCCGGCGCCGTCCAGCTGTGGCGGCGGGGGGCGGGATCGGCGGCCCTGCTGGCCCCCCTCTATGTGCTGGGCCTGACCTCGGCACAGATGCTGGTGGAGGTGGCGGGCCGATATCATTACTCCCTCATTCCCATGCTGGTGCTGGTGGCCCAGGCCGGCCTGTGGGATACCGGAACGAGCCAGGCGGCGCGTCCGCGCCGGAAACACCAATGAGAAAGAAGGCATGACACGATGGCGGACATTCTTTATATCGTTGTCCCCTGTTACAATGAGGAGGCGGTTCTGCCCGAAACCTCCCGCCGGCTGAAGGAGAAGCTGGAGGGGCTGATGGCGGCGGGGAAGATCGCCCCGGAGAGCCGGGTGCTCTTTGTCAACGACGGCTCCAAGGATAAAACCTGGGAGATCATCTCCCAGCTCCATGAACAGTGTCCCCTGTTCTCCGGCGCGGACCTGACCCGCAACCGGGGGCACCAGAACGCCCTGCTGGCGGGGCTGATGACCGCCAAGGACCGGTGCGACATGGCCATCTCCATGGACGCCGACCTCCAGGACGACATTGACGCGGTGGACGCCATGGTGGAGCAGTATTACGCCGGGTGCGATATTGTGTACGGCGTACGCTCCTCCCGAAAGAAGGACACCTTTTTCAAGCGGTTTACCGCCGAAGGCTTTTATAAGCTGATGAACGCCATGGGGGCGGAGACGGTGTTCAACCACGCCGACTACCGCCTCATGTCCAGGCGGGCCCTGGAGGGGCTGGCTCAGTTCAAGGAGGTCAACCTCTTCCTCCGGGGCATCGTGCCCATGATCGGCTACCGCACCGCCGCGGTCTCCTATGAGCGGGGGGAGCGGTTTGCCGGCGAGAGCAAGTACCCCCTCAAGAAGATGCTCTCCTTTGCCATGGAGGGCATCACCTCCCTGTCGGTAAAGCCCATCCGCATGATCACTGGCCTGGGCTTTCTGGTGTTTCTCATCAGCATTGCCATGCTGATTTACTCCATTGTCCGCTGGGCCATGGGGGAGACCATTCTGGGCTGGGCCAGCCTGATCTGCTCGGTGTGGGCCATCGGCGGCCTGATCCTGCTCTCCCTGGGGGTTATCGGCGAGTATATCGGCAAGATCTATCTGGAGACCAAGGAGCGGCCCCGGTTCCTGCTCCGGGAGGTATTGGAGGACAGAGATGGCAAAGCTGATTGATCAGAGCATCCCCAAGTTCCTGCTGGTAGGGGTGCTCAACACCCTGGTGGGCGCGGGGATCATGTTCCTGCTGTACAACGTGGCGGGCTGGGGCTACTGGCCCTCCACCGCCGCCAACTATCTGGTGGGCGGCGTGGTGAGCTTTTTCCTCAACAAGTATTTCACCTTCCAGAACAAGGAGCGCAGCTGGTGGCAGGTGGTCAAATTCGTCATCACCGTGGCGGTGTGCTGGGTGCTGGCCTATGCCATTGCCAAGCCTCTGGTGCTCCAGGTGCTCTCCGGCCAGAGTGTGAAGCTCCAGGAAAACGTGGCCATGCTGGCGGGTATGTGCATTTACACCGGCCTGAATTATTTCGGACAGCGGTTCTTTGCCTTTAAGAAGGGGGACAAAAAGGATTAAATTTGCATGAAATCTCCATGACTGCTCTTGCGCGGCGGGGCGGAACGGGGTACAATAAGCCCAGCAAAACCAATGACGAGCCGTAAGGAGGTTATCATATGGCTTTTTTTGACGAACTGAAGGACCGGGCCATGGACCTGGGCCGGGCCGGCGTGGCCAAGTCCAAGCAGCTGGCGGAGATCACCAAGCTGAGCCTGAACAATGCCGGCGAGGAGGACGCCATCCGCAAGGCCTATATTGAGATTGGCAAGCTGTATTACGCCGAGCGGGGCATGGCGGCCGAGCCCGCCTATGTGGCCCTGTGCGAGCGGATCACCGCCGCCAAGATCAATATTGAGGAGAACAAGAACCGCATTGCCGAGCTCAAGCAGGAGGGCAACATCAGCGACGATGAGGCCGCCAGCTATGTGGAGACCAACGTGCCCCCCGAGGAGCCGGTGGGAGGCGAGGCCGCTGCGCCCAGCGAGGAGATTCCCCCTCAGGAATAAGCAGAAAAAAGACCGCTGCGCCGCAGCGGTCTTTTTTATTTGGCTCTGTTAGCCCTGAGTGTTGATACGAAAAAATAAAGGTTAATTTATCAGCTCATCTAACCTGGATAAAAACTTTTTTCGATTAAATATGATAAACTTGTAAGCAATACCGTTTTTCATGGCGAACGTGACGGTTGGGAAACATAGTGTCCATCCTGTTTTGATCTTCTCAATACTGTTGTATGGCATTTCCAGATGGCGATATTTTGTTTCCACCTGCAGTTTATTTGTCCTATATAGCACTTTGTCACGTTTCAGATAGATTGCACCACCAAGGATACCCTCATGGAAGAAACTTGCCATAAAAGCATCTTTCATATCTGATCCTCTTTTACATGCTGTCATATATCAACTGCTGTCCCTTGTCAGGGTTTTCAAAGCCTGTTATTTCAGCAGCCTGCCCAGAGGTCCCCGCTTCAGTTCCACCGCCTTCTGGGGACAGAGCTCGTGACAGCAGTAGCAGCGGATGCAAGAGCCGGGGTGGACTCTGGCCTTGCTGTTTTCCATGGTGATGGCCTTACCGGGGCAGGCGTTTTGACAGATGCCGCAGCCCACGCAGCGGTTGGGGCGGATGCGGGGCGTCTGGGAGAGAAGTGCCTTGCACAGCTTTTTGGCCGGGGCGGCCAGGGGGCCCAGAAACTCCATCAGATCCCGCCGCACGTTGGCGGGGAACCGGTAGTCCGGGATGCGCAGCTGTTCCCAGCTGCCCCCCACCAGCTCCACCTCCTCCGCCCGGTTGGGGGTCAGACCCCGTCGCTGGGCGGCCAACAGCAGCGGATTGGAGTCCCGGGGCAGGCCCATGAGCTCCGCCGCCGCCACGTCCAGGGCCAGGGGATTTTCCGCCACCAGCAGCAGACCCACCCGCCGGGGGGTGCCGGAGGCGCCAGGCCCCTCCCCCTCCATGGCCAGAACCCCGTCCATGATGGACAGCCGGGGGGAGAGAAAGTCCGTCAGATCCAGCACCACGTCGGCGAAATCCGTCCGGTCCGGGTGGCTGCCGTGAAAGCCCACCTTGGACAGGCCGGGGATGATGCCGAAATTGTTTTTCACCGCTCCGGTCATGCCCATCAGCACGTGGGTTTTCATCTTGCACAGGTCCAGCACCCCGTCGGCCTCCGCCGCCGGAGCGATCACCTCCGCCTGGCGGAGGGCTTTTCCCCGGGGCAGGGACACCAGCCGGGTGGATGCGTCATAACACACCTCCGCCCCCGACTGGGCGGCGGCCTGGGCCATGCCCGTTTTCTCGTACAGGTGCCGGAGGGTGGACTCCTTCTGGAGAGCCCCGCCGGGGCTGTCGGCGATCACCGCCCGCCCGCCGGCCTGGATGACCAGTTTGGCCACCGCCGCCACCACCGCCGGGTGGGTGCAGATTGCAGACTCCGGCGGGGCGGGGCGGAGCAGATTGGCCTTCAGCAGGATCCGTTCCCCCGGCCTGACAAAACGGCCCATCCCGCCCATCTGCTCCAGGACGGCCCCCAGGGCCTCCTCCACCTGGTCATAGTCGGGGCAGGGGACCACATAGACCCGATTTCCCTCCATGGCTCAGTCCATGGACTTGGGTCCGAAGCCGTGGGGCAGCAGCTCCTTCAGCGACAGCTTCACAAAGCTGTGGTCCTTCCGGGCTACCAGCACGGTGAGGTCGGGCGCGAATTCATACAGCATCTGCCGGCAGGCGCCGCAGGGCCAGCAGGGGTCGGTGGAGTTGCCCACCACGGCGATGCGGGTAAAATCGTCCCGGTGCCCCTCGCTTACCGCCTTCACCAGGGCGGTGCGCTCGGCGCAGATGGTGGAGCCGTAGGCGGAGTTTTCCACATTACAGCCGGTGAAGATGGTGCCGTCGGCACACTCCAGCGCCGCCCCCACGGGGAAGTGGGAGTAGGGCACGTAGGAGCGCTCCAGCATGGTAAAGGCCAGTTCCACCAATTCCTGATCGGTCATATTGGCCGCCTCCTTCCATAAAAAAGTGGTACAATGGATTGGACATCCATTGTACCACAGGGTTGGGTTTTCTGCAATGGGCGTTGGTTGTTACCAGCTGGTGCCCAGATTGGGGCGCACATCCAGGTCGATGATCTCCCGGGCGTCGTAGAACTGCTCGTACCACTTCAGGGCCTTGCCGTTGCGCAGGGTGGTTCCGTCGGGGTGGAGCCGGTCGCAGATGACGGCGGAGATGTCGTCCTTGATATAGGAGAAGGAATTGATGCCCACGCTGGCGAAGATCCGGAAGCCCTGGCTCTGGAGGTACTGGAACACCGGGCCGGTGGTGTGCCAGTCGTCCCCGTCGGGGCGGCCGCCGTGGGGATAGAAGAGAATGTTGGTGGGACCCACCAGGCTGCCCACCTCCTCGGCCCAGCGGACGGTGTCCCGCTGCACCGACTCCAGGGGCCGGCTGTCCAGCCGGATGTGGCCCCAGGTGTGGGAGCCGAAGGTCCAGCCGGTCTCCTTCAGCCGCTCAATGATGGGTTTTACCGCCTCGATTTCCGCCTGGCGCTTGGCGTCGAAGGCGGGGCGGGCGGGGTCGTCGGCGGCGATGTCGATGTCGTTCTGGGTGCGGTAGCCGAAGATGCCCTCATACCCGGTGAGGGAGTAGATGGCCTTGGCACCGTTGAGGGAGAAGTCGGGGTGCTCCAGCACGAAGTTGTCCAGAATGGGGGTGGCGTCCAGGTCCTGGGTCAGGGAGACCTCCCCGGTGAAGGGGTCCTTTGTCTCGGCCCAGATCTGTCCGTCCTCTCCCAGCACCAGCTTGGAAGTGAAACCCTCCTCCAGCATGTACTGGTAGTAGTTCACATCGTCAAAGGAGATCACCAGGGGCTTTTTCCCCTCCGGGAGCATCAGGGTGTTGCGCTGCATCCGGGTGACGCCGTTTTCATCGGTGACCTCGCTCCACACGTCGCCCATGTTCACCAGGATATAGCCCTTGTCGTACACGCTCTGCAGGATCTTCTTGAACTCGTCGGCGGTAACCATCCAGTCGTCCAGGCCCTTCTGCCGGTCGGCGGAGATGGCGCTGGAGAAGGTGTACTCCGGATAGGCGATGACCGGGTGGAAAAACAGATGCTCCACCACCTGGTCAGGGCCCCAGGCCTGGGTGAGCTGGTCCTCGCTCCAGTAATTGCGCACCGCGTCATAGGGGTCGGGGGTAGGGGTGGGCGTGGGCTCCGGCGTGGGCGTGGCCTCCGCGGCTGGGGTGTTGTTGGGGCCAACCGTGTCCGAGCCTTTTCCGCAGGCGGCCAGGGGGAGCATCAAAGCGGCCGCCAGAGCCAGCGCGGCCGCGCGCCGAAACATACCATTCATAGGGATCGAACCTCCTGTTTCTTTCTAGGCACCATCTTACGACACAGTACGGGAAAAGCAACTACAATTCGATGACAAATCCTTAAGATTTTATGTCGCCCGGGGCGGGGACCCGGTGGACCAGCAGCATGGACACGCCGCCGGTGACCGCCCCGGTGACCAGAGAGCAGAACAGCAGGGGGGGCAGGTAGACCAGCGGGGCCCGACCGCCCAGCACCACCATGGCGGCCAGGATCTGCCCGGTGTTGTGGGCGGCAGCCCCGGCGATGGACACGCCGAACAGGGACAGGCAGCTGAGCCGCAGCAGCAGGGCCATCACGGCCAGAGCCAGCAGTCCGCCGGACAGGGAGAAGGCCAGGGCGGTCAGGTTGCCCCCCAGCAGGGACCCCAGCAGGCACCGGGCCACCAGGATCAGCAGGGCGTCCCGGCCGGACAGGCGGCACAGGGCGTATACCGTCACCAGATTGGCCAGGCCCAGCCGCAGGCCGGGGAGGGGAAAGAGCACCGTCAGGGGTACCAGTCCCTCCGCCACAGAGAGGGCCAGGGCCAGGGCGGTCAGCACCGCGCAGCGGGTCAGCCGCCGCAGGGATGTGGACAAGAGGCTTCACCTCCGCTTTGTTAGGAAAAATTTGGGCGAAACGGGGAACTTTCAGCCGGTTACGGCGTCTATTCCCTCAGAGGGTTCCCCCTCCAGCGCAATCACCAGCCGGTTGGGCAGACAGATGAGCTGCTGTCCCGCCCGGCTGGCCCAGCCGGTGTGGACGCAGTCCTGGCCGGGGCAGCTGCTTTCCGCGATGCGGATGCGGCCGTGCTCGGCCTGGATGGTCAGGGGATAGGGGGCGCCGTCCACCTCCAGGGTTACCGGTTCGGTCAGGGTGGTCAGGTTGTACTGTGCGATGGTTTCACCATCTAAGACGACGCGGGCCGACAAAAAGTTTCCGCTTTCCTGCCGGAGAAAAAAGAGAAGGGCCACGGCGGCTCCCACCACCAGAACCGCCACCAGCAGGTCCCAGGGGGTGGGCCGCCGCCGGTCAGCGGCGGATAATCTGGCAGTCATAACCCAGCTCCTCTCCGGTAAAGGTAAACCCGGCCTCCAGCCCTTCGGTGACCAGCAGCTGGTTTTCCTCGGTACACAGTACCAGTTCAAAATCCTCCTGGCTCCGCCAGAACTCCAGGGCCTCCTCCGGCCCGGCCACAAACAGGGCGGTGGAGAGGGCGTCGGCCAGCAGGTGGTCGGCGGAGATTACCGTCACCGATTTCAGGCCGGAGTCGGCGGGATAGCCGGTTTCGGGGTCAATGATGTGGTGGTAGCGCACGCCGTTTTCCTCAAAGTAGCGCTCGTAGCCTCCGGAGGTGGAGGCGGTCTGGTCCTCCAGAGAGAGGATGCACAGGTACTGGCTGTCGTTTTCCGGGTCGGCCACCCCCACCCGCCAGGCTGTGCCGTCGGTTTTGGGGCCGATGGCGGTGATGTTGCGGCCCAGGTCCAGCAGGGCGGAGGTGACCCCGGCCTCCCGCAGGGCCTCCTCCGCCTTGGCGGCGGCGTAGCCCTTGGCCACCGCGCCCAGATCTACCGCCATGCCCGCCCGCTCCAGCCGGGCGGTACCCGCAGCTTCGTCCACCCACAGTCCCTCGCTGCCCACCAGAGCCATGGCGGCGGACAGGGTCTCGCTGTCGGGTACATGCCGGTCCTCCCCGGTAAAGCCCCAGGCGTCCATCACCGGGGCGATGGTGATGTCAAAATCGCCGGGCAGCAGCTGGGAGACGGATTTGGAAAAGGCCAGCAGGCGGGCCGTATCTGCGTCCAGCGCCACGTCCGTGCCGTCTCCGGCGTGGGCGTTGAGCTGAGAGATCAGGCTGTCCGCCTTGGTGCGGGAGAGCTGAGCGTCCAGCGCCTCGATCTCCCGCCGGGCGGAGGCGGCCGCCTCCGCCGCTCCGCTGCCGTAGGTATGGATGGACATGACGGTGTCCATGCTGAAAAATTGTTCTTCCGCCTCCTGGGCGCCGCAGCCGGGCAAAAGGAAAAAAAGCGGCGCCAGGAGGAAAGAAATCAAGCGTTTCATGGCATACTCCTATAATAGTAAGGCTGGGATAGGCAGACGACATTCTATCACATTTTTTGTAGATTGGAAAGAGGAAAGGGAATCTTGACTTGCAATATGGCTCGAATTCTGGTAAACTATACGAGATTGATGATTTCGCAGGCGCCAGTGCTCCAGGAGACGGACCGAGGGCGCCGCGCACAGGAGATGGATGCATGAATAAGAAAGAACAGCAGGCGCAGCGGGCGAAGCAGGAGGACGTGGTCCTGAACAAGGTCCTCTGGTGGATTGTGGGTTCCGTCATTCTGGAAGCGCTGCTGCTTTTGCTCAATCGGGTATATGTCAACTATACCGCCTCTGAAATTGAGTTTGCCTACGCCCTCCGGGGTGTATTCAAGGTGCTGGCCATTGTGCTGCCTATTTGCTTTGTGGCGCTGGCCGCCCTCTGGCTGGCTGCCAGAAAGTCAGGCAAGCTGGTGAAGCTTACCGGTGTGCTGGCCCTCGTCGCCCTGATTTTGGCGGTATGCGCCGTGGTGGTTCGGATCTTTGACGTCAGCGGGGTCAAGTTCCTCTACATCGCCGTGCCTGTGGTGGCGGTGCTGGCCCTGATCTACTACCTCTATCAGCGGGAATTCTTTGTTTCCGCCGTGCTCTGCGCCCTGGGCCTGCTGGGAATCAGGCTGCTGCCCCGGGTGAGAGGCGCCTCTCTGGTGGGCTATGCCTACGCCGTGGGGGTGGCGGTGCTTCTGGTGGCGGCGGTGGTGCTGTTCCGGATGATGCAGAAGAGCCAGGGCAAGCTGACCGTAAAGGGTGCGCCCATGCAGGTGTTTCCCAAGGGGGCCAACTACGCCCTGCTGTATGTGACCTGCGCTCTGGTGGCGGTGGTGGCCATTGCCGCGGTGATGATGGGCGCCCTGGCCCTGCTGTACGGGGTGCTGGTGGCCTGGCTGCTGATTCTGGCCGTCTACTATACCGTGCGCCTCATGTGACAAAGAGAAAAAATCCCCGGAGCTTGGCTCCGGGGATTTTTTTGTTTCTTACAGATTGGGAAGGGCGGAGAGCAGACCATCCACATCGGCCTGGGTGGTGTGGAAGCAGGTAACAAAACGGATCACGGTATGGCTCTCGTCGTAGGGGCACCACACCTCGCAGTCGCATACCTCGTCAACCTTGGGCTTGATCTGATTGGGGATCACGGCGAACACCTGGTTGGTGGGGGACTCCACCCACAGCGTCCAGCCCTTGGCCTTCAGCCCATCCTGGAGCCGGGCGGCCATCTCATTGCCCTGGCGGGCCATCTTGAAGTAGAGGTCGTCCTCAAAGAGGGTGAGGAAGGTGACGCCCTGGATCCACCCCTTCTCCATCACCGCCCCCATCCGCTTTTTCATGCGGAAGAAGCCGTCGGTGAGCTCGGGGCGGGTGATCACCAGGGCCTCGCCGAACATGGCGCCGTTTTTGGTGCCGCCGATGTAAAAGGCGTCCACCAGATGGGCAAACTCCGGCAGGGTCAGGTCGTTGGCGTCGGAGGTGAGGGCGGCCCCCAGCCGGGCGCCGTCCACAAAGAGGAGCAGGCCGTTTTTATGGCAGAACTCCGACAGGGCGGTGAGCTCCGCCTTGGTGTACACCGCGCCGTTTTCAGTGGAGTTGGAGATGTACACCAGCCCCGGCTTGGTCAGGTGGGGGTCCTGGTGGAGCTCCAGCAGGGGGGGCAGCATGTCGGGGGTGATCTTGCCCTCCGGAGTAGCGGGCACGGTGAGGATCTTGTGGCCGGTGGCCTCAAAGGCGCCCACCTCATGGCCGTTGAGATGGCCGGAGTCGGGGCAGATGGCGGCCTCCCAGGGTTTGAGCAGGAAGGAGCAGGCCACCACGTTGGTCTGGGTGCCTCCGATGAGGAACTCCACCATGGCGTCGGGACAGCCGCACACTTCCCGGATGCGGTCCTTGGCCCGGGCGGTGTACTGGTCGTCGCCGTAGCCCCAGTTGCCCTCCAGGTTGACGGCGCATACCGCGTCCATCACCTTGGGATGGGCGCCGAAGGAGTAGTCGTTGCGGAACAGATACTTCATGGTTGTAACCTCCCGATAACATAGAGCGGGCGGCCAGGGGCCGCCCGCTATTTGGTGTGGTTAGAATTTAAAGGAGTCCTTCAGGCTCACCGACCGGTTGAACACCAGATGGTCGGGGGCGGAGTCCTTGTTGTCCACGCAGAAATAGCCCTGCCGCAGGAACTGGAAGGAGGCGGGAGCCTCCGCGCCGGCCAGACCGGCCTCCACCTTGGCGCCGGAGAGCACCTCCAGGGAGCCGGGATTCAGGCAGTCCAGGAAGTTCTTGTCGCCGGCGTCGGGCTCGGCGTCGGAGAAGAGGTTGTCGTAGAGGCGGATCTCCGCGTCCACGGCGGTGGCGGCGTCCACCCAGTGGATGGTGGCTCCCTTGATCTTCCGGCCGTCGGCGGGGTCGCCGCCCTTGCTGTCCGGGTCGTAGGTGGCGGTGATCCTGGTCACGTTGCCGTTCTCATCGGTCTCGCAGCCGGTGCACTTGATCACATAGGCCCCCTTCAGGCGGCACTCCGGCCCGTCGGGGTAGAGCCGCTTGTACTTGGGCACCGGGGCGGGCAGGAAGTCGTCGGCCTCGATATACAGCTCCCGGGAGAAGGTGACCTGACGGCTGCCGTCCTCCGGGCGGTTGGGGTTATTCTCCACGGTGAAGCTCTCGCTCTGCCCCTCGGGGAAGTTGGTGATCTCCAGCTTCACCGGGCGGAGCACCGCCATCCGGCGCTGGGCGGTTTCGTTCAGGTCCTCCCGCAGGCAGTGCTCCAGGAAGGCGTATTCCACCGTGGAGGCCGCCTTGCTGACGCCGTTGCGCTCGGAGAAGTTACGGATGGCCCGGGGGGTGTAGCCCCGCCGGCGCAGGCCGCACAGGGTGGGCATTCGGGGGTCGTCCCAGCCGGACACCCGGCCCTCCTCCACCAGCTGGCGCAGCTTACGCTTGCTCATGACGGTGTAGTTGATGCCCAGCCGGGCAAACTCGATCTGCCGGGGCTTTGCGGGCACGGGGCAGTTCTGGATCACCCAGTCGTACAGGGGCCGGTGGTCCTCAAACTCCAGGGAGCACAGGGAGTGGGTGATCCCCTCCAGGGCGTCCTCGATGGGGTGGGCAAAGTCGTACATGGGGTAGATGCACCACTTGTCCCCCTGCCGGTGATGGTGCATGTGGTTGATGCGGTAGATCACCGGGTCCCGCATGTTGAAGTTGCCGCTGGTCAGGTCGATCTTGGCCCGCAAGGTGTACTTGCCGTTGGGGAACTCGCCCGCCCGCATCCGGGCGAACAGGTCCAGGGACTCCTCCACCGGCCGGTCCCGCCAGGGGGAGCGGGCGGGGGTGTTCACGTCGCCGCGGTACTCCCTGAACTCCTCCGGGGTGAGCTCGCACACGTAGGCCAGCCCCTTCTTGATGAGCTCCACGGCGTATTCGTACATCTGCTCAAAATAATCCGAGGCAAAGTAGAACCGGTCGCCCCAGTCGTAGCCCAGCCAGTGGATATCCTCCTGGATGGCCTCCACGTACTCCACATCCTCCTTGGTGGGGTTGGTGTCGTCCATGCGGAGGTTGCACAGCCCGCCGTACTTCTCCGCCGTGCCGAAGTCTACGAAGATCGCCTTGGCATGGCCGATATGCAGGTAGCCGTTGGGCTCCGGAGGAAACCGGGTGTGGACGGTCATGCCTTGGAACTGACCACCCTGGGCGATGTCCTCATCAATAAAATCATGGATAAAGTTCTGCGTCATGGTGGGCTTCAGTTCTTCTGGCATTTGATTCACTCCTTCTATCTTGATATGAACTAATATTGTACCCCCAACGGCGGCAAAATGCAAGAGCGGAACCCGGCGGAGGGGGCGGTAAAAAATTTTTATAAAGGTATTGACATATTAGAATATTTGAATATAATAATATTAGAAATTGCGGATGGAGGTGAGCCACAGTGGAGCTGGAATCCTGTTACGGTGAGAAGGCGGAGCTGCTCAAGGCCCTGTCCCATCCTCTGCGGCTGCGGATTGTCCGGGGACTGCTGCTCAACGGCTGCCGCAATGTGGGCTGCATGGAGGCCAATACCGGCCAGTCCCAGTCCTGTATCTCCCAGCATCTCATGCGGCTGAAGGCCGCGGGTGTGGTGCGGGCGGCCCGGTCGGGCAACGAGGTCTACTATGAGGTGGCCGATCCGGCGGCGGCGGCAGTGGTTTCGGCGCTGTTCGGGGACAGGGAGGAGGAGTATCAGTGTACGATATCGCGGTGATCGGCGGCGGCCCGGCTGGGCTGTCGGCGGCGGTGCAGGGGCGGGCCAGAGGCCGGTCGGTGCTGATGGTCAGCGGAGACATCCGGGATAATCCCCTCTACAAGACCGAGCGTATTGACAACTACCTGGGCTTTTACAACGTTACCGGCGCCCGGCTGCTGGACCAGTTCCGGTACCAGGCCAGACGGATGGGCGTGGAGGAGAAAGAGGGCCGGGTACTGAATATCATGCCCATGAACGGCACATTCTACCTGAGTATCGGCAGCGATATGGAACAGGCCCGGGCGGTGGTGCTGGCCACCGGGGTGGTCCGCTCCGCCAAGTACCCCGGGGAGGAGGCCCATCTGGGCGCGGGGGTGAGCTACTGCGCCACCTGCGACGGGATGCTCTACCGGGGCAAGGAGATCACGGTGGTGGGCCTGGCGGCCGACGCCCCGGCGGAGGCCAACTGGCTGCGGGAGATCGGCTGCAAAGTCACCTATGTGGGCCCCGGCCAGCCTGACGGCCTGCGGCCGGACATTCCGGCGGTAAAGGCGGGCAAGGTGGAGATCCTGGGGGAACAGAAGGTGGAGGGCCTTCGGGCTGGCAGCGCCGTTATTCCCTGCGAGGGCGTGTTTATCCTCCGCTCCTCCATGGCTCCCACAGACCTGCTCCCCGGACTGGAGCTGGAGGGCAATTATCTCAGGGTGGACCGGAATATGTCCACCAACATACCCGGCGTGTTTGCCGCCGGAGACTGCACCGGACTTCCCCTTCAGGTTTCCAAGGCCGTGGGGGAGGGTCAGGTGGCGGGCCACCGGGCGGCGGAATATCTGGAGCATTTGGACCAACAGGCATAACATATACAAAGAAAGGACGATTTGATTATGGCGATCATTCATTTGACCAAGGACGGATTTGACAAGGCCACGGCCAGCGGTATCTCCATGGTGGATTTCTGGGCCTCCTGGTGCGGCCCCTGCAAGATGCTGGCCCCTGTGATGGAGGACCTGGCGGGCAAGTATGAGGGCAAGGCCCTGGTGGGTAAGGTGAACGTGGACGACGAGCCCGACCTGGCCATGCGCTTCGGCGTCATGAGCATTCCCACCGTAGTGTTCCTCAAGGACGGCAAGGAGTTTGACCGGAAGGTGGGGGTTATGCCTCCCGCCGCCTACACCGCCGTGCTGGACGCCAATCTGTAACACCCTGTTTCCCCGCCGTCCGCTGGAGTTCCAGCGGACGGCGGGGCTTTTCCATATCCCGCATTGTCAAATTCAGCCACAGCGTGTAAAATAATGACACAGACTGAGGGGCGAACGCCCTGAGATTGGATGGAGGAGCGAGACAATGCGCATTTTGGTGGTAGAGGACGAGCAGGACCTGAATCTTCTGATCCGGAAGGTGCTGACAAAGGCAGGCTATACGGTGGACGGCTGCTGGGACGGGGAGGAGGCCCAGCTCCATCTGCTGGGGGCGGAGTACGACGCGGTGATCCTGGACGTAATGATGCCCAAGAAGGACGGGTACACTGTGATCAAGGAGATGCGGGAGCAGGGCAGCGACGTGCCGGTGCTCTTCCTCACCGCCCGCGACAGTATTGCCGACCGGGTGAAAGGCCTGGATCTGGGGGCGGACGACTACTTAATCAAGCCCTTTGACTTTGACGAGCTGCTGGCCCGGCTCCGGGCCATGACCCGCAAGCATGTGGGGCAGCGGAAGAATCAGTTTGTGGTGGGGGATCTGGTGCTGGATGTGGAGCAGCACCGGGTGACCCGGGGGGGCGTGGAGCTCACTCTGCTGCCCAAGGAGTTCTCCATTCTGGAGCATCTGATGCGCAATAAGAATAAGGTAGTCTCCCGGGAGCAGCTGGAGAACCGGATCTGGAACTATGAATACTCCGGCAGCTCCAACAATGTGGACGGCTACATGAGCCGCCTGCGGAAGAAGGTGGACGGTGAGCACAGCCAGAAGCTGATCTACACCATCAAGGGTCTGGGCTGGACCATCCGGGAGGCCAAGGAGGAAGGGGAGACCACGTGAGGAATGTAACGATCAAGGTGCGCATCACCGTCTGGTATCTGCTCCTGATGACCATGATGGCCGGGCTGCTGCTGGCCTTTCTGCTGCTCATCAGCGGCACCGTCACCACCCAGACGGCCATGGAGCAGCTATCCCAGACCGTCCGGGCCAATCTGCACCAGGTGGAGATGGCGGACGGCTCCCTTCAGTTGGGCGAGGACTTCAACTTTTATGAGGACGGAGTTTACAGCCTGATTTACAGCCAGAACGAGGCCCTGCTGGCCGGTCAGGTGCCGGTGAACTTCAGCACGGAGGAGCCCTTTGAAAACGGTCTGACCCGTGTGGTGGAGGTGGGGGCCGACCAGTACTACGTGCTGGACTTCTGGATTCCCATAGGCTGGGAAAACGGGGTGTGGATCCGGGGGATTCTGGAGGTGCCCCGCAGCTCCGCCGCGCTGACCAACCTGCTCCGCGCCGCCATGATCACCCTGCCCATTTTCATCCTGCTGGCCGCCGTGGGGGGCTACCTGATCGCCCGCCGGGCCTTCCGCCCCCTGGAGCAGATTACCACCACAGCGGCCGCTATCAGCGAGGCCTCCGACCTGTCGGCACGGGTGGAGATTCCCCCGGGAAAAAATGAGTTTGTCCGCCTGGCCCAGACCTTCAATCAGATGTTTGAGCGGCTGGAGCGCTCCTTTGAGGCGGAGACCCAGTTCACCGCCGATGCCTCCCATGAGCTGCGCACCCCCGTATCTGTAATCAAAAGCGCCTGTGAATACGCGGAGAAATATGAGGAGACCCCGGAGGAGCATCTGGAGACCATCTCCATGATCCACCGGCAGGCGGACAAGATGTCCCGGCTCATCGGCCAGCTGCTGAGCATCACCCGGCTGGACCAGGGCACCGATATGGCCTGTCAGGAAAAGGTGGACCTGTCCGCTCTGGTGGAGGAGCTGTGCGCCGAGCAGACCTATCCCAAGGACCGGCTGCTCTGCCAGTGTGAACCGGGGGTCCTGGCCCGGGTGGATACGGCCCTCATCACCCGCCTCACCCAAAATCTGATCGACAACGGCTTTAAATATGGAAAGTCGGACGGCCACGTGTGGGTGGAGCTGCGCCGGACGGCGGAGGAGATTCAGCTCAGCGTCAAGGACGACGGCATCGGCATCGACCGGGAGCAGCAGGAGAAGGTGTGGCAGCGGTTTTATCAGGTGGACCCCTCCCGCAGCGAGCGGGGGGGAGCCGGGCTGGGGCTGTCCATGGTGCGGAAGATCGCCCAGGCCCACGGGGGCTATATGACACTGGACAGCATTCCCGGTCTGGGCAGCACCTTCGCCCTCCACCTTCCGCTGGAGGGAATGGAACTGAAAGAAAAAATTTGAAAAGTTAATTTGATTTCATGTTTATTTCATGTTGGACTGGTAGGATATAGCCAACAAGAAGAAGGGAGGCATTTCAAATGAAACGAAATGCAATTTACGGCCTGTGTGCCGCCGCGATGCTGATGACCGGTCTGGCCGGCTGTGGACAGCAGGGCAGCCAGGCGGAATATATTGGAATCGACGCAGCCAAGGCCATTGCGCTGGAGAGCGCCGGAGTATCGGAGGCCAACGCCTCCTTCTCCACCGCCGGACTGGATAAGCAGAACGGGATGGACTTCTACGCCGTGGACTTTACCGCCAACGGCCAGTCCTATGAGTACGACATCGACGCCGTTACCGGCGTGGTGATCAGCAGCGTCACCCCCCAGTCCGGGAATGAGCAGGTGACGGCAGGGGCGGAGGCCTCTGCCACCCCCGCGCCTCAGACCACACCCGTTGCCACCCCGGCGGCCAGCACCCCGGATACCGCGAATACCGGCGCCCAGCAGAATGGCAGCACCCAGGCCAGCGCCGGCATCACCGAGAGCAAGGCCAAGGAGATCGCACTGGCCGACGCGGGCCTGTCCTCCAGCCAGGTGACTTTCATCAAGAGCAAGCTGGACTGGGACGACGGCCGCCAGGTGTACGATGTGGAGTTCTACACCAGCGACTACAAGGAGTACGACTACGAGATCGACGCTTCCACCGGGAAGATCATCTCCTATGACTACGACGCCGACAGCTACACCCCGCCGGCAACCTCCAGCGGCAACGCCATCACCGCCGATGAGGCCAAGCAGATCGCCCTGGCGGAGGTGCCCGGCGCTACCACCAGCGACATCTATGAGTTTGAGCTGGACCGGGACGATGGTCGGCTGGAGTACGAGGGTACCATCTACTACGGCGGTGTGGAGTATGAGTTTACCATCGACGGTTACAGCGGCGCCATCCGCGGTTGGGAAGTAGACCGCAACGGCCGCTGATCAAATAAAGTTTCTGTTACAATCAAACTGAAATATTTGAATAGGAGGAAAGAACAATGAAGGCTAACAACAGACTGGTGAAGCGGGCAGGCGCTCTGGTGCTCTGCGGGGCTCTGGCGGCCAGTACGTTCCTGATGAGCGCCGGCGCGGTGAATACCAACGTGACCGCCCAGCTCTCCCCCAATATCAACGTGGTGGTGGACGGGACCACCCGCACCTTCTACAACGCCGGGGGAACCGAGGTACACCCCATCGTCTATAACGGCACCACCTACCTGCCCCTGCGGGCCATCGGCGAGCTGATGGGCAAGAACGTGAACTGGGATCAGAGCAGCATGACCGCTTCTCTCGGCGGCACCCGTACCGACGGCGGCGTGGCCGGTACCCCCGACAATACCACCGTGACCCAGAATGTGTCCGCAGTGATCTCCACCGATATCACCGTGACGGTGGACGGTGTGGTCCGCACCTTCAGCAATGCCAACGGCACCACGGTGTATCCCCTGGTCTATAACGGCTCCATCTACCTGCCCCTGCGGGCCATCGGCAACCTGATGGGCAAGAATGTGGGCTGGGACGGCTCCACCAGCACCGCCACCCTGAGCAGCGACGGCCCGGTGATCACCGACGCCGACAGCTTCGGAAATGGCAATAACACCGGCAACACCGGCAATACTGGCAATACTGGCAACACCGGCCTGATTACCGCCGACCAGGCCAAGAGCAAGGCGCTGGCTCACGCCGGCCTCAGCTCCAGCCAGGTCACCTTCGTGCAGGCCAAGCTGGAGTGGGACGACGGCATCCAGATTTACGACGTGGAGTTCTACACCAGCGACTATAAGGAGTACGACTACGAGGTCAACGCCAAGACCGGCGATATCCTCAGCTTTGACTACGACGCCGACTACTATACTCCTCCCGCCAACCAGACCGGCACCACCATCAGCCGGGATAAGGCCATCAGCATCGCCCTGTCCTATGTGTCCGGCGCCACCCAGTCCAACGTCCGCTCCTGCAAGCTGGACCGGGACGACGGCCGGATGGAGTACGAGGTGGAGATCGTTTACGGTACCATGGAGTACGACTTTGAGATTGATGCCTACACCGGCACGGTGATCTCCCGGGACTCCGATTCCATCTACGACTGATATCCAACCATAAGGAGGAGCATCCGCTGTGAACAAGGGTCAGAAATGGTTTAAGCTCTATGCCGAGCAGCCCAAGGCCTCCAATCTGTCCATCGCGGGAGGGGCGGTGAAGCTGCTGTCCTACTTCCTGATGGCGGCCGCCCTGCTCTTTACCCTGGCGGTGGTTCTGGTTGGCTTCCGCATCGCCATGGCCGGCGGCATCGGGACCGCGTTTATCTTCCTCATGGACGAACTGGAGGACCAGATTTTCGGGGCCTTCCTTCTCTGGGGCATGGTGGCGGCCTGCCGCTATGTGTCCAGCGTTCTCCAGGAGAAGGCCGACCTGCTGGCCCTGGGAGACCGGCAGCCGGAACTGGCGGAGATTGTGCCGGAGGCGGAGCAGGATACCACGACAGGCTGAAAACAGAACACGCGGGGCGACCGGAAGGGCCGCCCCGCGTGTTTTTGCTTGTGATGGTGTTAATGGGACCGGCCGGAGAGCATGGCGTTGCGCTCGGCCTGGGTACAGTGGTAGTCTCCATCTCCGCTGCGGCGGTAGGAGCCCCGGACCAGGTCCCCGCCGATGTACACCGGCAACTGGTCCCGCTCTGCCATGGGCACGAAGATGGCCACGATGTCTCCGCCGTCCACGTGGAGAATCTGGATGTCTTCCTCCTTCAGCAGGTTGACGCTCACCACCTTGGGGTCGGAGAGCAGCGTGCAGAACTGCTCCACCAGTTCCTGGGGGTCCAGCAGGCCCTGGACCCGGAGGGAGTGGTCGGGCAGCTCCTCCACCCCCAGCAGGATCACCCCGCCGTAGGTGTTGGCAAAAGCGGAATAGGTCTCCCAAATGCTGTGGGGCAGCCCGCCGGTGGCCAGCTTGGCCTCCAGCCGGTTGTTTTCCCGGTAGTGGGTGATCTGGCTGATGTCAAACATGAGCGCCTTTCTCCTTTCAGCGGCTCAGGAAGGCCTCCAGCTTGGCGCCGTCCTGATAGCCGTAGCCGTACAGCCGGTCCAGAGCCAGCCCGTTGCGGCGCAGGGTGCTGATACCATTGATGTCTGCCGGGGCCAGCAGCAGGGCCTTGCCCTGCTCCTCCAGGGCCAGCACCTCGTCTACCGCCTGGTTGTAATTCAGGTGGCGCTGAAGGAGGGCCTCCAGGGTCTTGGGGTAGTGGTGGAGGGCCAGCCGGGCCACGCCGGGGTGGCTCAGGGGCGGCCGGCGGAAGTCCCGGGGCCGGGTGAGCAGCACCACTAGCTTGTCGCACCCGTCTGCCAGGGCACGGCGGTAGGGCACCGGATCGGCCACGCCGCCGTCGAAGTAGGGCACCCCGTTGATCCGGTAGGGCCGGCAGGCGATAGGCAGGCAGCAGGAGGCCTTGACCACCGAGAAATCGTCAGGGCGCACGTCGTCCTTGGTGAAGTAGCGGGGCAGCCCGGTGTAGGCGTCGGTAGCCACCGCCACATACTGGCTGGAGTTGGCGGCGAAGGCGGCGTAATCCACAGGATCCTCCCCGTGGGAGTCGCTGAGGGTGGAGTAGATATAGTCCACGTCCACATAGGAGCCGGTGGTCATAAAGTTGTGCAGGCTCATATACTCCCGGCGGTTGGCGTAGTTGGTGTAAAACCTGCGGTTGCGCCCCCGTTGTCCCGCCAGGAAGGAGACCAGGTTGGCGCTTCCGGCGGATACGCCCAGGCAATAGTCGATGGAAATATGGTGGTCCAGCAGATAGTCGTATACTCCGGCGGTGTAAATGCCCCGCATTCCGCCGCCCACGTCGATGATACCAACCATAAGATACCGCCTCCCCGGATAAAGTAAAAAAGCCTTGAAACCCAATGGTTTCAAGGCTTTCTGGTGCGCGAGGCGGGACTTGAACCCGCACGTGCGTAATGCACACTAGAACCTGAATCTAGCGAGTCTGCCAATTCCACCACTCGCGCATATGGTGCGGATGACGGGACTCGAACCCGTACGGCCGTGGGCCACTAGCACCTCAAGCTAGCCAGTCTACCAGTTCCAGCACATCCGCAAAACACAGCCCTCAAAAGACTGCTTGATTATTATAGCGGGCCGGGGAGGATTTGTCAACCTTAATTCGCGGGATGTCCGGGAAAAAATTTGGAGAAAGAATGAAAAAACTGTTGACAACCGGGCGCGGGCATGGTAATATAAATCTCGCGCTGAGGAGCAGCACAAATTAAATATGCGCGAGTGGTGGAATTGGCAGACTCGCTAGATTCAGGTTCTAGTGTGCATTACGCACGTGCGGGTTCAAGTCCCGCCTCGCGCACCAACAAATGATCCGGACCTTTTCCGAGAGGAAAGAGGTTTGGATCATTTGTTTTATTCACATTCTATACCGGCATCAAGGCCGGGAAAGGGGAGAGAACCGCCATGACGCTGATATTAAGCGACAGACCGCTCCACATACCGGACATGGACCAAACCACCACGGAGCTGATTGACCTGTCCGCTTTGAAGATTGCCAACTGTGTGGGCTGCTTTGGCTGCTGGACCAAGACGCCGGGGAAGTGTGTCATCCGGGACGACGCGGTGGGGGTGTACCCCCGCATTGCGGCCAGTGACCGGGTGCTGTATGTCAGCCGGGTGAAATACGGCAGCTATGACACGGTGATGAAAACCATGCTGGAGCGGGCCATTCCGGTGCAGCAGGCTTTTATCCGCCTGCTGGACGGGGAGACCCATCATGTGCAGCGGGCTGTGGTCCCCAAGCAGGCGGTGATTTTGGGCTACGGAGACACATCCACCGAGGAGCGGGAGATTTTCCGGCAGCTGGTGGCCCGCAACGCCAAGAATATGAACTTTGCCCAGTATCGGGTGGAATTTGCGCCGGAGGATGCCGTGGAGCAGATGGTGCGGGAGGAGGTGGCGTCATGGGCAAGATCCTGATGTTAAATGGAAGTCCCAGAGCGCCCCGGTCCAACTCCAAGCAATACGCCGAGCTGTTTTCCCGGGCCTGTAAATGGGATACCGAGTATGCCGCCATCACCCGGACCAACCACCTGGAGCTTTGCCGGCGGCTGGAGGACTTCAGCGATCTCTTGTTTGTGTTTCCCCTCTATGCCGACAGCCTTCCCGTGACGCTGCTCCACTTTTTAAAGACTCTGGAGGCCCATCCTCGGCAACGCAAGCCCACGGTGTCCGTGCTGATCAACTGCGGCTTTCTGGAGCCGGAGCAGAACGAGCTGGCGGTGAAGATCCTGGAGCTGTACTGCCGGCAAAACGGCTATCCCTTCGGCTCCGTGCTGGCCATCGGCGGCGGGGAGGCCATTCTGGGCACGCCCTTCCGGATTTTTGTCCGCTCCAAACTGAAAAAGCTGGCGGCCTCGCTGGAGAGAGGGGCCTATGGGCGCTGGAAGGTGACCATGCCCATTTCCAAGGGGATGTTTTTGAAGGCCTCCACCAAGTACTGGCTCAGGTATGGGGCGAAAAACGGCGTCACCGGGGAGCAGATGGCCACCATGCGGATCGAGGAATAGGGGCTGTTCTTGTCTTTTGCCCCCATATCCCCTATAATAATGTCTGCTGAATAAACCGCAAAGCGGTTTATTCTCGCGGCGGCAGCCGCACAATTCCATCAAAGCGGCGCAGAAGAGCCGCTTTGATGGAATTCAGCCATTGTTACAATGCGTAGTTCCACTGGTGCGTGAATACGCACCAGTGGAACGTGCAAGGGTTTTGGGTGAAATGCTCCAAAACCCTTGCACGAGAACAAAGCTGTTGGCTTTGTTCAGTACGCATTATAATAGAACCGATAACGGCCCTGACCGGGGCATAAAGGGGGAATTACCATGGCAGGCGGAATTTTCAATCCCGAAAATGGCTTTTACCGCGTGACGGAGAAGCTGGTGGACCTGGTACTGCTCAGCGTGTTCTGGCTGTTCTGCTGCATTCCGGTGGTGACCATTGGCCCCTCCACCGCGGCCCTCTATGATGCGGTGGTGCGCTGCCTCCGCCGGGATGAGCGCAACAGCTGGGCCATCTTCTTCCGCACATTTCGGGCGAATTTAAAGGTAGGGACCCTGACCACCCTGGTGCTGCTGCCGGTGGCGGTGCTGCTGGTGTTTCTCCAGGGCCTGCTCTACCAGACCGCGGGGTCGTCGGCGGGCTACGTGCTCTATGTGGCCTATCAGTTTTTTCTCCTGCTGCCGCTGGGGATGAGCTGCTATCTCTTTCCGGTGCTGTCCCGGTTCACCTTCCGCACCGGGGGGCTGCTGCTCAACTGCGCCAAGCTGGCCGTGGCCCATTTGCCCTCCACCATCCTGATGGGGCTGCTGCTGGCCCTGTCCATCTGGTGCTGCTCCTATGTCCCGGTGCTGGCCGCCGTGCTGCCTGCCCTGCTGGCACTGGCCCACTCCTGGCCGCTGGAGCGCATCTTCCGGCCCTATATCCAGGCCCAACAAGACGAATAAAAAAAGAGACCGCCTCCGGCGGTCTCTTTTTTTTACAGCAATGTGGGGACGAGCTCCGCCAGTTTCCGGGCCAAAAGCCGGTGGCTCTCCTTTGTCAGGTGCATGTGGTCCACGGTGTTCTGAGCCAGGCCCAGCTGGTTGGCATCCAGAAAGGAGCACCCCTGCTCTCTGGCGGCGGCCCGGAACTGGCCGGGCAGCCGGAGGGACTTTTCCACGCACCCGGCCCCCATCTCCTGGGCCACAGGGGAGCGCTCCACTCCCTTGCCGATGGCCAGCGGGGCGATCACCAGGATGTTGGCCCCGCCCGGCCCCCAGCAGTCTATGGTCCGGGCCTTCCGGACCAGCCGGGTCAGGCCCTTTCCAATGGCACAGGCGTTGGCGCCCAGCCGCTCTTTGGTGTCGTTGGTGCCCAGCATGATCACCAGCAGGTCCACCGGGGCGTGGCTGTTCAGGCAGGGATAGAGATAGGGCAGGGCGGGCATTCCCTCCTCCACCGGGTCCTCAAAAACCGTAGTGCGTCCGGGCAGACCCTCCTCCACCACCAGATAGTCCCGGCCCAGGAGCGCCTGCAGCAGGCAGGTCCATCGCTCCTCCTCCCCAAAGCGGAAGGAGGGGGCCTCGGGGCTGTATCCGTGGGTGTTGGAATCCCCCAGACAGACGATATGCCGGCGCACTTACTTCAGCTCGGGCAGGGAGGCGGCGGCCACCGACTGACCCACCCGGCGGGCCTTCTCGTCGGGCAGGGTGGGGATGATCTTTCCGGAGAGCTCCGGGTACTCGTCGGCCAGCACCTGCTTGCAGGTGTCCAGAATGATGTCGCCGCCCTTGCCGGACATGACCCGGCCCAGCAGCAGCACGTGCTTGAAGCCGTAGAAGTGGTGGTACAGGGCCAGGGAGTGGCCCAGATACACGCCGATGGAGCGGTAAATGGTCTCCGCCGGGGAGTTGGGGCTCTCCATGATCTTCTGGACTTCCTTCAGCTTCTCGGCGGGGGAGAGGTCGGGGGAGAGGTTGATACCGGCGGCGGGGGCCAGCTTGATCACGCCGTCCTGAGAGAAATACTTCACGCCGCAGCCGATGTCGCCGGACCACTCGTCTTCCATGGCGGCAGGATTGGCGTCCACGGGGGCGAAGGCCAGCTCGTTGAGCCAGCCGGTGATGTTGCCGTTCTGGTCCACGTAGCCCACCGCCTCGCTGGTGCCCATGGCGATGCCCATGATGTTGTTTTCCTCCAGGCTCATGGCCCCGGCCAGGGCGGACACGTCGCCGTCGTTGGCCACCACGTAGGGCACATCGCCGAAGGTGTCGGTGATGGCCCGGATGTAAATATCCTTCACCTTGGCGTCAAAGTCCTCCTTGGACACCTTCAGGAACAGGGAGGCCACCATGGTGCGGTTTTCGATGTAGATGCCGGCGGAGGACACGCCCACTGCGTCCACCCGGGGCATGTGCGCGGCGGCCGACTTGAGGGCGGCCACAATGCCGTCGTAGTGGTAGTCGGGGTCGGAAGTGGTCTTGGGGTGCCACACCACCTCCTCGGAGAACACCGGCTCGCCGTCGATCACGGCGGACACCTTCCGGTCGGAGCCGCCCGCGTCAAAGCCGATGCGGCAGCCGCCCAGGTGGCGGCCTACCGCCTGAGGATTGCTGTACTCGGCGGGCAGGGCGTCGCAGAATACCACCTCAAAGGGCTTTTCATAGACGTTGGACATGAACTCGGCGTCGAAGGACCGCTGTCCCCCCGCGCACCAGGTGGCCTTCATGGCCTCAAAAATATCCTTGTCGCCGCAGATATAGACCTTGAAGCCGCCCATGTACCACAGCATGGTCTTGATCAGCCGGTCCACGTAGTACCGGTCGGCCTGGGCCATCTCCGGGGTGCCGTGGATGAAGGTATGGTATACCGCCACCTCGCCGCCGGCCCGCTCCACCGCCACGCCCAGGGGCTTTTTGGCGTCCTTTAGAAAGGCCTGAAAGAATTTGCCCAGAGGCAGAAAGCCGGGGTCCAGCTCCGGGCTGTGCTTGACGGAGACCTCAATTCCAAGATGATTCATAGAAACCTCTCCTCCTTTTGTATGAAACAGACAGCATTCCTTGCTTATAGGCTATCAGTTTTTTTAAATCTGTCAAGCATATTTTCAGAGTTTTGAAAATTATTTTCTTTTTTCCCTTGACGGGGCGTAAACCGGCGGGTATGATGGAGGCAGTTCAAGCCGTTTTTAAGTTTGGAAAGGTGGGTTTGATAGCAATGGATATGACCGCGCGCCTGCAAGGGCATCAGAAGTGGATCCAGGAGGAGCTGGAGCGCAGCGTAGCCTTCTGGCTGAACAACGGAATGGACCTGGTCCACGGGGGGGTCTATACCTGTCTGGACCGGGAGGGCAAGGTGTTTTCCACCGACAAGAGCGTGTGGATGCAGGGCCGGTGCGCCTGGACCTTTGCCTACCTGTGCCACGTGTACGGGGTTAAAGAGGAGTGGCTGAAGGCCAGCCGCAGCTGTCTGGACTTTATGGAGAAGTACTGCATCAACCGGGCCGCGGGCAATCGGATGTACTTCACCGTCACCGCCGACGGCAAGCCCCTGCGCCAGCGCCGGTACTGCTTCTCCGAGGGCTTTTACGCCATTGCCAACGCGGAGTATTACGGCGTCACCGGGGAGAAGGTGTGCCTGGAGCGGGCCCGGGCGGCCTATGAGCTGATCTGGAATCTGAACCAGGGCCTCATCAAGGACCCCACCGGCCTGGGCGCCAAGACCATTCCCGAGACCCGGTCCGGCCGGGCTCTGGCCAATCCCATGATCTACCTGAATATCACCTCCGTCCTCCGTCGGGTGGATCCGGAGCAGGAGGCCCTGTACGACCAGCGGGCCAAGCAGTGTGTGGAGGAGATTTTCCGCTACCATTACAAGCCCGAGCTGGGCTGCACCCTGGAGAGTGTGGGCCCCAACGGGGAGTTCCGGGGCGACGTGACCGAGGGCCGGGTGGTCAATCCCGGCCACGACATCGAGTGCTCCTGGTTCCTGATGGAGGACGCCAACCGTCGGGGGGACAAGGACCAGCACGCCACGGCGGTGAAGATCTTCGACCAGGCCATCAACGCCGGCTGGGACTATCAGTACGGCGGCCTGCTCTACTTTATTGACTGCCTGGGCCGTCCCCCCGAGGCCTATGAGCACGACATGAAGCTGTGGTGGCCCCACGACGAGATCCTGATTGCTTCTCTGATGATCTACCGTGACACCGGCGACGAGAAGTACCTGACCTGGTTCGAGCGTACCCTGGACTACTGTAAGGAGCACTTCTCCGACCCCGAGTTCGGCGACTGGTACGGCTATCTCCGCCGGGACGGCAAGCCCACGGAGCCCGCCTGCAAGGGCAGCACCTTCAAGGGCCCCTTCCACCTGCCGCGCATGCTCATCATGTGCGACCGGATGCTGGACCAGCTGTTGAACAAGGAATGAGGGGGCGCCTATGCCCTTGGGTAATGTTTTTGAAAAAATCAACACTGAGTATTACGAATTGACCAGTGCAGAGAAAAAGGTGGCCGACTACGCAGTGATCCACCAGCAGCGCACCCAGTTCATGTCCATCTCCGAACTGGCGGAGGAGGCGGGGGTGGCGGAGGCCACCATCTCCCGTTTTTGCCGCCGGCTGGGCTATAAGGGATACAGTGCGTTCAAGCTGGCCATTGCCACCGCCACCGCCACCGCCGGCCGGGGCGAGCAGTCCCCCAGGGAGGACCAGGTGCTGTCGGCGGACAGCGTGCAGGAGATGGCCCGGAAGGTGTATGACGCCGATCTGGCGGCCATGACCCAGACCCTGGAGCTTGTCCAGCCGGAGACCATCCGCAAGGCGGCGGATCTGCTGGTGTCGGCCAACCGGGTGCTGTGCATGGGACAGGGGGGCTCCATGATCCTGGCCCAGGAGTGCGCCCATCTGTTCAGCACCGTACAGCCCAATTTTGTTCCCGTGATGGACTCCCACCTGCAGGCCATGGCCGCCGCCCAGCTGACGCCGGGAGACGCGGTGATCTACTTCTCCTACTCCGGTTCCACCAAGGAGCTGCTGAAAAACCTCCGTATCATCCGGGAGCGGAAGGCCAGGGTGCTGCTGATCACCCGTTTCCCCAAGTCCCCCGGCGCCTCCTTCGCCGACGTGGTGCTCCAGTGCGGCTCCCGGGAGGGTCCGCTGCAGGGCGGCTCCGTGGCCGCCCGTATCGCCCAGCTCTATCTGCTGGACGTGCTCTTCGGCGAGGTGTGCCGCCGGGACCCGGAGGGCTGTCTGAGGAGGCAGGAGATGGTGGCCGAGGTGCTGTCTGATAAGCATATCTGACGGCGGTTGAAAATGAAAGAAATTTGCAGAAGGAAAAAGCGAAGAAAAAATTTTTGAAATCGTATTGACAAATCCTGTACGGAACTGTACAATCTATACAACGGTTCCTTTGTAGGAAAGAAGCAATTTTATAAAAAATGAGGAGGATATGACTATGAACATGAAGAAACCGCTTGCCCTCCTGCTGGCCGCTGGCATGACCCTCGGCCTGGCTGCCTGCGGCGGTACCCAGGGCAGCACCCAGTCCCCCGCTGCCGGCGGCGAGACCGGCGGCAGCAACACCGGCAGCACGGTGGAGCTGAGCCTGTGGGCCTTCAACATCGGCGGCTTTACCGAGGCTTCCAACTGGGATTCCCTGATCGCCGCCTTTAACGAGGCCAACCCCGGCATCAATGTCACCGTCACCCCCATCAACTACCAGGACGGCGACCAGAAGCTGACCACCGCCATCAGCTCCAACAATGCCCCCGACATCATCTTTGAGGGTCCCGAGCGCATCGTGGGCAACTATGCCCGCAACGGCCTGATGGTGGACCTGGGCGACCTGTGGACTTCCGGCGGCTCCGACATCGCCGAGGGTATCTCCTCCGTGTCCCAGCTGGACGGTACTTACTATATGTATCCCCTGAGCGTGGCCGCCCACTGCATGGCCATTAACTACGAGGCCTTTGAGGCCGCCGGCGCCCTGCAGTATCTGGACGAGGAGAACCGCACCTGGACCACCGACAACTTCGTGAAGGCCATGGAGGCCGTTCGCGATGCCGCCGCTAACGGCACCATCGCTGTAAAGGTTCCCGGTATCATCTACTGCGGCGCTCAGGGCGGCGACCAGGGCACCCGTGCTCTGGTGAACAACCTGTACTCCGACTACTATGTCAATGAGGACGGCACCTCTTATCTGGCCAACAGCGAGAATAACGTGAAGGCCCTGACCCTGCTGCAGGATATGGTGAACAACGGCTCTATGAGCGCCAACGCCAGCTTCGCCGCTGCCGACGAGCTGCAGGCCTTTGCCAACCAGACCGCCGCCGTGACCTTCTGCTGGAACTACTCCAACTACACCCAGTATGCCGAGCAGACTCAGTTCACTCCCTTCGCCATGGCTTTCCCCTCTGACGACGGTGTGCCTGAGCTGGAGATGGCCGGCCCCTATGGCTTTGGTATCTTCAACAACGGCGACGAGGCCAAGATCGAGGCCGCCAAGAAGTTCATCCAGTTCATCTGCGACGACCAGACCGCCGGCGTGGAGGCTGTGAAGACCACCGGCTTCTTCCCCGTGCACTCCAGCTGGGGCGACGTCTATGCCGATGCCGAGGACGCCGAGCTCCGCGCTCCCTTTGCTCTGATGAGCGATTATCTGGGCCGTTACTACAACCTGACCGGCGGTTGGACCGAGCAGCGCGCCCTGTGGTGGCCCATGCTGGCTGAGATCATGACCACCGGCGCCGACGTGCAGACCGCGGCTGACAACTTTGTTCAGCAGGCTAACGCCAACATCGGCTGACCCTGAGCCGACAAGCCTGACGTGAGGTAACAATGTTGTGCCCGCTCCCTGAGAGGGGGCGGGCACATTTTTTATCTCCGGGAGGTCCCGGACAAGCGATACTAGATTGAAAGAGGGGAGAGACTCATGGCGCAAAACACCGTAGCGGCTCCGGCCCAGACCAAGCCAAAGAAGCAGAAGCCATCCCAATTCTCCGGCATGAGCAAGGCATTGGTCCGGAGAGAGACCATTTCCGCCTACTTATTCCTGCTGCCCAGCCTGATTTTCTTTGTTTCCTTTGTGGTGGTACCCATGTTTATCTGCGTGGTGTACAGCTTCCTGGACTACGGTCTGGGCGGCGTAAAGGGCTTTGCTGGATTTGATAACTACATCAAATTATTTCAGGACCCCGTTTTCCACCGGGGCTTTCTGAACACGGTGCTCATCGTGGTGGTGGCGGTGCCCACGGTTACCGCCTTCTCCCTGTGGGTGAGCTCCGCCATCTACAAGATGCACCCCCTGCCCCGCTCCTTCTTCCGCTGTGTGTTCTACCTGCCGGTGGTCACCGGCTCGGTGGCCATCACCGTGGTGTGGAAGTGGATCCTCCACCCCTATTACGGCCTGCTCAACCAGGTGGCCGGCACCGGTACCTTTGACTGGCTGGGCAATCAGCACACCGCCATCTGGTTTATCATCCTGATTCTGTTTACCACCTCCATCGGCCAGCCCATCGTGCTGTATGTGGCGGCCCTGGGCAACGTGGACCAGTCCCTGGTGGAGGCCGCTCAGGTGGACGGCGCCACCAAGCTCCAGGTGTTCTGGAAGATCAAATGGCCCCAGATCATGCCCACCACCCTGTACGTACTGGTCATCACCACCATCAACTCCTTCCAGTGCTTCGCCCTCATCCAGCTGCTGACCAAGGGCGGCCCGCTGAACTCCACCATGACCATCATGTATCAGGTGTACGACACCGCCTACCGGCTCAACGATCTGGGCTACGCCAACGCCATCGGCGTGGTGCTGGCCATCATCATCGCCATTTTCTCCGCGGTCCAGTTCAAGCTGGCCAAGACTGAGTAAGGGGGGAGAGAGAACATGAAAGCGAAAACCACCGATCTGAGCGGAACGTCCACCGGCTATAAGGTATTTGCCGCCGTGGTGCTGGTGCTGCTGGCGATTTTCTTCCTGTTCCCCCTGTACTGGATCGTCACCGGCTCCTTCAAGAACGTCATTGAGATCAACGCCAACTATCCCATCTGGTTCCCCCAGAACCCTACTGTGGAGAACTACGCCGAGCTGTTTGAGCGCCCCGCGTTTAAGTGGCTGTTCAACATCATCTTCATCTCCGCCGCCGCCATGGTGCTCACCTGCCTCACCGCCGCGCTGGCCGGCTATGCCCTGGGCAAGAAGCGGTTCTATGGCCGGGCCGTCCTGTTTACCATTATTATCTGCGCCATGGCCCTGCCCAAGCAGGTCATTGTTATCCCCCTGCTGCAGGAGATGACCTTCTTCCACATGAACGACAACCTGTGGGCCGTGATTCTGCCCACCGTGGGCTGGCCCTTCGGCGTGTTCCTGATGAAGCAGTTCTCCGAGACCATCCCCAACGAGATCCTGGAGGCGGCCCGGGTGGACGGCGCGGGCGAGCTGCGTACCTTCTTCAGCGTGGTGTTCCCCATGATCAAGCCGGGCATCGGCGCGCTGGCTATCTTTACCTTCGTCAATACCTGGAACGACTACTTCCTCCAGCTGGTCATGCTGACCAGTGACAAGAACTGGACCCTGCCCCTGGCCATCGCCAACCTGCAGGGTGAAATGTCCACCGACTTCGGCCTGATCATGGCCGGTGCGGCCCTGGCGGCCATCCCCATTGTGGTGGTGTTCATCGCCTTCCAGAAATACTTCACGCAGGGTATTGCCATGGGCGCGGTAAAGGGTTAAAATTGTATATCAAGATTGAGAGAAGGATTGTAATATGAGCGACCTGAAAAAGTACCAGGGCGTCATCCCTGCTTTTTATGCCTGCTATGATGAGGCGGGCAACATTTCTCCCGAGGGCGTCCGCGCCCTGACCCGGCACCTGATCGGCAAGGGGGTCAACGGCCTGTATGTGGGCGGTTCCTCCGGCGAGTGCATCTACCACAGCGTGGCTGAGCGTAAGCTGGTGCTGGAGAACGTGATGGCCGAGGCCAAAGGCAAGGTGGTCATCATCGCCCATGTGGCCTGCAACAACACCGCCGACTCCTGCGAGCTGGCCGCCCACGCCGAGAGCCTGGGCGTGGACGCCATCGCCGCCATCCCTCCCATCTATTTCCACCTGCCTGAGTACGGTATTGCCCAGTACTGGAACGATATTTCCGCCGCCGCTCCCAATACCGACTTCATCATCTACAACATCCCCCAGCTGGCCGGCGTGGCCCTCACCCCGTCCCTGCTGGCTGAGATGAAGAAGAACCCCCGTGTCATCGGTGTGAAGAACTCCTCCATGCCCGTCCAGGATATCCAGATGTGGCGGGACGCCGGGGTTATCGTGTTCAACGGGCCCGACGAGCAGTACATCTCCGGCCTGGCCATGGGCGCCTGCGCCGGTATCGGCGGCACCTACGCCGTCATGCCCGAGCTGTTCCTGAAGATTTACGACCACTTCCAGAAGGGCGAGATGGAGCCCGCCCGTCAGATCCAGAACGACATTGACCGCATCATCTATAAGATGTGCTCCGCCCACGGCAACCTGTATGCCGTGATGAAGGCCATTCTGGCCAAGAGCGGCGTGGTCTGCGGCTCTGTCCGCAAGCCCATGCCCGGCCTCATTGACAGCGATGCCGCCGTGGTGGACGAGGCCGCCGCCATGATCGCCGCCGCCATCGCCAAGTATTGCTGATAGGAGAAAACCGGTATGCGTATTTATCAATCGGAAGATTATAAGTCCATGAGCCGCCGGGCGGCCAATATCATTTCCGCTCAGGTGATCTACAAGCCCGACTGCGTGCTGGGTCTGGCCACCGGCGGAACCCCGGTGGGTACCTACAAGCAGCTGGTGGACTGGTACAAGGAGGGGGATCTGTCCTTTGCCGAGGTCCGCTCGGTGAACCTGGACGAGTATCTGGGCCTGTCCCCCCACCATGAGCAGAGCTACCGCTATTTCATGCAGAGCAATCTGTTTGATCACATTGACATCAAGCCGGAGAATACCCACGTGCTCAACGGCCTGGCCAAAGATCCCCAGGCGGAGTGCGCGGCTTACAACAAGCTGATCCAGGACCTGGGCGGCATTGACCTGCAGCTGCTGGGCATGGGCCACAACGGCCATATCGCCTTTAACGAGCCCGGCGACGACTTCGGCCTGGAGACCCATCTGGTCACCCTCACCGACCGCACCATTGACGCGAACACCCGGTTCTTCGACAGCCGGGACGACGTGCCCCGCCAGGCCCTGAGCATGGGCATCAAGAACATCATGAACGCCCGGCGGATCCTGATGGTGGTCAGCGGCGAGGACAAGGCGGAGGCCGTGCTCAAGGCCTTTGCCGGCCCCGTGACCAAGGAGGTGCCCGCCTCCGTGCTGCAGCTCCACCCCGACGTGACTCTGGTGGCTGACAAGGCCGCCCTCAGCAAACTGGTGGAAGCAGGTGTGCCTGTATGCGGATAACCGGCGGTCAGGTCTTTGACCTGCAGGAGGGGTTTGTACAGCGGGACGTGTGCTTTGACGGCCGCCTCCTCTCCAATTCCAGCTCCGACGGCCAGAGCTATGATGCCACTGGCTGCTATGTGATTCCCGGGCTCACAGACCTGCACTTCCACGGCTGCAAGGGCCACGATTTTTCCGACGGCGACCCGGAGGGGCTGCAGGTGATGGCTGAGTATGAGCTGTCCCGGGGCGTGACCCAGATCTGTCCGGCGGGCATGACCCTGCTGGAGGAGCAGCTGACTAAAATCTGCCAGGTAGCCGCCGCCCACCGGGCGGCCGACATGCCAGGCGCCGCCCTGTGCGGCATCAACCTGGAGGGACCCTTCCTCTCCATGGCCAAGAAGGGCGCCCAGAACGGGGACTGGCTCCACGCCCCTGACGTGGCCATGCTCCGCCGCCTGATGGCGGCCTCTCAGGGCCTGGTGAAGCTGGTGTCCCTGGCTCCCGAGGAGCCCGGCGCCATGGAGTTTATTGAGGCGGTGGAGAGTGAGGTCACCGTCTCACTGGCCCACACCACGGCGGACTACGACACCGCTATGGAGGCCTTCCGTCTGGGCGCCCGTCAGGTGACCCACCTGTTCAATGCCATGCCCCCCTTCAGCCACCGGGCTCCCGGCGTGGTTGGGGCGGCCTTGGATACCCCCCTGTGCAATGTAGAGCTGATCTGCGACGGCGTACATATCCACCCCGCGGTGGTGAGGGCCGTGTTCAAGATGTTCGGCGCCAAGCGGGTGATCCTGATTTCGGACACCATGCGGGCCGCCGGTATGCCCGACGGCGCCTATACCCTGGGCGGTCAGGACGTGACCGTAAAGGGCAAGTACGCCACCCTGGCCGACGGCACCCTGGCCGGCTCGGTCACCGACCTGATGAGCTGCATGAAAACCGCTGTGTCCTTCGGCATTCCCCTGGCGGATGCCGTGCGGGCCGCCGCGGTGAACCCGGCCAAGTCCATCGGCATTTTCAGCCGGGCCGGCAGCCTGGAGCCCGGCAAGCGGGCCAATGTGGTCATTCTGGATGAAAATCTGGAAGTGAAAGATGTCTTTTTCCGCGGCAAGCCAGTCAGCCGCTGATAAAGAACCCCCAAATCAAGCCTCCGGTCCTACTCCATTTTCATAGGGCCGGGAGAGCCGTCAAAAAGGAGGAAAAAACCGCCGGCCGGCGGTGCGGCAGTGTGGAGACCTGTCGTAAAGTCCGTGGGGCAGCCACTCCCCACGGGTGAGAGGGCGGTTGCGGAGGCAGCGTCCTTACGGCCAAGCATTATGGCAACAGTATCTCTGAAAGGCATCAAGAAGATCTACGACAACAAGGTGACCGCCGTCCACGACTTCAATCTGGAGATCGCGGACAAGGAATTCATCGTGCTGGTTGGACCTTCCGGCTGCGGCAAGTCCACCACGCTGCGGATGGTGGCCGGTCTGGAGGACATCTCTGAGGGCGATCTGCTCATCGGCGGCAAGCGGATGAACGACGTGGAGCCCAAGGACCGGGACATCGCCATGGTGTTCCAGAGCTACGCGCTGTACCCCCATATGACGGTATATGAGAACATGGCTTTCGCTCTGAAGCTGCGGAAGGTGCCCAAGGAGGAGATCGACAAGAAGGTGCGGGAGGCCGCCGCCATTCTGGATATCACCCAGTATCTGGACCGCAAGCCCAAGGCTCTGTCCGGCGGCCAGCGCCAGCGTGTGGCCATCGGCCGGGCCATCGTCCGTGATCCCCAGGTGTTCCTGATGGACGAGCCGCTGTCTAACCTGGACGCCAAGCTGCGTAACCAGATGCGTGCCGAGATCATCAAGCTGCGCCAGCGCATCAACACCACCTTCATCTACGTGACCCACGACCAGACCGAGGCCATGACCCTGGGCGACCGGATCGTGATTATGAAGGACGGCTTCATCCAGCAGATCGGCACCCCTCAGGAGGTGTTTGACCGCCCCGCCAACCTGTTTGTGGCCGGCTTTATCGGCACGCCTCAGATGAACTTCTTTGACGGCAATCTGAGCAAGCAGGGCGGCAAGTACCAGATCACCGTGGGCACCGCGGTGATGGAGCTGGCCGACAAGGCCCAGCAGATTCTGACCGAGAAGGGCGTCGAGGAGATGGACGTGGTTGTGGGCGTCCGGCCCGAGCACATTACCTTCGCTCCTACCGCTGGGCCTCACACCATCTCCAGCAAGGTGGACGTGTCCGAGATGATGGGCAGCGAGGTGTACCTCCACGTCAACGCCGTGGGCAAGGACGTGGTGCTGCGGGTGCCCACCGTGGACCTGCCCGAGGAGCACCGGGCCGGCATCCCCTATGGTACCGAGATCAATTTCACCTTCCGGCCTGAGCTTATCCACCTGTTCAACCCCGAGACCGAGCGCAACGTGCTGTATTGATTCCATGAAAAAGCTCCGCGAACCAAAGGTTCGCGGAGCTTTTTGCATTTAGTAGGGATCCAGAGGGTCCACATCCACCGGGTGGGTCTTGCGGTACTCCTTGGTCCAGCGGGAGAGCTGAAACAGGGTCCACAGGTCGGCGGCGCCGGAATAAACCAGGGCTGCGCCGATGAGCTGCACCAGGGTGGCGCCTGCCAGCATGGGCCAGAATACCACCACCAGGCCCAGAACCACAGTGATGAGGGAGAGCACCAGATAGATGGTCCAGCCCCCGTGCTCCATCCGCCGCAGCTCCAGAGCCCGCTTCAGGTTGAGCAGCCCGTCAATGAGGATATAGATGCCCAGAATCATGGTCAGGATGTTCTGGAACAGGGTGGGCTGGAAGAGCAGCACCACGCCGACGGCGGCGGCCACAATGCCCAGCAGCAGCGCGAGGAAGCTGCCCGCCCGCCGCTCTTCTGTCCGGCAGAAGCCGACAATGGCAAATATTCCGTACAGCAGCAGGATCCCTCCGGTGAGGTAGCACAGCACGTCCATCACTGTGACGGGCCACAGCAGCAGCACCAGACCCAGCAGCACATAGAGGATGGCCAGCACCACAAAGCTGATAGTGAGATTTTTCAGCCGGTCTCTCATGTTACGACCTTCCTTTCCGGGGGCGGCAGCTTACTGCCAGCCCTTGCACACGTCAATCCAGCCGGCGCTGTTTGCCAGCTGGGCCAGCTCGTCGCAGTTGAGCTGAACGGCAGAGGCGGCGTTGCCCGCCGCGGGGTAAATGGTGTCAAACCGCTGCAGGGAAACGTCCAGATAGGCGGTGACGTTGGGATGGGTGATGGCGAAGGGGCACACCCCGCCGATGGTGTGGCCGGTGAATTCCACCACCTGGTCGGGGGTGAGCATGGTGGCCTTGTGGTGGAACTGGGCCTTGAACTTGCTGTTGTCGATTTTGGCATCCCCGGCGCACACGATGAGAATGGCCCCGTCCTCATGGACAAAGGAGAGAGTTTTGGCAATGTGGGCGGGCTCACAGCCCACCGCCTGGGCGGCCAGCTCCACCGTGGCGCTGGACACGTCAAACTCCCGGATCCGGTCCTCGTAGCCCCGCTCCCGCAGGTAGGCCCGGCAGGCTTCGATGGACATGGCTCACTTGCCTCCCTTTTTGGCTTCGGCCTTGGCCAGGAACCGGTCCACAGTGATGATGAACCGCTCGTGGGTGCCGCCGCCGATGGCCCCGGCCTCGTCAAAGGCCTTCACCGTGAAGGTGAGCTTCTTGCCCTCCACGGCCGTCAGCTCCGCCTCAGCCCACACCTTCATGCCCACGGGGGTGGCGGCGTCGTGGGTGACCTCCAGCCTGGTGCCCACGGTGCCCTGGCCCTCCTCCAGCTGAGCCTGCACCGCGTTGACGGCGGCGTTCTCCATCAGGGCGATCATGTAGGGGGTGGCGAATACGGGCACCAGGCCGCTGCCCACGGCGGCGGCGGTGTTCTGGTCCGTTACGACGGTCTCAGCCTTACCCTTGCTTCCAACAGTGAGAGACATGTTGTTCAAACTCCTTTCGATTCCAGCATGCGTTTGAGATATTGCCCGGTGTAGCTCTCTGGGCAGGCAGCCACCTCCTCCGGGGTGCCGGTGGCAACGATGGTGCCGCCGCCGGAGCCCCCCTCGGGGCCCAGGTCGATGATGTGGTCGGCGGTCTTGATCACGTCCAGGTTGTGCTCGATGACCACCACCGTGTTGCCCACCTCCACCAGCTTCTGCAGCACCTCAATGAGCTTATGGACGTCGGCGGTGTGCAGGCCGGTGGTGGGCTCGTCCAGAATATAGATGGTCTTGCCGGTGGACCGCTTGGCCAGCTCGGTGGCCAGCTTCACCCGCTGGGCCTCGCCGCCGGACAGCTCGGTGGAGGGCTGGCCCAGCTTCACATAGCTGAGACCAACTTCATAGAGGGTCTGGAGCTTGTTGTACAGCCTGGGCAGGGCCTCGAAGAAGGGGAGGGCCTCCTCCACCGTCATGTCCAGCACCTCGTAGATGTTTTTGCCCTTGTAGCGCACCTCCAGGGTCTCCCGGTTGTACCGCTTGCCCTTGCATACCTCGCAGGGCACATAGATGTCGGGGAGGAAGTGCATTTCGATCTTAATGAGGCCGTCGCCCTGGCAGGCCTCGCACCGCCCCCCCCGCACGTTGAAGGAGAACCGGCCGGGGCCGTAGCCCCGGGCTTTGGCGTCGGGGGTGGAGGCGAACAGGTCCCGGATGTCGTTGAACAGCCCCGTGTAGGTGGCGGGGTTGGACCGGGGGGTGCGGCCGATAGGAGACTGGTCGATGTCAATGACCTTGTCCAGATACTCCTCCCCCTCGATGGCGGCGTGCTTGCCCGCCCGGGTCTTGGCCCGGTTCAGGTCGGCGGCCAGCCGCTTGTAGAGGATTTCGTTGACCAGAGAGGATTTGCCGCTGCCCGACACGCCGGTGACGCAGGTAAAGGTGCCCAGGGGAATGGACACGTCCACGTTTTGCAGGTTATTCTCCGCCGCGCCCCGGATGGTGAGGAAGTGGCCGTTGCCCTTTCGCCGCTCGGTGGGGACGGGGATCTGCTTCCGGCCGGAGAGGTAGTCGCCGGTGATGGAGCCGGGGGTGTTCATCACCTCTTCGGCGGTGCCGCAGGCCACCACCTGTCCGCCGTGGACCCCGGCCCCCGGGCCGATGTCCACGATATAGTCGGCCTGGCACATGGTGTCCTCGTCGTGCTCCACCACCAGCAGGGTGTTGCCCAGATCCCGCAGGTGCTTTAAGGTGTCCAGCAGCTTGTCGTTGTCCCGCTGGTGCAGGCCGATGGAGGGCTCGTCCAGAATATAGAGTACCCCCATCAGGGAGGAGCCGATCTGGGTGGCCAGCCGGATGCGCTGGCTCTCGCCGCCGGACAGGGTGGCGGCCGCCCGGCTCAGGGTCAGGTATTGCAGCCCCACGCTCTGGAGAAAGCCCAGCCGGTTTTTGATCTCCTTGAGGATCCGGTCGGCAATGAGCATCTTCTGCTCCGACAGCTCCAGGTGGTCGATGAAGTCCAGCGCGTCGGTCACCGACTTCCGGCAGAAGGTGTCAATGTTCAGCCCCCCCACCGTGACTGCCAGGGCCTCCTTCCGCAGCCGCTTGCCGCCGCAGTCGGGGCAGGGCCGCTCGCCCATGCAGTCTTCCAGGTCCCGGCGCATGGCGTCGGACTGGGTCTCCTTGTACCGCCGCTCCAGGTTGTTGATGATCCCCTCAAAGGGCTGCATAAGGGTGCCGTGGCCGTTGGCCCGGTCATAGGTCAGCTTCAGCTTTTCCCCCTTGGTGCCGTAGAGGATCACGTCCATGACCTCCTCCGGCAGATCCTTTACCGGGGTGGTGAGCTTGAAGCCGTATTTTTTGGACAGGGCGTCAAAGTACATCCGGGAGATGGAGTCCCCCTTGATGTTGTTCCAGCCGGAGGCGGTGATGGCCCCGTCCAGAATGGACAGCTCCTTGTTGGGGATGATCAGGTCGGGGTCCACCTTCAGCTGGGAGCCCAAACCGGTGCAGGTGGGGCAGGCGCCGAAGGGATTGTTGAAGGAGAACATCCGGGGGGAGAGCTCCTCGATGGAGATGCCGCAGTCCTCGCAGGCGTAGTTCTGGGAGAACAGGATGTCCCGGTCCTCCCCCACGATGTTGATGACCACCAGCCCCCCCGCCAGGCTGGAGGTCACCTCCACGCTGTCGGTAAGCCGCCGGGCGATGTCCTCCCGGATCACCAGTCGGTCCACCACGATCTCAATGTTGTGCTTCTTGTTCTTGTCCAGCTCGATGGTCTCAGTGAGGTCATACAGGGAGCCGTCTACCCGGCAGCGGACGTAGCCGGACTTCCGGGCGTCCTCAAAGATCTTCTGATGGGTGCCCTTCTTGCCCCGCACCACCGGGGCCATCACCTGGATCCGGGTGGCCTCGGGGAGGGCGAGCACCTGGTCGATGATCTGGTCAATGGTCTGCTGCTTGATCTCCTTGCCGCACTTGGGGCAGTGGGGGGTGCCCACCCGGGCCCACAGCAGCCGGAGATAGTCGTAGATCTCGGTCACCGTGCCCACGGTGGACCGGGGGTTTTTGGAGGTGGTTTTCTGGTCGATGGAGATGGCGGGGGAGAGGCCGTCGATGTAGTCCACGTCGGGCTTTTCCATCTGCCCCAAAAACATGCGGGCATAGGAGGACAGGGACTCCACATACCGGCGCTGACCCTCGGCGTAAATGGTGTCAAAGGCCAGGGAGGACTTGCCGCTGCCCGACAGGCCGGTGAGCACCACCAGCTTGTCCCGGGGGATGTCCACGTCGATATTTTTCAGGTTGTTGGCCCGTGCGCCTTTGACGGAAATATGGTCCAGCATAATGGAAGAACTCCTTTGAAACGATCAGTAGCCGAATACCTTGGCCACATCCTCCAGCATGTCCCGGATGGGCAGATTGTAGGGGCAGCGCTTTTCGCAGGCGCCGCACATGACGCAGGACCCGGCGTGATATGGCATGGCCTTGTACCGCTCCTGGGCCCAGCCCGCCAGTCCGTACTTGCGGGCGTAGTTGGCCAGCAGGAAGTTTTGGGGGATGTCGATGCCGTTGGGGCAGGGGGCGCAGTAGCCGCACCGGCGGCAGAACTGGGTGCCCAGCTTCTTGCGGATGGCGGCGCAGCGGTCCAGCTCCTCCTGGGTGAGGGGGGCGGTCAGGTCCACGGCGGCGTTGCGCTCCACTTCTTCCGGGGAACCCATGCCGGGGATGGAGATATCCATGACGCCGGAGGCGGCGATGTACCGCAGGGCCAGGTTCCAGTCCTCCAGATTGCCGCCGGCCAGAGGCTTCATGGCGATGGTGCCCATCCCCTTCTCCCGGGCCAGGAGCAGGACGTCCCGGCCCTGATCCTCCACGATGTTGAAGGGGAACATGACGGTCTCCAGCTTGTCGGCGTAGCGCTCCACCAGAATCTTCATGGCGTCGGCGCTGTGGCAGGTGACGCCGATGTGGCCCACCTTGCCCGCCGCTTTGGCCTCGGCCAGGGCCTCGTAGGCGCCGTCCGGCCCGAACACCCTTTCAATGTCCTTTTCCAGCAGGTTGTGGAGCTGGTAGAGGTCGATGTGGTCCATGCGCAGATTTTTCAGACTGGTCTCCACGTCCTGGGCCATGGAGGCCTTGTCCCGGGACATGCTCTTGGTGGCCAGGATAAACTTGTCCCGGCGGCCCTCCAGAGCGGCCCCCAGATACTCCTCGGACACGGTGTAGCCCCGGGCGGTGTCGATATAGTTGATGCCGTATTCTTCCAGCTTGTCCACCACCGCCATGGTGTTGGCGGCGTCGGAGCGCTGGATGGGGATGCCGCCGAAGGAGATAGCGGAGGCTTTGAGTCCAGTTTTACCCAAAGTAACGTAATTCATGTGAAATACCTCGCTTATATTCCATATAGTCGTGAATAGACCGGGATGAAATCAGCTTTGCCCCCGCAGCTCGATGATGCGGTCCCGCAGCACAGCGGCGTACTCGAACTCCAGCCGCTTGGAGGCCTCCCGCATCTCCTTCTCCAGCTTGGCGATGGCGGCCTCCCGCTCCTTCTTGGACAGGGCCTGCTTGGAGTGGGGCAGCTCCCCCTTTTCCTCCGACAGGTCGATGACGTCCCGCACCGACTTGATGATGGTCTTGGGTACAATGCCGTGGGCCTGGTTGAAGGCGTCCTGCTTGGCCCGCCTCCGCTCGGTCTCGTCCATGGCCCGGCGCATGGAGGGGGTGATGGAGTCGGCGTACATGATGACCAGGCCGTCGGCGTTGCGGGCCGCCCGGCCGATGGTCTGGATCAGGGAGGTCTCGGAGCGGAGGAAGCCCTCCTTGTCGGCGTCCAGAATGGCCACCAGACTGACCTCCGGCAGGTCCAGGCCCTCCCGCAGCAGGTTGATGCCCACCAGCACGTCGAAGGCGCCCAGCCGCAGGTCCCGGATAATCTCCATCCGCTCGATGGTGTCGATGTCGTGGTGCATATACCGCACCTTGATGCCCGCGTTGGTCAGGTAGGCGGTCAGGTCCTCCGCCATCTTTTTGGTAAGGGTGGTGACCAGCACCCGCTCCTTCCGGGCGGTGCGCTCGTTGATCTCCCCGATGAGGTCGTCGATCTGTCCCTCCACCGGCCGTACCTCGATTTTGGGGTCCAGCAGGCCGGTGGGGCGGATCACCTGCTCCACGATCTGGCCAGACCGCTCCCGCTCATAGTCGCCGGGGGTGGCGGATACATACACCACCTGGTTGAGCCGCTTTTGGAACTCCTCAAATTTCAGCGGCCGGTTGTCAAAGGCGCAGGGGAGCCGGAAGCCGTAGTCCACCAGGGAGGTCTTTCTGGCCCGGTCGCCGTTGTACATGGCCCGCACCTGGGGGAGGGTGACGTGGCTCTCGTCGATGAAGAGGACAAAGTCCTTGGGGAAATAATCCAGCAGGGTGTGGGGGGGCGACCCGGCGGGCCGGCCCTCGATCACCCGGGAGTAGTTCTCAATGCCGGTGCAGTAGCCCAGCTCCTGCATCATCTCCACATCGTACATGGTGCGCTGCTTGATGCGCTGGGCCTCAATAAGCTTGTTTTCCCGTTCAAAGAAGGCTACCCGCTCCTCCAGCTCCTTGTAGATCTCCTGGATGGCGGCGTCCATCTTCTCCTTGGGGGTGACATAGTGGGTGGCGGGCCAGACGGGGATGGTGTTCAGCCGCCGGATGGGAGAGCCGGTGACCACGTTGATCTCGGAAATGCGGTCGATCTCGTCCCCAAAGAACTCCACCCGGATGGCCGAGTCCTTCCAGTAGGCGGGGAAGATCTCCACCGTGTCCCCCCGGACCCGGAACATGTTGCGCTCAAAGGCGATGTCGTTGCGCTCATAGCGGATGTCTACCAGCTTTTTCAGCAGCTGGTCCCGGTCCATGGTGGCCCCCACCCGGAGGGAGACCATCATCTTGGCAAAGTCCTCCGGCTCGCCCAGGCCGTAGATGCAGGACACCGAGGACACCACGATCACGTCCCGCCGCTCCATCAGGGAGGCGGTGGCCGCCAGCCGCAGCCGGTCGATCTCCTCATTTACAGCCGAGTCCTTTTCGATAAAGGTGTCGGTGTGGGGGATATAGGCCTCCGGCTGGTAGTAGTCGTAGTAGGACACGAAATATTCCACCGCGTTGTTGGGGAAAAACTCCTTGAACTCGGCGCACAGTTGGGCGGCCAGGGTCTTGTTGTGGGCCAGCACCAGGGTGGGCCGCTGCACCGCCTCGATGACCTTGGCCATGGTAAAGGTCTTGCCCGAGCCGGTGACCCCCAGCAGGGTCTGCTCGTCCAGGCCGTTTTCGATGCCCGCCGCCAGGGCGGCAATGGTCTCCGGCTGGTCGCCGGCGGGCTGATAATCGCTGACTACTTCAAATTTCGGCATACCGTCACCTCACGCCCCCATTGTACCAAAACAAATGTTCTAACGCAACAGAAACTTCCAAGCCCTCAGGGCTGGTAATAGCCGCTGTCCCGAAGGGAAACCATATCGTCGTCCACAAAGATCAGGTGGTCCACCAGGGTGATGCTCATCGCGCTCAGGATAGCGGCCAGGCTGTTGGTGGAGGCCAGATCCTCCGGGGAGGGAAGGGCCAGCCCGGACACGTGATTGTGAGCCAGCACCACACCGGCGGCGTTGAGGGACAGGGCGGCCTCGGCGATGAGCCGGGTGGTGATGGCCACGGCGTTTACGTTGCCCTCGCCCAACCTGCGCACGCCCAGCACCTTGTGCTTGCCGTCCAGACAGAGCAGGCACAGCCGTTCGTTGCGGGCGCCGAAGAAATAGGGCCGCAGCAGGGTGCAGTAGTCCCTGGAGTTCCGGGCGATGTCGTCCACCTGGGTGCGGACGGTGAGGTAACGGCCGGCCAGCTCCTTTACCACCTTGAAGAGGACGGCGGCGTGCTCCCCCACGCCCTTGACCTTCTGCAGCTCCTCCGGGGTGGCGTCCAGCACCCCGGCCAGGGAGCCGAAGTGCTCCATCAGCTCGTGGGCCAGGGGATTGGTGTCGCTGCGGGGGTTGGCGTAAAAGAGCAGCAGCTCCAGGACCTTGTGGTCGGGAAAGGAGTCCGGCCGGGCCAGAAATTCAGTTTTCATGCGCTGGCGGTGGCCGTCGTGGGTGCCCATAGCCGGACCTCCTCCCTGTCAGTTTAGCGGGCGCCGTACTCCTTCAGGTAGGCCTCCATTCTGCCCTTCATCTCGTCGTCGATATACACCTTGCCGTCGATCTCCCGGTTGTGGAGGAAGGAGATGATCTCCTTCACGGTGACGATGGGGTGGACGGCGATGCCGTAGTCCTCCCGCAGCTCGTCCAGAGTGGAGCAGTCCCGGGTGCCCCGCTCCATCCGGTCCACGGAGACGATGAGGGCCTTCATGTTCACCTTGGCCACGTGCTTGAACAGCTCGATGGACTCCCGGACGGCGGTGCCGGCGGTGACTACGTCCTCCACGATCACCACGTTGTCCCCGTCCTGGGGCTTGTAGCCCACCATGGAGCCGCCCTCGCCGTGGTCCTTGACCTCCTTGCGGTTGAAGCAGTAGGGCAGGTCCCGGTCGTAGTTGCGGTACAGGGAGGCGGCGGCGGACACCGCCAGGGGGATGCCCTTGTAGGCGGGGCCGAACAGGCAGTCGATGCCGTCGGGCAGGCTGTTCTGGATGCAGGCGGCGTAGTAGTCTCCCAGTTTGGCGGCCTGGGCGCCGGTCTTGTAGTTGCCGGTGTTGATGAAGTAGGGGGTCTTGCGGCCGGACTTGGTGGTGAAGTCTCCGAAGGTAAGTACGCCGGCGCGCACCATGAAGGTGATAAATTCTTCCTTGTAGGTCATGGCAGAAAACCTCGCTTTTCCAAAATTGTCGAACTATTATACCACTATTTATAGTTACCGGCAAGGCGGAGCTGGGTAAGACAGGAAAAACTGTTTTTTTAGGAAAACTTAATGTAACAGTTGCCATAGATGTGATACAATACAAAAGATTTCAAAAGAGGAGTGTTGTATTTGGAACTGCTGAAGTGGCTGACATCCACCAATCTGGGAGAGATGTTTTTCACCATGCTGGTGTCTATGGTGCCCGTCATCGAGCTGCGGGGGGGCGTGCCCTTCGGGACCGCCCTGGGTCTGTCGGCGGGTCAGGCGCTGGTGGCCGCCATCATTGGCAATATGATCCCCATTCCCTTTATTATTGTCTATATCCGCCGGATTTTTCTCTGGATGCGGCGAAAATCCCAAAAGCTCAACGCCCTGGTGGATAAGCTGGAGAAGAAGGCCCACCTGAAGGGGCAGAAGGTGAGCAAGTACAAGTATGTGGGCCTGTGGCTCTTTGTGGCTATCCCCCTGCCGGGCACCGGCGCCTGGACGGGGGCCCTGGCGGCGGCCTTTCTGGACATGCCCCTGCGGAAGGCCCTGCCCTCCATTTTCCTGGGGGTGGTGACCGCCGGGCTGATCATGACCTTTGCCACCGGTCTGGTGGTGGCCACCGTGGGGGGCTGAGACCCTTTTTCCCTCCGATGCATAAGATGGGGCGGAGGTGAGCGGTTGTGCAGGAGATTTTGCAGGCGGTGTTCGCGCTGCTGGCGGCGGCGGGGCTGCTGGCCCTGGGCTGGCTGCTGCTGGGCAGGCTGGTAACTCCCATCGGGGATACCGGCGGCCCGGTGTACGCCGTGGTGCCCGCCGACGGCGGAGGAGAGCATCTGGAGCAGGACGTGAAGGGCCTTTTGTGGCTGCGGGGCGGAAATCTGGCCCGCTTCACCATCGTGATTGCCGACAAAGGCCTGAACCCGGCGGGACGGGCGGTGGCGGCGGCTCTGCTGGCCGACTCCACCGGCCTGGTGGTGTGCCCGGCGGAGCAGCTGGGGACGTATATTTTGGATAAATAGGATTCGACAAACCAGCCGCTTGATGGTATGATATCCCTGAACAGACAAGGAGGGGCAGCCATGCAGGAGGCGGAACAGACTTACATCGAGGGCACCGTGTCAGCCGTAGTCTACCAGAACCAGGAGAACGGCTACACGGTGCTCCGTCTTGACGTGGGGGACGGGGCCGCCATCACTGTGGTGGGCTGTATGCCCGGCGTGGCCCCCGGGGAGGGGATCTCGGTCCAGGGGGCCTGGATGCGCCACGCCTCTTACGGGGAGCAGTTCAAGGCCGAGGCGGTGGAGCGGCGGCTGCCCGCGGGAACGAAAGCCATTTATGATTACCTTTCCTCCGGGGCGGTGCGGGGCATTGGGGCCGCTATTGCCCGGCGGATGGTGGAGGAGTTTGGAGAGGACGCCCTCCGGGTGCTGGAGGAGCACCCGGAGCAGTTGACCAAGATCAAGGGAATCACCCGCAAGCGGGCCCTGGCCATCGGGGAAAACTTCCGGCTCCAAATGGGCATGCGCCGGCTGCTGGAATTTCTGGGGGAGCATGAGGTGCCCCTCCAGCTGGCCATGCCCCTCTACCGTAAGTTCGGGGACCGGGCGCTGGAGGCCATCCGGGGCAACCCCTACCTGCTGGTGGACGAGGAGCTGGGGGTGGCCTTTTCCGACGCCGACCAGCTGGCCCTGTCCATGGGCATGGAGGGGGATGACCCCCAGCGGGTGGAGGCCGCCCTGCTCTTTGAACTGACCCACAACCTGGACAACGGCCACACCTTCCTGCCCCGGCGGAAGCTGATTCCCGCCACCGCCCAGCTTATCGGGGTGGAGGACGAGGCTCTGGAGGACGCCCTGGAGACCCTGCTGGAGCGGGGCGAGGTGATTCAGGAGGCGGTGGCCGGGGAGGAGGCGGTGTACCTCCATGACCTGTGCGAGGCGGAGCAGTACGTGGCTTGGCGGATCACCGAGATGGCCCGAGGGGAGCTGACGGTTCCCCGGGGGCTGGACAGGCTCATTGACCGGCTCCAGGCCGACCAGGGGATCACCTATGCCCCCCAGCAGCGCCAGGCGGTGATGCTGGCGGCCCAGCGGCAGGTGATGCTCCTTACCGGCGGCCCCGGCACCGGCAAGACCACCTCTCTGCGGGGTGTGCTGGCCCTTTTTGAGGAGCTGGGGCTGGAGACCGCCCTGGCCGCCCCCACTGGCCGGGCGGCCAAGCGGCTGGGGGAGCTGTGCGGGGCGGAGGGATACACCATCCACCGCCTGCTGGAGACCCAGTACGACCCTCATTCCGGCCGCCTGGTGTTTGCCCACGACGAGGAGGACCCCCTGAAGGCGGACGCCGTTATCGTGGACGAGACCTCCATGGTGGATATCGTGCTCATGCGGGGCCTGCTGTCCGCTCTGCGGCCCGACTGCCGGCTGATCCTGGTGGGAGACCCGGACCAGCTGCCCAGCGTGGGGGCGGGCAACCTGTTCTCCGACCTCATCCGCAGCGGGGTGGTGCCCATGGTGCGGCTGACGGAGATCTTCCGCCAGGCCGCCGAGAGCGCCATTGTCCGCAACGCTCACGGGGTCAACCGGGGAGAGCTGCCCGACCTGAAGGACCGGGAGCACGACTTTTTCTTCCTCCGGCGGAAGGACCCCGCCCGGGCCGCCGAGACCATCGTGGAGCTGGTGCAGACCCGCCTGCCCAACAACATGGGCATCCCCGCCGACCAGATCCAGGTGCTCTCCCCCACCCGCAAGCGGGTGGCGGGTACCGCCAGCCTGAACCGGGCCATTCAGGAGGCGGTGAATCCCCCCTCGCCCGACCGGCCGGAGCGGCGGTTCGGGGAGTATGTGTTCCGCCAGGGGGACCGGGTCATGCAGGTGCGCAACAACTATGATGTGGTGTGGAAGGACGGCCTGACCTCCGGCATGGGAATCTTTAACGGGGATATCGGTCGGATCATCCGGGTGGACAACCGGGAGCAGACCCTGACGGTGGACTTTGAGGGCCGGCAGGTGGAGTATACCCCCGACATGCTGGTGGAGCTGGAGCCCGCTTACGCCATCACGGTCCACAAGGCTCAGGGCAGCGAGTACCGGGCGGTGGTGCTGTCGGTAAGCGAGGGACCCTCCGTGCTCCTCACCCGGGGGGTGCTGTATACCGCCATCACCCGGGCCCGGGAGCTGCTAATCCTGGTGGGAGACGAGGAAGTGGTGGCCGCCATGACCGCCAACGACCGCCAGCAGAGAAGGTATTCCGGCCTGCGGTGGCGGCTGGTGCAGATGGCGGAATAGTGTGCAATCAGAGGCCGATGCCTCCGGCGGCCCACTTTCGACTGGCCGAAAGTGGGCAAAGGCCAATTAAGGCGGGGGATTCCGATTTCCCCCGCCTTAATAATCCACCCCTTAAAACGGCCAATCAGGGGGGCCTGCGGGCCCCCCTATTGGATGTACCCCCCGGAGGGGCACTTGCTCCACCTGGCCGGTGCGGCGGGGCCGTTACGGAGTAAGGCCCCGCCGCCGGGAGACTGGCAGGAGAACAGCCTGGGGGAGATTCCAAAGATGGGGGAACCGCAGTTCCCCCTCTTTGGTCGTTTTAAGGAGAGGGTACAGGGGGAGGGAAATCGAAATCCCTCCCCCTGTTGGCCTTTCGCCCCTTTCCGCCAGTGGAAAGGGGCCCGCCGGAGGCAACGCAAATTTTGTGCCGTAAAAATGCACTAAGAATAAACTAGGTTTGCAGTACAAAGGATATGCTTTGCTTACCAAAGATCAGGGGGCAAAGCATATGGGAAAGACAAACCATCTCAGCATTCGTACCGATAAGGAACTCCATGATAAGCTGCAATATGTGGCGGCTTATGAGGGGCGTTCCATGAGCGGACAGATTTTGTATCTGATCCAGAGCTGTATTCGGAGATTTGAACAGGAAAACGGCCCCATTCCAGTGGAGAGCGAAAAATGAGCGGCTGGGCGGCGAAGCTGTTGGATCTGCTGTTCCCGCCCAGATGCGTCTTTTGCGGCAAGCTTCTGCCCACGGGGGCGACCCACCTCTGCCCCCGCTGTCAGGAGGAGCTGCCCTGGCTGGAGGGCGCGGCGGCGGAGCAGGAGGGGGAATTTTTCTCCCTGTGCGTCTCCCCGCTGCGGTATCAGGACAAGGTGCGGGAGTCGTTTCACCGGTACAAATTTCAGGGCCGCCGGGGCTACCACAAGGCCTACGGCCTGCTGGTGGCCCAGTGTGTCCATGACCATCTGGCGGGGCGGTATGACCTGATCACCTGGGTGCCCCTCTCCAGCAAGCGGAAACGGGAGCGGGGCTACGACCAGGCCTTTCTGCTGGCCAGCGCCGCGGCGCTGGAGCTGGGGGAGGTGGCGGTGGAGACTCTGCGCAAGGCCAGGGACAACACGCCCCAGTCCGGCCTGGAGGGAGAAGCGGAGCGCCGGGCCAATGTGCTGGGCGCCTACCAGCCGGTGGACCCGGAACTGGTGGCGGGCAAGCGGGTGCTTCTCATTGACGATGTGGTGACCACCGGCTCCACCTTGTCGGAGTGCGCCCGGACGCTGCGCACCATGGGCGCGGCTGATGTGGTGTGTGCGGCTCTTGCACGGGCCCATTGACGAAAATTTAAGAAAATTCGGAGAAAATGCCGTTGAAAAGGGGATAGTAGTCCGGTATAATAATAGGGACTATCCATGTGGTTTTGGGATACACTAAAAATATAGGTTTTATAACTATGAGGTGCTGATATGTTCACAAAAGATATCGGGATTGATCTGGGCACGGCCTCGATCCTGGTCTATGTAAAAGGCAAGGGCGTGGTACTGCGGGAGCCCTCCGTGGTGGCTATTGACAAGAATACGGGTAAGCTGCTGAAGGTGGGCACCGAGGCCCAGCAGATGCTGGGGCGTACCCCCGGCAACATTGTGGCCATCCGTCCCCTGCGGGAGGGCGTGATCTCCGACTACGACATGACCGAGCGGATGCTGAAGGAGTTTATCCGCAAGGTGACCTCCTTCCGACTGTTCAAGCCCCGCATCGTCATCTGCGTCCCCTCCGGCATCACCGAGGTGGAGGAGCGCGCCGTCATCGACGCGGGTATTCAGGCCGGCGCCCGCCGGGTGTACCTCATTGAGGAGCCGGTGGCCGCCGCCATCGGCGCGGGCATCGACATCGCCAAGCCCGACGGCCATATGATCGTGGACATCGGCGGCGGTACCACCGATATCGCCGTCATCTCCCTGTCCGGCATCGTGGAGTCCACCTCCATCAAGATCGCCGGCGACCAGTTTGACGAGGCCATTGTGAAATACATCCGCCGCAAGCACAACGTGCTCATCGGCGAGCGGACGGCCGAGGAGCTGAAAATGCAGATCGGCTGCGTGTTTCCCCGTCCCGAGGAGCAGACGGTGGAGATCAAGGGCCGCTGCCTGATGACCGGCCTGCCCCGGGTGTTCTCCGTGTCCTCCAGCGAGATGATCGAGGCCTTTGAGGAGGTCTCCACCCGGATTCTGGAGGCCATCCACGGCGTGCTGGAGCGCACGCCCCCCGAGCTGGTGGCCGATATCTCCACCAACGGCATTTGCATGACCGGCGGCGGCTCTCTGGTGTGGGGCTTTGACAAGCTCATCGAGTCCCATACCGGTATCGAGACCCACGTGGCCGACGACGCCATTTCCTGCGTGGCCTACGGCACCGGCAAGAGCCTGGACGACGTGGACAGCATGCAGGACGGCACCATCAACCTCTCCCGGCGCAAGCAGATGAACTGAATCACCAAAGCCCCCGGCGTCCGCCGGGGACTTTTTTTCGCCTGGAGTGGTTGAAACGGCGGGTTTGGTACGGTATACTGAGACAAGAGAAACGGCCCTGCGGCCTAATTGAGAAATGGAAAGGTGAATCGGATGGAACAGTCAAAGGTCCAGACCATAGCCGTGACCGCCGCCCGGGGGCGGCTGCTGGCTATGGATATGGTGCACGCCGCGGCCTCCGGCCACATTGGCGGCTCCCTGTCCTCCATGGACATTCTTACCACGCTGTATTTCCACGTCATGCGGGTGAACCCCGCCAACCCCAGGGATCCGGAGCGGGACCGGTTTGTGCTCTCCAAGGGGCATTGTACCCCCGCCCTCTACCCCATGCTGGCTCTGCGGGGCTTTTTCCCGGTGTCCGAGCTGTCCGCGTTCCGGCGCATTGACGGGCATATGTCCGGCCACGCCGAGATGCACGATGTGAAGGGTGTGGATATGTCCACCGGTTCTCTGGGCCAGGGCATTTCCGCCGCCGTGGGCATGGCTCTGGCGGGCAAGGCGGACCAGAAGGACTACCGGGTGTACACCCTGCTGGGCGACGGCGAGATCGAGGAGGGCCAGGTTTGGGAGGCCGCCATGTCCGCCGCCAAGTACCACCTGGACAACCTGTGCGCCATTGTGGACGTGAACGGCCTGCAGATCGACGGCCCCACCGCCGAGGTGATGCCCTCCGAACCCCTGGACAAGAAGTTTGAGGCCTTCAACTGGAATGTGCTCCACGTGGACGGCCACGACTTTGACGCCCTGGACAAGGCCTTCCAGGCGGCCGCCGCCTGCAAGGGCAAGCCCACTGTGCTGCTGGCCAAGACCGTCAAGGGCAAGGGGGTCTCCTTCATGGAGAACAACTTCGGCTGGCACGGCAAGGCCCCCAACGACGAGCAGTACGCCCAGGCCCACGGGGAGCTGCTCCAGGGGCTGATGGAGCGGATGGAGCAGGCCGGCCTGCCGGCGTCGGAGCAGACCGCCACCACTTACGGCGTGCTCAGCGACAAGGAGGGAGTGTAAGCCATGAGTGAGAAGATCGCCACCCGGGCGGCCTACGGCAAGGCGCTGGCGGAGCTGGGCAGCCAGTATCCCAATCTGGTGGTGCTGGACGCCGACCTGTCCGGTTCCACCCAGAGCCAGTTCTTTGCCAAGGCCTTTCCCGAGCGCTTTTACAACATGGGTATTGCCGAGGCCAACATGACCGGCGTGGCCGCCGGTCTGGCTACCTGCGGCAAGATGCCCTTTACCAACACCTTCGCCATGTTTGCCGCCGGCCGGGCCTACGAGCAGGTGCGCAACTCTGTGGCCTATCCCCGGCTTAACGTAAAGATTGTGGGCTCCCACGGCGGCCTGTCCGTAGGCGAGGACGGCGCCACCCACCAGTGTATTGAGGACTACGCTCTCATGCGTGCTATCCCCAATATGATGGTGCTCTCCCCCTGCGACGGCCCCGAGATGCGTCTGGCGGTAAAGGCCCTGCTGGACTACGACGGCCCGGCCTATATGCGCCTGGGCCGGCTGGCAGTGGACAGCATCACCGACGAAGTGCCCGGCTATACCTTCCAGCTGGGCAAGGGCTCCGTCCTGCGGGACGGCGGCGATGTGACGGTGATCGCCACCGGCATGATGGTGCAGATGGCCTATGCCGCCGCCCAGACTCTGGAGGGAGAGGGGATCTCCGTCCGGGTCATCGACATGCACACCATCAAGCCTCTGGACCATGAGCTGGTGCTGAAGGCCGCCCTGGAGACCCGGTGCATCGTCACCAGCGAGGAGCACACCGTCATCGGCGGCCTGGGCGCCGCCGTGGCCGAGTTCCTGTCCGAGCACTGCCCGGTGCCGGTGGTGCGCCACGGGGTCAACGACGAGTTTGGCCATTCCGGCGAGGCCAAGGCGGTGCTGAAGGCCTATGGCCTTACCCCGGAGGGGATTGCCGACAAGGTACGCCAGGCCATGAAGCTGAAGAAATGAACGATATACGACTGATTTGCCTGGACATGGACGGCACCTTGCTGGACGAGGACCACGCCACGGTGCCCGAGCGCAACGTGGCCGCCCTCCGGTCGGCGGCGGAGCGGGGGGCGGCCGTCTCCATTGCCAGCGGCCGGGCCTGGGATCTGCTGCGGGATGTCCATGAGCAGTTGGGGGTCACCCGATATGCGGTGCTCTCCAACGGCGCGGCGGTGCTGGATGTGGCCACCGGAGAGTGGCTGTACGAAAACTGTGTGCCCGACGAGAGCAGGATTAAGCTCATCGACCTGCTGCTGGACTGGGGCCTGCCTGTGGAAATATACAGCCGGGGAAAGAACTATATCCAGCTGGATCAGCGGGAGCAGGTGCTGCAGAACGCCTTCAGTCCCCGGTTCAGGCGGGTCCTGGAGACCTGTTCTGAGTTTCCTGAAAGGCTGAACGAGGCCATTCCGGCGGGGACTGTGGAAAAGATCCACGTCTTTTACGTCCCACCGGAGCGGCGGGAGGAGCTGAAGCGGCAGGCGCTGGCCTGGGGCCCGCTGTCCATCACCAACTCCTTCCAGAACAATATGGAGTTTACCGCCGCCGGCGTCAACAAGGGTACGGCGGTGCAGGCCCTGTGCGCCAGGCTGGGCATCGGGCCGGAGCAGGTGATGGCCTTCGGCGACGCGGGCAATGACCTGGAGATGCTCCGCTGGGCGGGGTGGTCCTTTGCCATGGCCAACGGCAGCCAGGAGGCCAAGGCCGCCGCCCGGTACGTCACCGGTACCAATCACGAGGCCGGCGTGGGTATGGCGGTGAAGCAGTATCTGCTGAACGATTAAAAAAGCGGCGCATGACCCAGTCATGCGCCGCTTTTTTCCGGACTTGCCGGAGCACGTTTCAGGCTGCGGAAATACCAAAGCAGGAAGCAGAGGGTAAACACCAGGCAAAGCCCCTCGGAGAGCAGGGGGGAGAGCCAGATACCCGTGTCCCGGAACAGGGAGGAGAGCGCCACCAGAGAGCCGGAGATCAGCACCAGACTCCGTCCAAAGGAGATGGTGAGGGCGGGCACGGGATGCTCCATGGCGGTGAAGAAGCCGGAGACCACCACGTTGAAGCCCATGACCAGGAAGGACAGGGAGTAGAGCCGCAGGGCGTTGGCGGTGTAGTCAAACAGCGGGTCGCCGGACTCCAGGAACAGCCCCACGATAGGCCCGGCGAAGAGCTGACAGATGAGGAAAAAGCCCAGTCCCGCCGCTGCCACCAGCCGCACGCCGTAGGTCAGGAACCTGTGGCACAGGGGCCGCTCTCCCGCCCCCAGATGGAAGCTGGACAGGGGCTGAATGCCGTGGGCGGTGCCGATCATGGTCATGAGCACCAGGGTATTGACATAGCTGATGATGGTGTAGGAGGTGAGGGCGTCCTCCCCGATCACCGACAGAATGATCTGGTTGAACAGGAAAATCACAAACCCGTTGGAAAACTCGCTGAGTCCGTCGGACACGCCCAGAGGGATGATCCGGCGGTAAGCGCCCAGGTCAAATTTGAATTTGCCGAACCGCAGAGGCTCCCGATGGGTAAGGAAGTAGATCACGAATACAATGGTGGAGGTGACCTGGGCCAGGCCGGTGGCCAGCGCGGCGCCCCATACGCCCCAGTGGAAGTGCATCACGAACACATAGTCCAGCACCACATTCATGATCGAGCAGGATAGCACGCCGATGGTGCTGACGTGGGGGGCGCCGTCCGCCTTCACCTGCACTTCCAGATTGTAGGACACGGTGAAAAAGACGGAGAAACAGGCGATGATGCCCACGTACTCCTTCACCAGGGGGAGCAGGTCTCCGCTGGCCCCCAGAAAGAGGGCCACCCGCTCCAGATTCAGCAGCACCGCCGCCGTCAGAACCAGGGAGATTACGATGACCACGAACAGGTTCTGGTTAAAATAGTTGCGGGCTTTTTCCTTGTCCCCCTGCCCCAGGGCCAGGGACAGGACGGTGGAGGTGCCGGTGGCCAGCAGGATGCCGATGGTGAACACCAGGGAGACAAAGGGCATGGACAGATTGACCGCGCCCAGGGCATGGCTGCCCACCCCGTGGGCCACGAAAATGCCGTCTACCATGGTGTACAGGGAGAAGATCCACATGGAGACGATGGACGGGATGGTAAACTTGAAAAATTTGCTTACTAAGTTCAAGGGTAAAACCTCCTCTTGGGACTATGATAAACCCTCGAACCATCCGAGAGTCAAGGGGAGGAGAGAAAAAAGTTGAAGGAATATTATCCGATCCACGAGCTGGCCAAATTGTTTGACCTCTGCCCGGATACGCTGCGCTACTATGAGGAGAAGGGGCTGCTCCATCCCACCCGGGGGGAGAACCGCTACCGGCGGTACGGTATCCAGGATATCTGTACGCTGAATATCATCCGTGCGCTCCGTGCGCTGGACCTGCCCACCGGAGAGATCCGGGGCTACCTGGAGCGCCGGTCGGTGGGGGAGACTCTGGAGCTGCTGGGCCGGGAGGAAGCGCTGCTTCGCCGGAGGATGGCGGAGCTGGAGTCCGCCTGCCGGGAGGCGGAGGAGCGCCGCCGGCGGCTGGAGCGGTATCGGGATGTGGAGGCCGGCCGGGTGGAGCTGGTGGAGGAGCTGGAGCGGCCCTATGTGTTTCTGGAAAAAGACTTTATTCTGGAAAAAGAGGTGGATTTTCAGCTCAAGCGCCTGGAGCAGCGCCATCAGGACTACATCCAGGTGATCGGCAGCCAGTGTATGGGGGCGGCCCTGGATGGGGAGAGCCTGAAGCAGGGGATTTATAACCACTTTTCCCGTGTGTTTTTCCTTACCAAGCCCGGCCTTCCCTTTGACGATGTGCTGCCCGCCGGGCGATATGCCAGGCTGTACTACCGTGGGGGCTATGACCGGCTGAACGAGCACCTGGAGGTCCTGCTGGCCGGAGTGGAGGAGGCCGGATACCGGCCGGCCGGGGCGCCTTTGGAGCTCTATCGCATCGACGCCCACGACACCAATCAGGAGGAGGAGTATGTGACCGAACTGCAGGTATGGGTGACGGCCGCCGTATAAGGACAAACCTTGTCGGAATACAGTGGGACCAGGAGGTGTGACAGATGGTTCCAGCCTGGATTCTGCTGATGCTCAACAACCTGTTTTTTACCCTGCGTCTCTCCGGCGGCGTGACCGGTTCCTTTCCGCGGCCTCTGAAGGCGGAGGAGGAGCGGCGCTATCTGGAGCTTGCCGCGCAGGGAGATCTGGAGGCCCGCAACAAACTCATCGAGCACAACCTGCGTCTGGTGGCACATATTATTAAGAAGGGATGCGGCAAAAGGCAAATCGAAAGAGCTGAACAGGAGAGATGGCCTTTTAGTGGGAATATAAAACAGGGGGTGCTATGGCGGGTTGCCATAACACTCCCTGTTTTTGTAATATGGAAGGTCCCTATTGCGTGGGGCCGATATCCCTCAAAGCGGCCTTGAGCCGTTGGACATCCTCATGCGTTCCCATACCCATTTCGTCCAGCTCTGACAAAACATTGGCGCATGCATCCCTGTTTTTCTCGTTGAAGTAGAACTCTGCCAGCTGCACCTTTCCAAACAGAAAGGCGGGGACCTGATTCACCAGTGCGGCAAGGGTCAGATATAGCTGCAGATAGGATTCCGTTCCATAGGAGACCTGATGGTTCATCAGCGCTTCTGTCATTTGATCCAGAACTTCAATGTGATGCCCCTTTATCAGAGCCGTACAAAGGGAGGGATATTTCCGATAAAATTTGGCGTCGCGGATGGCAGACAGGGGATTTTCAGGAAGCAGTCCGGCGAGTATGCCGGGCAGGTCGAACTGCTTGGCGTACCGCCCTTGGGTAATTCGTTCTTCAAGGGCCAGGGCCAGCGATGTCAAGTCGTCCTGGAGGAAAAGGGACAGGAGGGCGGCGTCCTTTTGGCAGAGCTTCAGAAGCTCTTCAGAGGCATAGGCGCTGCATCGGGGACAGACCAGCCGCAGAATCGGGGGGAGTTCGTCAAAGTCCGTCCTGGCGCCCCGCTGGATGGCTGTGGATGCCAACTGACGCAGCATGTCGAGAAATGCCGTGCGCTCGTTGGAAGTACTCTGCAGTGCATCGGCAGTTTGTGGATGGGAGGCGATTTCCCCGCAGACCTTCAGCTTTTCATGCAGAGTATTCTGCGCGCCCAGCGCCAAACGGACAGACTCACCAATGGAGGCGAGATATACCCGCTTCAGCCAGTCCTTTTTGGGGGCGTCAAGGGCATTATGGCGCACTAAAAACGCGCGGATATGGTCGCAATAGGCCAGATTGGCCTCAAAGCGTCCGGGGTCGTATTGATTGGAGTTCATGGAGCTCCAGATCCGATAGTGGTACAGCGCGCTGTTGTCAATCCCGATCCGCTGGCACTTATTCAGATATTGCAGCATCAGTCTGGTGTCACCTGAGGCTCCGCCCAAGTGGCTTCCATCTAAACTGGCAAACAGCTCTGTGCGAAGGATGCTGGCCCATACTGTGCTGGGATAGATCCAAAATTGTGGATATGCCAGCGCGAACTGGGTTCTTGTCAGCACCGCAGGCTGTTCCAGCTTGCGCAGGACGCGGCTGGTTCCGGCTTCCTCAAAATCGGTGATGGTTCCAGTCAGGGCAATATCCAACTGGTTTTTCTCTTGAAACCATAAGAGGCGTTCCAAATAATTTGGTTCCCACCAATCGTCCGCATCCAGTATAGCGAGCCATTTACAGCGGATATGTTTGGCCTGATTGATGAGCAGAGACAGGACCCCGCCGCTGCCATAGTTTTTTTCTTCATAAATGGGATGAACACGGGCATCTAGCCTGCTGTACGCTTCAATAATCTGTTTGGTGCTGTCTGTACTCCCGTGATCGACAAGAACATACTCAAGGTTTTCATGGGTTTGTCCCAAGACGCTCTCTACCGTCTGCCGAAGGGTTTTCTCAGCATTATATGCGATTGTGACGCAAGCTACTTTTGTCATTTTCTATATCCCGCCTGGTATTCCGGCTTCAAGATAGCAAGGGAGATTTTATCTCCGAT
>DWXF01000023.1 GCA_019119335.1 Candidatus Flavonifractor merdavium
TGAAGTATCTGACCTGCTGGGTGCGTTTAAGACAGTGAAAGACCATTTTTCTGTGGGCCATACACCGAAAGGAATATACGCTAATATGCTTAGCGAGGACTGCCGGAAAGTGGAAGAAAGGGATCAGGCTACCCTCGCATATCAGAATGGAAAGATTGTCGAAGCAACCGCTGAGCAAACTGACCTGCTACTTGCACCGCTACCAAACAATGAAGAGTACACCGATGCGCTGGAACAGTATATTCGAAAGAACCTCCAAGAACTAACTAGAAAAGTGTTTTGCTGCGATGAGATCAGCAGAGAGAACGCAGACCGCCTGAAGACACATATTTCCCGTGTGAAAGGATTTTGGTGTTTTGAACGCGACCGGTATCAGGATCATAATGCGGTACAGGAGGAAAACAAAATTCCCTTTGAGGAAAATCACTATGCACTCTCCAAGGCAAAGTTGATCTCTCTGTATCAGGTCATCTTCCTTTCCGAGCCGAAAGCGGGATTGACCGCCGGGCGAGATCACCGAACCATGACCAGAGCAGACCGTTCCCCTGTGCCATCTTCCCGGGAGCAAAAGTCCTATTCCTCTGTGTTTTTAGAAACACCGGGAACTCCCACATATCGGGACTCCTATTCTCAGCAGGAGATGTGCATATGGGTGGACTATCAGACTTTATTCAATGTCTCATCCCCGCAATTTGCCGATGCCTTTTTGAATGTGAATATCCATGCCCTGACGGTCATCCTCCAAAAAAAATCTGCACCAGAGCGCGTACAGCGCACGGCGGAGCAGATGTTGCGGCATGCAGTAAGATCTCTTATCCGCCCGGAAAATGATTCCGTAGAGATCAGAATGCTATTCCAGAGGCTCTGGGAAACAGAAGGTGCAAGCTGTTACGTCTCCCAAGCATTTCGGGCGAAAGCGAAAAGGGGGCGCCTGGGGGCCTATCTTCGCCTGTTGAGTGTGGCATATGTTCAGAAACAGATTTCAGCTGCCCTACATAGGGAGGGGAATCGTTGCTGTGCGGATGTGGCCCTTGTGCCCTATGATTTCAAGATCATGGAACTACCCCCCATTACCCTGCATTTATCCTGGGAGCATTTCAAAGGGAAACTTTTATTGGATTTTAAGGATCTATCCAACATTTAAAATCAAAACGACTGTCCAAAATAATACAATGGACAGTCGTTTTTACTTGCAAATTTCTGCTTTGCAGCATGGGGAAATCTGTTCCCAAAATGATGGGGCGAAAAGTTGGCCATTGGGAGTATGATGTAGCTGCTTCCGGAAGGAAGACACCGTTTAGAAGGAGGAACCAAACCATGAGCGCCTATACCCCGATTGGGAATTCCCAACAAGCCAATTCCCCTTATGACCCGCAATTTTCCCAGACGCTGGAGGAACTGCGGAAAATTCGAAAGGAGCTTCACCGAATTCGTAAGCTCAGGGAGGAGTGTTACGATGATCCCTTTGCCGCGCTGGCTCTGGCGCGGAGAACGCGGAAAAAAGGAGTGTGGTGATGAGCATCGCCCTCCCCCTGGGGTTCCAGTTCCACGAACAGGGGCTCTCTCTAGATGGGGAAACCCTTGGGAATTTTGTAGTATATCCCACGAAAGTCTACCGCAGGCAAGGGGATTCATTCCCCTTTGCCTGCGACCTGGAGATCCACACCACGGAACAGATCCGTTCTATGAGACAGATACCTTTCACCGCACTCACTCCGGACTGGTGGAAAAATCCTCCGCCAGGATGCTGGTATAACGCCCAGAAGAAACGACCGGATAAGGAAATTCAGAGGCTCTTTCAAGCCTGTATTGCCAATGCTTTGCAGGTGGAGGTCGTGCAGCCGGAGAAAATCGGATGGACCAAACTTCCATCCGGAAAGATGGCCTATATCACCGGAGATCAGGTGATCGGGGGCACACCAGAAGACAACTTCCTCGTCTGGCCGCCAGAGCATGCGGAGGAACTGGTATTTGAAGAAGAGCCCTCTTCCAGCCTGGAGGACGCCATGACCTATTTCTGGGATCTCTTTCACACAATCCCCGGAATCACCGATGTGCTGATGGTCTACACCCTGTTTTCCTTCCTGTCTCCCCTCTTTCGGGAGGCCGGCCTGACTTCCCGGTTTCCAATCGTCCTAGAGGGGGCTACCGAGTCCAAAAAAACCACTCTGGCAACGCTGACCTGCGGAGCATTCCGGCGGAAAACCAATCCACGCGGCTGTATGGTGGGGCTGACCTCCACCCGAAGCGCCGTAGAACTGCGTGCCGGGCAGATGCGGCACTGCACCCTCATTGTGGACGACCTGTTCCCGGATGGGGGGCGCTCACAGCAGGAAAAAGCCCTGAACCTCATCCGGGACTTCGCCAACCAAGACGCACGGGAAATTCGATCGGGAAAATCCATTGTGGGAAACCGGCTGGACTGCGGCATGGTCATAACCGCTGAATTCTTTCCGCCATGTGAGCGATCCACCCGGACCAGATGCCTGCGGTTAAAGCTCCGGGAGCGTATCCCCAATACGGTTATCTACCCTTTTCAGAAATCCCCGGCGCTGTTAAGTAAGTTTTTCGAAGCATGCCTTGATCGGACAGCAATGAGCTATCAGGATCTGACAGACAAAGTAGCCAAGGACCTGCAGGAGTACCGTAAGCAGCGTGCTCAGGATCTTTCCAACCTGATCCCAAGCGAGCGGTTATCGGAAATTGGATTTATGCTCTATGAAACCCTGGATCTCTTGTTCACGCTCTTTCCGGACCAATCCCATGAGGACTGTTTAAATAGCTTTCAAGAAGAAATCAACCAGTGGATCGCCTGGCAGTTAAGCCCGGAGGCCGTTCCAGAACTGCGGGATATTGTCTCATCTATCCCATTGCTTTATCAGCAGCATCCAGAGCAATTTCGTGAGCACTGCGGATGCTGGTGCATCACGCCGGATGCGCTCTGTCAACTCCTACAGGGGCATTACCAGGACCCGACTATTGACCGGGCTTATGTCATCCAGTGTCTACAGAGCCGGATGGTCTTGAAGAAAGATCGGAGCAGGGCAGCCACCAAAAAGATTGCAGGACAGCGGTACCTACATCTGATCCCCCATCGGCTTTGGGGATCATGAGAATATATCATTCTCATGAATGGTCAATGGAGATGGCTATTCCATTCTATGTTATAAAGAGGTGAACAGAGTATGCAGTACACGGATTTTTCATCTATGCCGATGGTGCTGACAGTCAATGATGTGGCCGAAACCCTGGCGATAGGGCGAAATAAGGCGTATGCGCTGGTCAGCACGGGAGCCATCAAAGCGTTAAAAATTGGCCAGCATTATCGCATCCCGAGAGAGTCGCTGGTGGACTTCATCAAAAATGGCGCGCAGAGTGCCTGAATGCCTAAGCTGCCCATCGCAATGCGGTGGGCAGTTATATTTTACCATAAGGAGGGCAATATGTCGATCCGCAAACGTGGAAATTCATACCAAGTCATTTACCGCTGCCCTGGTGAGGCATCTCCTCGCACGGAAACGTTCAAGACAGAGGAAGAGGCACTAATCCGGGATATGCAAATCAAACTGGCCAAAAAGAACGGCACATTTGAACCGCCCGTAAAGATTTCCAAAGGTGCTGTTCGGGCTAAAAAAGAAATCACAGTCAGCGATTTCCTGGATGAGTATGTGGAGGTCTACGGCCTGAAGAAGTGGGGCAATTCGTACTACTCTATGAGTACAGGTCTGATCCAGAATTACATCAAGCCCTATCTCGGAGAACGATATGTGCGATCCCTCACCGTCCGGGACATGGACGCCTACTATACCATGCTTTTAGACAAGCCCGCCGTCGTTGTATCCGGTCACCTGGATACGGGGGCTAAAATCACAGCACATACAGTCGGGCGAATCCACAAGCTACTCAAAAGTGCTTTCAGCAAAGCCGTAGTTTGGGAATATACCGTTGTAAATCCCACCATAGGTGCAACACTGCCAACAGCCAAAGCTGGTAAAAGGGCGGTATGGTCGGATGATGAGGCGATTGCGGCTCTCGCCGCCTGTGAGGATCAGCCCCTTCGCATTTGCTTATATCTTGCCCTGGGGTGCAGCATGCGCCTGGGGGAGATTCTGGGCTTACAGTGGGCCAATGTCCACATTGACGATGCATTGGTGGCAGAGGGGACGGCGTTTGTCAAGGTAGACCGGGAACTGCATCGGTGCAACAATAAGAGCATTGAGGCGCTGGAACGGGTCAATCGAAGCACGATCATCTACAAATTCCCCAGTATCATGCCAAAGAAAGCAACTACCACCCTTGTACTGAAAGCACCCAAAACCGAGAGCAGCAACCGAACAATCTATCTGCCCAATGCTGTTGTCGAGGAGCTACGGCAAGTAAAGGTCCGCCAGGAGGAATACAAGCGGCTGATGGGGGACGAATACCACGACTATGACTTAGTGGTATCGCAACTTAACGGCCGGCCTTATGAGATCCGTGTGATCGACAAGGCATTTTATAAGTTGATTACAAGAAATGACTTCCGCCCGGTGGTATTCCATAGCCTGCGGCACAGCAGCACTTCACTAAAGCTCAAGTTAAGCCGCGGCAATATCAAGGCTGTCCAAGGAGATACGGGCCACGCCGAGGCCCGTATGGTAACAGATACCTATGCCCATGGGTTTGATGCAGACCGAAAGCTAATTGCCCGTGAAATGGATACCGGCTTCTTCTCCAAAGTTGGTGCTACACAAGTAGATGAAGATATAGATGCTGATATGCTGCATAAGCTGAAAGCCCTGATCCAGAGCCACCCGGAGCTGTTATCTGAATTGCTGGAAGGTACGAAATAAAAGCCACAGGTATTGACGAAGAGCACTTAAATGTTGGCAAATGTAAGCAAGCACCGCTCCTTTTGCTCCCTGCAAGGCCAAAAATGTAAGCAAAATATGCAGCTCTATTAATATTATTTCAACGATTACTTATCGAACAGAAAGTGCAAAAAAGGAGCCAAAACTGCTAGTTTTGGCTCCTTTGGCACCCTGGAGAGGACTCGAACCTCCGGTCTACCGCTTAGGAGGCGGTTGCGTTATCCACTACGCTACCAGGGCTTATACACGATATTAAATTTTTTTGTAACCTTTGGCGTATGCTCCTGCTTCCGCTTAGGAGGCGGTCGCTCTATCCTGCTGAGCTACAGGCGCATATCAATCAGATACCGGGTTATTGTACCCCAAGTTTCCGCGTCTGTCAACGGCGGCAGGGAGAAATGGAAGGGATTTCGGCGGATTTTTTGTGGAAACCGGTTGCATGGAGCATGGTCATACGGTATAATGAATGGTCGAGCTTATTGAAATACTGTATGATATCGGATTTGAGGTGTACCATCTTGCAGGATACAAAATTGCGTAACGTAGCCATTATTGCCCACGTTGACCACGGCAAGACCACCCTGGTGGACGAAATGCTCAAGCAGGGCGGCATCTACCGTGAGAACCAGGCCACCGTGGAGCGGGTCATGGACTCCAACGACCTGGAGCGGGAGCGGGGCATCACCATCCTGGCCAAAAATACCGCCGTCCATTACAAGGACGTGAAGATCAACATCGTGGACACCCCGGGCCACGCCGACTTCGGCGGCGAGGTGGAGCGCATCCTGAAGATGGTCAACGGCGTCATTCTGCTGGTGGACGCCGCCGAGGGCCCCATGCCCCAGACCCGGTTTGTGCTCTCCAAGGCCCTGGAGCTGGGCCACAAGGTCATCGTGGTGGTCAACAAGATTGACCGCCCCGACCAGCGCATCCATGAGGTCATGGACGAGGTGCTGGAGCTGTTGCTGGACCTGAACGCCACCGACGAGCAGTTTGAGTCCCCCACCCTGTTCTGCTCCGGCCGGCAGGGCACCGCCTCCTACTCCCCCGACGTGCCCGGCACCGACCTGGTGCCCCTGTTCGAGACCATTCTCAACTATATCCCCGCCCCCGAGGCGGATGTGGACGCCCCCTTCCAGATGCTGGTGTCCTCCATTGACTACAACGAGTTTGTGGGCCGTATCGCCATCGGCCGCATCGAGCGGGGCACCGTGAAGCAAAACCAGGAGATCGCGGTGTGCAACTACCACAAGCCGGAGGAGGCCCCCGCCAAGGCCAAAGCCACCGCCCTGTACCAGTTTGACGGCCTGGGCCGGGTGCCGGTCACCGAGGCCACCGCCGGCAACATCATCGCCATGAGCGGCATCGGGGAAATTACCATCGGAGACACCATCTGCGCCCCCGAGGCGGTGGAGCCCATTGAGTTTGTGAAGATCTCCGCCCCCACCATCGAGATGACCTTCTCGGTGAACGATTCCCCCTTCGCCGGCAAGGAGGGCAAGTTCGTCACCTCCCGGCAGCTGCGGGACCGTTTGTTCCGGGAGACTCTGAAGGACGTGTCCCTGCGGGTCACCGAGACCGACTCCACCGACGCCTTCAACGTGGCCGGCCGGGGCGAAATGAGCCTGTCCATCCTCATCGAGACCATGCGCCGGGAGGGCTACGAGTTCCAGGTATCCCCGCCCCGGGTGCTCTACCAGGAGATCGACGGCAAGATGTGCGAGCCCATTGAGCGGCTGGTGGTGGACGTGCCCAGCGACAGCGTGGGCGCGGTGATCGAGAAGATCGGCTCCCGCAAGGGCGACCTGCTGGAGATGACCCCGGTGGGCGAGCGGATGAAGATTGAGTTCCTGGTGCCCTCCCGCGGCCTGTTCGGCTACCGCAACGAGTTTTTGACCGACACCAAGGGCGAGGGCATCATGGCCTCCGTCTTTGAGTGCTACGCCCCCATGAAGGGGGAGATCCAGCGCCGCAACTCCGGCTCCCTGGTGTCCTTCGAGACCGGCGAGAGCGTGACCTACGGCCTGTTCAACGCCCAGGAGCGGGGCGTGCTGTTCATCGGCGCCGGCGTGCCGGTGTACGCCGGCATGGTGGTGGGCGAGACCCCCAAGCAGGAGGATATCTCGGTCAACATCTGCAAGAAGAAGCAGCTGACCAACATGCGTGCCTCCGGCTCCGACGACGCCCTGCGGCTCACCCCGCCCCGCCAGATGTCCCTGGAGCAGTGCCTGGAGTTTCTGGCCGACGACGAGCTGCTGGAGGTTACCCCCCAGTCCCTCCGGCTGCGCAAGCGCCTGCTGGACCACTCCGCCCGTATGCGGGAGGCCTCCAAGAAAAAGGGTTAATGAAAAATGCCCGCTGTCCAAGGACAGCGGGCATTTTTTGTCAGCAGGAAGCTCTGGTGCGCGCCCAGTAGGCGGCCATACTTTCGCCGCTTTGGCCGGTGGTCTCCCGGCTGAGGTAGGCGGCCAGCTCCACAGGAGGGTCCCAGGCCCGGGCGGCGGCCTCGTCGGGGAACTCCACCTCGGCGTAGAAAAAGCCGGTGTCCAGGTCACGGTCCACCTGGTTGACCTCCAGGGTCAGCCCGCCGGGCAGGGGATAGCGGCGCTGCTCCTTCTGAATCATGGGGCCGGTGAGCATCCCGGCCAGGGCCTGGTACTGCTCCACCGTCACCGGCAGCTCGATCTCCTCCCGGACCAGGCCGCCCTTGCCCTTGAAGCAGACAATGTACTGGCAGGGGCCGCCCTGGCGGGCCTCCCGCCGGACCCGGACGGCGGGGTGGGTGGCGAAATAGCCCTGGTCCATTTGGATCACGGCGGCGTGCTCCAGCTCCGGCCAGCCGTTGACCAGCCAGCGGCGTTCAATTTCCATAAAGCGCCTCCTTTAGAAGGGCAGGGCCACGATGGCGGGCACCAGAATGGGCACCGCCAGGGAGAGCACCACGCCGGAGGTAAAGGAATAGATGGTGATGCGCTCATGGGTGGCGCCCACCACCACCGGCAGCACCGTGTCCATGGCGGCGGCGCCGGGCAGGGCGGCGCACTCCACATAGCCGATGTACCGGGCCACCAGGGGGATAAACAGGATGGAAAAGATCTCCCGCATCACGTTGGACAGGAAGGCCACCGCGGAGACCGACAGGGAGTAGGGGGCCAGTAGGGTGGGGGCCAGGGAGTACCAGCCCATACCGGAGGCGGCGGCCATGGAGTCCTTGAGCCCCAGGGGAAGGACCAGCCCCGCCAGGGCGGCAAAGACCAGGGTACCGGCGCACACCGCCACCGGCACCAGCAGCACCTGGAACCCGGCGGCCTTGATGTCGCTGATGAGGGTGCCCTGCTTGCCCATGTCCATGCCCACCATGAACAAAAGCAGATAGAGGCCGAAGTTGATCACTGTGCCGCAGTGGGCGGTGACGGCGGGGGGAAAGATGAACCGGCCGACCAGCATACCCAGCACCACCGCGACGACGATCCACTTGGTCAGGGAGTTGTCCGCCTTACCGGCGGTGTGGCTCTCCTGTTCCTGGGTCTGGGCCGAGCCCCGGGGCAGGCCGAACCGGTCCAGCTTCAGCACGAACCGCCGCAGCAGGGAGAGAAAGAGGATGGAGCCCACCATGGCCAGCACCGTAATGAGCAGGGCGGCCAGGCCGATCTGCCCCAGGGAGGAGATGACTTCGTCGTTGGCCCCCAGGTTGACCCCCAGGGTGACAATGAGGATCATCAGTGCCACGAACTGCAGCTTGCCCACCCAGACCAGGGGGCGGCTGCGGACTCCCTTCCGGGAGCCGATGAATGCCCCGACGACCACCAGGGCGATGTAGATTGCCAGATTTGTGAGGGTGCTCAGGGTGGTACCCATAACCATCCGTCCTTTGTGCAAAAAATAGGCCGGGACGCCGCCCGGCAGAGCACATTCTAACATATTCCATAGGGAAAGTCCACCCCAAGAAGGCGGGGTACGGAGGACCAGCTGCCCCGAGGGAAAAGCTCGTTCTGAGGCATGGCACCAATGGCGGCAAGCTGGCAGGGGAAAAACGCAGCGGCCTCCAGTTTTGCCGGGTGACAGGCCGCCGGGCGGCAGCCGGAGTACCGATTTGCGGGAGCCAAACCGAGCCCTGCGGGGCTGAGGATTTGCCAGCCGCAGAAAACCCAGCCGCCGCCATGGGCCCCGGGTCCGGGCCGGAGCCCGGCGGCCTTTCGCCCCTTTCCGCCGGTGGAAAGGGGCCCGCCCGGAGGCGCCGCACCCCCAATCAACGACAAAAAGCCCGCCGGAGGGAAATCCCTCCGGCGGGCTTATTCATATGGGAACTTACTTCTGCTCCCGGGCCTTGGCGTCCACTTCCTCCTTCAGCTGGGCGGCAAAGGCGTCGAAGGCCATGACCACCTGCTCGCCACGGCGGTTGCGGACGGCCACCTCGCCGCCCTCCACTTCCTTGTCGCCGATCACCAGCATATAGGGGACCTTCTCCAGCTGGGCCTCGCGAATCTTCTTGCCGATCTTCTCGTTGCGGGGGTCCACCTCCACCCGGAAACCCTGGGCGAACAGCTTCTCCTTCAGCTCATAGCTGTAATCGACGGCCCGGTCGGTGATGGGCAGGATGCGCACCTGCTCGGGGGACATCCAGGTGGGCAGGGCGCCGCCGTACTCCTCCAGCAGGTAGGCCAGGGTACGCTCGTAGCAGCCCAGAGAGGTGCGGTGGATGATATAGGGGGTCTTTTTCTGGCCGTCGGCATCCACATACTCCATACCGAACTGCTTGGCCAGCAGCATGTCGATCTGGATGGTGACCAGGGTATCCTCCTTGCCGAATACGTTCTTGTACTGGATATCCAGCTTGGGGCCGTAGAAGGCGGCCTCGTCGATGCCGATGGTGTAGTTCACGCCCAGATCGTCCAGGATCTGGCCCATAACCCGCTGGGCCTCATCCCACTGCTCGGGGGTGCCCTCGTACTTGTTGTTGGGGTTGGCGGGATCCCACTGGGAGAAGCGGAAGGTACACTTGTCCAGCAGGCCCACGGTGCTCAGGCAGTACTTGGCCAGGTCCAGGCAGCCCTTGAACTCCTGCTCCAGCTGCTCGGGGCGGAGGATCAGGTGGCCCTCGGAGATGGTGAACTGGCGCACACGGATCAGGCCGTGCATCTCGCCGGAGTCCTCGTTGCGGAACAGGGTGGAGGTCTCACCCAGCCGCATGGGCAGGTCCCGGTAGCTGCGGCCCCGGTTGAGGAACACCTGGTACTGGAAGGGGCAGGTCATGGGCCGCAGGGCGAAGCACTCCTTCTCCTCGTCGTGGGGGTCGCCCAGCACGAACATGCCGTCCAGATAGTGGTCCCAGTGGCCGGAGATCTTGTACAGCTCCCGCTTGGCCATGTAGGGGGTCTTGGTCAGCAGATAGCCCCGCTTCTGCTCCTCGTCCTCCACCCAGCGCTGCAGCACCTGGATGGTGCGGGCGCCCTTGGGCAGCAGAATGGGCAGGCCCTGGCCGATGACGTCCACGGTGGTGAAGTACTCCAGCTCCCGGCCCAGCTTGTTGTGGTCCCGCTTGAGGGCCTCCTCCCGCTGCTTGAGCCAGGCGTCCAGCTCATCCTTCTTGGGGAAGGCGATGCCGTAGATGCGCTGGAGGGTCTCCCGGTTGGAGTCACCACGCCAGTAGGCGGAGTTGCAGGCGGTGAGCTTGATGGCGTTGCCCTTGATCCGGCCGGTGGAGTCCAGGTGGGGGCCGGCGCACAGGTCGGTAAACTCCCCCTGCTTGTAGAAGGAGATGTGGGCGTCCTCCGGCAGGTCCTGGATGAGCTCCACCTTGAAGGGCTCGCCCTTCTCCTCCATGAACTTGATGGCCTCGGCCCGGGGCAGCTCAAACCGCTCCAGCTTCAGCTTCTCCTTGCAGATTTTGCGCATCTCCCCCTCGATCTGCTCCAGATGCTCGGGGGTAAAGGAGAAGGGGGCGTCCATATCGTAATAGAAACCCTCGTCGATGGAGGGGCCGATGGCCAGTTTCACCTCGGGCCACAGCCGCTTCACGGCCTGGGCCATCACATGGGAACAGGTGTGCCAGTAGGTCTTGCGGTACTCGGGATTTTCAAAGCTGAATTCGTTCTTGACTTCTTCGGACATGGTAATTCCTCCTTAACAATTTGGGGCGGAGGGTATGAAAAACGCCTCACCCCTGATTGGTCAGGGGTGAGGCGCGAAAAAACGTCCCACGGTTCCACCCTGCTTGCATAGAGCGCGGAGGCGCCCGTTTGAAGGGCGCGCAGCGTGACTTCATGCCGCTTGTGACTTCCTGTAACGGGAAAGCCCCGGCCCGGTCGTCCCGGGCGGCTCGGGAGTGGTACAGCCGCCGCGTGTCGTGGGACCCTTCCACCAGATGGGCCCCTCTCTGTCCGCCGCTGTGCGGGTTCTTCTCCGTCAAAGCCATTTTGACAAGGAGACTATATCATTATGTAGTTGCCCTGTCAAGGGGAGGAAGGGCTTTTCCTGGATTCTCCGCCATAGTAGGCCAGCAGGCGCAGCCGGTAGTCCATGTTGTCGGCGTATTTTGCCTGGGAATTGCCGGTGAGGTATCGCCATGCGCTCTGCCAGCACTGAGGGGTGTAGGCGTCGCTGGAAATGGCATGGAGAGCATCTTGCATGGCCGGACAGGGCGCTTTTAAATATTGCAGGTCGGAAAGATAGCAGCAGTGGGACAAATGGGCCAGTTGTTCCAGCAATTCAGAGGTCGAGTCCGATATAGCGGCCATGAAAACCACCTCAGATGTAAGAATCGTCACCATTATAAAACCAAAAAAATATATCGTCAAGTGTAAATTACACTTTAAAGTTATTTTTAGGGAGGGGTGGAATGGATACAATGAATTTGATGTGAGGTGATGAGATGGGTCTGGATTACCGGCAACTGGGACAACGGATCGCTGCCCGCCGGAAGGCTTTGGGGCTGCGGCAAGCACAGGTTTGTGAGCGGTGCGATATCAACAACAACTATCTGTCCAACATCGAGCGGGGAAAATCCATTCCCAGCCTGGAGGTGCTGATGCGTGTCTGCGAAGCGCTGGAGGTCACGCCGGATTATTTGCTGCTGGGGACCCGGCGGAAAGAGGACTGGGAGCAGGTCCAGCTGGTGGCGGAGCGCCTTCAGGGAATGAGCCGGGAGCAGCTGGAGTTGGCGGACAGTTTTTTGTGCTGGCTGCAGGAGCGGGGCTGAGTGCGTCTAAAAGTGAAATTAACAGTTTATTCACAAAGGGGACACGATTTAGTCTTATTTACCAGGTATGATACACACAGATTCAGAGATGAATCGAATGCAAGACCATCCTCCCAAACCAATTCCTCTCTTATCCCTCTCCAACACCTTTGCAAACACACACAACACACACCCAAAAAGCCCCGGCCTCCGGCCGGGGCTTTTTGGGCCTTCGCGTTGCAATCGGCTGGAAATTGGGGTATGATAAAATCAAATTCCGTGCTGATGCAAAAGGAGGCGCTGTCTATGCGCGACGGATTTGTGAAAGTGGCCGCCGGCACCCCCAGAATCCGGGTGGCCGACTGCCGTTACAACGCCGAACAGATTTTTACCCTCATGCGGGAGGCCGACAAGCAGGGGGTAAAGGTGCTGGCCCTGCCCGAGCTCTGCCTCACCGGCTACACCTGCGGGGACCTGTTTCTCCAGCCCACCCTGCTGAAGGGGGCGGAGGAGGGCCTGCGCACCATTCTGGACGCCACCAAGAACCTGGACATGGTGGCCACCGTGGGCCTGCCGGTTTGGAATAAATGGGACAACAAACTGTATAACTGCGCGGCGGTGATACAGAGCGGAGAGATTTTGGGGCTGATCCCCAAGACCTACCTGCCCAACTACGGAGAATTTTATGAGGGCCGCTGGTTTGCGTCGGGGGCCGGGGTGGACGGCTCGGTGAACCTGTGCGGGGAGCAGGTGTCTCTCTGCGACCGGCTGGTCTTTGCCTGCACCAACCCCGACCTGCCCGAGCTGGTGATCGGGGTGGAGCTGTGCGAGGATTTGTGGGCGCCCGAGCCCCCCTCCGCCGCCCTGGCCCGGGCGGGGGCCACCGTCATTCTGAACCTGTCGGCCTCCAACGAGCTGGTGGGCAAGGCCTCCTACCGCCGGGGGCTGGTGTCCGGCCAGTCCGGCCGGCTGGTGTGCGGCTATGTGTACGCCGACGCCGGGGAGGGGGAGTCCACCACCGACCTGGTGTTTGCCGGGCACAACATCATTGCCGAAAACGGCGGGATCCTGGCCGAGCGGCGGTTTGCCTCCGGCCTCACCGTCAGCGAGCTGGACGTGAAGCGGCTCAGCTACGAGCGGCAGCGGATGAACACCTACAACGCCGACAAGAGCCGGGAGATCTGGCGGATCTCCTTCGATCTGGAGCTGGCCGACACCCGGCTGACCCGGCCCGTGTCCCCCACCCCCTTTGTCCCTCAGGATCAGAACGACCGGGCGGAGCGGTGCAACGAGATTTTGTATATCGCCGCCCTGGGCCTGAAAAAGCGGCTGGAGCACACCGGCGCCAGGACGGCGGTGGTGGGCCTGTCCGGCGGGCTGGATTCCACCCTGGCGGTGCTCATCACCGCCCTGTCCATGCAGATGCTGGACCGCCCCGCCAGCGATATCATCGCCGTCACCATGCCCTGCTTCGGCACCACCGACCGCACCCGCTCCAACGCCGTGCTGCTGGCCCAGCGGCTGGGCTGCACCCTCAAGAGCATCGACATCGGCCGGGCGGTGAAGGTCCACTTTGAGGACATCGGCCAGTCCATGGACGACCACGACGTGACCTTCGAGAACGGACAGGCCAGAGAGCGCACCCAGGTGCTCATGGACATCGCCAACCAGACCGGCGGACTGGTCATCGGCACCGGAGACCTCTCCGAGCTGGCCCTGGGCTGGTGTACCTACAACGGGGACCACATGAGCAACTATGCCGTCAACGCCGGGATTCCCAAGACCCTGGTGCGCCATCTGGTCAGTTTCATCTCCGACGACAAGGAGGCGGAGGACCCCCAGCTCTCCGGCGTGCTGGCCGATATTCTGGACACCCCCGTATCCCCCGAGCTGCTCCCCGCCATCGAGGGGCAGATCGCCCAAAAGACCGAGGATCTGGTGGGCCCCTACGAGCTCCACGACTTCTATCTCTACTACGCCATCCGCTGGGGCTTCTCCCCCCGGAAGGTGCTCCGGCTGGCGGAGCAGGCCATGGGCAAGCGGTATGACCGCGCCACCCTGCTCAAGTGGCTGAACAGCTTTTACCGCCGCTTCTTCTCCCAGCAGTTCAAGCGCTCCTGTCTGGCCGACGGCCCCAAGGTGGGCTCGGTGGCCCTGTCCCCCCGTGGGGACTGGCGGATGCCCTCCGACGCAATGGCCGCCCTGTGGCTGGAGGAGCTGGAGGGCCTGAGCTGACGTGAATCTCTATTTCGATCTGTTCTGGACCTTTGCCAAAATCGGCGTGTGTACCTTCGGCGGGGGCTACGCCATGCTGTCCATCCTCCAGCGGGAGCTGGTGGAAAAGCGGCATTGGGCCAGCGAGGAGGAGCTGTCCGACTACTTCGCCATCGGCCAGTGTACCCCCGGCATTATCGCCGTCAACACCGCCACCTTCGTGGGCCACAAGCTGAAAGGGGCGGCGGGGGGCGTGGCCGCCACCCTGGGCCTGGTGTTTCCCTGCCTGGTGATCATCATGCTCATCGCCGCCTTTTTGCAGAATTTTGCCCACCTGCCCGTGGTGGTCCACGCCTTCAACGGGGTGCGGGCCTGCGTGTGCGCCCTGATTTTGTCCAGCGTCCTCAAGCTGCGCAGGTCCACCGTGGTGGATATGCCCACCGTGGTCATCTTCGCGGCGGTACTTATCCTGGCGGTGGTTGGCAACTTTGCCGCCTTTCCCGCCAATGCCCTGGGCGCCGTGCTGGGCTATGTGTGCTCCCCCATCGTGCTGGTGGTGGCGGCGGGGGCGGCCGGGCTGTGCATCCGGGCGGCGAAGGGAGGGCGGAAGGGATGATCTACCTCCAGCTCTTTTTCGAGTTCTTCAAGGCGGGCCTCTTTGCCATCGGCGGGGGCCTGGCCACCATCCCCTTCCTCACCGACATGGGGGCCCGCACCGGCTGGTTTTCCGCCGGGGAGCTGGCCAACATGATCGCCATTTCCGAGTCCACCCCCGGTCCCATGGGGGTGAACATGGCCACCTACGTGGGCTTCCACACCGGCAGTCTGGCGGGGGGCGTTGTGGGCGGGATCGCAGGAGGCGTCATCGCCACCCTGGGTCTGGTGTGCCCCTCCATCATCGTCATCCTCATCATCGCCGGATTTTTGAAAAAATTCCGGGAGAGCCGGGGGGTGGACGCGGTGTTCTACGGCATCCGGCCCGCCTCCACCGCCCTCATTGCCGCCGCCCTGGTGGAGGTGTGCGCCATCGCCCTGGTGAACACCGGGGCGGCCTTTGGCGGGGCGGACTTCTTTCGCTGGAAGGCCATTCTCCTGGCGGCGGCGGTCTTTGTCTGTCTCCAGGTGGGGCCGCTGAAAAAGCTCCACCCCATCGCCTTTATCGCCGCCTCGGCGGTGCTGGGGGTGCTCTTTCAATTCTGAAGCAGAAAAACGACCCGCAAAGCCGCCGGCTTTGCGGGTCGTTTTTTGTCACAGCAGACAGCGCTCGCCCTGCTCCAGGTAGTGGGCGTCGGAGCGTACCGTCAGGCGGCGGGGAGAGCAGCTCTCGGGCAGATAAAACCGTATGCCCCTCAGCACCAGGTCGATGGCCGCCGGTCCGTGGTGGGCGGGGACGGCGAAGATCCGGCTGCCCCGGACCGTGTCCCCCTCCAGCACCTCCACCGCCACCGCCACCCGCCGCTCGGGCAGCACCCCCGCCAGCCGGAGGGAACAGTCCAGGGTCTGCCAGCCGCCGGGCTCCAGGGAGCCCAGCTCGCAGTACAGCGTCCCGCCCTCCAGGGTCAGCTTGCGTTCCAGCATGGGACACACCCCCAAACAAAGTCATACGGCGGGCATGGCTGCCCGCCGTATGTAATCGACCGGTTGGGGGCCGCTTCATCCTATGTTCAGCGGACCTGTCCCGTGCCGTAGATGATGAACTTGCTGGAGGTCAGCTCCTCCAGACCCATGGGGCCCCGGGCGTGCATCTTCTGGGTGGAAATGCCGATTTCCGCCCCCAGGCCAAACTCAAAGCCGTCGGTGAAGCGGGTGGAGGCGTTGACGTACACCGCCGCCGCGTCCACCACGTCCAGAAACCGCTGGGCGGCGGCATAGTCGTTGGTCACGATGGCCTCGGAGTGGCCGCTGCCGTGGGCGGCGATGAAGTCGGTGGCCTCGTCAAAGCCGCCCACCACCTTGACGGCCAGGATGTAGTCCCCGAACTCGGTGTCCCAGTCGGCCTCTGAGGCGGGCTTCACGAAGTCCCCCAGAATGGCCCGGGTCTCCGGGCAGCCCCGCAGCTCCACGTCCTTGGTCTGGAGCAGCTGCCAGGCCATGGGCAGAAAGTCCCGGGCGATCCCCCGGTCCACCAGCAGGCACTCGGCAGCATTGCATACCGAGGGCCGGGAGGTCTTGGCGTTGTGGATGATCCGGGCGGCCATGTCCAGGTCGGCCCCCTCGTGGACGTACACGTGGCACACCCCCACGCCGGTCTCGATCACCGGCACCCTGGCGTTTTCCACCACGCTGCGGATGAGCCCCGCGCCCCCCCGGGGGATGAGCACGTCCAGGTATTCGGTGAGGCCCATCAGCTCGTTGGCGCTCTCCCGGCTGGTGTCGGTCACCAGAGCCACGCAGTCCCGGGGCAGCCCGGCGCCCTCCAGGGCGTCCCGCATGACGGCCACAAAGGCCTGGTTGGAGCGGAAGGCCTCCTTGCCGCCCCGGAGGAGCACCGCATTGCCCGACTTGAGACACAGGGCGGCGGCATCCACTGTCACGTTGGGCCGGGCCTCATAGATGATGCCGATGACCCCCAGGGGCACCCGGCGCTTGCCGATGGTGAGGCCGTTGGGCCGGGTGGACATCTTGGTGACCTCCCCAATGGGGTCGGGGAGGGCGGCCACCTGCCGCACCCCCTCCACAATGCCGGCAATGCGGCCCTGGTCCAGGGCCAGCCGGTCCAGCAGGGCGGGGCGGAGCCCGGCGGCCTTGCCCGCCTCCAGGTCGGCGGCGTTGGCGGCGAGAATCTCCCCCTGCCGCGCCACAATGGCGGCGGCGATGGCCTCCAGCGCGGCGTTTTTCCGGGCGGTGCCCGCCACGGACAGCACCCGGGCGGCGTTTTTGGCCGCCAGACCCTGGGTTTCCAACTGTGTCATAGTCGTTCACTCCTTATTTGTCAGATCAAAGGGTCAGGCGGGTCAGCGGGGCCGGGTAAACCGGGTGCCCACGTCCTTGCCCGCCACAATGTCGTAAACGGCCTCCATGTTGCTGCCGTTGGCGATGACCATGTCGATGCCCGCCTCCAGGCAGAGCTGGGCGGCGTTGAGCTTGGTGGCCATGCCTCCGGTGCCCCGCCAGGTGCCCGCGCCCCCCGCCATGGCCCGCAGCTCCGGCGTGACGGCGGCGACCTGGTGGATCAGTTTGGCCTCCGGGTGGGTGCGGGGGTCGGCGTCGTACAGTCCGTCGATGTCGCTGAGCAGGATCAGCAGATCGGCCGAGCACAGCCGGGCCACCATGGCGGACAGGGTATCGTTGTCGCCCAGCACCTTGCACTGGCCGGTCTCGATTTCCGCCGAGGATACCGAGTCGTTCTCATTGACGATGGGGATGACCCCCAGCTCCAGCAGGGCCTCAAAGGTGTTGTGCAGGTGCTCTGAGCGGACGGGGGCGTCCACGTCCTCCCCGGTGAGGAGGATCTGGGCCACCGTCCGGTTGTACTCGGAGAAAAATTTGTCGTAAACGTGCATCATCATGCACTGGCCCACGGCGGCGGTGGCCTGCTTCATCCGCAGCTCGGAGGGCCGCTCCGGCAGGCGCAGCTTCTTGGTGCCGATGCCGATGGCGCCGGAGGATACCAGCACCACCTGACAGCCCATGCCCTGCAGGTCGGAGAGCACCCGGGCCAGGTGCTCCATGTTATGTAGATTCAGGCTGCCCGTCTCCCGGGTGAGGGTGGAGGTGCCCACCTTGACCACGACCCGGCGGATCTCCCGCTGTTTTTCCAAAATGTCTCATCCTCTCCGGCGGCTTTTCCGCCATATATTATCATACCACAGATCCCCATTGCAATAAAGTGTAAAAGCAAAGAAAAGAAAGCGGAGAATCAGGAAAGAAAACCAAAGGTTTTAGCACTTTTTCGTGGTTTCCCGGTTGAAATCTGTTCCGGTTTGGAGTACAATAGCCTCCGCTGGTAAAAAAAGAGGCTGGAAAGAGGTGGGAAGATGCTCAATATTGTGCTTTTTGAGCCGGAGATCCCACAAAACACCGGGAACATTGCCCGCACCTGCGCGGTGACGGGGACCCGGCTCCATCTCATTGAGCCCCTGGGCTTTGACATCAGCGACAAGGCGGTCAAGCGGGCGGGTCTGGACTACTGGCATCTGGTGGACGTACGGGTCTACCAGGGCCTGGACGACTTTTTCCGCAAGACAAAGGCGCAGGACATCTGGCTGGCCACCACCAAGGCCCCCAGGTCCTACACCCAGGCGGTTTTCCGGGATGAGTGCTACCTCATCTTCGGCAAGGAGACCGCCGGCCTGCCGGAGGAGTTCCGCATGGCCCACAGCGACCGCTGCATTCGTATCCCCATCCGGGCGGAAGCCCGGTGTCTGAACCTGTCCAACGCCGCGGCCATCGTGACCTATGAGGCGCTGCGGCAGCTGGACTTCCCCGGCCTCACCGGGGAAGGTGAGATGAAAGGAGCTTGTACAGGATGAACTACAACAAGAAGACTGTAAAGGACATTGATGTGGCCGGCAAGAAGGTCCTGCTGCGCTGCGATTTTAACGTGCCCATGGCCAAGGACGGCAGCGGCGTCATCACCGACGACAAGCGCATCCGGGCCGCTCTGCCCACCATCCAGTACCTGCTGGACCAGAATGCCGCCGTGATCGCCTGCTCCCACATGGGCAAGCCCAAGGGCGAGGTGGTGCCTTCCCTGAGCCTGAAGCCGGTGGCCGCCCGCCTGAGCGAGCTGCTGGGCAAGGACGTGATCATGGCCGAGGACGTGGTGGGCCCCGACGCCCAGGCCAAGGCCGCCGCCCTGAAGCCCGGCCAGATCATGCTGCTGGAGAACACCCGCTTTGAGAAGGGCGAGACCAAGAACGATCCCGAGCTGGCCAAGGCTATGGCCTCCATGGCTGAGGTTTACGTATCCGACGCCTTTGGCGCCGTCCACCGCGCCCACGCCTCCACCGCCGGCGTGGCCGACTACCTGCCCGCCGTGTCCGGCTTCCTGATCCAGAAGGAGCTGGAGATCATCGGCGGCGCCCTGGCCAATCCCAAGCGGCCCCTGGTGGCCATCCTGGGCGGCTCCAAGGTGTCCTCCAAGATCGGCGTCATCAACAACCTGCTGGAAATCGCCGACACCATCATCATCGGCGGCGGCATGACCTACACCTTCCTGAAGGCCCAGGGCGGCTCCATCGGCAAGTCCCTGCTGGAGGAGGACTGGCTGGACTACTGCAACGACATGATGAAGAAGGCCCAGGAGAAGGGCGTCAAGCTGCTGCTGCCCGAGGACACCGTGTGTGCCAAGGAGTTTGCCGCCGACGCCGAGCCCATGACCGTGGACAGCATGCACATCCCCGACGACTGCCTGGGCATGGACATCGGCCCCAAGGCCATCGCCGCTTACAGCGAGGCCGTGAAGGATGCCGGCACCGTCATCTGGAACGGGCCCATGGGCGTGTTTGAGTTCCCCGCCTTCGCCGCCGGCACCAAGGCCGTGGCCGAGGCCCTGAGTGAGAGCCACGCCATCACCATCATCGGCGGCGGCGACTCTGCGGCTGCCGTGCAGCAGCTGGGCTACGCCGACAAGATGACCCACATCTCCACCGGCGGCGGCGCCTCCCTGGAGTTTATGGAGGGCAAGGAGCTGCCCGGCGTGGCTTGTCTGCTGGACGCTTAAATAGATAGGCGCCGCCGCGCGAGCGAAAGCGAGCCGCGCCGCAGGCGCGTCCAAGCGTTTGCGCAGCAAACCTTGCCGCAGGGCGAATTTACTTCGCCCGAGGATATGAAATCCAAAGGGGCCCCCGGCGGAGCTGTGCTCCGTTGGGGATGCGCCTCCCTGGAGTTCATGGAGGGCAAGGAGCTGCCCGGCGTGGCTTGCCTGCTGGACGCTTGATTTTGTGGCGTAAATTGCCTGCTGGACAAATAATTCTGACATCATCGGTTCATGGACCTGAAATAGAAGACTGGAAGAAAGAGGTAAGATCCCAATGAACAGAAGATACCGCAAGACTATTATTGCCGGAAACTGGAAGATGAACAAGACCCTCACCGAGACCAAGGCCTTTGCCGAGGAGCTCAAGCCCCTCATCGGCAAGCCCAAGTGGTGCGAGGTGGTGCTGTGCGTGCCCGCCGTGAACCTGCAGGCCGCCGTGCGGCTGTTCAAGGAGAGCCGGGTGGCCATCGGCGCCGAGACCTGCCACTATGAGTCCCACGGCGCCTTTACCGGCGAGGTCTCTCCCGAGATGCTCAAGGACATCGGCGTGAAGTACGTGATCATCGGCCACTCCGAGCGCCGGCAGTACTACAATGAGACCGATTTCACCGTCAACAAGAAGGTCCATGCCGCCCTGGAGGCCGGCCTGTATCCCATCGTCTGCGTGGGCGAGAGCCTGGAGCAGCGGGAGCTGGGGGTCACCATGGACCTCATTTCCTACCAGGTGAAGGCCGCCCTGTCCGGCGTGCCCGCCGACAAGATGCGCCACGTGGTCATCGCCTATGAGCCCATCTGGGCTATCGGCACCGGCAAGACCGCCACCGCCGAGCAGGCCAACGAGGTCTGCGAGGCCATCCGCGCCGTCATCCGCAAGCTGTACGGCGCCCGCGTGGCCCGCGCCGTCACCATCCAGTACGGCGGCTCCATGAATGCCAAGAACGCCCAGGAGTTGCTGGCCCAGCCCGACGTGGACGGCGGCCTGATCGGCGGCGCCTCCCTGAAGGCCCCCGACTTTGTGGAGATCATCAACGCCGCCAATCAGGAATAAGGCAGCGGGCTGGTCAGAGAACAAGAGGTACACTATGAGTAAAACACCGACTACCTTGATTATCATGGACGGCTTCGGCCTGCGGGACGACAAGACCGGCAACGCCATTGCCGCCGCCCATACCCCCAATCTGGACAAGATCTTTGCCGAGAACCCCGGCTGCAAGCTGGCGGCCTCCGGCATGGACGTGGGTCTGCCCGAGGGCCAGATGGGCAACTCCGAGGTGGGTCACACCAACATCGGCGCCGGCCGGGTGGTGTTCCAGGACCTGCCCCGGATTACCAAGTCCATTCAGGACGGCAGCTTCTTTGAAAACGAGGCCTATATCGAGGCCATGGACGACTGCAAGGAGCGGGACGGCGCGCTGCACGTATTCGGCCTGCTCAGCGACGGCGGCGTGCACAGCCACATCACCCACATCTTCGCCCTGCTGGAGCTGGCCAAGAAGCGGGGACTGCGCCGGGTGTTCGTCCACTGCTTCCTGGACGGCCGGGACGTACCCCCCGCCTCTGGCAAGGAGTACGTGGAGCAGCTGGTGAACAAGTGCAAGGAGATCGGCGTGGGCCAGGTGGCCACCGTCATGGGCCGCTTCTACGCCATGGACCGGGACAAGCGGTGGGACCGCCTGCAGCGGGCCTACGACGCCATCGTCCTGGGCGTGGGCGCCGAGAACGCCGACCCGGTGGACGCCGTGCAGAAGTCCTATGACGCCGGGGTCACCGACGAGTTTGTGGAGCCCATCGTGTGCGCCAAGGAGGGCAAGGTGAAGGAGGGCGACTCCATCATCTTCATGAACTTCCGCCCCGACCGGGCCCGGGAGATCACCCGCTGCTTCGTGGACCCCGCCTTCACCGACGTGGAGCGCAAGCACGGCTATTTCCCCGTGACGTACGTGTGCACCACCGAGTACGACGCCACCATGCCCAACGTGCTCATCGCCTTCCCCCACCGGGAGCTGGTGAATATCTTTGGCGAGTATATCGCCCGCCAGGGCTACACCCAGCTGCGCATTGCCGAGACCGAGAAGTACGCCCACGTGACCTTCTTCTTCAACGGCGGCGAGGAGCGGGTGTTCCCCGGCGAGGACCGGTGCCTGATCCCCTCCCCCAAGGTGGCCACCTACGACCTGCAGCCCGAGATGAGCGCCCCCGAGGTCACCGAGGAGGCCGTCAAGCGCATTGAGAGCGGCAAGTACGATGTGATCATCCTCAACTTTGCCAACTGCGACATGGTGGGCCACACCGGCGTGTTTGACGCCGCCGTGAAGGCCGTGGAGGCCGTGGACGCCGGCGTGGGCAAGGTGGTGGAGGCCACCACCAAGATGGGCGGCGTGTCCCTCATCACCGCCGACCACGGCAACGCCGACCGGATGCTGGACGACGACGGGACCACGCCCTACACCGCCCACACCACCAACCTGGTGCCCTTCTACATCGTGGGCGCCGACGTGAAGCTGCGGGACGGCCGACTGGCCGACATTGCCCCCACCATGCTGGACCTGATGGGCCTGGAAAAGCCCGCGGAGATGGACGGGGAGACGCTGATTCTCAACTAAAGCGGTATCCGGCGGGCTTCCGCCGTACCAAATATAGTTCCGGCGGGCCGGTCGCCCGCCCCCCACACACCAATTCCCCTATTTGAAAGGAGTTTTTATCATGAAGCAGATCATCGAGATCGTTGACGTGCTGGGCCGTGAGATCCTGGACAGCCGCGGCAACCCCACCGTTGAGGTGGAGGTCTATCTGGAAGACGGCACCGTGGGCCGTGCTGCTGTGCCCTCCGGCGCTTCCACCGGCATCTATGAGGCCTGCGAGCTGCGTGACGGCGACAAGAGCCGCTACATGGGCAAGGGCGTGCTGACCGCCGTGAAGAACGTCAACACCGAGATCGCCGAGTGCCTGGTGGGCATGAACGTGCTGGATCAGACCGCCATCGACAAGGCCCTCATCGAGCTGGACGGCACCCCCAACAAGACCAAGCTGGGCGCCAACGCCATCCTGGGCGCCTCCCTGGCCTGCGCCAAGGCCGCTGCCGAGAGCCTGGGCACCTCCCTGTACAACTATATCGGCGGCGTCAACGCCAAGGTGCTGCCCGTTCCCATGATGAACATTCTCAACGGCGGCGCTCACGCCACCAACAACGTGGAGATCCAGGAGTTCATGATCATGCCCGTGGGCGCCTGCTGCTTCCGCGAGGCTCTGCGTATGTGCGCCGAGGTGTTCCACACCCTGAAGAGCACCCTGAAGGAGAACGGCACTCCCGCCGCCGGCGTGGGCGACGAGGGCGGCTACGCCCCCAACCTGAAGAAGGACGAGGACGCCCTGAAGGTTATCGTGAAGGCCATCGAGGACGCCGGCTACAAGCCCGGCGAGGACTTCAAGATCGCCATTGACGCCGCCTCTTCCGAGTGGTGGAACGAGGAGGAGAAGTGCTATATCCAGCCCAAGTCCGGCAAGAAGATGACCCAGCAGCAGCTGGTGAACATGTGGAAGAAGTTTGCCGACACCTACCCCATCGTCTCCCTGGAGGACGGCATGGCCGAGACCGACTGGGAGGGCTGGGCCATGCTGACCAAGGCCATCGGCGACCGGGTGCAGCTGGTGGGCGACGACCTCTTCGTCACCAACACCGAGCGGCTCAAGACCGGCATTGAGAAGAAGGTGGGCAACGCCATTCTGATCAAGGTCAACCAGATCGGCACCCTGACCGAGACCCTGGACGCCATCCAGATGGCCAACCGGGCCGGCTACACCGCCATCGTGTCTCACCGCTCCGGCGAGACCGAGGACGCCACCATTGCCGACATCGCCGTGGCTCTGAACGCCGGCCAGATCAAGACCGGCGCGCCCAGCCGTACCGACCGCGTGGCCAAGTACAACCAGCTGCTCCGCATCGAGGAGGAGCTGGGCGACGTGGCTCAGTACCTGGGTATGGACGCTTTCTTTAACCTGAAGTAAGCAGAAGCGCTGAGAGCCCGGGAGCAGGCGCACAGCGAACCGCGCAGACAAAAAAGCAGTTTGGCCGCAGGCCAAAGGTGTTTTTTGCGCAGCGGTAAGCAGTGCGCCGTCGCGGAGGGCGCGAAGCGTGACATCGAAGGAACCACACGGGGCCGCTGCCAATGGCAGCGGCCCCTTTCCATTGTGTCACAGCTGCTCCAGGACCCCCCGGATGGTCCACACGTGGGCCTCCTCCTCCCCGGCCAGCTCGGAAAAGAGCTCCTTCAGGCAGGGGTCGGCGGTCTCGGCTGCGGCGGCCTGATAGGCCGCCGCCCCCCGCTGCTCCGCCCAGAACCGCTCCCGCAGGGCGGCATGGAGAGGCGCGGCGGTCTGGCTGGAGCGCACCTCCGGCCAGTAGCGCACTCCGGAGATGAGAAAATAGGCGGTGCTCAGCTTTTTGGCGTGGCGGCGCTCGTCGGCGGCTATGGCCGCCAGCGCCCGGCCGCCCCCGCCGGGGGTGCGGCGGGCCAGGGCCTGATAGCTCCGCCAGTCGGAAAGCTCGTCGTCTATGTACCCCTGCAAAGACGCGCCGTAAGCGGCGGAGGCCGGCCCCAGGCACTGGATGTCGTGGCCCTCGTCCGCCTGACCCAGAGTCACGATCCGGGCCTCCATTGCCTGCGGTACCGCCAGGGCCGTCTCCCCCTCCGCCGCCTGTCCCTCCGCCTCCGGCAGGGTGAAGGGGCAGTCCCCCCGTTCATCCGGCATCACCCGCCGCCACACCCGCTCAAACACCTCCCGGTCCACGCCGGGAATGGAAGTCTGTTCCATACTTCCGCCTCCAATTCTGTTTGGATTCCCCTCATTCTATGCCGGAACGGGAGCATTTGTCCCGCCAGGGTTGTATTTTTGTGGTAAGCGTGATACAATACTAACTCTGGGATCAACCAATTGACAAAGGAGAGACCGCTCATGCTGGAGATCAAGCATCTCAGCTATCAGGTGGAGGACGAGGCAGGCCAGGAGCTGGGCATCCTCAACGATGTGTCCCTCACCGTGGCAGATCATCAGTTTGTGGTGATCACCGGCCCCAACGGGGGCGGCAAGACCACCCTGGCCAAGGCCATTATGGGCCTGGTGGAGCCCACCGGAGGCCAGATTTTGTGGAACGGAACCGACATCACCCATATGCCCATCACCGACCGGGCCCGGCTGGGGGTGAGCTACGGCTTTCAGCAGCCCCCCCGGTTCAAGGGGCTGAAGGTAAAGGACCTGCTGGCCCTGGCCTCGGGCAGCGAGAAGCTCACCCGGGAGGAGAGCTGCCAGTACCTCACCAAGGTGGGGCTGTGCGCCGGGGACTATATCGACCGTGAGGTGGACGCCTCTCTGTCCGGCGGCGAGGTCAAGCGCATTGAGATCGCCACCATTCTGGCCCGCAAGTCCGGGCTGATGATCTTTGACGAGCCGGAGGCGGGCATCGACCTGTGGTCCTTCGCCAAGCTCACCGAGACCTTCAAGCTCATCCACCAGAAGCGGGAGGCCACCCTCATCGTCATTTCCCACCAGGAGCGCATCATCGACCTGGCGGACGAGATCGTCATGATCGGCGACGGCCAGATTCAGAAGCACGGCCCCAAGGACGAAATCTTCCCCCAGATCCTGGCCAATACCAGCACGGGCTGCAGCTATCTTTCGGAAGGAGCGGACAAGTAATGGATCAGGCAGAGTGGAAGCTCCTCAAGGAGATCGCGGACCTGGAAAAGACCCCCCAGGGGGCCTACAACATCCGCCGCAACGGACAGCTGGACTCCCGCAACAACACCGCCAACATCGAGATCACCACCAAGACCGAGCCGGGCAAGTCGGGCATTGACATCACCGTGAAGAGCGGCACCAGGCACGAGTCGGTCCACATCCCGGTGATCATCAGCCAGACCGGCCTTTCCGAGCTGGTGTACAACGACTTTTTCATCGGCGAGGACTGCGACGTGGACATCGTGGCCGGCTGCGGCATCCACAACACCGGCTGCGAGACCAGCCAGCACGACGGCGTGCACACCTTCCACATCGGTAAGAATTCCAAGGTCCGCTATGTGGAGCGGCACTACGGCGAGGGCCCCGGCACCGGCAAACGAATCATGAACCCCCAGACCATCGTATACCTGGACGAGGGGGCCAGCCTCAACATGGAGTCCACCCAGATCCGGGGCGTGGACTCCACCAAGCGGGAGACCAAGATCGTGGCGGGCCCCCGGGCTGAAGTCGTTATCACCGAAAAGCTCCTTACCCACGGCCAGCAGACCGCCGAGAGCGACATGGAGATCATTCTGGACGGGGAGGACGCCTCCGGGCGGGTGATTTCCCGCTCCGTGGCCCAGGACGACTCCCAGCAGGTGTTCTACCCCAAGATGACGGGCAATGCCAAGTGCTTCGGCCATGTACAGTGTGACTCCATCATTATGGGTCAGGCCCGGATTTCCTCCATCCCGGCCATCGTGGCCAACCATGTGGACGCCCAGCTCATCCATGAGGCGGCCATCGGCCGTATCGCCGGGGACCAGATCCTCAAGCTGATGACCCTGGGCCTTACCGAGCAGGAGGCGGAGGAGAAGATTCTGGATGGATTCTTGCAGTAAGGATTACAGCGATCTGCTGGAGCAGGTAAACAGCGGGGCCTTTTTCGGGCCCAGCAGCGGCGTGAAGGTTACCGCCATCCGGCAGTATGAGGCAGAGGGGGTACTGGAGGTCCGGAAGGACACCTATAACCCCCTGGGCGTGATCCACGGCGGGGCCCTGTTCACCCTGGCGGACACGGTGACCGGCACCGCCGCCTACACCATCGGGAACCGGCCCTGCGTCACCCTGGACAGCTCCATGCAGTTTCTGGCCGCCGCCCGAGGGGACCGGATCCACTGTCTGGCCAAGCCCAAAAAGCTGGGGCGCACCATTGTGGTGTACGACGTGACCCTCACCGATGGGGAGGAGCGGCTGGTGGCCTCCGGCACCTTTACCTTTTTCGTCAAACAAACCTGAAACAGCGCCGCCGGGTATTACCCGGCGGCGCTGTTTTTCTCCTCCTTCAGCAGCTCCCCCAGCCGCAGCAGGGCGGCCAGCAGCACCAGCAGGGAGGCCAGCACATTGGTGGCGGCGGCATCTTCCCCCTGCGTGCCCGCAGCCTCCCGCCGGCCCTGGAGGGACAGGCAGAAGAAAACGCCCAGGGACAGTACCACCAGCACCGACGCGGCCAGCCGCAGGCCGGTCACGTCGGTCTCCTCCCCCCGGCACAGCCCCTGCCGCTGGAGCCACAGGGCCCGCCAGGACAGCAGGATAGACCCCAGCAGCACGGTGAGAAAAAACAGGGATTTGTCCGCCTGTTCCAGTTCCTTGCCCATCCAATCACACCCCTTTTCCACATTGTATCCAGGAAATGTGGAAAAGGTAAACAGACAGGCCGGGACGGCTTTGCCGTCCCGGCCTGTCTCATCAGAATCTGGCCCCGCCAAACTCGTGGAAGGTGAGGTTTTTGTTGCGCTCCTGGGTCCAGTTGACCGCCCACTGGGAGCCGAACAGCAGCAGCTGGTTGCCCTTGTAGTCCTCCACCAGCTTGGTGTCGGTGCCCAGGGTCAGGTCCTCCTCCTTCACCGGCTGGCCGTCGTCGGTCTCGATCCACCGCAGATACTCGTAGGGCAGGCCCTCCATGTACAAATCCACATTGTACTCGTTTTTCAGCCGGTACTCCAGCACGTCGAACTGCAGGGTGCCAACCACGCCCACGATGACCTCCTCCATGCCGGAGTAGGGAGTCTTGAAGATCTGGATGGCGCCCTCCTGGGCGATCTGCTCCATGCCCTTCAAAAACTGCTTGCGCTTCATGGTGTCCAGACTGCGCACCCGCTTGAAGTGCTCGGGGGCGAAGGTGGGGATGGGGTCGAAGGTAAACTTCTTGGCGGCGGTGCACAGAGTGTCGCCGATGGAGAAGATGCCCGGGTCGAACACGCCGATGATGTCCCCGGCGTAGGCCTCCTCGATGATCTCCCGCTCCGCGGCCATCAGCTGCTGGGGCCGGGACAGGCGGATTTTCTTGCCGCCCTGGACGTGGTAGACTTCCCGGTCGGCCTCAAACTTGCCGGAGACAATGCGCATGAAGGCGATCCGGTCCCGGTGGGCCTTGTTCATGTTGGCCTGGATCTTGAACACGAAGGCGGAGAAGGCATCGTCCATGGAGTCGATGATCTCCTCGCCGGCCCGCCGGGGCAGGGGGGCGGTGGTCATCTGCAAGAAGTGCTCCAGGAAGGGCTCTACGCCGAAGTTGGTCAGCGCCGAGCCGAAGAACACCGGCGAGAGCTTGCCGTGGCGCACCCGGTCCAGGTCAAACTCGGCGGCGGCGCCGTCCAGCAGCTCGATCTCGTCGGTGAGCTGCTGGTGCAGCCGCCCGCCGATGAGCGCGTCCAGGTTGGGATCCCCCAGCTCCACCTCAGTGGCGGTGGCCGCCTTGGCGCCGCCGTTGGAGGTGAAGTGGATGATCTTCCGGCTGCCCCGGTCGTACACGCCCTGAAACTCCTTGCCGCAGCCGATGGGCCAGTTCACCGGATAGGTCTCGATACCAAGCTCCTTCTCCAGCTCCTCCAGCAGCTCGAAGGAGTCCCGGGCCTCCCGGTCCATCTTGTTGATGAAGGTGAAAATGGGGATGTCCCGCATGGCGCACACCTTGAACAGTTTCCGGGTCTGGGCCTCCACGCCCTTGGCGGCGTCGATGACCATGACGGCGGAGTCGGCGGCCATCAGGGTGCGGTAGGTGTCCTCGGAGAAGTCCTGGTGGCCGGGGGTGTCCAGGATGTTGATGCAGTAGCCCTCGTACTGGAACTGCATGACGGAGGAGGTGACCGAGATGCCGCGCTGCTTCTCGATCTCCATCCAGTCGGAGGTGGCGGCCCGGGTGTTCTTCTTGCCCTTGACCTGGCCGGCCTGGGCGATGGCTCCGCCGTAGAGCAGGAACTTTTCCGTCAGCGTGGTCTTACCGGCGTCCGGGTGGCTGATGATGGCAAAGGTCCTGCGACGTTTGATTTCAGCTTCGTATTGTGACAAGGTATGGTTCCTCCTTGGTGAAATGAAAGTTCGATAAAGGCGGCTGGATTATGGGGGAGACAGCCGCGCCACCGCCGCCGGGATCTCGGCGAAGGAGCGGACGAAGGGCACCTCATGGTCGATGGCGCCGAAGCCGTAGGCGGCATGTAGGAAGGGCACCCCCGCCGCGGCGGCGGCATCGCAGTCCCCCTGGGTGTCCCCGATGTAGAGGGGGCGCTTCATGCCGTTGCGCGCCGCCACCAGGGCGATGTTGTCCGCCTTGCCCTTGCCGGTACGGCCGGGGTTTTCGTAGTCGGTAAAATACTTCCCCAGACCGTGGGCCTGGAAAAAGGCCTCGATATAGCCGTCCTGGCAGTTGCTGACGATGCACAGGGGATAGCTTTGGGCCAGCAGCGCCAGGGTTTCGGGCGCCTGGGGATAGAGGGCGCCGCCGTGGGCGGCCACGTAGCTGTTTTCCTCCGCCAGCAGCTCGGCCAGCACGGGCTGGAGCTGTTCGGCGGGCAGGTCGGGCAGCACCTTTTTCACAATGTCCGGCAGCAGCATCCCCATGCAGCCGGCCACAGTCTCCCGGGTCATCAGCCCGGCCAGCTCCGGCGTCCGCCGCTCCAGCACCCGCCGCCAGGAGATACAGATGGCGTCCACCGAGTCCCACAGGGTCCCGTCCAGATCAAACAGCAGTCCGTCAAACAAGCACACGCGCCTCCCGAAGCAAATACATACTCTGATACTATATCATACCCCTTGCGGCCATTTCAAGCCCGGCCGCCCCGCATTTTGTACGAAAAAAGCCCTGCCCGCCGGGATTTGGGCGGGCAGGGCAGGGGAGGCGGAGGGGCGGGCCGTCAGGCGGGCAGGGGAGCCGCCGCCGGGACGGCGGGGAAGCAGCGGCGGGGCAGCTCGGACACGGCGGCGCAGGCCGCCTTCCAGGCCTCCTCCCCGGACAGGCCCATCCGGGGAGCCAGGTCCCGGGCCAGCTCGTCGGCCTGGGCGGACAGAGCCCTGGCCAGGTGGATGCCCGAGCGGGTCAGATGGACCTTGCCGTAGCGCTCCTTGGCCACCAGCTCCTTGTCGGTGAGTACCCCCATCATGCTGGTGACCGAGGCCCGGGAGACCTCCAGCACCCGGGCGATGTCCTTGGAGGAGACCTCCAGCCGGATCTGGGAGAGGTGGTAGATGGTCAGCAGATAGCGGACGTTGGTGCAGGTCAGCTCCATTGCGCACTTCCTTTCTAAGTTGTGGAACCCGGATGGGACTTCCGAGGGGGATGGCACAGGCCGGAACAGCCGCAGCTCCCACAGGAGCCGCCGCAGGAGCAGCCGCCCTTGCCGTTGCGTTTGTTGTGAATTCCCCTTGCGATAATGGCCACGCAGATGGCCGCGATCACAAGGCCGATGAGGATGGAGGGCAGCATGATAGATGCTCCTTTCTTCTTTTTACTTTGCCGCGGCGGCCACCGCCCGCAGGCCGGCGCCCTGATCGGCGTACTTGTTCTTGCGTACCAGCAGGTAAATCAGCGCGGCCAGCAGGATGACGGCCGCCACGGTGGCCGGGCCGAAGGACACCAGGCCCAGGGCCAGACCTCCCAGCTGGTAGACGATGAGGGAGACGGCGTAGGCAAAGCCGCACATGTAGCCGATGGCCCCCAGGGTCCACTTGGGATTGTTCATCTCCCGCTTGATGGCGCCCATGGCGGCAAAGCAGGGGGCGCACAGGAGATTGAAGATCATGAAGGAGTAGGCGGACAGGGCGGAGAAGTGGAGGCCCACCGCCGCCAGCAGGGCGGGGTCGTCCTCGGCCGCCTCGCTCCCCACCTGGAGCACCACCGAGAGGGTGGAGACCACATTCTCCTTGGCGATGAGGCCGGTGAAGGTGGCCACGGTGGACTGCCAGTCCCCGAAGCCCAGGGGGGCGAAGAGGAAGGCGATGACTCCGCCGATGGCGGCCAGCAGGGAGGAGTTGTTGTCCTCCACCATCTGGAAGGCGCCGTCCACAAAGCCGAAGCCCTGGAGGAACCACAGAATCACAGAGGACAGGAAAATCACGGTGCCCGCCCGTTTGATGAAGGACCAGCCCCGCTCCCAGGTGGCCCGCAGCACGTTGCTGGCTGTGGGGGCGTGGTAGGCGGGCAGCTCCATCACAAAGGGGGCCGGGTCCCCGGCGAAGATCCGGGTCTTTTTCAGCAGAACCCCCGAGAGGATCACGGCGGCCACCCCGATGAAGTAGGCGGACACCGCCACCCAGGTGGAGCCCCCGAACAGGGCCCCGGCGAACAGGCCGATGATAGGCATTTTGGCCCCGCAGGGGATAAAGCCGGTGGTCATGACGGTCATTTTCCGGTCCCGGTCCTGCTCAATGGTGCGGGAGGCCATGATACCGGGCACGCCGCAGCCGGTGGCCACCAGCATGGGGATGAAGGACTTGCCCGACAGGCCGAAGCGGCGGAAAATCCGGTCCATGATGAAGGCGATGCGGGCCATGTAGCCCACGTCCTCCAGAACGGACAGCAGCAGGAAGAGCACCAGCATCTGGGGCACGAAGCCCAGCACCGCGCCGACACCGGCCACGATGCCGTCCTGAATCAGGCTGTACAACCAGCCGGCCACCACAGGGTTCCCCTGGGCGTCCAGCAGGAAGCGGTTGAACAGGTCGGGGACAATCTGGCCAAACAGGGTGTCGTTGGCCCAGTCGGTGCCCAGGGTGCCGATGCCAATGCCCCAGGCCTCTCCGCTGCCGTCAAAGAGGGCCATGGGCGAGGTGCCCATGGAGATGGCGTACACCAGAAACATAATAGCCGCGAAAATGGGCAGGGCCAGCACCCGGTTGGTGACGATGCGGTCGATCTGATCGGAGGTGCTCATGGAGTGGGCGGCGCGCTTCTTCTTCACCGCCTTGCCCACCACGGCGCTGATGTAGGCGTAGCGCTGGTTGGTGATGATGCTCTCGGCGTCGTCGTCCAGCTCCCGTTCGCAGTCGGCGATGTGGGAATCCAGGTGCTCCTTCAGCTCCCCGGTCAGGTTCAGCCGCTCCAGCACCTTCTCGTCCCGCTCAAAGACCTTGATGGCGTACCAGCGGAGATACCGCTCCTCCACCAGGGAGGCGATGGACTCCTCGATGTGGGCGATGGCGTGCTCCACGCTGCCGGTGAACACGTGGGGCAGTTCCCCGGCCTGGTGGCTCTGGGCCAGGGTCACCGCCTGCTCGGCGGCCTCCCGGCCGCCCTCCCCCTTCAGGGCGCTCATCTGCACCACCCGGCAGCCCAGAGCGGCGCCCAGCTTCTCCAGGTCGATCTGGTCCCCGTTCTTGCGCACCAGGTCCATCATATTCACCGCCACCACCACCGGGATGCCCAGCTCGATGAGCTGGGTGGTGAGGTACAGGTTGCGCTCAATGTTGGTGCCGTCCACAATGTTGAGGATGGCGTCCGGCTTCTCCTGGACCAGATAGTTCCGGGCCACCACCTCCTCCAGGGTGTAGGGGGACAGGGAATAGATGCCCGGCAGGTCCTGGATCACCACATCCTTGCGGCCCTTCAGCCTGCCCTCCTTCTTTTCCACCGTCACGCCGGGCCAGTTGCCCACGTATTGGCTGGAGCCGGTCAGGGCGTTGAACAGCGTGGTCTTGCCGCAGTTCGGATTGCCCGCCAGCGCGATGTTAAGCTGCATGGTTTGTCTCCCTTCTCTTACATTAGCGACAACTAACTCGCTTGTGGAAAAAATGCCGTCCCAGACGGCGGTTGTCAATCAATTTCGATCATGGCCGCGTCGGCCTTGCGCACGCTCAGCTCGTAGCCCCGCACGCTCAGCTCCATGGGGTCCCCCAGAGGGGCCACCTTGCGCACGTGGATGTCCACACCCTTGGTGATCCCCATATCCATGATCCGGCGCTTCACCGCGCCCTCGCCGTGGAGGCGGACCACCGTAACGGTGTCCCCCACCCTGGCGTCCTTCAAGGTCCTCATTGCGTATCTCCTCTCACACCAGAATTCGATTGGCCATATCCCGGTCCAGGGCAATCCGGCTGTCCTTCACCTGGACGATCAGGTTTCCGCCCAGATGGCTGACCACCGTGACGGTCTCCTCCACCACGAAACCCAGTTCCGCCAGGTGCTGCCGGAGCTCATCCTTTCCCGTAATCTTACGAATGGTCACCGGCTCGCCCCGGTCGGCCATAGTCAGCGGCATCATGTCGGTCTCCTTTCTCTGCTGGTTAGTCAGGCTAACCAGTCGGGGTTAAATTTGCGGTTAGCAGCTTCTAACCGCTGGATCAAATAGAGTTTACCGCAACTAACCGCCGTTGTCAATCCCATCTTGGAAAAAATTTGCGCGCTCCTGTTTAGGGTGTGGGAAGAAAGACCGGAAATAAGACAAAAAGCGGGTAGAAACTATCCGAATTGCACAATCGGAACAGGCGAAAGTTTAGCAGTCCTACAAAAATAAAGGTGGAATCCATCTTTGGATTGCTATTTCTAACCAAAGAATGGTATAATGACATTGCTGAAACTGGAAACGTTTCCAGCAACGTTTCCAGGCACAACGGTACAGTTTTATTTAGGAGGTTATTGGAAATGAAGAAGAAGCTCTTGGCTCTTGGCATGGCTGCGGCCCTCTCTCTGTCTCTGCTCAGCGGCTGCGGCGGCGACACCACACCCTCCGGGGACGCCTCCCCCTCCGGCGGCGGCGACGCTCCCTCCGGCGGCAAGGTCTACTACCTGAACTTCAAGCCCGAGCAGGACGCCCAGTGGCAGGAACTGGCCGAGCTGTATACCGAGGAGACTGGCGTGGAGGTCACCGTGCTCACCGCCGCCTCCGGCAACTATGAGACCACCCTGAAATCCGAGATGGCTAAGACCGATGCCCCCACCCTGTTCCAGGTCAACGGCCCCGTGGGCCTGGCCGCCTGGAAGGACTACTGCTACGACCTGTCCGGCTCCCAGGTGGCCGGCGAGCTGACCAGCGACGAGTTCGCCCTGATGGACGGGGACAAGATGGCCGGCATCGGCTACGTCATTGAGACCTACGGCATCATCTACAACAAGGCTCTGCTGGAGCAGGCCGGCTACACCGCCGACGACATCAAGAGCTTTGCCGACCTGAAGAAGGTGGCCGAGGACATCACCGCCCGCAAGGACGAGCTGGGCTTCTCCGCCTTCACCTCCGCCGGTATGGACGGCTCCTCCGACTGGCGCTTCAAGACCCACCTGGCCAACCTGCCCATCTACTATGAGTACAAGGCCGACGGCATCGACACCACCGACGCCATCAAGGGCACCTATCTGGACAACTACCGCCAGATCTGGGATCTGTACATCAACAACGCCACCTGCGAGCCCACTCTGCTGTCCACCAAGACCGGCGACGACGCCGTGGCCGAGTTTGTGACCGGCAAGGCCGTGTTCTATCAGAACGGCACCTGGGCCTACAACGATGTGGCCGAGCTGGGCGACGACAACCTGGGCATGCTGCCCATCTACATCGGCGTGGAAGGCGAGGAGAACCAGGGTCTGTGCACCGGCACCGAGAACTACTGGTGCGTGAACGCCAAGGCCTCCGAGGCCGACATCCAGGCCACTCTGGACTTCATGTACTGGTGCGTCAGCTCCGAGGTGGGCACCAAGGCCATGTGCGGCGGCGAGGGCGCCATGCCCTCCGGCCAGGCCGGTATGGGCTTTGTGATCCCCTTCAAGGGCAACCAGGAGTCCACCAATCCTCTGGTGAACATCGGCAACCAGTATGTGGCCGACGGCTATGAGTCCGTGTCCTGGAACTTCTCCACCATGCCCTCCGAGGAGTGGAAGAACGGCGTGGGCTCCGCCCTCACCACCTATGCCGCCGACCAGAGCGACGCCAACTGGGACGCCGTGGTGACCGCCTTTGTGGACGGCTGGGCCGCCGAGGCTGCCGCGGTCAACGGCTGAGACCTGATTTATATGCGCTGAGTGGAGCAGCGGGCGGGCGTTTCGCCCGCCCGCTGCCCCTTTCCCTCAAATTTCAGGAGAGGAGGTATACCCCTGTGGAAAAAGCCATCAAGCGATATTTCCCCATTTTTCTGCTCCCCACCCTTGTGGCTTTTATGATCGGATTTGTCGTTCCCTTTCTCATGGGCATCTGGCTGTCCTTCTGCGAGTTCACCACAGTGACAGACGCCACCTTTATTGGCCTGGGCAACTACGTGAAAGCCCTGGAGGACACCGTGTTCCGCCATGCCTTCTGGTACACGGCCCTGTTCGCGGTGGTATCCCTGGTGATCATCAATGTCATCGCCTTCACCATCGCCCTGGCCCTGACCCAGAAAATCCGGGGCACCAACATCTTCCGCACGGTGTTCTTCATGCCCAACCTTATCGGCGGTATCGTGCTGGGCTATATCTGGCAGCTGATTTTCAACGGCATTCTGTCCGTGTACTCCACCGCCCTCAACCTCAATGAGTGGTACGGCTTTGCCGGGCTGCTGATTCTGGTGGCCTGGCAGCAGATCGGCTATATGATGATCATTTATATCGCCGGGCTGCAGGCCATTCCCGGCGACGTACTGGAGGCCGCCGCCATCGACGGAGCCACCGGCCCTCAGCGGCTCTTCCGGGTGACCATCCCCATGATGATGCCCTCCATCACCATCTGCACCTTCCTGACGGTGGTCAACGGCTTCAAGCTCTTTGACCAGAACCTGTCCCTCACCGCAGGCGAGCCGGCCAAGATGTCGGAAATGCTGGCCCTCAACATCTATTACACCTTCTACGGCCGCACCGGCTGGGAGGGCGTGGGCCAGGCCAAGGCGGTGATCTTCTTCGTGCTGGTGGTCATCATCGGCATGTTCCAGCTGAAAGCCACCCGTTCCAAGGAGGTGCAGCAGTAATGAAGCGGAAACAGCGGCTGAACCGGATGGGAACCGGTATCTTCACCTTTATCAGCATTTTCTACGTGCTGCCCATTGTGGTGGTGTTCTTCAACTCCTTCAAGAAAAAGTCCTACATCAATCTGGAGCCCTTCCAGCTGCCCGACGGCAACACCTTCACCGGCCTGGACAACTACACCACCGCCATCGACCAGTACGGCTTTCTCAAGGCGGTGGGCTGGACGGTGTTCATCACCGTGGGCTCGGTGCTGGCCATTCTGATCTGCACCTCCATGTGCGCCTGGTTCATCACCCGGGTGCGCAACCGCTTTACCAAGGGGATCTATCTGCTGTGCGTGTTCTCCATGGTGGTGCCCTTCCAGATGGTGATGTTCACCCTCTCTCTGGTCACCGACCGGCTGGGCCTGGGCACGCCCTGGGGCCTGATCGTCATTTACCTGGGCTTCGGCGCGGGGCTGGCGGTGTTCATGTTCTGCGGCTTTGTCAAGTCCATCCCCATCGAGATCGAGGAGGCCGCCATGATCGACGGCTGCTCCCCCATCCGCACCTTCTTCTCCGTGGTGCTCCCCATCATGAAGCCCACCTATATCTCGGTGGGCATCCTGGAGACCATGTGGATCTGGAACGACTTCCTGCTGCCCTACCTGACTCTGGACATCAAGAAGTACAAGACCATCTCCATCGTCATCCAGTATATGAAGGGCTCCTACGGCCGGGTGGACATGGGCGCCATCATGGCCGCCCTCATCATGGCGGTCATCCCGGTGGTGGTGTTCTACCTGAGCTGCCAGAAGTATATCATCAAGGGTGTTGCCGCCGGCGCGGTGAAGGGCTGAGGCGCACCCGCCCGGAAGGAGGTTGGGCGTAAGCCATGACCATCAAAGATATTGCCCGCCTGTCCGGATACAGCCTGGGGACGGTCTCCCGGGTCCTGAACAACCATCCAGACGTGAGCCAGGCGGCCCGGGAGCGGGTCATGGCGGTGGTGCAGGAGCAGGGCTTTGAGCCCAACACCAACGCCAGGCATTTGAAAATGCAGGCCCAGTCGGCCATTGCCGTGCTAGTCAAGGGCTCCCAGAACCTTCTGTTTGCCGGTATCCTGGAGCGCATCCAGTCCCTGCTCCAGGACAGCGAGGAGGAGGTGTACGTGGCCTACCTGGACGAGGACGCCGACGAGGTGCAGTACGCGGTGCAGCTGGTCAAGCTCCGCCGCCCCAAGGGATTTCTCTTCCTGGGGGGCGACCTGGAGTGCTTCCGGCGGGAATTTCACCAGATCACGGCGCCCTGCGTGCTGCTGACCAACGACGCCCAGTCCCTGGGCTTCGGGAACCTGTCCAGCTTTACCACCGACGACACGGCGGCGGCGGGAGCCGTCATCGAGTACCTCTACCGCCGCGGCCACCGGCGCATCGGCGTGCTGGGGGGCAATCTGGCCAGCGAGCAGATCAGCCTCAAGCGTCTGCGGGGGGTCCAGAGCACCATGAAGCGGCTGGGGCTGCCCTTTGACGCCCAGTCCCAGCATGTCCCCTGCCGGTTCTCCATGGCGGAGGGCTATGCCGCCGCCCGCAGGCTGCTGGAGCGGGAGCCGGAGCTGACGGCCCTGTTCGCCCTGGGCGACGTCATCGCCCTGGGGGCCATGCGGGCCATCTATGACCTGGGGCTGCGGGTGCCGGAGGATATCTCCATCGTGGGCTATGACGGCATCAACGAGACGAAGTTCTGCATTCCCCGCCTGACAACCATCCGGCAGGATGCCGCCCAGCTGGCGGCCCGGGGGGTGCAGACCCTGCTCCAGGCCATTCACTACAAACATCCGCCGGTCTACGAGACCATTGACTTTGCACTGCTGGAACACGAGAGCGTCAGCTCCGTGGAGCCCCAGTAACATTCACATTCACTGCAGGAAGGTTGGTGCTTGCATATGCGAAGTGCCGGTATTCTGATGCCGATCACCGCGCTGCCCTCGCCGTGGGGCGTGGGAACCCTGGGCCGGGCCGCCAGAGGGTTTCTGGACTTTTTGGTGGAGAGCGGCCAGACCTATTGGCAGATCCTGCCCATAGGTCCCACTGGCTACGGCGACTCCCCCTATCAGCCTTTCTCCTCCTATGGAGGAAACCCCTATTTCATCGACCTGGACGATCTGGCCCGGCAGGGCCTGCTCCAGAAGGAGGAGTATGAGGGCCTGGACTGGGGCGGCCAGCCCGGCCGGGTGGATTACAGCGCCCTGTACCGGCAGCGGTTCCCGGTGCTCCGCAAAGCGGTGGAGCGGCTCTGGGCCGGGGAGGAAGAGGCGGTGCGGGCGTTCTGCCAAAAGGAGGCCCGCTGGCTGGAGGACTACGCCCTGTTCATGGCCCTGAAGGACCGGTTTGACGGCGTTCCCTGGCAGAGCTGGCCGGAGGGCCTGCGCCGCCGTCAGCCCCAGGCTCTGGAGGAGGCCCGGGGCCAGCTGGCGGCGGAGCTGAAGTTCTGGAAGGGCCTTCAGTTCCTGTTTTTCGCCCAGTGGGACAGCCTGAAGGCCCTGGCGGCGGAAAAGGGCATTTCCATCATCGGAGACCTGCCCATCTACGTGGCGGAGGACAGCGCCGATGTGTGGGCCCATCCGGAGCAGTTCCAGATGGACGAGCAGCTGCGGCCCACCCGGGTGGCGGGCTGTCCGCCGGACGGCTTTTCCGCGGATGGGCAGCTGTGGGGCAATCCCCTGTTTGATTGGGCGCGCATGGAACAGGACGGATACCGCTGGTGGATGGAGCGCATCTCCTTCCAGTTCCGCTTTTATGACGTGCTGCGCATTGACCACTTCCGGGGCTTCGACTCCTATTACGCCATCCCCGCCGCGGCGGAGACCGCCAAGGAGGGTTCCTGGGAGCCGGGGCCGGGCATCGCCTTCTTCCGCAGCATGGAGCGGGTGGTGGGCCAGCGGCCCATTATCGCCGAGGACCTGGGCTTTCTGACCCCGTCGGTCCAGAAGCTGCTGGAGGACACCGGCTATCCCGGCATGAAGGTGCTGGAATTTGCCTTTGACAGCCGGGACGGCGGCGGGCGGGTATACCAGCCCCACAACTACCCCGCCCACTGCGTGGCCTACGTGGGCACCCACGACAATGACACCGCCCTGGGCTGGCTGAGCGCCGCCCGGCCGGAGGATGTGGCGCTGGCCCGGGAGTATTTGCATCTGGATCCGGCGGAAGGGGAAAACTGGGGCATGATGCGGGCCATCTGGAGCAGCGCCGCCGGCTGCGCCATCGTTCAGATGCAGGATCTGCTGGGCCTGGGCTCGGAGGGGCGGATGAATACCCCCTCCACCTTGGGCGGAAACTGGCAGTGGCGGGCGCTGCCCGACTTTGACAGCCCGGCGCTGGCCCGGCGGGTGCGGCGGCAGATGGAGCTGTATGAACGCCTGCCGGAGGAAAAAGGGGGAGAAGCTGTATGAGGACCCAGACTGATTTGGAACGTGTTTTGGCCGCCCGCGGGGTCAACCTGGACACCTGCTCCGACCGGGAGCTGATGTACGCCCTGACCGCCGCGGTGCGTCAGCTGCAAAAGCCCATGGACCACGCCGGGGGAAAGCGGAAGCTGTATTACTTCTCCGCGGAATTTCTGGTGGGCCGTCTGCTGCGGGCCAATCTGATCAACCTGGGCCTGCTGGAGGAGGCGGAGCGGCTGCTGGCCGCCCACGGCCGCTCCCTGGCCCAGGTGGAGGACCAGGAGCCGGAGCCCTCTCTGGGCAACGGCGGTCTGGGCCGTCTGGCTGCCTGTTTTCTGGATTCCATCGCCTCTTTGGGCCTCAACGGGGATGGGGTGGGCCTCAACTACCACTACGGCCTGTTCCGCCAGCGGCTGGACACCGGCCGGCAGACCGAGGAGCCCGACCCCTGGCTCGCGCCGGAGTCCTGGCTGCTGGACACCGGAGTGTCCTACCAGGTGGACTTTGGGGGCTTTTCCCTGAACGCCAGACAGTACGACCTGGAGATCCCCGGCTATGAGAACGGCGTATGCAACCGGCTGCACCTGTTCGACGTGGAGCGGCCCGCGCCGCCCCCCGCTGACGGCATCCGGTTTGACAAAACCGACATCGCCGGGCACCTGACCGCCTTCCTGTACCCCGACGACAGCGACGAGGCCGGCCGGCTGCTGCGGGTCTACCAGCAGTATTTCATGGTTTCCGCCGGCGCGCAGCTGCTGCTGCGGGAGCTGGAGGAGGCCGGCCACTCCCCGCTGGAGCTGGACCAGTATGCCGTGGTACACATCAACGACACCCACCCCTCCATGGTGATCCCCGAGCTGCTCCGGCTGCTCACCGCCCGGGGGGTGGAGCTGGAGCAGGCCATGGATCTGGTGGAGCGCACCTGCGCCTACACCAACCACACCATCCTGTCCGAGGCCCTGGAGAAGTGGCCCGCCTCCTATCTGGAGCAGGTGGCTCCCCAGCTTCTGCCCTTCATCCGGGCCCTGGATCAGCGGGCCCGGCAGCGCAGCGACGATCCGCGGACGGCCATCTGGGACGAACACGACGTCATCCACATGGCCCATATGGATATCCACAGCAGCGCCAAGGTCAACGGCGTGGCGGAGCTGCACACGGAGATTCTGAAAAACACCGAGCTGCACCCCTTCTATGTGCTCTATCCCGAAAAGTTCAACAACAAGACCAACGGCATCACCTTCCGCCGGTGGCTGATGAGCTGCAATCCCGCCCTGGCCGGCCTGATTACCCAGGCCATCGGGCCGGAGTGGCAGCGGGACGCCGGGCTGCTGGAAAACCTGCTGGAGCACAAGGAGGACGGCGCCCTCCTGGAGCGGCTGCTGGCCGTGAAGGAGGAGAACAAGGGGGCGCTGGCCCGCTGGCTGGGGAGCCGGGGGACGGATATCGACCCCCACAGCGTCCTGGACATCCAGATCAAGCGGCTGCACCAGTACAAGCGCCAGCAGATGAACGCCCTGTACGCCATCTGGAAGTATTTCCAGATCAAGGAGGGGCACACCCCGCCCCGGCCCGTGACCATGGTGTTCGGCGCCAAGGCGGCCCCGGCCTACACCCTGGCCAAGGACACCATCCACCTGCTGCTGTGCCTGGGCAAGCTGATTGAGCGGGACCCCCAGGTCTCCCCCTGGCTGAAGCTGGTGATGGTGGAAAACTACAACGTCTCCGCCGCCGAGCGGCTGGTCCCCGCCTGCGACATCTCCGAGCAGATCTCCCTGGCCTCCAAGGAGGCCAGCGGCACCGGCAACATGAAGCTGATGGCCAACGGCGCGGTCACCCTGGGCACCCTGGACGGGGCCAATGTGGAGATCGCCCGGCTGGTGGGGGAGGGCAACATCTATCTGTTCGGCCGTTCCGCCGACGAGGTTATTGCCCTCTACCGGGACAACGCCTACCGCAGCAGCGACTACTGGCAGAAGCCGGAGCTGGAGCGGCTGGTGGACTTCATCCTCAGCCCGGAGCTGCTGGCTATCGGCGACGCCGGGTGTCTGAGCCGGCTCTACAAGGACTTCATCGCCAAGGACTACTTTATGGCCCTACTGGATCTGGAGGACTATATCGCGGTGAAGGAGCGGTGCCTGGCCGAGTACGAGGACCGGGCCGCCTGGAGCCGCAAGATGCTGGTCAACATCGCCCGCTCCGGCTTCTTCTCCTCCGACCGCACCATTATGGAGTATAACCGGGACATCTGGCGCCTGACCCCGGATAGAGCCTGAGCATGCAAAGAAACGTACCCCCTGATGCACAGTCTGCATCAGGGGGTACGTTATTTTTTCTGTTGGCAGGGTTACAGGAACAGGCTGCTGCACCCCTGAACGGCCAGAAAGAGCACGCCGGCGGAGAGAAGCGGCGCCAGCCTGCCCGCCGGGCCGGAGGCCAGGCGCTCACAGATGGCGGTAAACAGGAAGGTCAGCACCAGAAAGGCCCCGCAGCTCACCACTGTGAACCGGAGCAGCTCCTGAAGGGCCACCAGTCCGGCGGCCAGGGGGAGCAGGGCAAAGGTCAGCCCGCCCAGCAGGGCCACCACGGGCCAGACCCGCCGCTCCATCCGGGGTCCGGAGTAGGACTCCAGGACAAGGGCCAGCAGAGAGAGCCCGCTGACCAGCATCAGGTCCACAGGGGGGAGGATGGCGGCGGGGGAATAGGTCTGGACCAGCAGGTATCCCAGAAATGCCAGGCCGGTCACCGCCGCCAGGAAGGTATTCAGACGATAGGCGTTTTTCATCACATCAACCTCCCCATTCCGTGGCGCTGGAGCCAATATCCGCGCCGGTCACAAAGGCGCTGGCCGAGGTGACCGCCTTGGCCACGGCCTTGGAGGTCACGGTGGCCCCGGTGAGGGCGTCCACGTTTTCGCCCACGGTGAACGAGGTGCCGTTCCAGAGGAACTGGGACAGAAAGTCCGCGTCGGAGAGGGCGTTCATGCCCAGACCGTAGGTCTCCTGCATGTCCCGCACCACCAGGCCGGAAATGGAGCCGTCGGAGTGTACGCCCACCAGCATGGTGATGTCCCCGGCGTATCCCGCCGTGACCGTTTCGATCACGTAGCCGTTTTCCGCCTTATATACGGCGGAGATGGCCTCGTCCTCTCCGGTATAGGCCTCCTGGGTAAAGCTGTCCGCGCCGGGCAGGAGGGTGGACAGAATGGACTGCAGCTCCTGCTCCTCCTGCTCCCGGGCGATAGGGGAGAGCACGGTGGAGCTCAGAAACAGGACCAGCGCCGCCAGCAGGAGGGCGGCCACGGGCTGAAGCCACGGTATTCGCTTCACTGTACGCCCCCTCCTTTCACGGTGCCGAAGCGCTTGGGCGGCGCAAGCCGGTCCAGGCTCCAGGCACAGGCGTTCATCAGCAAAATGGCATAGGTGACCCCTTCCGGGAACAGGCCGTAGTAGCGCAGCAGCACCGTAAGCACGCCGCAGCCCACCCCGTAGAGCAGCTGGGCCCCGGGGGTCACGGGGGAGGTGGCGTAGTCGGTGGCCATAAAGAGGGCCCCCAGCAGCACGCCGCCGCACATCAGGCTGTAAAGCATCCACTGGACAGGGTCCTGTCCCTTGGAGAAAATCAGGGTGAGCAGGGCCACAGAGCCCAGGTAGGCCGCGGGAATACGCCAGGAGATCACTCTGCGGAGCATCAGATAGCCGCCGCCCAGCAGCAGGGCCAGGGCGGACACCTCGCCGATGCACCCGCCCATGTTCCCCAGAAACACATCCAGCAGGGATTCCGTGGGCAGGGCGGGCATGACCATGTGGTGGAGAGGGGTGGCGGCGGAGACGATATCCACCGACAGGGCCGTCGGATCCAGCGCGGCGCCCGCCGGGGCGTACCGCACCATCCAGCCGGGCCAGAGCAGGACCAGAAGGGCCCGGGCGGCCAGGGCGGGGTTAAAGATATTCTGGCCCAGGCCGCCGATGAGGCCCTTGACCACCACGATGGCAAAGACGCCTCCCACCGCCCCCAGCCAGTAGGGGACGGAGGCCGGCAGCGTCATAGCCAGCAGCACGCCGGTCACCGCCGCCGAGAGGTCCGGCAGGGTGTTGCTCTGCCTGGTGAGCATGCGGAAAAGCCACTCGGAGAGCAGGCAGGAGAGCACGGTGACTCCGGTGAGCACCAGGGCCCTCAGCCCGAAAAACCACACGCCGGCAAAGAGGGCGGGGAGCAGCGCCAGAAGCACGTCGCCCATCAGGCGGCTGGTGCGGGCGCCGCTATGGATATGGGGAGAGGATGTTACCAGCAGATTCATGCTCTGTTCGCCTCCTTCAGCTGCTGTTTGCCCGCGCCGAACCGCTCCACCAGGGGGAGCTGGCCCGGGCAGCTGTAAGCGCAGCTGCCGCACTCGATACAGTCCGTCAGGTGCAGACGCTCCAGCTCCCGGAGGTTCCCGGCCTGTTCAAAACGGTATAAGTACAGCGGCTGCAGATGCATGGGACAGACGGACACGCACTTGGCGCAGCGGATGCAGGTTGGGGTTTTGGCCTGGGGAGCGGCGCCCTTCAGGCACAGGATGGCGTTGGTGCCCTTGAGTACCGGCACGGACAGGTCCTTTTGGGCCACGCCCATCATGGGGCCGCCGGAGAGCACCTTTTGGGTCTCCTCCGCCATGCCGCCGGCGGCCTCCAGGGTCTGCTGGAAGGTGGCGCCGATGCGGACGATCAGGTTCTTGGGGGCGGCGGCGCCGTCGCCGGTCACGGTCACAATGCGGCGGGTGACCGGTTTGCCCTCGTAGACCGCCTGGTAAACGGCGGCGGCGGTGGCCGCGTTGAACACGGCGCAGCCCACGGCGGCGGGCAGCTTTCCGGGGGGAACCTGCCGGCCGGTGACCGCCTGTATCAGCTGCTTTTCCGCGCCCTGGGGGTAGCGGGTGGGGAGCACCCGCAGCTCAATGGCCCCCTCTTTGGGCAGGGCCTCCCCCAGGATCCGGATGGCCTCCTGCTTGTTGTCCTCCACGGCGATTACGGCGTGCCTGGGAGTGAGGGCATGGAGGAGAATCTCCGTGCCGCGGGTCACCTGCTCCGGATAGGTACACAGCAGGGTGTCGTCGGCGGTGATGTAGGGCTCGCACTCACAGGCGTTGATGATGACGTAGTCCACCTGACCAAGGGCGGAAAAGGCTTTCACGTCCGTGGGGAAGGTGGCGCCCCCCATGCCCACGATGCCCGCGTCCCGGATGACCCGGAGGATCTCCTCCGGGGCGAGGTCTTTGTGGGTCAGATGGGGCTTCAGGGTATCGTCGGGGGTGTCCATGTAGTCGTTTTCGATGACCACCGACAGCACATCCTGTCCGTTGGGATGGGGGCGTGGTTCCACAGCCACCACCTTGCCGGAGACGGAGGCGTGGATGGGGGCACAGACCCCCTCGCCGTCGCCGATCTTCTGGCCCAGCCGCACCTGATCCCCCACCTTCACCACAGGGGTGCAGGCCGCGCCGATGTGCTGGAGCATGGGCAAAACCACCTGCGCCGGCAGCGGCGCGGGAACGGGAGCCGCCCCCCGGGAGAGGTCCTTGTGCCCCTCCGGGTGGATGCCGCCCCAAAACAGTTTTCTCATTCTTTACACCTCAATCATACGAGCGCTCAGTCTACACTCGGATATACGCCTGAAATCCCGGACTGTACAGGATGGTTCCGTCCGGGCGCATCCACATGGCCTCTGCCCCGAAGGCGTCCAGCAGGGCCTGGCCCTCCTCCTGGGGCAGGGTGAACAGGGCGGTGGAGAGGGCGTCCGCCACGCCGGAATCCCCGCACAGGATGGTGACCGCCCGCCAGTAGCCGGCGGGGAAGAGGGTGTCCGGGTCAATGATGTGGTGATACGCCACGCCGTCCACAGTGAAATACCGCTGGTAATCTCCGCTGGTGACCACGGAGCGGTCTTTCACATAGAGGGTGTGGAGGTACTGCTCCGAATCGTCCGGGTCCTGGACCCCCACCACCCAGGGCTGGCCGTTTTCCGGCTTGGGGCCGGTGGCCCGGACGTTTCCGCCCACGCTGATGAGCAGCCCGGAGGGGGCGTTCCGGCAGACCTGCTCCACGGCGTAGCCTTTGGCGATGGCCCCCACGTCCAGCCTGACCTCCGGGTCGGACAGAAACACGGTGCCCTGTTCCGGGTCAATCTGGATGCTGTCTATATCGGTGTGGGCCGCGGCCAGCTCCAGGGCCTCCCCATCGGGCAGGGCCGCCGCCCCGGGGTCCTGGATACCGGCCTCCCGGGCGTCATGCCACAGGCGGAGCACGCTGCCCATGGCAATGTTGACCCTGCCCCCGGTCTGGGTATACAGCTCCTTGGAGAACTGCAGCAGGTCGATGATCCGCCGGTCCACCTCCACCGGCTGCTCCCAGGCGCGGTCGTTGATGGTCTTGATGTTGGAAAGCCCCTCATACTCGTTGTAGATGTCATAGAGCTGGTGGTACTCCAGCAGCTGGTCGTGGATGGCCTGGGCGGTGGCGGTAAAGGCCTCCTCCGACTCGGCGTACCCCACGATGGTGGTGACCGTGTCAAACAGCGTCAGGAAGGTGGCCTGGTAGCGCTTCAGCCCGTCGCCGGCGGGCTCCGCCGGCGACGCCGTACATCCGCAGAGCAGGGCCAGCAGGAGGAGCAGGGTGAAGATCCGTTTCATATGTCTGCGCTTCCGGGCGGGCTCAGGCGCCGGCCTTGGCCAGCAGGGCCTGGAACTCCCCGATGGAAAGGGTGACGGAGGCGGCCAGGTCGGCGTCGGCGGCGGCTCCCGTCTCCGTGACGGCCAGGCCCGCCACCTGGTCCAGGGTCTTGCCCGTGACGTAGGTACAGAAGCCGGCGGCCTGCTCATACCACTCCTTGCCGATGGAGCTGGCCTTCTTCATGCCGTAATCGTCCCCCAGCTGGTTTTTGGAGGGCTGGGCCGCGGTCAGGTCGGAGGTGACCGCGCCGGCGGTGTCGAAATTCACGTTGGCCTGCACCGCGTCGATGTAGCAGCTGGTGATCACGTCGCCGCTGAGGGTGACGGCGGCCACGGTGGCGTAGGTCTGGATGAGCCCGTCCTCCTCCTGGGTGGCGCTCTTGCTGCTTGCCACGTTGGTGGAGGTGGTGAGGGCCAGCCGGTCCCCCTGGCTGGCGCCCAGGTGGGTGGCGTTGGCCACGGCCTGCTGGATGGCGTCCAGGTAACCGCCGATGGATATGGTGACGGAGGCGGCCAGGTCGGCGTCGGCGGGCCTGCCCTCCTCGGTTACGGCGATGCCCTGGAGCTCCTCCACCGTCTTGCCCTCCACATAGTCGGCCAGCGCCTGGGCCTGCTGGTTCCACTCCTTGCCGATGGGGCTGTACTTGCCCATGCCGTAGTCGCTGCCCAGCTCATTTTTGGAGGGCACCGGGGCGGTCGGGTCGGCGGTCACGTTTCCGGCGGCGTCAAAGCTGACCTTTGACTGGATGGAATCGATCACGCAGGAGTCGATGACCCCTTCGTCGGTTACGGTGACAGCCACCAGGTCAATGTCGGCCTGGCCGAGGCCGTCCTCGCCGTCGGCGGCGCTTTTGCTGCCGGACACGCTGGCGCTCAGGTAAAGGCCGGTCTTGACCGCCTCGCCCGAGGGCTCCCGGGACTGGTCGGGGGTGGGGGCGGCGGTTGCCGGTACGGACTCCTGGGGCGGGGGCACGGCCACCACCGCCGTGCTGCCGCAGGCGGACAGAGCGCCCATTGTCAGCGTACCGGTCAGGATCAAGGCAAGCAGTTTCTTCATATGTAGTACCTCCTGAATGATTAGTGGATCTGTTTCATTTCAAAGTGGATCAAAAACGACAGCAGCGCCCGCAGCAGGATGACAGCGCCCAGAAATATCAGCTCGTTGAGCTCATGGACCAGGACTGTTTTCAGAATCTCCGCCGCCATTTTGAATTCCAGGCCGATGGCCAGACCGTTGGCCAGGGCGAACTTCACGTCCCCCTCCGCATGGGTGATAAGCCCCTTCACATAGCGGATAAACGCGCCGACCGCCGACACCGCCACCACGAAAATGCCCATCAGCTCCAGCAGGGAGATCAGTGTGGGCAGCGCGGTTTCAATCCATTGTTTCAGCATAAGTAGCCTCCACTCCTGATACAACATTGGTAAGGTTGTGGCTCCCCCTGGACTCAGGGACTTCTGCGCCTGCGCATTACGTTCAGCGCTACAAACTGGCCCAGCAGCTCCACGGTGCCCTCCGTACCCAGAAGGCCGCTGTTTACCGTCAGGTCATACCGGTCCAGATCGGCCCATTTTGCCCCGGTATAGTAGCCGTACAGCCGGGACCGCTCCCGGTCCTGATACAGGGCCTCCCGCTGGGCCTGCTCCCGGGAGAGGGTATTTTCCTCCATGATCCGCTCCAGCCGGCGCTCCATGTCGCAGTGAACGAAAATGCGCATCAGGCCCTCCCGGCCGGTCAGCACAAAGTCGGCGCAAAAGCCCACCATGACGCAGGGCCCCCGCTCCGCCAGCCGGAGGAGCTGCTCCCGCCAGCCGTCGTCGCCGGGCTGGGGCAGGAAGTCCACGTCGTAATAGGGAACATCCAGACGTTCCGCCAGCCGCCGGCCGATCTCCCGCCCGCCGCTGCCGTACTTCCGCGTAATTGTGATAATCATTTGACTGCTCCATTTCGCGCCCAAAAGAATTTGATAAAATTATAACAATCTCTTCTTAATGAGTCATTACTCCACCCTTAATATTTATTAAGAAAGTGGGATGGACGCCGCTTCGGAAAGCGGCGTCCATCCCACTTTGGGGTCATATATCGTTGTCCCTGCGCTCCGCATCCGGCGGCGGAAGGGGCAGGCGGACGGTGATGGTGGTCCCCCGGCCCGGCTGGCTGTGGACCGAAACGCTGCCCTGGTGGTCCTGGACCACCTGCTGTACGATGGCCAGTCCCAGTCCGGTGCCTTTTCCCCGCTCCTTGGTGGTGAAGAAGGGCTCAAAAATGTGCTCCAGCAGGCCGGGGTCGATTCCCGGACCCGTATCGGCCACATGGAAGCAGACGGCGTCCCCGTCCTGCTCCGTTGTGACGGTCAGGGACCCGCCGTCGGTCTCCATGGCCTGATAGGCATTCAAAATCAGGTTCAGCAGCATCTGGGACAGCTGGATCTCGTTGCCCCGCACCCAGAGGTGGCGGCAGTGGAGCCGGCTGCCCACCTCCACCTTGGGCGGCTTGGCCGGGGCGGAGATCTCCAGAACTCGCCGCACCAGCTCGTCCGGCGCCACGTACTGAAAGGTGAGGGGGGTGTTTTTCCGCGAAAGGTCGGAGAGCCGGGAGATGATGGTCTTTGCCTTGCGGGAGGCCTCATAGATCTCCAGCACGTTGTCGTACAGCTCCTCGGTGTCCGGCGGCAGCTTTTCCAGAACCAGAATGGAATAGCCCATGATGGGGGTCAGCAGGTTGTTGAATTCATGGGCGATGCTGGAGGTCAGGGTGCCGATGATCTCCAGCCGCTGATGATGGGCCAGGGCCTGGGTCTTTTTCGTCACCGCCTCCAGCGCCAGATTCTGTTCCCGGAGGGTGAGCACCTCCTGCTGGGCCCTCACATTGCGCCGGGCCACAAACAGAATCAGCGTCAACAGCAGCAGGATGCCGGTTATGATCATACTGCTGTATGCGGCAAGCCGTATGGTAGCCATGTGGATGGGCCGTTTGACGGTCTCATAATTGAGGGAGGCCCCCACGGAAAACACGCCGTTGTTGCCGGCGGCGGGAAGGGCCGCTATCCGCGCCGTATAGCCTTCCCCCTCCCGTTCTTCCCCCGCCTGGTAAAAGACGGCGGCCTCCTCCCCGGTGCGCTGGCAGCTCAGCAGGATATCCAGTTCGTCGGAATAGATCCCTTCCGGCAGGCCGTCGGAGATCAGCGCCGCCCCGGGGCCCGTCTGGGTCTGGTAGAGCGCCGCCCTTCCCCCCGCGTCCAGCAGCAGGATGCGGTCCTGGGTCCCGGCAATCAGGTTTCCCGCCACGGCCTGGTAGAAATCGGTGAGGCTGACCAGCACGCCGTATTGCAGGCCCCCGTTGCTGGTTTTCAGAAACGAGAGATAAATGTCGCCCGCCCCGTCGATACATGGCCCGATGCGGATTTCCCCATCCAGTCCGGCCCGGGCGGGGAAGGTGTAGTCGGTCCTGCCCCGGGCGGAATAGACAATGGCGTCCCCGTCCAGGCACAGCATGTCGTAGGTCAGCGGGTGGTCCCACAGGATGGTGTCCCGCAGATTTTGCGCAATACTTGCGGCGTTTCCGCCGTTCCGGTAGGCCGCCTCCGCCTCCTCCAGCCCAGCCCGCCGCACGGTGTGCTCCAGGTCCCGCAAAAACTGCTGCAGGTAGCTGGTGATGCTCCGGTCAACCGAGCGGGCCAGGCCCAGAAGCTGCCGGTCCTCATTTTCGATGATGAGGCTTTCGTACTGCTGAAACACGCGGAATACCATCACAATCCCCGTGCAGATCAGGCCGAGGGTCAACAGTACGGCAATCAGAACTTTGCGCTCCTGCCGGATGAATTGCTTCAATTCTCATGCCCCCCCTTGCCAAAGCCCGTAAGATTCTTTTATACTGGATATCATAATGTATGAAACAGGCTGTGTAAAGGGGGATGCACCATGGCGGACCAGGTGCTCATTGTGGACGACGATCAGGCGGTTCTCGCCATGCTGTATAAGGTCATCAGCAGCAATGGTCTTCAGGCGGACACCGCCGAGTCGGGGGAGGCGTGCCTGGAGCTGCTGAAGCAGAAGCAATATGACCTGCTTTTGCTGGACATCAACCTGTCCGGCATGGACGGCTTTCAGGTGATCCAGCACATCCGGCGGCAGGGCAGCAAGATCCCCATTGTGATTGTCAGCGGCCGGAAGGAGGATTACGACACGCTCTACGGCCTGGATATCGGCGCTGACGACTACATCACAAAGCCTCTGAATCCCGTCACCCTGGCCGCAAAGGTGAAGGCGCTCATCCGCCGCAGCCGGGGCAATCTGCCCGGCGCGGACCAGGTGATCACCGCCGGCCCCTTTCAGTACAATACCAGTACCCTGCGGTTTTACAAAAACGGGGCGGAAATTCCCCTTTCCTCCAAGGAAAACGCCATCATCAAGCTGTTTATGGACAATGTAAATCACATTTTTTCCAAAGATATGATTTACGATCTGGTGTGGGGGTCGGCCATTATTGATGAAAACGCCATCATGGTGTACATCAACCGGCTCCGGGCGAAAATTGAGGAAAATCCGTCCAAGCCCCAGTATATTCAGACCGTTCGCGGGCTGGGGTACCGGTTTGTGGTTCCGTAAGCAATATGCAAAGCGCCGGTCCATGCTCAGTTGCGTGTCAAAAGCCCTGGAACCGCTGTGGTTCCAGGGCTTTTCTATGGAGGCGGATATGGGACCGGGTAAGGGTGTACAGTTTGGACAGAAGAAATTGTGCACATTATATAAAAAAGGGAAAATAAAAATACAGCATCTCAAAAATATGACTATAACCATACAACTTTGTGCTATTCTTTCAAAGATTTGTTGAATTTCAGAGGGGCGCAATGGTAAATTAAATACAACAGGCGAAATATAAAGCCTAAAAACTGGAGAAATGATACAAAATGAGAAGGAGTGTAAAGAATGAAAAAACGGCTACTTAGTTTGTCTCTTGCAGTGGTCATGTCGCTGGGCCTGCTGGCCGGCTGCGGCAACAGCTCCGGGGGCGGCGGCGGAAAAAGCGCCAGCTGGAAGGTGACCTGCCCCTGGGCGCCCTCCGGTGTGGCCGCCATGGTGAGCCAGAAGGCGGCCGCCAAGTCCACCGAGTACTCTGACACCATTACCCTGGTGGCCGAGGCCATTGCCGGCGACGCCGCCACCGTGAACACCTGGGTCATGGACACCGAGGCCAACGACCCCGAGCTGGTGTTTGTGGGTGAGGGCCTGCTGTCCATCACCTCCATCATCGACCCCTCCAAGATGCAGTTTACCCAGGACGACTTTGTGTTTGTGGAGAACCTGTACTCTTCTATCTTCGTGCTCTCCGCCGACAAGGAGCTGAACATCAACAACATCTCCGAGCTGGAGGCCTTTGTGGGCCAGGGCGGGGAGATCAGCGTGGCCGTCAACGGCGCCACCGGCTCCGAGGCCTTCCTGGCCGCCTCCCTGTTCGGCAAGATGGGGGCGGGGGACCAGCTGAAGCTGGTGGCCTACCAGTCCGCCGCCGAGGCCGCCCAGGCGGTGGCCAAGGGCGAGACCCAGTTCGCCGTCTCCCACCAGTCCCAGATCCAGGAGACCTATCAGCAGGACGGCGTGACCATCGTGTGCGCCTTTGATGAGAAGCCTCTGGAGAACGGCCCCTTCGCCGGCGTGGAGGGCGTGGGCGAGTACGGCTACCCCTACTTCCGCAACCGCTGCTTCATCATGGCCCGGGCGGGTACCGACGAGGAGACCGTGGCCCAGCTCAAGGAGCTGTACGACAAGATCCTGGCCGATGAGGAAGTGGTCACCTGGCTCCAGGACACCATGCTGCTGGAAGTGGACACCATGTCCCAGGAGGACATGGACGCCCACGTGGAAAACGTGAAGAACATCGTCAACGAGTATAAGGATATCGTCGCCGGCTGAGCGCGATAAACCGTGATGATGGGGGAATGGGATGGATAGGCCCTCCCATTCCCCCTTTTGCGCCGATTTTTGTCCGTGAGAGGAGGTCTGTACAATATGAAACAATGGGTGGATCGCCTGTACGCCCGCATGGACGCCTGGGGAGAGTGGCTGGGTGAAAAGCAGCTGCGCATTCCGGTGGACCTGACGGCAGGCATTGTCTTTTTCCTGTTCGCGGTGGTGATCCTGCTGGTCATGCCCCAGCAGGTGGTGGTCTCCGAGAAGGACGCGGTGGACGGCCGCGCCTTCCCCACCCTGCTGATGGTGGTCATGATGCTCTGCTGCGCCATGCTGGTGGGCAAGGAGCTGTACAAGCTGGCCACCAGGCGGCCCATGAACTGGAAGGTCATCAATCTGCAGACGGAGCTGAAGGCGCTGGTGATCCTGGCGATTCTGGTGGTCTCTTATCTGCTGGCCCGGGTCACCGACCTGTTTGTGGTGGGCGCTCTGGTGTGCTCGCTGGGCTTTTTGGTTTACTTCCGATGCAGAAAGCCCAGCTATTACGCCATAACCCTGACCCTGGCCGTGGCCATCTGGGCGGCCTTCCGGTTCGTGCTGAACGTGGATTTTTAAGGAGGAGGTCCTTTCATGCTGCAATACATAGCCCCCGCCACCGGCCTTCTCTTCACGCTGGAAAATATCCTGTGGATTAACATCGGCGTGTTTGTGGGCGCGGTCTTTGCTGCCATTCCCGGCCTGAGCGTTATTTTGTGCGTCATTCTCTTCCTGCCGGTCACCTACACCATGACCGCCATTCCCGGCATGATGTTCCTGCTGGGCATCTACTGCGCCGGCGGCTACGGCGGCAGTGTGTCCGCCATTCTGATCAATACCCCGGGCACCCCCCACGCCGCGGCCACCATGCTGGACGGACACCCGCTGTCCCAGCAGGGCCGCACCAAGGCCGCCCTGAAAATCGCCCTGTACGCCTCCACCTTCGGCGGCATTTTCTCCGCCCTGATGCTGCTGTTCCTGGGGCCCCAGGTGGCCAAGGTGGCCGCCCAGCTGGGCACCGCCGAGTACTTTATGGTCTGCGTGTTCGGCCTGACCATCATTGCCGGCGTCTCGGGCAAGAGCATCATCCGGGGCCTGGTCTCGGCCTGCCTGGGCCTGCTCATCTCCTGCGTGGGCACCGACCCCATGACCAGCTACGACCGCTTCACCTTCGGCATCCCCCGGCTGTATCTGGGCCTGGATCTGGCGGTGTGCCTCATCGGTCTGTTCGCCCTGGTGGAGATCCTGGCCAAGGCGGAGAAAAAGCGGGGAGACCTGCACATGGATACCCGCAAAATCAAGGACGACGGCAAGATCACCCCTCAGGAGTACAAGCGGATGGTCCGGCCCGTGCTCATGTCCTCCATTATCGGCGTGCTGGTGGGTATCATTCCGGGTACCGGCGCCTCCGAAGCCTCCTGGTTCAGCTACAACACCGCCAAAAACCTGTCCAAGCACCCTGAGGAGTTCGGACACGGCTCGGTGGAGGGCATCGCCGCCGCCGAGTCGGCCAACAACGCCGTCACCGGCGCCACCCTCATCCCCCTGCTGACCCTGGGTATCCCCGGCGACGGAACGGTGGCCATCATGCTCTCGGCCCTGATGATCAACGGCCTGAATCCCGGCCTGTCCCTCTTCACCACCGACGGCGACATCATGTACGCCATTATGCTGGGCCTGATCCTGGTCAATCTGTTCATGTTCCTCCAGGGCAAATTCCTTACCTCCCTGTTTGCCAAGGTGGTGTCCATCCCCCAGGAGATCCTCACCCCCATCATCGTCATCTTCTGCTTTGCCGGCGCCTATTCGGTCAATGAGAACTACTTTGACGTGGCCGTTGCCCTGGTGTTCGGCGTGCTGGCCTGGGTGCTGCGCAAGCTGGACCTGCCGCCGGTGCCCATCCTGCTGGGCCTGGTGCTGGGCCGCATGACGGAGACCAATTTCCGCCGGGCGCTGCTCATTTCCAACGGGGACCCCTCCATCTTCGTTCAGAGCATCTACTGCAAGATTTTCCTGGTGCTGATCATCGTGGCGGTGGCCGCCATCATCCGGGGAAAGCTGAAGGAGCAGAAAGCCGCCAAAGCGGCCGCTTCACAGTAAGGAAGGAGCACGGGCATATGGCATACAACATTTTATTCTACTTTACGGACCAGCAGCGCTGGGATACCTGCGGCTGCTTCGGCCAGCCCCTGGATATTACCCCCAACCTGGACCGTCTGGCGGGAGAAGGGGTGAAGTTTGACAACGCCTTCTCTCCCCAGCCGGTGTGCGGTCCCTGCCGGGCCCTGTTCCAGACCGGCAAGTATCCCACCGAGACGGGCTGCTTCCGCAACAACATCATGCTCCCCGCCGGAGTAAAGACCCTGGCCAACTACATCGAGGAGGCGGGCTATGAGACCGCCTATATCGGCAAGTGGCACCTGGCCAGCGACGGCGAGCTGGAGAAGCCCCCCACCATCGACCACACCATTACCGCTGTGCCCAGGGAGCTGCGGGGAGGCTACACCGGCTTCTGGCGGGCCGCCGATGTGCTGGAGTTTACCTCCCACGGCTACGACGGGTACGTGTTTGACGAAAACAACAACCGCATCGACTTCAAAGGCTACCGGGCCGACTGCATCACCGACCTGGCGCTGGAGTTTTTCGACCGGTACGACGGCAAAAAGCCCTTTTTCATGACCGTCTCCCAGATCGAGCCCCACCACCAGAACGACCGGGGCCACTACGAGGGGCCGGAGGGGTCCAAGGAGAAGTACAAAAACTTTGTGCTCCCCCACGACCTGGAGGTGCTCCAGGGCAACGCGGCGGAGGAATATCCCGACTATCTGGGGCAGTGCGCCAGCCTGGACGAGAATCTGGGCCGGCTGGTGGAGCGGCTGAAGCGGGAGGGGCTGTACGACAACACCATCATCATTTTCGCCTCCGACCACGGCTCCCACTTCAAGACCCGCAACACCGACAGCCACCTCAACGGCTATGACGACTACAAGCGCACCTGCCACGACGGGGCCCTCCACGTTCCCTTGGTCATTGCCGGCGGTCCCTTCAGGGGCGGCGTGGCCGTGGAGGAGCTGGTGAGCACCGAGAGCCTGCCCAAGACCATTCTGGCCATGGCCGGCGTGGATGTGGGGGAGGCCATGATCGGGGAGAACCTCCTTGACGTGGTGGAGAAAAAGACTGATAATAGACCCAACCAGGTGTTTGCCCAGATCTCCGAGAGCCGGGTGGGCCGCTGCGTGCGTACGCCGGAGTATCTCTACTCGGTCTACGCCCCCGGGGTCAACGGCGGCGAGGCCGCGGCGGCGGACGTCTACGCCGACGACTTCCTCTACGACCTGAAGGCCGATCCCTGGCAGCTGAACAATGTGGTGGCCGACCCGGCCTACGGCCAGGTGAAGGAGGAGCTGCGCAAGCGTCTGCTGGACTGGCTGGAGAAGGCGGAGGGGTGCCGGCCCACCATTACGGACTGAGGAGAGGGTGCGCTTGGCGGGCTCTGGCAAAAAGACGGATGAGGTCTACCGTTGGCTGATGGCCTATATCGACGAGAACAAGTTTTCCGGCAACCTGAAGCTGCCCTCGGAAAACGCGCTGTGCCGCCGGTTGGATATGAGCCGGGAGACGGTGCGCGCCGCGCTGGAGCGGATGGCCCGGGAGGGGCTGGTCCGGCGGGTGAAGGGAAGCGGCACCTACATCAACAAAGAGGTGGCCCTGTCCCGGGAGCTGGACACCGGCTCCGCCCTGCTGAAAATCGGCCTGATCCTCCAGGGCCAGGACGCCGACGCCAACTCCGCCCTGCTGGAGGGGATCAAGGGCGTGCTGCCCGCCGACCAGGTGGACCTGCGGGTGTTTTTTACCGACAACAAGTTCTCCAACGAGCGCAACTGCCTTCAGACGGTGGTCCACCAGAACTTCCAGGGCTTCATCATCGACGGGGTCAAGGCAAGCCTGCTCAACCCCAACCTGGACTGCTACCGGGAGATCTACCGGCGGCACATCCCGGTCATCTTCTATAACAATTACTACAAAAATCTGCGCTATCCCCGGGTGATTGTCAACGACCTGGAGTGCGCCGACCGGCTGGTTGGCATGCTCATCGAGCGGGGCCACCGGCTCATTGCCGGCATCTTTGTCTATGACAATTACCAGAGCATTGAAAAGTTCCAGGGCACCGCCGCCGCCATGCAGAAGCGGGGGGTGGAGTTTCAGGACGACTACATCAAGTGGTGCGTCTCCAACGAGGCCCACGACCAGCGCTTTGCCCGCACCATCGATCACTTCTTAAAAGGGCTGCCCAAATATACCGCCGTGGTGTGCTGCAACTACATGATCTACCGCCTGGTGCGCCGGGTGCTGGAGAGCCAGGGCAAGCGGGTGCCGGAGGACTGCTCTCTGGTGTGCTTTGACTACTCGGGACAAAACTGGGAGGCGGAGGGGATCACCTGCTCCGTCCACCAGGGCCAGCAGATGGGCCGCCTGGTGGCCACCCGGCTGATGACCATGATCCAGCGCCGGGACTGCGACGACAAAAACTATACCTATGTGATGAAACCGAAGATTTACGAGGGCAGCTCCATCCGCACCTTGTAAAAAAACGCTCTGAGCGGTTCCGGAGGAACCGCTCAGAGCGTTTTTTATCGGATGGCTGCCGCCGCCTGGCGCAGGCGGGGCATGGCGTAGTCGAAAAATTGCCGAAGGGCGGGGCAGTAGTAATTTTCCACCTGGTGAGCCAAGCCTGTCCAGTCCCGGGGACAGCCTCCCCGGCAAACGGCAACGTGGGGGCACCCCGCGCAGGCCTGGGGCCGCATCTGGCCGCGCTCCAAAAAACGGCGGCTTTGGGCGCAGGTTACGGCGTCGTCCACCCCCAGGTCATGGATGTTCCCCAGATACCACTCGTCCAGTACAAAAAAGTCGCAGGGGTAGAGGCCGCCGTCCCCTTCCACCACCAGATAGCTGCCGCAGGCCCCCGACGCGGCGCAGGTGCTGGGGGGCATCCCGGCCAGAATACGCAGATAGTCGTCAAAGAGGCGGATGCTCACATAGCGCCCACCCTGCCAGTCCCGGTACCAGCAGTCAAACAGACCGCACAGAAACTGGCCGTAGCGCTGCGGGGACAGGGAATAGGGCATGCTGCCCCGGGGCGCTTCCAGGGGGTCCAGGCAGGGGATGAATTGCAGAGGGTGGCGGCCCAGCTTGCACAGAGACTGGTACACCTTCTGGGGGCTGCGGGCCATGGGGCCGGTGACGACACACAGAAGATTGGTCTCCACGCCCGCCTGTTCCAGCTGCTTCAGGGCCGCCGTAGCCCGGTCCCAGGTGCCCTTGCCCTGGGCATCCACCCGCATGGCGTCGTGAAAGGCCCGGGCGCCGTCCAGAGACAGGCCTACCAGCACATGGTTTTCCCGGAAAAACTCCGCCCACTCCCCTGTGATGGACATGCCGTTGGTTTGAATGGAATGGTGGACCGCCACGCCGGAGGGAATGAGCTCCCGCTCCATGCGCACAAAGGCCCGGAAAAAGTCCAGGCCCGCCAGAGTGGGCTCGCCCCCTTGAAAGGTGATTTGAATGACATCCCCGGCCTGAACCGCGCCGGCGGCGGCCCGGAGGAGGGCCTCCGCCGTCTCCCGGGTCATGAGCCCCATGCTCCTGGTCTCCCTGCACTGGGCGACATCCTCATAAAAGCAGTACCGGCAGCGCAGACCGCACAGGCTGGAGGCCGGCTTTACTAAAAAGGTGAGCTGCTTCATCGTTCCCTCCTCAGAGACTCTGCTCTGAGCCACAGTATAGCAGATTTTTCCCCTGGTGCAAAGCCTTTGCGGAGACGGGGAGCCGCCGGACTGGGCCGTCACAGCGGGGGAAGGGTGGGAGACCTTCCCCAATCGGTGCAAACAGCTCCCCCGTACCCTGCGGAAGGGTCCATCTGACAGGGCCGTTCATAGAATAAGGCGGGACTCTTTCCCAGAAGGAGGTAACACACATGGGTGTTACAAATTCCAATAAGGTAATCAGCGCCGACCGCATTGCCTGCGACGGCGCTTTACGTGTGACGCTGGCCCTGACGGCCGCGCCGGACATCGTGGCCAATCCCACGGATATCGTGCTGGTTCTGGACCGCTCCGGCAGCATGGCCGGCGGGCCTCTGGCCGACATGAAGCTGGGGGCAAAGACCTTTATTGACCTCATTGACGAGGCCACGGACAGCGCAAAAGACGGCCAGATCGGCTCCGGCAGCCGGATGGGCGTGGTCAGCTTTGCCAACACCGCCGCGGCGGACACGCAGCTCATCACCTCCGTGGATGAGCTGAAAGCCGCCGTGGACGGCCTGACGGCCAGCGGCGGCACCAACCATGCCGACGCCTTTGCCAAAGCCACCCAGCTGTTTGATCCAAACTCCTCCAACGCCAAGGTCATGGTCATGTTTACCGACGGCAACACCACCGCCGGCGCGCCGCCCGCCCCCGTGGCGGCCGCGGCCAGGGCCCAGGGAATCATCATTTACTGCATCGGCCTGATCGGCTCCGACGGTCTGGACGTCAGCGCGCTCAACAACTGGGCCACAGACCCGGACGCCTCCCATGTGGCGGTGACGCCGGATGCCGCCGACCTGGAGGCGCTCTTTGCGGAGCTGGCCGCCAATATCTCCAAACCGGGCGCCACCGACATTACCATCCAGGAGGTGGTCAACCCGGACTTCGTCATCACCAGCATCTTGTCGCCCACAAAGGGGACCGCCACCATGCTGGACGCCCATTCGCTGCGGTGGGATATTATGGAGCTGGGGGTAACCGCCAGCGAAAGCGCGGCGCTGGAGTTTTTCGTGCGCCATGTGGGCCAGCAGTCCGGAACCAAACTGGTCAATCAGTCCATCACCTATTCGGACCGGGAGGGAAACCTTGTCTCCTTCCCCAAGCCCGCCGTGTCGGTGGAGTGCGATATTGTCGTTCATCCCGAACCATGCCCCCAGCCTGTGGAGCTGACGGTGGAGGGCTGCCGGGATTCCGTCCTGGTGGACCTGGGGGACGTCGAACTGACGTCTCAGGGCCGGATCATTCAGATGGACGTGACCATCAAAAACGTCTGCCCCGGCAAACGGGTGGCCCTGGCGGCCATCCTCACCGAGGTGGACCGGGACGGTATGGAGCACCAGCGGGGCATGAAAGCCATGACCATTCCGGCCCATGATTCCCCCGCGTGCCGGGATGTATTGGTCAAGTGCGTGAAATTTGTGCTGCCGGAGGACCTGAGCGTGTCCGGCGGGGCTATGTGCAGCCCCCGCAAATTGAAAGCCCGCTTTCTTGCCAACAACATTGACACGGATTACCGCTGCTGCGAGTCTGTTTTTACGCTGTAACCGATCTGGTGCCGCATTTGGGACGGCCCGGCTGATCCGGGCCGTCCCGGGTTATATATGCCGCGCCGCCTTGAAAAGACGGGGAGAAGCCGGTATAATAGCCTCGTCCCTATTCCGGTTTGGAATCTCGGGGAGCCGACGGAACAGAAAGGCGAAGCGTTGCTCCGGACAAAACAAAATCCCCCGAAGCCTTGCGGCTTCAGGGGATTGGTCTGGTGGACGATACAGGACTTGAACCTGTGACCTCCCGCACGTCAAGCGGATGCTCTACCAGCTGAGCTAATCGTCCGAACAGCGTAAATTATTATACCCGGAAAAGCGGAATCTGTCAATACCTTTTTCTGTTCTCTTTTTAAAAAAGGGTGCGGGTTGGCAGATGTGAGGTCAAAACACGGGTTTGGGGGAGAAACATGAACTATTTTCAGATATCGGCCAAGCAGCTCCACCCGGCGCTGGACGGCGGGGCGCGGCTGCAGGTCTATTGCCGGACGCGCAGCGGGCTGCTGGCGGACGACGGAGCGCGGTGGGGGGTGTTGATCCTGCCCGGCGGCGGCTATGAGCGCATTGCCCCGGCGGAGAGCGAGCCGGTGGCGCTGGCCTTTCTGGCGGCGGGGGTACAGGCCTTTGTGCTGTCGTACAGCCTGCTGCCCCTGGGCTGGCCCCAACAGTTTCTGGAGGGAGCGGCGGCCCTGGCCTGGCTCCGGGCCCGCGCCGGGGAACTGGGCATCCGGCCCGACCGGGTGGCGGTGTGCGGCTTCTCCGCCGGAGGACATCTGGCGGGCTGCCTGTCCTGCCTGTGGGACCACCCCCTGCTGGGGGAGCGGCTGGGTCTGACCCCGGAGCAGGCGCGGCCAAACGCCGCCATTCTGGGCTATCCGGTGGTGAACGATGTGCGCTATATCGCCCCGCTGGGCGGGGAAGAGGAGCTGCGGCTGGACCGGCGGGTGGGGAGCGATCACCCGCCCGCCTTCCTGTGGGCCACCGGGGAGGACGCCACGGTGCCGGTGCAGAACACCCTGGACTACGCCGCCGCTCTGAAAAGGGCGGGGGTGCCGGCGGAGCTCCACCTCTTCGCCCGGGGGCCCCATGCCATGGGGCTGGCCGACCGGGAGAGCGCCCGGGATCAGGCCCACTACAACCCCCACGCGGCGGCCTGGCACGGCCTGTGCGTGGACTGGCTGAAAGGAGTATGAGAGATGGCGCAGCGTGTGGTGCTCATTACCGGCGGCAGCCGGGGAATCGGAGCGGCGGCGGCCCGGCGGTTTGCCGCCGGGGGGGACAAGGTTGTGATCAATTACTGCCGCTCCCGGGAACAGGCGGAGGCCCTGGCGGCGGAAACCGGCGGCTGGGCGGTGGGGGCCGATGTGTCCGACCCGGAGCAGGTCAGGAATATGGTTGACAATGTGTTGGATAAATTTTGTCAACTTGACATTCTGATATGCAACGCCGGGATTGCCCAGCAGAAATTATTTGGCGATTTGACCGACCAGGACTGGCGGCGGATGTTTGCCGTCAATGTGGACGGGATATTTTATACCATCCGGACGGCTCTGCCCCACTTTATCCACCGGAAACAGGGGCGGATTCTCACCCTCTCCTCCATGTGGGGGCAGGTGGGGGGCTCCTGCGAGGTGGCCTATTCCGCGGCAAAGGCCGCTGTGATCGGCATGACAAAGGCCCTGGCCAAGGAGCTGGGACCCTCTGGGATTACGGTAAACTGCGTGGCTCCCGGGGTGATTGACACCGAGATGAACGCCAATCTGGGGCTGGAGGACCTGGCCGCTCTGGCGGAGGAGACCCCCATGGGGGTAATTGGAAAGCCGGAGGACGTTGCGGAGGCCCTGTGGTATCTGGCTTCTCCCGGCGCAAAATTTGTCACCGGCCAGGTTTTGGCCCCCAACGGCGGGCTGATCGTGTAAAAATCGGAGTCTGATTCACAAATTGTTCATATTTCCAACAATGGCCGCCTGGCGCAGGCGGCCATTGTGCAGTTTTTAGGTTGACAATTTCGGGCGAACCGCATATAATTGTCAACAACTTCTAAGAAGGAGGAATTACCATGAAGAAGCTTCGCATCCTGTCTCTTGCGCTGGCGGGTGCTCTGTGCCTTTCCATGCTGTCCGGCTGCGGCAACGGCGACCAGGGTTCCGCCAATACCCCCGGCAGCGGCGAGACCACGCCCGCCGGTACCGAGAACGGCTCCACCGGTTCCACCGACGGCACCATCAAGATCGGCGGCATCGGCCCCCTGACCGGCTCCGCCGCTGTGTACGGCCTGGCTACCAAGCAGGGCGCCGAGGTGGCCATCCAGGAGATCAACGCCCTGGGCGGCCTGCAGTTCTCCCTGGACTTCCAGGACGATGAGGGCGACACCGAGAAGGCCGTCAACGCCTACAACAAGCTCATCGGCGACGGCACGCAGATCATCTACGGCTGCACCACCACCAACCCCTGCGTGGCCGTGGCCGCCGAGACCTACTCCGCCCGCTACTTCCAGCTGACTCCTTCCGCCTCCTCCACCACCGTGACCGAGGGCAAGGACAACGTGTTCCAGGTGTGCTTCACCGACCCCAACCAGGGCATCACCGCCGCCAACTACATCAAGGATAACGGTCTGGGCACCAAGGTGGCCGTGATCTACAACAACGGCGACGCCTACTCCACCGGCATCTACAACGCCTTCCAGGCCACCGCCGATGAGATCGGCCTGGAGATCGTCACGGTGCAGACCTTCCCCGACGACAGCAACACCGACTTCAACGTGCAGCTGTCCGCCGCCAAGGACGCCGGCGCCGACCTGGTGTTCATGCCCATCTACTACACCCCCGCCTCCCTGATCCTGTCCCAGGCCAAGAGCATGGGCTATGAGCCCACCTTCTTCGGCTGCGACGGCATGGACGGCATCCTGGACCTGGAGGGCTTTGATGTGAGCCTGGCCGAGGGCCTGATGCTCATGACCCCCTTCAACGCCTGGGGTGAGGACGAGCGCACCAAGACCTTCGTCAGCGAGTATGAGGCCGCTTACGGCGGCATCCCCAACCAGTTCGCCGCTGACGGCTACGACTGCATGTACGCCATCTATGAGGCCTGCACCGCCGCCGGCATCACCGCCGACATGAGCGCCCAGGACGTCTGCGAGGCCCTGATCGCCCAGTTCACCTCCGCCGACTTCAGCGTGGACGGCCTGACCGGTACCGGCATGACCTGGTCCGCCAACGGCGAGGTCTCCAAGGCCCCCGTGGTGGTTAAGGTCGAGGGCGGCGTGTACGTCACCCAGTAAGTTCATCAGCGTCCGCTGACATAGGAATGAAAGCGGGTTGCCGGCGCGCCCGGCAGCCCGCTTTTCCCCATGTTATCCCTTTGTATGGCGGACACATCCGCAGCCCGGCGGGGCCGCTGATGTTTCTGCCATACAGCGCGTCTGCGAAAATACAGAGAGAGGTGAATGGTTTGAGCTTCCTCAACAATCTGATCACCGGCATCAGTCTGGGCAGCGTCTACGCCATCATCGCCCTGGGCTATACCATGGTGTACGGCATCGCCAAGATGCTGAACTTTGCCCACGGCGACGTCATTATGGTGGGCGCCTACATGATCTTCTTCGCCACCGGCAGCTTTGGGCTGAATCCCATTGTGGGCATCCTGCTGGCCGTGGTGGTGTGTACCGTGCTGGGCGTGGTCATCGAAGGGCTGGCCTACAAGCCCCTGCGGCAGGCCTCCTCCCTGGCGGTGCTCATCACCGCCATCGGCGTCAGCTACTTTCTCCAAAACGCCGCCCTGCTGCTGTGGGGCGCCGACCCCAAGGTGTTTACCTCCGTCATCCCCGAGGGCTCCCTGCCCATTGAAGGGGTGAACATCACCTACGTGTCCCTGGTCACCGTGCTGGCCTGCATCGTCATCATGCTGGCCCTCACCTGGTTCACCAGCAAGACCAAGATGGGTAAGGCCATGCGGGCCTGCTCCGAGGACAAGGCGGCGGCCCAGCTCATGGGCATCAACGTCAACCGCACCATTTCCATGACCTTCGCCATCGGCTCCGCCCTGGCGGCCATCGCCAGCGCCCTGCTCTTCTCCAGCTATAAAAACCTGATCCCCACCAGCGGCTCCCTGCCCGGCATCAAGGCCTTTACCGCCGCCGTGTTCGGCGGCATCGGCTCCATCCCCGGCGCCATGCTGGGGGGCATCCTGCTGGGCATCATCGAGACCTTTGCCAAGGTGATCAACACCAACATCTCCGACGCGGTGGTGTTCGCCGTGCTCATTATCGTGCTGCTGGTCAAGCCCGCCGGTCTGCTGGGCAAGACCGTCCGCGAGAAAGTGTGAGGTGGCGGATATGAAAAAACTTTCTCCCGACCGCAAGCGGCTGCTCAACAACTGCATTACCTACGGCATCGTGATCGCCGCCTTTGTGATCCTCCAGGTCTGCAACGCCGGTGGCCTGCTGTCCCCCTCCATCCAGGGCCAGCTGGTGCCCATCTGCGCCTACGTGGTCATGGCCATTGCCCTGAACCTGGTGGTGGGCATCTCCGGCGAGCTGAGCCTGGGCCACGCCGGATTTATGAGCGTGGGTGCCTTCTCCGGCGTGGTGGCCGCCCTCTCCCTCCAGAACAGCATCCCCAACGACGGCCTCCGTCTGGCCATCGCCATGGTGGTGGGGGCGGTGCTGGCCGGTGTGGCCGGCGTCATCGTGGGCGTGCCGGTGCTCCGGCTCCGGGGCGACTATCTGGCTATCGTCACCCTGGCCTTCGGCGAGATCATCCGCAACATCTTCAACGTGCTCTATGTGGGCGTGGATGAAAACGGCCTCCACTTTTCCCTGCAGAATGAGATGGCCCTCAACCTGGCCGAGGGGGGCAAGTCCATCCTGAAGGGGCCCATGGGCTTTACCACCAACGTGAAGCTGGCCACCTTCACCGCCGGCTTTATCCTGGTGCTCATCACCCTGACCATCGCCCTCAACCTGATCAACAGCCGCTCCGGCCGGGCCATCATGGCCCTGCGGGACAACCGCATCGCTGCCGAGAGCGTGGGCATCGGGGCCACCAAGTACAAGCTGATGGCCTTTGTTACCTCCGCCGTGCTGGCGGGAGCCGCCGGCGTGCTGTACGCCATGAACTACTCCTCCATGGCCCCCAAGAAGTTTGACTTCAATACCTCCATCCTGATTCTGGTGTTCGTGGTGCTGGGCGGCATCGGCAACATCCGCGGCTCCATCATCGCCGCCGCCTTCCTCACCTACCTGCCCGAGCTGCTGCGCAACTTCAATCTGGATGAGTACCGGATGCTGGTGTACGCCATCGTCCTGATCCTGGTGATGCTGGTCACCAACAACCCCATGCTCAAGAGCGTGTTTACCTTTGCCGGCCGGAAGGCCAGGAAGGAAGAGGCGCAGAAGGGAGGCGCGGTACAGTGAACGAGCGGCTTAAAAACAGACAGCCCACCAAGATGGTGCCTGTGCCCAGCCATTCCATCGTCCCCGAGCGGGACGTGGATAAGCCCCCCATTCTGGAGTGTCAGCACCTGGGCATCGACTTCGGCGGCCTCACCGCCGTCAACGAGTTCAACCTGGCCGTGGGCCGCACCGAGATCGCCGGCCTCATCGGCCCCAACGGCGCGGGCAAGACCACGGTGTTCAACCTGCTGACCAAGGTGTACCAGCCCACCCGGGGCACCATCCTGCTGGACGGCAAGGACACCCACGGCATGAACACCGTGCAGGTGAACAAGGCGGGTATCGCCCGTACCTTCCAGAATATCCGGCTGTTCGACAAGCTCACCGTGGAGGACAACGTGAAAATCGGCCTCCACAACCAGATCCGCTACCCCATGTGGAGCGGGGTGCTCCGCCTGCCCGGCTACTGGAAGAAGGAGAAGCTGGCCCACGAGAGCGCCATGGAGCTGCTGAGCATTTTCGACATGCAGGATCTGGCCAACCACCAGGCAGGCAGCCTGCCCTACGGCGCCCAGCGCCGGCTGGAGATTATCCGGGCCCTGGCCACCAACCCCTCCCTGCTGCTGCTGGACGAGCCGGCGGCGGGCATGAACCCCTCCGAGACCGCCGATTTGATGGAGAACATCCTGAAGATCCGGGATACCTTCCAGATTGCCATTATGCTCATCGAGCACGACATGAGCCTGGTCATGGGCATCTGCGAGGGCATCTGCGTGCTCAACTTCGGCCAGGTCATCGCCAAGGGCACCCCCGCCGAGATCCAGGCCAACCCCAAGGTGGTGGAGGCCTATCTGGGCAGCCAGAAGAAGGAGGGCTGAGGCCATGCTGAAGGTCAACAACATCAACGTCTACTACGGCGCCATCCACGCCATCAAGGATGTGTCCTTTGAGGTCAACGACGGCGAGGTCGTCACCCTCATCGGCGCCAACGGCGCCGGCAAGTCCACCACCCTGCAGACCATCTCCGGCCTGCTCCGCTCCCGCACCGGTTCCATCGAGTTCATGGGCAAGGACATCGGCAGCGTGCCCCCCGACAAGCTGGTGGCCCACGGCCTGGCTCAGGTGCCCGAGGGACGGCGGGTGTTCCTCCAGATGACGGTGGAGGAGAACCTGGAGATGGGCGCCTTTACCCAGCCCAACTCCACCATCGCCCCCAACATGGAAAAGGTGTACGCCCAGTTCCCCCGGCTGAAGGAGCGGCGGAGACAGGTGGCGGGCACTCTGTCCGGCGGCGAGCAGCAGATGCTGGCCATGGGCCGGGCCCTCATGTCCAACCCCAAGCTGCTGATGCTGGATGAGCCCTCCATGGGTCTGGCCCCCATTCTGGTGGAGCAGATCTTCGACATCATCAAGCAGCTCCACCAGGCGGGCACCACCATTCTGCTGGTGGAGCAGAACGCCCAGATGGCCCTCAGCGTGGCCGACCGGGGCTACGTGCTGGAGACCGGACGGGTTACCCTCTCCGGCCCCGGCAAGGAGCTGCTGGCCGACGAGGCCGTGAAAAAAGCCTACCTGGGCGGTTGAGCAAAACCCACAAAAAGGCATGCCGGAATTCTCACTCCGGCATGCCTTTTCTATTTGCCCCTCCTGTTTCAGGGTGCTATAATAAAATAGTTGGGATTGTTTGTGCGGATACATAAGGAGGAACGAACGCCAACTATGCCGAATTATTACGCCCATCTGAAATTTGGAGACAGAGTGCTGGCGGACCTGCCGGAGGAGCTGGCCCGCGCCATTGGCCAGGAGCGGGAGGCCTTCGACCTGGGTTGTTTGGGTCCCGATCCCCTGTTTTTTTACCAGCCCATCCGCCCCAACGCCGTCCGGCGGGAGGGAGTCAGGATGCACCGCAACTCCGCCCTGCCGGCGGTGGAGCGGCTGCGCCAGGCCATTGAGGATGGCGTGCCCATGTCGGTGGGCTACGGGGCGGGTTTTTTGTGCCACCTGGCCCTGGATAGCGCCTGCCACGGGTATGTGAACCAGCGGGCTGTGGACGGTCCCATCTCCCACATGGCCATGGAGGGAGAGTACGACCGGATGCTCATTGAAAACGACGGCCTGGACGGCTTTGAAAAGGCCTATCTGCCCACCATCCCCGGCCGCCGCTCCAAGGTGTGGGACGCGGCTGCCCGGGCCTATGCCAGTGCGTCTCCCAGACAGATGCACTGGGCCTGCCGCTCCATGCATTTGTATCTGAATATTTTTGCCCGTTCCAACGGCCGGGCCGCCGGCCGGGTGATCGGCGCGGTGAGTCACGCGCTGCCCATCCGCTCCGCCAAGGGCGTGGCCCTGAAGCGCAAGCCCCATCCCTCCGCGGTGGAGAGCAACGCCCACCTGGACCGGCTGATGGAGGGGGCCGTCCCCGAGACGGCCAAGCAGCTCACCGCCTTTTTCCGGGCCATTGAGGCCGAGCATCCCGTGCCCTGCTGGTTTGACCGGGATTTCAAGGGCGAGCCTGTTCAGATGCCCATGCAGACCCGCTTCCGGGCCCCCACGGGCTATTACCTGATTACCTGAACGTGATCCAAGGCCCCGCTCCGCGCACAGCGCGAAGCGGGGCCTTCTATTGTTGTTATACTTCCACGGCCTCCAAAAGGAAGGTGACCGGGCGAATACCGTCGGTGCAGCACACCACAGAAGTTCCTTCTTTTTGCTGCCAGGGGGTATAGGTGGCCCCACAGGAGAGGGCCGAGACGGTGCGGTAAATGTCGATCCAGGCCCAGGGACAGAACCCAGCGGGCATTTCAGCTCCGCCAGTGTAGAGGAAACTGTCCCCCACCTCAAAAAAATCGCAGACACACTCCGCAGGCGGCTCGGAAAGAAATTGAACAATCAAATCTTCATAGAGCTGTTTACGTAGTACAGTAATTCGTACCTGTTTCATAATGACAAACCCTCCTGCTCCGTCTGGAATTCCGTCATGGTGTGCCAGTACCGCTTGGGCATGTGGGTCATGCGGCACTTGGGATTGTACCGGCCCTCGATGGCAATGGTGTCGTAAAACCGCCGCCACAGCCGCCGGTAGTCCAGTTCCTCCTGCCCCGGCTGCTCCAGGTGAAATTCCGCCAGGGGAACGATGGCCCACCGGCCCGGCTGGTAAAACAGGGCCTCTTTGTGGGTGCGGTCGTAGAGCACAAAGGACTCCCGGCTGTACCGGGTACAGAAGTGGGGGCGCAGCAGGGGGAGCACCCGGTTTTTGGGTTCAATTTCGCCAATCAGCAGACCGTCCTGCTCGGAAAAGCGGGTGAAGCCCTTCAGCAGATGGGCCTCTCCGGTGAGGTGCTGGACTGCCCGGGTCAGGCGGTTCACCCGGTCGTCGGTAAGGTCCCGCACCACCCCCGGCCCCCGCTCATAGCCCAGCCGGAGAAATTCCCACAGGGCCAGCTCCTTCTCCGGCAGGCAGGTGAGAAACCCGTTGACCACCAGCTGCCGCCCCTGGACGCCGATTTTATTGTCCAGGGACTGGTAGACCCGTTTGGCGTGGGCCTGGTCGGTGGCGATCTCCCGCTCCGGCCACAGGGAGAACCGCCCGTCCTCCGGCCCCAGAAAGCAGGCCGGGGCCTCCTTGTGGAGGTAGGCCGCAAACACGCAGCACAAAAACCCGGCGAAGCTGCCGTCATAGTGATAGCTGACCTGTGACCATTCCATGGGCGCCTCCTTATCCCGTCTGTTCAAACAGCGACAGCTGCTCCGGTGCCCCCTGTGCCAGCATGGGCCGCTCCTGGGCCACCAGATGGCGGAGCACCCCGTCAGGGCTAACCCGCAGCCCCTCCAGCATTTTTCCCGAGCAGGTGAGGAAGTATTGGGCCCGCTTCAGCACTACCCCCAGCTTTTTCAGACCCTCAAAGGTGAGGGGTCCGCACCGCCGGGCGGTGAGGATCCGCCGGGCGGACACCACCCCGATGCCGGGCACCCGCAGCAGGGCTTCGTAGTCCGCCCGGTTGACCTCCACCGGGAAAAACTCCATGTGCCCCAGAGCCCAGGAGCACTTGGGGTCCACCAGGGGGTTGAAGTTGGGCTGGTTTTCGTCCAGCAGCTCCTCCGCCCGGAAGTGGTAGAACCGCAGCAGCCAGTCGGCCTGATACAGCCGGTGCTCCCGCAGCAGAGGGGGCTTGAAGTCCTGCCGGGCGGGGAGGAGGGCGCTGTCCGACACCGGCATGTAGGCCGAGTAAAACACCCGCTTGAGCTTATACTTGTCGTACAGCGCCTGGGTGAGGGTGAGGATATGCCGGTCGCTCTCCGGCGTGGCCCCGATGATCATTTGGGTGGACTGGCCCGCCGGGGCGAACCGGGGAGCGTGCCTGTATTTGACCAGCTCCCCCTTGGATACCTGGATGCCGTCCCGGATCTGGGCCATGGGGGCCAGAATGGCCCCCTTCCGCTTGTCGGGGCACAGCCTGGTCAGGCTGTCCTCGCTGGGCAGCTCGATGTTGACGCTGAGACGGTCGGCCAGCAACCCCAGCTGCCGGGTAAGCCCCGGGTCGGCCCCGGGGATGGCCTTGGCGTGGATGTAGCCATGAAAACCGTATTCCTCACGCAGCAGACGGAGGGCCTGGACCATGGCCTCGGTGGTGTGGTCGGGGCTGCCCCACACGGCGGAGGAGAGGAACAGCCCCTCAATATAGTTGCGCCGGTAGAAGCCGATGGTGAGCTCCGCCAGTTCCCGGGGGGTAAAGGCGGTGCGGGGCAGGTCGTTGGACCGGCGGTTGACGCAGTACTGGCAGTCGTAGATGCACCGGTTGGTCATCAGTACCTTTAATAAGGAGATACACCGGCCGTCGGCGGAGAAGGAGTGACAGCACCCGGCGGCCATGGTGCTGCCCAGCCCGCCCCGGCCGCTCCCCCGGTCCACCCCGCTGGAGGTGCAGGCGGCGTCATATTTGGCGGCGTCGGCCAGAATGGTCAGCTTGTCCAGCAGCTCCACGGCGGCCCCTCCTTTCTCGAACTCTAGTACGAGTATTATAACTCGAACAAACGTGCGAATCAAGAGGGAGTAGATGGAAATAGAAAGGTCCCCGGAACGGGACAGACCCATTCCGGGGACTTTGCTCAGGGCTCCTCCGGGGGCGGCACCCGGCGGTGCTCCACCGGGCCCCAGGCGGGGAGGGGCAGGCCCTGCATGGCCCCAAACACCCGGCTTTTCAAGCCGGGATACTGTTTATCCAAGGTTTTGATCAGCTCCTTGACCTCCTGCCGCTTGGTGTAGCCGTCGGCGGGGCAGGGGTTGAACACCACAGGCAGGTGGTTGCGCTGGGCGGCGTTGCGGATGAGGCCCTCCCCGCAGTAGAGCAGGGGGCGGATCTGGCTGATGCCCGTCCGGTCCAGCCAGGTCACCGGCTGGAAGCAGGACAGCCGCCCCTCGTAGAACAGGGAGAGGAAGAAGGTCTCCACTGCGTCGTCAAAGTGGTGACCCAGGGCGATTTTGGAGATGCCGTGCTCCTTCAGGGCGTTGTGGAGGGCGCCCCGCCGCATTTTGGCGCACATGGAGCAGGGGTTTTTCTCCTTCCGCAGGTCAAAAATAATGTGGTGGATCTCTGAGGGAAGGAGGGTGAAGGGTACGTCAATCTCCTTACAATATTCCGCCACCTGGGTGAAGTCCATGCCAACGCCCCCGTCCACATGGCCCATGTCCAGGGTGTAGGCCTCCACGGTGAAGGGCTTGGGGTAGAACTCCCGCAGACGGGCCAGGGCGGTGAGGAGCACCAGGGAGTCCTTGCCGCCGGACACCCCCACCGCTACCCGGTCGCCGGGCTGGATCATATCGTAGTCCTCCACGCAGCGGCGGACATAGCTCAATATCTTGTTCATAGACACCTCGAAAAAATCAAAAAATGAAACGGAGAAAACGGGAGATCAAAAGAGCAATAGCGAGAAAACAAGAGAAAAGCAATTCGCAATTTAAAAAAACCGGAAAACGTGTTGACACTTTGGAACTAGGGTATTATAATACAAAACGCTCCAATCGTAAAGATTGGGGCCTGTATTCTGTTTAGACATATTTTTTAGATATCAACAAATTGGAGGTTTCACCATGTCCACTTTTATGGCCAACAAGGGGAACATCGTCCGCAAGTGGTATATCCTCGATGCGGCTGGTAAGCCCCTGGGCAAGACTGCCGCCACCGCCGCCACCCTGCTGCGGGGCAAGCACAAGCCCGAGTACACCCCCCACGCCGACTGCGGCGACTACGTCGTGATCGTCAACGCTGAGAAGGCCGTTCTGACCGGCAAGAAGCTGGAGCAGAAGTACTACCGCACCCACTCCGGCTGGGTGGGCGGCCTGAAGGAGACCCCCTACCGCCTGCTGATGCAGCAGAAGCCCGAGCTGGCCATGCGTGTGGCCGTCCGCGGCATGATGCCCCGCAACATCATCACCAAGGATTCTCTGTCCCGCCTGCACATCTACCGCGGCGCTGAGCATCCTCACACCGCCCAGAAGCCCGAAGCCTGGGCTGCCAACTAAGCAGGAGGTACAAGAGAATGTATAAGAGCAAGAAGCCTTATCTGTACGGCACCGGCCGCCGGAAGTCCTCCGTGGCCCGTGTGCATCTGTTCCCCAATGGCACCGGCGCCATCACCATCAACGGCCGGGATATTGACGACTACTTCGGCCTGGAGACCCTGAAGCTGATCGTGCGTCAGCCTCTGGCCACCACCGACACCATGGGCAAGGTGGACATCGAGGCCACCGTCACCGGCGGCGGCGTGACCGGCCAGGCCGGCGCCATCCGCCACGGCATCTCCCGTGCCCTGCTGCAGGTCAACCCTGAGTACCGCGCCGCCCTGAAGGCTGCCGGTTTCCTGACCCGCGATCCTCGTATGAAGGAGCGTAAGAAATACGGCCTGAAGGCTGCCCGTCGCGCTCCCCAGTTCAGCAAGCGCTGATTTCACTTACCTTTCCCTGCATTTCAGTACGTCTTTGGACACTGTTTTGCAGAAAATGGGATGGTTTTGGCGCTGTGAGCATTCCTCAAATGTGTTCCGTTTTCTTCTGTAAGGAGCATACAAGGAGCACACAAGGAACAAAAATCGCAAGCGAAAACAAAAGACTAATGAAGCAGGAGATCGTTCCGCAAGGAGCGTATCTCCTGCTTTTTTTGTGCTGTGCGGTTTCTCCATCTTCTCTTAAATCCTGTTGATTGCCTCCACCAGTGTTTCAATATCCAGGTGGGTGTAGACACGTTCGGTGAGCGTCATGGCACCAGAGTGTCCCACAATCTTCTTAATCATGGTTTGGTCTACGTGCGCCTCTGTCAGCATGGAGATGCAGGTGTGCCGGGTGCAGTGCGGCGTCTGGTCATATCCAAGCTGCTCCATTAGGGGTGTAAAGTAACTGTCATAGTAGTTTCTATAATCAAAGTGCCGCTGTTCCGGCGTATGGAGCAGATATTCACACTGAGAACCTTCATACCACGCTTTGTAGAATGGCAGCACCTTGTCAGCGATGGGAACCTTCCGCAGGCCGTTTTCGGTTTTGCTGGCGATCACATCAAAGTACTGTTCTTCCAGATGTACGTTTTCCTTCTTCAAGTCGAGGAACTCCGAGATGCGGCAGCCGTTGTAGATCAGCATCAGCACGATCTGATAGTACGGGTCCTCTGCAAGCTCCCACAGTCGGGTAATCTGCTCCTTTGTGAACTTGTTCCGGTCACGCTTGTTGGGGTTCTTATCCTTGTACCGGCTCAAATCCACAAACTCGGAGTAATCCTTGTTGCAGATGTCGTTTTTCATGGCGTAGGCATACAGCTGGTTTAACAGCCCCTTGAGCTTTTTCAGAGTGGGGCAATTCTTCCCGCAGGTATCCACCACAAATTGAAGTTCCATCAGCCGAATATCCCGGAACACCTTGCTATAAAGCGTTCCACATACCCGATAAGATGCCTCATAGCCCTTCACATTGGAGTTGGAGATGGTGGGAAACTTCTCCTTTGACCAACGCTCATAGACCTCTTGAAAGGTAACTTTGGATGCCTTGACGTCAAAGGGATTGTTGTTGTACTCTGCCAGCATTTGCAGCCCCTCTGCTCTGGTTGCCGCATAGCCAATGGTGATCTGCTCCTGCACCTGTCTGTCTTTTACGGGATCATAGTGCCACCCTACCGTTTTCTTTACCGCATAGGGCCTTCTTCGCTTTCCGGACATTTTCTTGACGCTTCCATATCCGTTGGGTAATCTCAAAAACTATCAAACTTCCTTTCGCCCAGGAGAATAAAATATATGATAAAGGGAACTCCCGGTATCATTCCTCTGATTTGTCGCTGTCCGCAAGGGCAGCCTTTTTTCGTGCCTCCAGGCGCTGCTGCTCCAGTTCATTCCTCCGCTTAATACGTTCTGCATACGGCAGATCTTCACGTTCTTTGTCCTGGAGCACCTCTGCCGCATAATAGGACAGGCTTCCATCCAGCCATGAATCAAATGCCTCGTTAGTTGTCCAATAGCTCTCCAGGCGGTGCCTTTGCAACGCATACTGCTCTAAAAATTGACACAGGTCTGCATTGTATGGATTGTCTGGATCATTGCCGTCAAATTTTAAGGCACAGCTCCACTCCCCGTCCTTTGATACCCGTTT